>CAADGI010000015.1 GCA_900696495.1 uncultured Alphaproteobacteria bacterium
TACGGCGTATGTTAACGGCGCGGCGGTTCATTCCCTCAATATTTCCGGGACTTTCGGCTCTGTCTCCAATACGAAAACTGCAAATATCGGCGCCAACAACAACGGCAGCTTTCCTTTTCTCGGGCAAATCGATGACATGCGTGTCTACAACCGCGCCCTGTCCGCCGCGGAAGTCGCGGCCCTCGCGGCGGCGGGAACATGCGCGGACGAGGCGCGGATGGATTACGACCCTTCCGCCCGCAAATATTATTTCTGCGACGGCGCGAACTGGCAGGAAATCACCTGCCCGTCCGGCGATTGCGGCAGCCTCGGCTCCTGCGCGGGATCGGGCAAGGTCGATTACTTCCCCGGCCCCGGCGAAATCGCCTACTGCGACGGCACGGACTGGAAGGTCATGGCGTGGTGAAATCGTTTCGCCGTCATTGCGAGGAGGCCTTTTGGCCGACGAAGCAATCCAGAAAGCCGCAAGCAAAAGGCTGGATTGCTTCGTCGCTGCGCTCCTCGCAATGACGAAAGGTGAGATTGTTTAGCCAGGTACATATTTGCGAATGAATTTATTATTTTTATTAATGACTTCTTCGTAACTTCGTTTCTTCGCGTTAAAAAAATCTTTATTCGTGTTTATTCGCGGTCGTTTTTCCATTCGATGGGTCCAGGCTTGCGCCGGGATTGCGCGTTGTGTTTATAAACTGATACAATTTTAAAGCGGGGACCCGCGCTTGCTTCGCGAAGCCTGCCCTCGCGAAGGCGGGGGTTCGCAATGGCAATTTCGCAATCAAACCGGCAACCGGATAACGACCTTCAACCCGCCGCGATTGCTTTCTTCCAGCCAGATTTTTCCGCCATGGCCGTGCACGATCTCCATCGCGATCGGCAATCCCAGCCCCACGCCGCCCGTCGCCGCGTTGCGCGATGAATCCACGCGGTAAAACGGCCTGAACACCTCGTCATACTGGTCCGCCGGAATGCCCGGCCCGTCATCCTCGATAATGATGTTCAGGTATTTCCCATCGAGCTGCGTCGACAGCCAGATATTTTTCCCGTACTGCCCGGCATTGGTGATGATGTTCATGAGGCAACGCTCGAACGCCACCGGCCGCAGCATCAACTGAACCTCCCGGCCCACCCCGGATTCAATATTAAGCCCCTGCCGCCGCGCCGCGTCCGTGACTTTTTCGATCACGGCCTTCAAACTCACCGGCTGCGCTTCCTCGTCGCCCTCGCCGCGCACGAAATCGAGATACCCCTCGATCATCTTCTCCATTTCCTGGATATCGCCCTTCATCGCCTTCGTGTCTTTATTCTCGGACAGCATGGCAAGCTGCAATTTCAATCGCGTCAGTGGCGTGCGCAAATCATGCGAAACCCCCGCCAGCATCGTCGTCCTCTGCTCGATCTGGCGCTTGATGCGCTTGTGCATGTCAAGGAACGCCTCGCCTGCCTGCCGCACTTCTTTGGCGCCCTCCGGCTTGAAATAGGCGACATCCCGCCCCTTGCCGAAACGCTCCGCCGCCGCCGCGAGTTTCCGGATCGGCCTGATCTGGTTGCGCATGAATAAAATCGCGATCGCCAGCAGCACACCCGACGTCCCGATCATCCATAGCAGGAAAATATAACCCGACGATGAAAACAAACGCCGCTGCGGCAGGATCACGCTGAGCACGCCCTTGCTGAGCTGCACGTCGATGATAATCCACTTCTCGTCGTCGTCTATCACCAGGAAAAACGGGCGTTGCAGGCTCGCCTCCAGCTGCCCCCGCAGCGTATCCGCCATGTGCGATTTCCACGCATCCGGCTCGAAATTGCTGGATTTCTGCTCGATCTGGGCGCCGGGCTGGAAGCCAACCAGCAAATCAAGATGCTGGCTCGCGTAACCGATAATGTTCTGAATTTTTTCCGGCGACGGGTCGCTCTCGACCGCGCTGGCGATCATCGCCGTCTCGCCCGCCACCGAATAGGCGAGCCGCGTCGTCATCTTGCCCCAGTGCCGGTCGAAGAACACAAATGTCGCGATCACCTGGATCAACAGGATCGGCGTGATCAAAATCATCAGCGAACGGCCGAGCAGCGTGCGCGGCAGGAACGATTTCACTGAAAACATCACCCCTCCTCGATCCGCAATAAATATCCCTTGCCCCGCACGGTCTGAAGATAACGAGGCACTTTCGTATCCTTCTCGATCTTGCGGCGCAGGCGCGTCACCTGCACGTCGATCGTCCGCTCTCCGGCGTCAAGCCCACATTTCTGCGCCAGCTCCTCGCGCGAAACCGGCTCGCCCGGCCGCCCCGCCAGCGCGCGGATCAGCAGCGCCTCCGCCGCCGTCAGCGGCATGATTTCATCCCCATCCCGCAATTCGTTGCGTTCCGGGTCGAACCGCCATGCGCCAATGCGGAAAGGTTTCAGCGTTTCGCTCTTCTGCACCGTCCTGCGTAAAATCGCATTTAAACGCAAAACAAGCTCCCTCGGCTCGAACGGCTTGGGCAGATAATCATCCGCGCCTGCCTCCAGCCCCGTAATCCGGTCCTGCGCCTCGCCCAGCGCAGTCAGCAGCAGTACAGGCATCTTATGCGTCTTCTGCAACTCACGCGTCAGCTCGATCCCGCTCTCGCCCGGCATCATCACGTCCACCACCATCGCGTCGAAGGCGAAACTCTTCAGCATCATTCGCGCCTCTTTCGCGTCCCCCGCCGCCATGACCACGAAGCCATGCTCATGCAGGTAACGCGAAACCAGCTCCGAAATGCGCTCATCGTCATCCACCACCAGCACATGCGGCCGGGCGGCGAGATCGGGCGTTGAATTGGCTGCGGAATTCATGAAAATGTTTACAAACCCTATGTTTTTCCTGTATTAACCTAGACGGAATTGACGCTAGCGTAAACAGAGAAAACCAAGGATTTTCAATGGCCCAGCCCCCTCTGAAACCCCTCCACGACCGCGACGGCTACATCTGGGTCGACGGCAAAATGGTGCCTTGGCGAGACGCCAAGGTCCACATCCTCACCCATTCGCTCCATTACGCGACGCAGGTGTTCGAGGGCGAGCGCGCCTATAACGGCGTCATCTTCAAATCGAAGGAGCATGCCGAGCGGCTGCATAAATCCGCCGAGCTCATCCATATGCAGGTCCCGGTTTCGCTGGACGTCATCGAAAATGCCAAGCGCGAAGTCATGGAAGCTAACAAGCTGAGCGGCGCCTATATCCGCCCGATGGCGTGGCGCGGCAGCGAGTCCCTCGGCGTCGGCTTCAACGGCACGTCCGTTCATGTCATGGTCGCCGCGTGGGACTGGGGCAGCTACTTCTCGCCCGAAATTCTTGAAAAAGGCATCGCGCTCAAAACCTCGCGCTGGAAAAAACCCGCGCCCGACGCCGCTCCCATCCACAGCAAGACCAGCTGCCACTATAACCTCAGCACCATGGTGCGCGAGGAATCCATCGCCGCCGGTTACACCGACGGCCTGATGCACGATTTCGAAGGTTATATCGCCGAATGCACCGGCGCGAATTTCTTCGCGATCAAGGACGGCGCCCTCATCACCCCGATCGCCGACCGTTTCCTGAACGGCATCACGCGGCAAACGGTCCTGCAGATCGCCCGCGATCTCGGCATAAAGACCGAGGAGCGCCGCATGCGCCCCGAGGAGCTCAGCAGCTTCGAGGAAATCTTCGTCACCGGCAGCGCCGCCGAAGTCACCGCGGTCGGCAAAATCGACTCGCTGGAATACAAGGTCGGCCCCGTGACACGCCGTTTGCGCGACGCCTACCGCGACCTCGTCAACTCCGCCGCGCCGAAGGCTAAAACCGCCGCCTGATCAAACCCTGCGATCGTTGAAAAACGGATCGGTCTCCCGCCCGCCGTATTTATCATCGATCTCGCCGAGATGCTTTCTGGCCTCGGGATCGAGCTTTTGCAAAATCAGATCGATTTTCGCCTCCATCCGGTCATCGCCCTCTTTCGATTGCGGCGAACCAACATGCAACAGCAACGCCAGTCCCAGAACCTGCCAGATCAGCTGCAGAAATTCCGACTGCCAGTTTTCGAATGTATCGCGCAGCATCTCGTGCAGGTAACCGGACATCTCGACCGCGTGATTTAGCCCGTGCTGCTCATCCACATAGGCGAACCAGCCGAACAACCAGTGCAGAACCAGCGACGCGCTGAAAAGCACCAGCGTCACCCATGCAAATCCGTACCGCTTGAGAATGGAACCGTGTTTCATATTTTGCAAACACGCAGGGAGAATTTTTGTTCCTGCAAGCCGCGGTTTAGAGAATATTTTCTCATGGAACACTAACGGCGTGCACACGTTGTTCTAACACTACATCACAAAAAACTAATTCACTTCAGCCGAAGCCATCAGGAGGCCCATCGTGACAACGAACAACCATGCCAAAACGCAAGCCAAACGCGCCAAAAAGAAAAAAGACGGCGCGATTGAAACGCTCGAAGACGCTTTTATTCATGAATTATCCGACATGTTGAACGCGGAAAAGCAATTGACCAAAGCCCTGCCGAAAATGGCCAAGGCGGCCCAGAATCCGGAACTGGCCAAGGCTTTTGAAACGCACAAGAAAGAAACCGAAAATCAAATCCAGCTCATCGAAAAAGCCGTGAAATCCGCGCAAATCAAGCTCAAGCGCGAAAAATGCGATGCCATGGAAGGCCTGATCACCGAAGGCAAGGAAATCATCAAGGACGTCAAAGAAGGCCCCGTGCGCGATGCCATGCTCATCGCCGCCGCGCAGAAAGTCGAACATTACGAAATCGCCAGTTACGGCTGCCTGGTTGCTGCAGCCACACAGCTCGGGTTCTCCGAAGCTGCGGAACTTCTTGAGCAAATTCTCGATCAGGAAAAGCAAACCGACCAGAAACTCAACCAGATTGCTGAACAAAGCGTCAACCAGGAGGCTTCACAGCAAGATTCAAACCAGAAAGGAACTACCATGAACAGATACCGAAACGGCAGCCAGAACCGCGAACGCGACGAAGATGGCCGCTTCATGAGCGACGACCGCAATGGCGGATCCCGCTCCCGTTACGACCGCGAATATGACGACAATCGCTCCTACTCGCGCTCCAGCCGCGATGACGAGGATGACCGCTATTCCTCGAATTCAAACTCAGGTCGCGGCAGGAACATGCCGGAACGCGACGAAGACGGCCGCTTCATGAGCGATGATGATCGCGGTGGCCGCCAGGGCGGACGCAGCAGCTACAGCTCGTCCCGCCGCGACAGTTACTACAGCGACCGCGATTACAATGACAACCGCTACTCGCAGGCCAGCAACGACCGCGACTACGATGACAATCGTTCCTCGCGCCGCCGCATGTCAGGCGGTCAAGGCCGCGGCTGGTTCGGCGACTCCGAAGGTCACGCCCGCGCAGGCCGTCACAGCCACGACAATGACCGTGGCCGCAGCTCCGGCCGCCGTTACTAATTTAGCCGAACAAAGTGAAAAAAGCCCGGCCTTCCCCCGCCGGGCTTTTTTATCAGACGTTAAA
>CAADGI010000016.1 GCA_900696495.1 uncultured Alphaproteobacteria bacterium
CACTAATTACGAATGCGTTGCTCTACCCCTGAGCTACAACGGCCCGTTCGAAGGCTTATCCAATACATGGAAACGCCTGCCGGTTTCAATCCTTTTCCGCCCTTTTATCGCTTTATTATTATGTCAATATAATGGCTGTTATTCTTGTGTACGGTGACACCGTACACTATATGTATCCCCGGAAGATCGGGGCGGATCTATCGCCAACCCGGTCAGGGCCGAAAGGCAGCAGCCGTAACGAATTTGGTTCGGGTCCGGTCTTCCACCCTTCGCAGTTAGCGAGCCCCGGCGAGCTTACGAGAAGAAGTGTCCACCGAAGCCTTGGCGTAGGTGGACTGGCAATAAAGCTTCGGGTGGCAAGCCACTTTTCTCCTCATAACCGCCTTGTGCCATTTGCGGTTTTGGGTGAATCGCTCTAGATAATATCTATGTCGGATAACAAAGCCCCCAACCTCGAATACCGCGTCCTTGCACGGAAATACCGTCCCCGCAATTTCGACGAACTGATCGGCCAGGACGCCCTCGTCCGCACGCTGCGAAACGCCATCGATTCCGGCCGCGTCGCCCATGCCTTTATGCTCACCGGCGTGCGCGGCGTCGGCAAAACGACAACCGCCCGCATTATCGCCAAGGCGCTCAATTACAAAGGCCACAACGGCAAATCGGGCCCGACGACAGGCCCGACCGACGATTGCAAACTCTGCCAGGCCATCGCCGAAGACAGGCACCCCGACGTCATCGAGATGGACGCCGCCAGCCATACCGGCGTCGACAACATGCGCGAAATTCTGGATGGCGTGCGCTACGCCCCGACCGAGGCGCGCTACAAAATCTACGTCATCGACGAAGTGCACATGCTTTCGAAATCGGCCTTCAACGCGCTTCTCAAAACACTCGAGGAACCGCCGCCGCACGTGAAATTCATTTTCGCGACCACGGAAATCCGCAAGGTCCCGCTCACCGTTCTCTCGCGTTGCCAGCGTTTTGACCTGCGCCGCGTCGATATCCCGACCCTCAGCGAGCATTTCCTGGATATCTGCAAAAAAGAAAAAGTGAAAGCCGAGGACGCAGCCATCCAGCTCATCGCCCGCGCCGCTGACGGCTCGGTGCGCGACGGCCTCTCGCTGCTCGACCAGGCGATGTCCCTCGGCGGCGACACCGTCACCGCGCAACTTGTTACGGACATGCTCGGTCTCGGCGACCGTGGCCGCACGCTCGATCTCCTTGAAAAAGCGCTCACCGGCGACATGCCCGAAGCGCTGAAAATCATGGACGAAATTTACCGCTCCGGCGGTGACCCGCTTGTGCTCATCCAGGACCTGCTCGATTTCACGCATCAGTTGACCAAACTCCGCGCCATCCCGAAGGTGAAGAACGAGGACAAGCGCCTTGCCGCGCTTGCCGCCGAACTCTCGATGCCCACATTGGGCCGCACATGGCAGATTTTGCTCAAGGGCCTGGGCGAGGTGCAAAACGCGCCCGCGCCGCACGCCGCTGCGGAAATGGTTATCATCCGCCTCGCTTACGCCGCCGACCTGCCCGACCCGGCCGATCTCGTTCGCAAATTAAAAGACCAGCCCGCAAGCACAACCGGCCAGACCCTGATCGCCTCCGCGCCGCAGCGCGATTACGCGCCCGTCGCCCGCGCGCCGAAAGGTTCAACACAGGCCGCGCCAAATATTTTAACTTCGCCCGAGCCGCAAAATATAACCGAACGCGCCGTACGCAATCTCGAAGACATCGTCTCGCTGCTCGATGAAGCGGGCGAAGTCATGCTCTCTTCGCAAATATATCAGTCCGTCCATCTCGTGCGGCTCGAGGAAGGCCGCCTTGAAATACGCCCGCATGAGCACGCCCCGCCCAAACTCGCGCAGGAGCTCGGCCCCATGCTCACCAAACTCACCGGCCGCCGCTGGATGGTCAGCATTTCCGGCCTGCCCGGCGAACCCACCCTCGCCGAAAAGAAGCAAAACGCCCGCGCCGCCGAATTCGCCGAGGCTCTCGCTTTGCCCGAAGTGGCGCAAATTCTCGCCATCTTTCCCGGCGCCCAATTAACGGATATAACTGGTAGGGACGAACACAAGGATTAAGCGATGCTCAATATCCAGAAAATGATGCAGCAGGCCAAACTGGTCCAGGAAAAACTCGAGGAAATCCAGGAAAAACTCAGGGATATCGACGTCCAGGGCGCATCGGGCGACGGCCTCGTGCGCGTGACCATGTCCTGCGCCAATGTCGTGAGATCGGTCACGATCGATCCGTCGCTGATCAGCAGCGGCAACAAGGACATACTCGAGGATCTGATTACCGCGGCGCTCAACAACGCGGGCGAAGCCAAGGATGCCCGCGTCAAGGAAGAGACGAAAAAGATGATGGAATCCATCGGCGTCGACGAAAACACGAAATTTCCGTTTTAAAAATTCCGCCATGCGTATCCTCACCTGGAACATCAATTCCGTTCGCCTGCGCATCAACAACCTGCGCCGCGTGATGAAGGAATGCGCCCCCGACATCATTTGCCTGCAGGAAACCAAGACCGTCGATGAAACCTTCCCGCTGCAGGCGATTCACGACGCGGGCTACAAGCACATCGCCATCAGCGGCATGAAAAGCTATAACGGCGTCGCGATTTTATCCCGCGTGCCGTTCGACGCGCACGATGTCCATCACCGCTGCGGGCGCGAGGATTGCCGCCACATCGCCGCGCGCTTCAAGAATTTCGAACTGCACAATCTCTACATCCCGGCGGGCGGCGACATCCCGGACCCGCTCGCCAACGACAAATTCAAGCACAAGCTCGATTTCGTCGATGAAATGACCGGCTGGTTCAAAAAGCGCTACAAGAAAACCGACAAGCTCGTCGCCGTCGGCGATTTCAATATCGCGCCCTACGAAAACGACGTCTGGTCGCACAAGCAACTCCTCACCGTCGTCTCGCACACGCCGCCGGAAACCACGCGGCTTAATAAAATGCTGGATTCTCTCGACTGGGTCGACACCGCACGCCACTTCGTATCCCCTGAGGAAAAACTATACACCTGGTGGTCATACCGTAATCAGGACTGGAAAAAATCGAACCGCGGCCGCCGCTTGGATCACATCTGGGTGACGCAACCGCTGAAAAAATCCCTGCTCGCGCAGGACATCCACGTCTCCGCCCGCGACTGGGACAAGCCTTCAGATCATGTTCCTGTAATGATTGACTTAAAGATCGCCGCTTAGTTCGTCTTGCCCGCAGCCAAAATCTGCGTCTGCGCCGCCGTCTGCGCGACGACCGCATACCCCGTCGCCGGGACATTCCCGATCGGGAACGCCATCGCCACCGCCTTGCCGTTCCAGCGCATCAGCTTCGTCAAAAACGTCACGGCGTTGCCCTTGTTGTACGAGAACAGCCACACATCGGCAGGCTCCTCCACGCTCACGCCCGGCAGCGTGATATTCAGATACCCGCCCTGCGCCGAAAGACGAATCGATTTCACCGTTTCGATCGCCCCGCTGCTCGACAGGCCCGCCATCACCGAGTCCTTGTCATTGCCCTTGACCGCGTACATGCCGTTCACCACCGCCGCGGGCGTATAAATCCGGTCGAGCACCTTGCCCTGCTTGTACCCCGTCTGCCGCCCGTCGCAGAAAGGCGCCGACAGCGAATCCGCCCGCCCCGGCCGGTCGAAATAGGTGACATGGCAGGCCAGCGCGATGATCTGCGGGTTGGCGCGGGTAATCTGGCCGAATAGCTCGTCCGCGCGCGGGCAGGACGGGCAGTCCCGCGCCGTGAACAACTCGTAAACCGTCATATTCGCCTGCGCAGGCAGGCTGAAGGTCATAAAAGCCGCCAAAAACAGCCAAAATCGCATAGATTCGCCTTTTCTTGCTTATGAGCCCTGAAAAATACTATAAAACAGCGCCATGAAAACCGCGAAAGAGCTAAAAAGCAAGGATTACTCACAGCCCTCGCCCACTCCTAAAATAGGACTGGTTTCCCTCGGCTGTCCCAAGGCTTTGGTCGATTCCGAACGCATCATGACCAAGCTCCGCTCCGACGGCTACCGCTTCACCGATACGCACGAAGGCGCCGACCTCGTCATCGTGAATACGTGCGGCTTCCTCGATTCCGCCAAGGCTGAATCGCTGCAGGCCATCGGCGACGCGCTCAGCGAAAACGGCCGCGTCATCGTCACCGGCTGCATGGGCGCGACGCCCGGGGAAATCACCGAAAAATATCCGAAGGTCCTCGCCGTCACCGGCCCGCATCAATATGAACAGGTCGTCACCAGCGTCCACACGCACCAGCCGATCGAACACAACCCGTACGTCGATCTCACGCCGCCATCCTATGACGAAGCCGGCCTCAAACTCACGCCGCGCCATTACGCGTACCTGAAAATTTCCGAAGGCTGCAACAACCGCTGCTCCTTCTGCATCATCCCTCCCTTACGCGGCGATCTCGTAAGTCGCCCGCTCCACCGCGTCCTGCACGAAGCCGAAGCGCTCGTGAAATCGGGCACGAAAGAACTCCTCATCATCTCGCAGGATACATCCGCATATGGCGTCGATCTCAAATACGCCGAAAGCCCGTGGAAGGGAAACAAGGTCCCCGCGAAATTTTACAATCTGTGCGAAGAACTCGGCAAACTCGGTGTCTGGGTGCGCCTGCACTATGTTTACCCCTATCCGCATGTCGACAGCGTCATTCCATTAATGGCCGAAGGAAAAATTTTGCCGTATCTCGACATCCCGTTCCAGCACGCGAGCCCAAACGTTCTGAAAGCCATGCGCCGCCCGGCGTCGCAGGAAAAAACTTTGGCCCGCATCCAGAACTGGCGCAAGATCTGCCCCGACCTCGCGCTGCGCTCCACCTTCATCGTCGGCTTCCCCGGCGAAACCGAGGAAGATTTCCAGATGCTGCTCGACTGGCTGGAAGAAGCACAAATTGATAGAGCGGGCGCATTCCAGTACGAACCCGTCAAAGGCGCGAAAGCCAACGAGATCGGCAACGAAGTGCCGGATGAAATCAAGGAAATCCGCTGGCAGCGCTTCATGGAAAAGCAGCAGGACATCAGCGCCAAAAAAGCCAGGGAAAAAATCGGCAAAACCCTTGAATGCATCGTCGACGATGTCGCCGGAGGCGGCGCCGATGCCCGCTCAAAGGCCGACGCGCCCGAAATCGACGGCACGGTTTTCCTGCGCGATGTCAAAAACCTCAAACCCGGCGATATCGTGAACGTGAAAATCGAAGACGCCGAGGAATACGACCTCTACGGCGTGCAAACCTGATGTCATCCCTCCATTCAGCGTCCGGGGCCAATAATTATTTATAGCGCTTGTGTGAGCCATGGATTCCAGCCTTCGCTGGAATGACGAAGATCAAAAATCACTGCATCTCCCCTTAACATCCCAGTCGCCATAGCGCGTCGGCTCCAGCATCCCCTGGTCTTCAAATCCATTGATTTCTTTCTTTTTACTCCCCTCCCGGAGGGAGGGGTCAGGGGGAGGGGTTACGGTTTTTGCCGAATTTCCACAGCTTAACCCCCCACCCAAACCCTCCCCCTCAGGGGGAGGCATAACAAGGAATATTTCAGGGCTTGGTTTTTGGCTGCTCATGGAACATATTAAACCATAAGAACCTTGAGTGAGCCAGATGGAAGTCCTGAAACCCTACCGCGTCCGCATCAACGTCATCGACGAGCAGATCCTCCAGCTTCTCCGCCGCCGCTATGACGTCATCGAGGACGTCGCGAAAATAAAAGCGCGCGAAAATATCCCTGCCACCATCCCCGAGCGCGTCGATGAAGTGCGCGAAAATGCCGCCCGCCTCGCCGCCGAAAAAGGCCTCGACGAAGATTTCATCCGCAAGCTTTACGCCCAGCTCATCAAACATAGCTGCGAAACCGAAGAATCCATCATGAGACGCATCAACTTCCGTAAGGCCGCGAAATGACGCAGATGATGCGGCCGCAGGAACTGCCCCCGGAATCCTCGGACGAACATGACGTTTCCGTCACTTCCGGCGATATGCTCTCCGCCCGCATCGTCGCGCTCAATCTTCTCGATGACGTATTGGGCCGCAAGAACCCGCTCGACCAGGCCCTCGAAAACGCCGCCGAATTTCGCACCCTGCCCGCGCGCGACCGCAGTTTCTGCCGCATGCTCGTATCGACAACACTCCGCCGCCTCGGCCAGGTCGATGATTTGATCGCAAAAGCCGAGGAACGCCCCGGCAACAAAACACTCCTCCTCCAGAACATCCTCCGCCTCGGCGTCACGCAAATCATGTTCATGAACGTGCCCGACCACGCGGCCGTCGACACCTCGGTGCGCATCGCCGAAAGCGCCGGGATGGAAAGGCAAAAAGGCTTCGTCAACGGTTTGCTGCGCACCATCGCCCGCATCGGCAAGGAATGGCTCGCCCGCCAGGATGAAGGCCGCCTTAACACGCCCGACTGGCTCCTCAAAATCTGGATCGATGATTACGGCCTCAAAACCGCCGCGCAGATCGCCCGCGCCAACCTCGCCGAAGCGCCGCTCGACATCACGCTGCGCGACGAGGCCGACCGCAATTACTGGGCCTCGAATTTAAAAGCCTCCGAAGTCGGCAACGGCACGCTCCGTAGAATTGCAGGCGGCCCGGTCCACGAAATTCCCGGCTATGACGACGGCCAATGGTGGGTACAGGACGCCGCCGCCGCCATTCCCGCTCTCCTCTTCGGCGACATCAAGGGCAAAACCGTGATCGACCTCTGCGCCGCGCCCGGCGGCAAATCCGCGCAGCTCGCGGCGCGCGGCGCCAACGTCATCGCCATCGACCGCTCCGCCCAGCGCCTCAAAAAGCTCGAGGCCAATCTCGCAAGATTAAAACTGGCCGACCGCGTCCAGGTCATCGCCTCCGACGCTTCTTCATGGCAGCCGAAAGAACCACCGCAATTCATTTTGGTGGATGCGCCCTGCACCGCCACCGGCACCATCCGCCGCCACCCCGACGTGCCGCATCTCAAATCCATGCGCGACCTCGAAAGCCTCGTGCCCACGCAAATGCGCATCCTCGAAAACGCCTTCAATATCCTCGCGCCCGGCGGCGTGCTGGTCTACTGCACCTGCTCGCTGCAAAAATGCGAGGGCGAAGACCAGATTCAGTATCTGCTGAGCCAGCACCCGAACGCCGCAAAAATCGCCATCACATCAAAGGAAATCGGCGACATCGCCGACGCCGTCACCGAAAACGGCGACGTGCGCACGCTGCCCTTCCACCTCGCGGCATCGGGCGGCATCGACGGCTTCTTCATTTCACGGATTACCAAGGCAGCTTAGGCTGGAACCAAAATCATAATCATCTGGCGGCCTTCAAGCTTGGGCGCATATTCCACCTTGGCGACCGTCGCCAGCTCCTGCTGCATCTTCTCGAGCAACTCGCGCCCGATCTGGATATGCGACATCTCGCGGCCGCGAAAACGCATGGTGACTTTCACCTTGTCGCCGCCCTCGAGAAATTTGCGCGCCGCGCGCATCTTCACATCATAATCATGCTGCTCGATGCCGGGACGGATCTTGATTTCCTTCAGATCGACGACCTTCTGCTTCTTGCGCGCCTCGGCGGCTTTTTTCTGCTGCTCGTATTTATATTTGCCGTAGTCGAGAATCTTGCACACCGGCGGATCGGTGTTCGGCGAAATCTCCACGAGATCCAAGCCCGCCTCTTCCGCCAGCACCATGGCTTCGCGCGGACTCATCACGCCCTTCATCTCGCCGTCGGCGCCGACGACGCGGATTTTTTCTGCCCTGATCTGTTCATTGACGCGCGGTCCGTCATCGGCGGGGCGCTGCGGGGTCCGGCTGTCGCGTCCGCCGCTTTGGGGACGTCCGCCTTGAGGCGGTCTGCTGCCGGGGGGACGGCCGCCTGGCGGCCGCGAGGGTGGTCTGTAGGGTTGCTTAATAGTCCATTCTCCTGAGATAATTCACGAAAGCCCTATTAATAAGGGGGTTTTGCCTCGCCTGCAAGCGATTCCGCTGCGGACGGGAGGGGCTGGACCGACTGGTCCTGCGACCCCAAACGGCGTATGGCGACCGTTTGTTCCGCCGCCTCGCGCGCGCCGACCACGAACATCACCGGGACTTTGGCCAATGAATGCTCCCGCACCTTGTAATTGATCTTCTCGTTGCGCTTGTCGGTCTCGACCCGCAGGCCCAGCGCCTTGAGTTTCCCGGCCACCTCGTCGGCATATCCGTCCGCCTCGGACGTGATCGTCGCCACCACGCACTGCACCGGCGCCAGCCATAAAGGCAGTTTACCCGCATAGTTTTCGATCATGATGCCGATAAAACGCTCCAGCGTCCCGAGAATAGCCCGGTGCAGCATCACCGGCCTGTGCCGACCGCCATCCTCGCCTATATAGGTGGCGTCCAGCCGCTCCGGCAGCACGAAATCCAGCTGCAGCGTCCCGCACTGCCAGCCGCGCCCGATTGCGTCCTTCAGGTGGAATTCCAGCTTCGGCCCGTAGAATGCGCCCTCGCCCGGCGCCAGTTCATAGGCCAGCCCCTGCGCCTTCAGCGCATCTTCCAGGCCGGCCTCCGCCCGGTCCCATGTCGCGTCGTCGCCCGCCTTGTTCTCGGGCCGCAGCGCGAGACGGATTTTCACGTCGCTGAACCCGAGATCCCTGTAAACCGCGTAGAGCAGCTTGCAAAACGCCTGCGCTTCCTGCGTGATCTGGTCCTCGCGGCAGAAAATATGGGCGTCGTCCTGCGTCATCTGCCGCACCCGCATCAGCCCGTGCAGCGCACCGTGCGCCTCGTTCCTGTGGCAGCATCCGAATTCCGCGAGACGCAATGGAAGATCACGGTACGACTTCAGACCCTGCTTGAAAATCTGCACATGCGCCGGGCAGTTCATTGGCTTCAGCGCCATCAGTTTTTCAAACTTGCCGCCGAAAATATTCTTCTCGTCATCCGTGCTCGGAATTTCATCCGGCACCACGAACATGTTCTCGCGGAATTTTCCCCAGTGCCCCGACGCGATCCACAGCTTGTTGTCGATCAGTTGCGGCGTCTTGACCTCTTGATACCCGGAGTCATTCAGGCGGCGGCGAATGTAATTTTCCATCTGGTTGTAAATCACGTAGCCTTTCGGGTGCCAGAACACCGAGCCCTGCGCCTCTTCCTGCAGGTGGAACAGATCCATCTCCTTGCCGAGCTTGCGGTGATCGCGCTTCTCCGCCTCCTCCAGCATATGGAGATAGTCGTTCATCTCCTTTTCATCGCGCCAGGCGGTCGCGTAAATCCGCGTCAGCATCGCCTTATTGGAATCGCCGCGCCAATACGCACCCGCGACCTTCAGCAGCTTGAACGCGTTCCCGACATGTTTGGTCGTCGGCATGTGCGGCCCGCGGCAAAGATCCGTCCATTCGCCCTGTTTGTAAATCTTGATCTCTTCCGTCTCGGGCAGGTCCTGGATCAGTTCCGCCTTGTAATTCTCGCCCTTGTTCTTGAAATATTTGATCGCCTCGTCCCGGTCCCACACCTCGCGCGTGAACGGCGCGCCGCGCTCGATGATCTTGCGCATCTCTTTTTCAATTGCGGGAAAATCCTCGGTCGAAAAAGGCTCGTTGCGGGCGAAGTCGTAATAAAACCCGTTTTCGATCGACGGGCCGATCGTCACCTGCGTGCCGGGATAAAGCTTCTGCACCGCCTCGGCCATGACGTGGGCGGCATCGTGCCGGATCATCTCCAGCGCCGCATCGTCCTGCCGGCGCACGATCTCTACTTTAGCATCTGCTTGTATAGGCAGGGACAGGTCCGAAAGGACCCCGTTGATTTTCACCCCCACGGCCGCCTTGGCCAGCGATTTGGCAATCGAATCGGCCACTTCCAGCCCCGTGACCCCGGCTTCATATGACCGCACCGACCCGTCCGGAAGCGTGATATTGATGTTTTTATCGCCCATGGGGGCAGCTTTCCTGTGTAAATCTTGCATTTTGTTCCGTTATCATGCCATTTTTATAGCCCAGCTCAAGCAATACTCAATACAACAGGCCTGTGAAACACCAAAAGCGTTTTTTCAGCCCCCGATAGGAGATATTCAGTCATGGGTCAGATGATTAAAAAGACCTGCTCGGACACAAATATCATTACCATGCCCGAAAGCGACGATAGTACGCTGTGCGTCACCTACACCAATATCGTCGACGTCGAGGAATATGAAACCTGCGTCTGCGACCCCATCGCCGAAATGGTCAGCAAGGGCCACAAGTTCGGCATGCTGGTCAATTACGACGAAGACTATAAAGGCTGGAGCAAGGAAGCCGCCGCCCGCAGCTTCCAGTTCATCATCGACAATGGCCGTCACGCCCGTAAATTCGCCTATGTGAACCCACCCGAGGCGCGCATCTTCCAGGTCAAGATGACACGCAAGCTTTTCGGCGGCGAGATCCGCTTCTTCGAGGCCGGGAAACTGGACGAAGCTCTGCAATGGATAAAGAACTAACGCTCGTTCATCGCGTTATCGAGCGTCTTCACGAACGGCTTTAGCAGATACTGCATCACGGTTTTCTTGCCGGTCAGGATGTCGGCTGTCGCCACCATGCCCGTGGTGATCTCTTTTCTCTCGCCGTAATGCATCAGGTGATTTTTATCCGTCTGGACCCGGACGTTGTAATAGGTGTTGCCCTTCTGGTCTTCGAACGTATCCTGCGAAATATAAATCAGCTTGCCGTCCAGCCCGCCATAGATCGAAAAATCATATGACGAAAGTTTGACCACGGCTTTCTGGCCGATATGGATGAACGCGCGGTCGGCAGGCCGCACCCGCGCCTCGACAACCAACTGGTCGTTCTTCGGAACGACCTTGATGATGTCTTCGCCCGGCTTGATCACCCCGCCGATCGTATTGACGGTGATTTCCTGGATGATTCCATCCACCGGCGACCTGATCTCTTTACGTGTCTTGCGCTCGGTCAATCCTGAAACGCGCTCCTTGGCCTCGTTCATCTCGATCAGCTTGGCCGAAAGCTCGGTCTGCGCCTGCGCCCTGGCCGACGATTTCAGATCCTCGATCCGCGCCTTCGCTTCGTTCACCGCCGACTGCGCGCGCGGCAGGTTCGATTGCACGCTGTTCAGCTCCGTCTGTTTTTCCTTGATCGTGCGCTCGAGCTGCAGCAATTCCATCTTCGGCGCCGAGCCCTTCGCAACCAGCGGCTCGACCATGGCCTTTTCCTCGCGCTGCAGGGCGATGACACCGCGTATGTCGCTGGCGCGCTGGCTGAGCTCGCGCACTTCCTGCTCGCGCTGGCTTTGCTGCTGCATGAAGATATTAAGTTGCCCCTGCAACTGCGTCTGGTTGGCACGGAACGTATTCATTTCTTCCGTCACGCTGCTCGGCGCGTTTTTGACGATGTCTTCGGAGAACTCAAAACTTGTCTTGCCTTCGGCCTCCGCCTGCAGGCGCGTGATCGTCGCCAGCAAACCCAGGTAACGCGCCTGGTTGGCGCCGAGATCCGATGACGCCGCGATATCCGACAGCCGCATCAGGATCTGGTCCTTGGTCACTTCATCGCCTTCGCGCACCAGGATTTCCTCGATAATGCCGGATTCTTCCCGCTGGATGGATTGAACGTCGCCGGAGGGAATGATCTTGCCCTCGCCGCGCGCCACTTCATCCAGCGGCGCCAGGTTGGCCCAGATGAAAAACAGAACGAAAAACGCCGCGATCGACAGCAGCAATAAATGCCGCGACAGCGGCATGTCGTCATCCGTATCAAATTTCGCCAGCAGGTGCGCGTGCGCCCGGTGAACCTGCTCGGCGGCCCATCCCTCGCGCAGCGCCTTCCATTCCTCGTTGGCGTCAACCGGCGTCTTTTTCTGTGATTTTTTATTTCCGGCGGCCATCGTCAACCTTCCGTATTCTCGGCGGCGCTGCCATACTGGCGCGCCTGCAATTTGCGGATCACTTCATCCTTCGGCCCGTACGCCACCATGCGGCCGCGGTCGATCAAAATCAGTTTATCGACCAGCGCCAGCATCGAGCCTTTATGCGTGATCAAAATCGTCGTCTTGCCCTCGCACAAAACGCTGAGCCGCTTGAGCAACCTGTTTTCGGATGCCGGGTCCATCGACGCCGTCGGCTCGTCCAGCACCAGGATCGGCGGATCGTAAAGCAGCGCCCGCGCAATCGCGACCGCCTGCCTTTGCCCGCCCGAAAGCGCTTCGCCGCGCTCGCCGACCTGCGTGTCCAGACCGGCCGACGAATCTTTTAGGAATTCGAGAACGCCCGACATTTCCGCCGCGCGCAACACCGATCTGTCCGGCGCCGTTTCATGACCCATCGTGATATTGTGCCGGACCGAGCCATAGAAAAGCTGCGGGCTTTGCTGCACGGCGCCGACATTGCGCCGTAAATCGCCCGGATCGATCTGGCGCACATCCGAACCGTCGATCTGCACCGAACCGCTCGTCGGCTCGTATAAATTCAGAAGAAGTCTTTCAAGCGTCGTCTTGCCCGACCCCACCGCGCCGATAATGCCAACGCGCTCGCCCGGCTCGATCGTGAAGCTCAAATGATTGACGGCAGGCGTCGACTGCCCCGGATAATTAAAGACCACGTCGCGGAACTCGACCTTGCCCTGCACATGCTGCAGCGTGATGAAATGCTTGCCCGCCGGGCGCTCGACCGGGCGCTTCATCAGCTCGTCGAGATGCTTGAGCGACTCGCGGCTCTGGTTGAGACGCGTCAGCAATCCCGCCACCTGCGACAGCGGCGCCATGGCGCGGGCCGACAGCAGAACGCAGGCGATCAATCCGCCCATCGTCAGCAACCCTGCATCGATCATGTAAACGCCCGCGACGACGATGAAGACGCTTACCATCTGCTGTATGAACATCGCCCAGTTTATTGAGAACGCGGAAATCGTGCGCATCTTCGTCGATGTGCGCGAAGCCTTGTTGTTCAGCTCTTCCCAGTTGCGCTGCGTGTGTCCTTCGGCGGCCTGCACCTTGATCGTTTCGAGGCCGGTGAATGTCTCGAACAGCAGCGCATTCTTGAGCGCGCTTTCATTCAGTGATTCCTTGACCACCTTCTCGAGCGGCTTTTGCAGCATCAGCCCCATGCCGACCACGAACGGAATCGCCGCCAGCGGAACGAAGGCGATCGGCCCGCCGATGATCGCGATGAAGCCGATGAATAAAAATACGAACGGCAGGTCGATCAGCGCCGCCATGGTCGCCGAGGTGAAGAAATCGCGGATGGATTCGAATTCGCGCATTTTGCTGGCCAGCACCCCGGCGCTCGACGGCCGCGCCGCCATGGTCATACCGAGAATCTGCTGGAACAGTTCGGCCGAGATTTTGACGTCCGCCTTGCTGCCGGCATAGTCGAGGAATTGGGCCCGGAGGTTTTTCAGGATGAAATCGAAGATATAGACGATCAGGATACCGATCGCGAGTGCCCACAGCGTCTCGAACGCCTTGTTTGGAACGACCCTGTCATACACGTTCATGACGTACAGCGAGCTGGCGATACTGAATAGGTTGATCATCACTGCCGCGATCATGACCTCGCTATAGAGCGTCTTGTTGCGCCAGAAAGCCGACCAGAACCAGTCCCGTGCGCTTTCGATCTCGGCCGGACCGGCCCGCTCGTCCGTACGCGCCACCGGACGTACGAAGAAGGCATAGCCTATATACAGGCGCTTTAAAGCCTCCAGCGTTAACGATTGCCGCTCCTGCGGGGTTTCCGGGAACTGGACCACGAAACGTGTCTCCGGGTGTACCTGTACGTCCTTGCCTTCTTCCTTTTTAGGGGGGTGTTTGGGCGGGTATTTGATGTCCCAGAGGATACAGGCCTGTTCGTGCTCCAAAGTCAGGATACAGGGCAGGTTCGGGGCTATAGCCAGGGATTCGAGGCTCCGGTCGGCCAGGACGGCCTGTAAATCGGCCCTTTCGGCGGCCCGGATGAATAAAGCGGGCGGAAACCCCCCTTCCTTCGGGATGGGCAGGCCTGCGGTCAGGGAGGCCGGACTGGTCCGGCGGCCGTAATGGCCCGCCAGCAGCTGCAGGGCGTCGATTAAAGGGGTATGGATCGCAAGCCTGTCGGCCTGCAGGGGCCACCCGCCCGGCGGCTGGGCCGGGCCTGTGTCTTTAAGGGATTCCGCAGAGTCGGATTGTTTGTCAGCTTGTTCTTTGCTCACCGGAAGACCTGAAGGATGAAAAAACGCCTTAAATCATAATTCTGCAATTAAAGGATTTTGTGCCGAAAAAATCAGCCCAAAATCCGAAAATTGCCTAGCGCGCCTTCATCTGTTCTTCCTTGGACCATGTCTCGCCGGAAGCGATGGCGCTCTCTCTAGGATACTCGACACCCAGCGTCGGGAGCAAGGCGCCTTTCAGAGCGAGCAGGCGGTACACAGCGAACATCTCGAGGAATTCCGAATTGATCGTGTTGGTGCGCGAGACGAACAGTTCGTTCTGCGCATCAAGAACGTCAAGCAGCGTGCGGCGGTCCAGGTTGAACTGGTCCTGGTAGGCCTTCACGACTTCGGTGTTGGCGGCGGCCTGCGTCGCGAATTCGCGGGCGCGCTCGCCGGCGGAAACCATGCTGGCCCATGTCGAGCGCACGTCGTTTTCAACGGCGCGCGCTGCGCGGGCGCGGGCTTCTTTCGATTGCTGGTGACGGTGGATGAATTCACGCGCGCGCGCGGAGTCTGCGCCGCCGCGGTAGAGGTTCCAGTTCATGACCAGGAGAGCCGAGGCGCCGCGGTTGGTGCCGTCGATGCCTTCAATATTGTGACCCTGGTTCGCATTCAGCTCCAGATCCAGTTGCGGATAGAAGGTCGACTTCGTGCCCTGCGCTTCAGCGTAGGCGACTTCGATGTCGGATGCGAAAATGTCGAGCGTCGGGCTGTGCGCCAGAGTCTTGTCGACTTCGGTATCGACATCCTGGCTCAGCGTACCGAACGGAATTTCCGGGAGCTGCAACTGGCCTGCGTCATCGCCGGTTTCGGCGCGGTACTGCGCTTCCGCGGTGCGGAGCGATTGGCGGATGCTGCTTTCCGTCGCGCGGGCGGCGGCGAGGCGTGCGTTTGCTTGCTCGTTGTCTGCTTGCGTCGAACGGCCGGCGTTAACGCCCTGCTTGATCTGGTCGAGGATGCTGAGGTGCGCGTCGACGTTCTGGCGCGCGATCACGAGGATCTGGCGCTGGCGCAGAACTTCAAGATACGCCTCGACGACCGAAAGGCCGACGAGTTCCGCGGTTTCGCGGACACGGTTTGCCGAAGAATTCACGCGGGCTTTCTGGCGCGCGACTTCATATTTCGTTTCGAAACCGTCGAACAGCATTTGCGTCAGCGTCAAAGACACGAGGTAACGCCACATCGTTTCCGTTTCATCGGTGACTTCGCTGTCGGTGTATTCAGGGCCGGTGTCGGCGCGCATGTCGACCGAAGGAAGATATCCGGCACGGCCTTGTCTGAGTTCTTCATCGGTGGCGCGGCGCGAAGCGGCGACTTCGCCGTATTCCGGATTCGTGTTCACGCCCGTGGCGACTGCGTCACGGAGCGAGATGCTTAAGGACGGATGGAGCGGCTTGTCCTGCTGCGCGAGGGCGACGCCTGCGATGCCGGACATGAGCGCGACAGCCGAAGCCGTCAGACAAAATCTGCGAATGGAATTTCTGGAAAGCACGTTCTGCATCCTCTCGATGAATCAGTTTACTTTTTTGATATTTTCAGCCGGAAGTTATCCACAACTTCAACGACTTCCCTTTTATAAGAACTTTTATGGGTCTTGGCAAGCCCGTTCCCATAATTTTTTCTTATTTTTTAGAGGATTAGCCCTCTATTTAAAGAGAAAAACCCGGGGCTTTGGCAAGCCCCGGGTCGGAGAGATTGACCGGCCGCGTTAACGAACCGGACTTTCTGTTAAGAAACCTTGATTAAACGGCGTTCCCGTCGTTGGTGATCTGCTGGATGTTAAGGCCAACAATCCCCTCGAGCGTTGCAATCGCGGTCGCGCCCGCCAGGCCGCCAACGCCGTCGGCATTGACATGGATGGTGGTGTTGCCGCCCGACTCCGTCTTGAAGACGAAATCGTTAATGCTGTCCTGGACCGAGTTGTAGCCGACCAGCAGGCCCGAAACGTCGAGGATATCGCCGATTTCGAAGTCCTTGACCGTGTCGACGCCTTCGCCGCCCAGATTGACGAACTTGAACACGTCATCGCCCGAACCGCCATACAGCGTGTCGTTGCCGGCGCCGCCCGTGATCACATCGTCGCCCTCTTGGCCGAAGATGATGTCGTTGCCGGCGCCGCCGCTCAGCGTGTCGTTGCCGCCCTGGCGGCCCTGGCCGTTGCTGACCGTTTCATCGGACATCGCAACAGCGTTCGCTTTGATGTAAGCGATCGTGTCGTCGCGGTCCCAGGCGGCGTTGGTGCCGAGGCCGGCTTCGAGCAGTTCGATCACCTGCCAGCCTGCGCCGGGGTTGGTCGACAGACCCTGCGCCGTTGCCAGGGCATCGGTGTTGATCGTGTCGCCGAAGATCAGGTCGTTGCCGTCGCCGCCGGTCAGGACGTCATCGCCCGTCTCCGTCAGCTGGTTCAGCGGGTTGAGGTTCTGGAACGCCGCGTCGAGGTCGTTCGCATTCTGAACGTCCACGGCATCGCCGTTCTCGTCAATCGTGTCGAGACGCGCCAGCGTCGTGCCGCTGATATCGATGCCGACTGCGACGAGCTGGCTCTTCGCCTGCAGCTGGCCGACTTCGTCGCTGCCGTCCGAAACGCCATGGATCTCGTTCATAACGGTTTGCGCGTTGTTGTTCGCGTTGACGGTCTGGCCGCTGGTGCCGACATAGTGGTTCGGCTCGCCGTCCGAAACGAAATACGTATATGTATCTGCGTTTGCGATCGGGTCATTGGTCAGGTTGCCGTTCAGCCAGTTGAGAGCGCTGATCATCGGCGCTTCATAGTTGGTGAACTGCTGGTTGTTATTGTCCATAGCCTGGACGAACGACACGGCGCTGTTGTAGCCGGCAGTGTCCGTAACCGTGAACGTGCCCGATGCGAACGCCGTCGTGCCGAACGGAACGACATGAACCTTGATCGTGCCCGTGTCGTAGTTGTTGAAATCCTGCAGCAGGTGCGAAACCGCATCCTTCAGCAGTTGCAGCTTCGAGCCGGGGCCTTCGCCCATCGAGCCGGAGATGTCCAGGATAAGGACGACATTGAAGTCCTTGTTCTGTGCGATCTGCTTCGAACCGCCGACATCGCCGATCAGGATATCAGCAGCGCGTTTGCCGATGATTTCGCCATGGTCGCAGCCGATGCGGTGCTCGATTTTCGAACCTGATTTGTCGTCGACGTTTTCGCCAACCACGAGGATCGGCTGGTTGCCTTCGACAGTCAGCGTCGCCGTGCTGGAGTCGCCGTCGCGGTCCGTCAGCGTATAGACGAACTGGTCCGGACCCTGGTCGGGCGGGCAGTCATGCGACGAAACGATGATGTTCTGAACCGTGAACGATGCGATCGGCAGGGCCGAGTTTGCAACCGTGCTGAGGTCGACGCCGACGATTTGCTGGCCGCCGAAGCTCGACGAGTTCAGCGTGAACGAGGCGATGCCGTCCGCATGCGGGACCGGGCCGACGTCGAATTCGCCGGTCACGGTCTGGCCGTTCGCCAGGTGAACGACATAGTCGATGCCGCCTTGCTTGTTGTTGGTGCCAAGGTCCGCGATCGTGATCGTCACCTTGTCGGAGGCTGCGAAATCAACTTCCAGTTTTTCGCCGGTATAGATGTTGTCCGGCGCGATGCCGATACCGCCGCCGTCGCCATTGTCGTACCAGGTCAGGTCGGCGCCGTTGGCCGATTTAACCGTGATGCCGTTCTTGGTGACGGTGTTCTGGATGCCGGTGAAGTTCGAGGCGCCCGGGCTCATCGATGACGTCGTGCCGCCGCCCTGATAAGGCAGTGCGAACGGCGTGTAGGTGTACGAACCGTCAGCCGAGATTTTCAGCTGGCCGTACTGGCCGTTGATCGTCGCTTCGCCGGCATTCGGAACATTGACCGATGTGCCGCCGAAAGCGATTTTCGTCACTTTGTTCGGTGTGTCGTTGCTGAGGTCGTCGGCAGCGCCTGCGCCGCCGTTCGCGCCGGTAACAACGTTACCTGTGCGTACGCCTTCGCCCGTATTGACGTCGTTTTTCGCGATCGGCGCGTCGTCGACAACATTGACCGTGATGCTGGTCGATGCCGTGTCGCCGTCCGAGTCCGTGCCGACCACGCCGAAATTCAGCGTGATGACATCGTTCGGGTTCGAGCCGTCCTGGTGGTCGAGAACGCGGTTCAGCGTGAAGGTGTAATCGCCGGTTGCCGGGTCGATCGTCAGCGTGAAGACATTCGTCGCGCCGCCGTTGACTGTGCCGACATAGCCGTTCGCCGTCTGCGTGATCGTAACCGTCTCGCCGAGCGAGGTCAGGTTGCCGTTCAGTTTCGAGCCGCTCGAGCTGGTGATGCCGTCCGGCTTGATCGTGCCGGGGCCGTCGCCGAAGAAGTCGGCGTCGACAGTGCCGGTCTCGACGATCGGGCCGAGGAACGTTTCATCGACAACTTCCGCTGCCGGCTTGATGATGATCGGTTTGTCGTCGTTGTCGACGCGGATCGTCAGTTTCGCCGTGTCGGTGGCGCCGTCATTGTCGTTCATCGTGTACGTGAAGACATCGCTGCCGTCCGTACCGTTGTTCGGCGTATAGGAGTACTCGCCGTTCGCCGCGATCGTCAGCACGCCGTGCGCGCCGTTGATGTTGACGGTGCCAACAGCCGGAACCGGGGTCGTGGTGCCGTTGAACGTAACGGAGATGACGGCGCCCGGGCCGTCTTCGCCGTGATCGTCGTTGCCCAGCACATTGCCGGTGACAGTATTGCCGTCCGTGAAATTACCGTCATCGACAGCAACCGGGCCGTCGTCATGAACGCGGACGATGATATTGCCGGTGTCGGAATCGCCATCGGCGTCGGTGACGCGCACGCCGAAATTCAGCGTGATGACGTCGTCATGGTCGGCAGGCGTCGGGCCGTCAACCGGGTGATCGAGCGTGCCGATCAGCGTAAATTTATAGGTGCCGTCAGGGTTGATTGCCATCGTGAAGATCGTCTGGCCGTTCGCGGTGCCGACATAGCCGGTGCCGGACGGGGTGACCGTAACCGTGTTGCCGCCGGAAGTCAGCGGAATGCTCGACGAAGACGTGCCGCTCGGGCCGAACGCGCCCGGGCCGTCGCCACCGAAATCAAATGTAACCGAACCGTCGCGGACGATCGGTCCGAGGTTGGTTTCGTCGACAACTTCGAGCCCTTTGCCGATAACCGGGTTATCGTCCTTGATCTCCGGAACGTCGTCCTTGATCTTGATAACGATGTCCGCCAGGTCGCTGTCGCCGTCGAAGTCGACGATTTTCGCGCCGAAGGTCAGCGTGATCGTGTTGCCGCCGGCAGAGTGATCGAGGGGCTGCAGCAGGTTGAACGTGTACGCGCCCGTATCCGGGTCGATCGTCAGCGTGAAGACAGGCGTGCCGCCGGTCGTCGTACCGGTATAGCCGTTCGGACCGAACGTGATGTTGACGTTCTCGCCGCCGGAGCGCAGAACGCCGCCGTCAAGATCGCCCGTGGCATTTGATGTGCCGGTCGTATTGATGAAACCCTGGCCGTCTTCGCCGAAATCCTCGACGAGGTTGCCGGAGACCGAAGCGCCCGGAATATCGTCTTCATCGACGGTCTTGATGCCGTCTCCGTCCAGGACGGGCGCATCGTCAACGATATTGACATTGACGAAACCGTCATCCGTGTCGCCGTCATTGTCGGTGATTTTAACGCCGAAACGCAGATTGATCACATCGTTCGGGTCAGCGCCATTCGCATGATCAAGCTGGTCATTCAGCGTGAAGCTGTATGCGCCGTTGTCATTGATCGTGAACGTGAAGACAACGCGGCCGCCGGCCGTTTCGCCTTTATAGCCGTTAGCGGTCTGGGTGATGATGACTTCATCGCCGTTCGACGTCAGGTTTGGACCTGCGAACGAACCGTTTACCTGTGTATTGCCGTTCGGCGCAATGACCGAAGGCGTATCCGCGCCGTCGTCATGCGGCAGGTTGCCGTTCTTCGTGATCGACGCGCCGTTCATGTCGGTTTCGTCGATGACTTCGAGGCCCTTGCCGATCTGCGGGTTATCGTCCTTGATGTCCGGAACGTCATCTTTGATGTCGATGACGATATTGGCCGTGTCGGTATCACCGTCAAAGTCGATGATTTCAGCGCCGAAGGTCAGCGTGATCGTGTTGCCGCCGGCAGAGTGATCCAGGGGCTGCAGCAGGTTGAACGTGTACGCGCCGGTCTGCTGGTTCGTGATCGTCAGCGTGAAGACAGGCGTGCCGCCGGTCGTCGTGCCGGTATAGGTCGTGCCGTTGAACGTAACATTGACGTTCTCGCCGCCGGAGCGCAGAACGCCGCCGGCCATATCGCCGGTCGCATTCCAGACGCCGGTCGTGTGAATATTGGCCGGTGCGTCGTTATCCTGGCCGAAATTCTCAATCAGGTTGCCGGAGACCGAAGCGCCCGGAATATCGTCTTCATCGACGCTTTTCGTGCCGTCGCCATCCAGTGTCGGCGCATCGTCAGCGACATGAACGACGATCTGCGTAACCAGCTCATCGCCGTCGGCATCCGTCAGCAACACATCGAAGTTGAGGTCGATGACATCGTTCGGATCCGTAGCGTCGTTATGGTCGAGCGGACGCAGCAGGGTGAATGTGTATTCGCCTGTCGTCTGGTCGATCACCAGCGTGAAAACCTTCTGGCCGTTCGCAATGCCGTCATAACCGTCCTGCGCGGCATTGACCACGACATTGACGGGATGACCTTCCGAGGTCAGGTTGCCGCCGAGCTTGGAACCGCCGGAGGTGAAGCCGCCAGCGGCAACCGGCGTGATCGTGCCGGGCGCATCATTGCCGAAGCTGAACGTAATGAAGCCGGTCTCGACGATCGGGCCGCCGGCCAGATTCGTTTCATCCAGGAATTCTTCCGCCGGGCCTTCTGCTGTCGGGCGGTCGTCGTCTTCTACTTCCTCGCCGATCAGCGGGTTCGGCTGCCTGAAGTTCGCGCCGTACTGGAGCGAAGTCTGGCCGAGCGGGCCGACCGCGCTCAGCGGACCGACAGAGGCGGCTGTATAAGGCGTGTTGAAACCGTAACCGCTGTTGCCGCCTGCAGCGCCGCCAGCTTCACCGGCTGCGGGTTCGATCTGCGCGAGCATCGCGGCTTCGTCGCCGGCGGCGGGCTCGATATTGGCGACCTGCTCTGCCCTGGCGGTTTTTTCGTTCTTCGCGGTGTCCTCGGGCTGGACTTCTTCCTCGGCGGGGGTCGTGTCGACGACCTTGATCATGCTCGAGAGTTCGCCCTGCGGGATGATGTCGCTGAACGCGAATGTCGAGGTTTCATCGCCCGACGTCACAGCGGAATAATTTTTCAGGATGAGGCTGCCGCCGCATTCAAACGTAATGGTGAGCGTGCCGTCCTGGTCCACGATAAAGGAGTCGGCATCGGCTTTCGCAAAGCCGAAAATATAATTCTGACCTTCCTGGAGGCTGACTTCGCGCGTTTCGCCGAGAGGCGGGCGCTCGATCATGGTTGTCGATTCGACCTTCTGGCCTTCGATCTCGCAGACATCCTCGAGGATGTTCTGTGCCGGGGGCGCCGCCTCCGTGCCTTGCAATGCGGGCTGTGCCGAAGGGGTTGCGGGTTGCGCGTTCTGGTTTGCCATGACTCTCTCCTGAATAAATACAAAAGGCCTCGTGGGGCCCGTCAAAATTAACAATTTCTTAACAGATATTCTCTGATTTTTAAGGGAAACCTCGTCCCCTGTCAACAATTATGTTAAAGGTTTATTAAGGTATATGTTCCTATATACGGTTAAGCTCCTGATTCCATTCATATTTTTACATAATAAAATATGTGCTAAACCGACAGGAAACTTATAATAGGCAAGGCCGGAAAAACAAAGGGTTTTTCCTCATTCAGGCAGGGCGGATCTTTAATATGCCTGCTTGTTAACCTCTCACTTTCTGAATATTGAGCCCCGGACAACATTCCCAATCCCTTTCTTCGGACGACATATATATGAGAAGGCTCTTGGTTCCCTCCCGAAAGACGCCTTTTTAAAAACTTTTTGGACCTGGCCGAAGAATCGAAAAAATGCCGAATCGCCGCGAATCGATTCGTCCGGACGATTCGCTCGCTCTGAATCCGCAGAACTCCGCCGTTTTTTATTTTCGAATCGATTCTTTTTCCTCGCCGCGATTCGCGTTTTCGAATCCGATTCCCGCAAAAAATTGTCCGGCCCGTCCGATTCCGGAAAATTTTCGCGCATTTTTTTCGGTTCCGAAAAAAAATTTTTTGCCTGTGAGGAAGCTGTGCATAACTTTGTGCGCGGAAACTTTTGACCGCTGACTCTTATGAAACGGCGTCGAGTTTGAAAATTTCCACACAGGACCCGGTTTTGAACGGAAATTTCAAAAACCCGAAAAAATGACTCGACTCACCCCATCCGGTTTTGCAATCTGAGAATGTCTTCGGGACACAGATTGTTGGGCACAGCGATAAATGATCTCGAAGTTCGGACCGCCTTGGTCGGCGGCCGGGTAAATGGGAACAAGGCTTCGGCCCCCGTTTGCTCAAAGGGGCTCAAGAGCTTCTGGATACAACGTTCTGCAATTGACCCGTGGTCGCGCACGAAAAAACGTCTGCAAGCAGAAACGTGACAGGTCCAGGGCGTTATTATTCGGCTCCGAAAAAGTTGACGGCCTATGCAGGGCTGTTGATGGAGTGGTTTTGATAGCCACGATAAATAAGTGCGGATGGGGGTTCATCCGCGGATTGACGGAACGAAGTTGGGTAAGCTGCCCATGTGTTCACGGCAATCGGTTCGAAAAGAGCCCGCAGGTGACTTACGCTTCGGCGTAAACACCTCGGGACCTTCCCAAAAAGACCCCGGCGTCTGGCTTTATGGCTTCGCTATAGAGATGGGCGCCGGGGTTCTTGTTTTTTATACCCCGTAAAAAAAATCAGGAATTATTCGGGCCGGGCGGTCTAGGGAGATTTTCCAGCTCTGACATTTTTGTCAGAACAGCGGTGCATTCTTGAATGAGCAGCGGTAAAGTTTCTGCGCTTATCTTCTCCCGCTTCGCATCAATGATATATGGGATGTACTCGCACAGTGTTTTGTCTTCGGCAATGCGCCTGATATGAGGACGAAACTCTTCCGGTGTTACCCGGTAATTAAAAATTTGCGACAGCAGATCTTTTCGTACCTCGCCCTCATTCTTCTGGAGCTGGTACGTTGCGAGCAGCGCGGGACCGCAGGCGACCGCAATCAAAGCCCGGTTCAGCCATTTCTTGCGTATGACATCGCGGGATTCAAATGGTTTAGGTCCGAATATATTCATTCTATCGCTCTTGTAAGTTTGAGATCAGCGGCTACGTATGTTTTTGAAATTATTGCGGCGCGCCCGCGAGCACGGGTTGGTTCTCATAGTTGGCAAGTCTCTTTTCCGCGGCCATGCATTCATCAATAAATGAATTCACGTCCAGATCTGATTTTTCTACAATCAAATCTTCGCCTATGGCGCTCATGCAGCCCACATCTTCATCAAGCAGCGCACGCCGGATAGTCGGTTGAAATGCTTGCGGCGTTTTATTAAATCCGAAAATTTGTGTCAGCATGCCGCTGCGCTGTGAGTACGTCTTCAGCGCAGCCCGCTGCCTGTCAATTTCAGTTTTTTCGAGCGCTGAAAGTTCTCGATATTTTGCTTCTGCTTCAGTTATGTTTTTTGAAGTTTTGGCATGCAGCTGATCATTTCCGGTGATTGCTGAAACCTCGTTCTGGTTATCGGCGTTTTGGTTTGCGAGCATATAACCTCCCACGCCCAGCAACCCGGCAATGGTCACCGGCACCGTGACGTTCAACCATTTCCGCGCTAAATTTTGTTGGCCATCCATAATCGCCTCCCGTTTAGGGGGAATTACTACAACGGCTTTAAAGGTTATGTCAATTATTGATCCGGAGTATTTTAGAAGCGCAGGCGCTTCACGCTCTGGATTTGCGGCAATTTCTCGATTTTTCCGAGCAATTCATCCGAAACCGGCGCGTCCAGCGACACCAGGCAAACCGCCTCTTTCGTGTCTTCCTTACGGCCCAGCCTGAAATCCGCGATATTCTGCTTCGCGTCTCCCAAAATCGTGCCGACGCCGCCGATCAGGCCCGGCTGGTCGTTGTTGCGGATGAACAGCATATGTTCCGACAGCGCCGCTTCGACCGGCACGCCTTCTATATTGACGATGCGCGGCTCGCGGCCCGTGAACAGCGTGCCCGAAACCGAGCGCTTGCGCACTTCGCTTTCCACGTTGACGGTGATCTTGGTGCGCTGGTCGCTCGGCTCCTCGATGCGGCTCTCCGAAATCTGGATGCCGCGTGATTTGGCGACGGCCATCGCGTTCACCATGTTCACCGTTTCCATCTGCGGCTTCAGGATATGCGCCACCAGCATCTGCGTCAGCGGCTTGACGTTCAGCTCCGTGACCGATCCCTCGAACTCGATATCGATTTTCTGAATCGCGTTCTCGGTGATCTGGCCGACGAAGCTGCCCATCTGCTCGGCGAGCTTCATGTAATATTTCAGGCGCGGCGCGTCTTCCGCCGAAATCGACGGCATGTTGAGCGCGTTTGTCACCGCGCCGTTCACCAGGTAATCCGCCATCTGCTCGGCGACCTGCAGCGCGACATTCACCTGCGCCTCCGTCGTCGACGCGCCGAGATGCGGCGTGCAGATCACGCGCGGATGACCGAAGAAAATGCTTTCCTTCGCAGGCTCGACCTCGAACACGTCGAGCGCGGCCCCGGCCACTTTCCCGCTATCCAGCGCTTCCTTCAAATCCTGCTCGACGATCAATCCGCCGCGCGCGCAGTTAATGATGCGTACGCCGTCTTTCATCGTCGCGATCGTCTTTTTATTGATCATGTTCGCGGTCTTGTCATTCTTCGGAACGTGAATGGTGATGAAATCCGCGCGCTTGAACAGATCTTCCAGCTCGACTTTCTCAACGCCGATCTCCACGGCGCGGTCGTTCGTCAGGAACGGATCATACGCAATCACGTTCATTTTCAAACCCACGGCGCGGTCCGCGACAATCGACCCGATATTCCCGCAGCCGATAACCCCGAGCGTCTTCCCGTACAGCTCGACGCCCATGAATCTTTTCTTCTCCCACTTGCCCGCATGGGTCGATTCATTCGCCTGCGGAATTTCCCGCGCCAAGGCAAACATCATCGCGATCGCGTGCTCGGCCGTCGTGATCGAATTGCCGAAAGGTGTGTTCATGACGACGATTCCCGCCGCCGTCGCTTTCGGAATATCGACATTGTCGACGCCGATGCCTGCGCGCCCGACAACTTTCAGATTTTTTCCGGCCTCGATAATCTCCGGCGTCACTTTCGTTTCCGAACGCACGGCCAAGCCATCGTAATGCGCAATGATGGATTTCAGCTCATCGGCCTTGATGCCCGATTTGAAATCGACATCGCATCCTTTTTTCCTGAAGATTTCTACGGCGAGGGGATCCAGCGCGTCGCTGATCAATACTTTGGGTGCCCCATTATTAGCCTTAGGGTTGGCGGCAGTCTTCGACATTTTTTCACCATGATTTTGTCTTGTTCATGAAAACAGGCCTCCTTGATAGCAAGAAGGCCCGTTTCCATACAAGTAAAATCTGGGAAGATAATTACTTCATCTCTTCAGCGCGTCTTTTATCGCCTTCTCTTTTGCCGAAAGCATAGGCGCCCTGGTATCTTTCCTTCTCGGCATCGCTCCAGTTCGGGTCGATTTTCATACCCTGACCTTGCATGCCGTGGTTTTGTCCGTCTTGTTCAATACCCATAACTATCTCCTTTTCTTTACGTCATAACGAACGAACGGTAAAATCGATGGTTCCGGTAAAGTTTTGGGAAAAAAATCAGGCCGCTTTTTTCGCGCGCTGAGCTTTGGCGGTTTCATACGCCCACTCAACCCACGGCAGCACGGCGCGCACATCGTCGGCCTCGACCGTCGATCCGCACCAGATGCGCAGACCCGCAGGCGCGTCGCGGTAGGAACCGGCGTCATACGCCGCCTTCTCGGACTCCAGCGCCTTGGTCACATCCTTCACAAACGCCTGCTGCGATTCCTCGTCCAGCGCCGTGAACCACGGTTCGTTGAAGCGCATGCACACGCTCGTGCGCGAACGCGTCTTCGGGTCCTGCGCGAGGAAATCGACGAACGGCGATTTCTCGATCCATTGATTGACGACCGAGGAATTTTCCTCGCAGCGTTTCATCGTCGCCTTCAATCCGCCGATGCTCTGCACCCACTTAAGCGAATCCAGGCAATCCGCCACCGCCAGCATCGACGGCGTGTTGATCGTCTCGCCGGTGAAAATCCCGTCATTGAGCTTGCCTTTTTTCAGCATGCGGAATGTCTTCGGCATCGGCCAGGGCGGCGTATAGCTCTCGAGGCGCTGCACGGCGCGCGGGGATAATACGATCATCCCGTGCGCCGCCTCGCCGCCCAGCACCTTCTGCCACGACCATGTCGTGACATCCAGCTTGCTCCATGGCATGTCATAGGCGAACACCGCGCTCGTCGCGTCGCAAATTGTAATCCCTTCGCGGTCGTCCGCGATCCAGTTCGCATCCGGCACCCGCACGCCCGACGTCGTGCCGTTCCATGCGAAAACGATGTCCGCATTTTTGCGCGCCTTCGACAGATCCGGCAACTCGCCGAACTTCGCGTCATAGGCCATCGCATCCTTGATTTTGAGTTCCTTGGTCACATCCACCAGCCAGTCGCGACTGAACGATTCCCACGCGAACACATCAACCGGACGTGGGCCAAGCAGCGACCACAGCGCCATCTCCACCGCGCCGGTGTCCGACGCCGCGACGATGCCGATCTTGTAATCCGCCGGAATGCCCAGGATCGCCCGGTGCGTCTCGATGACGTCCTTGAGCTGGGCCTTGGAGACCCCGGCCCGGTGCGAACGGCCCAGGCACGCCCGCTCGATCGCCTCGATGTTCCAGCCCGGGCGCTTGGCGCAGGGACCCGACGAAAAACAGGGGTTTTTGGGCTTTTTTGCAGGCTTTTCCATTGCTTGTCCGGTGTCTTAAAAAATTCTCTAAAAAATATGTGATCTCTAGCGATAGGCAATTAATGCGAAACTGTCTAGAGTATTTTCAAATAAACCCTGCCACGGCGCGGGGCCGGCACGGAAAACCATGAGCACCATCCTTACCCTCGTCAGTTCCAGCCCCGACAAACCGGTCGCCGGGCGCCATATCGGCGAAGTCTCGCGCCTTCTCGACAATCACAATATTATGTTCACCTGCGCGCCGGTCTGGCTCGCGCCCGGCAAGGCCGTCGACCTCGGCGTCTCCGATGCGCCCCACAGCGCGGCCATGACGCATATCACGGATTTTCTTGATAAAACCGCGATCGACATCTTCATCAGCGATCCCGACCGCCGCCGCAAAAAACTCCTCCTCGCCGACATGGACAGCACCATCGTCGACGCCGAGACGCTGGACGAGCTCGCCGATTACGCCGGCCTCAAGGAAAAAATCGCCGCCATCACCGCGCTCGCCATGGAAGGCAAACTGGATTTCAACGCCGCATTGAGAGAAAGAGTCGGCCTGCTCAAAGATTTAAACATAGAAGCCATGCAGAAAACGTTGGAGCGGATGAAGCTGAATCCCGGCGCGGAGTCACTCATCAGGACAATGAAAAAAGGCGGCGCGAAATGCGTGCTCGTCTCCGGCGGCTTCACCTTCTTTACCGGCGCCATCGCAAAGCAGACCGGCTTCGACACGCATCACGGCAACACGCTCGAGATTCATAACGACAAACTCACCGGCAAGGTCATCGACCCCATCCTCGACAAATTCTCCAAGGCGGATTTTCTGCGCACCTATGTTCGCGACATGAAAATAAAACCCGAAGACGTCATGGCCATCGGCGACGGCGCCAACGACATCCCGATGCTCAAGGCCGCCGGGCTCGGCGTCGGCTACAAACCGAAAGACGCGGTAAAAAAGGAAATCGACAACCTGATCATCCACGGCGACCTCACCGCCGCCCTCTACGCGCAGGGCTACACGAAGATTCTCTAGGCAACGGCCTTCCACGCCATCGCAACGACCTTCCGCTCCAGCCCAAAAGCAGCGCCGCTCCCGTCAACCCTTTATTTCATTATGTAAATAATAATACTGGACAGGTTGAATTGTTATAATCGATAATTAATTCATTAACTGTTAGTCGCTACAATCAGGAGGCAATTAGAGCTATAATATTCTTATATACGGCGCGTATCTCTCCTGAAAAACCAACGAAGACAAGAACATGACCAATCATCAGTGGCAATACACCGTTACCAACGGCGAACTTGAAGACCTCTTCATGAAGTACTGCACCGACCACACGATGCTGGCGCGCCAGGGCCGCTATTCCCCGATCACGGGCCGCGACAAGGAAGTCGATGAAACGATCCTCATCCTGCTCCAGCGCGGCCGTAAGAACGTCGTGCTTCTCGCCCCGGCAGGCGTCGGTAAAACCGCGATGGTCATCGCGCTGGCGCAAAAAGTCGCCGCCAACGAAGTTCCGGATTATCTGCGCGATTGCCGCGTTCTCGAAGTCGACCTCGCGCGTATGGCCGCCGGCACGTCCGGACCCGCTGAATTCCAGGAACGCTTCATCCCGCTTTGCAAAGGCGTGGCCGAGCGCTACCACGATCCCGCCAACCCGCGCATGATCCTCTTCCTCGACGAAATCCACCAGGTCATGCCGACCTGTAAAGGCTCGTCCTACGCCGGCCTCTCCGACGTCATGAAGCCCTACCTCACCGCGGGCGACCTGATGGTGATCGGCGCCACGACGCTCGACGAATACCGCATGCACGTCGCGCATGACCCCGCGCTCGACCGCCGCTTCCAGAAAGTTTTCCTCAACGTGCCGAGCACGATCGAGACCTACAATATTTTGAAATCCCTGCGCCCGAGCTTCAAGGAACACCACGGCGTCACGATTTCGAACGTGCTTCTCATGCTGATCGTCCAGCTCACCGACGAACACATGCGCCGCCGTAACCAGCCCGACAAATCCATCATCACGATGGACTCCGCCATGGCCTATCACGTCAAGAAATTCGGCGTCGGCACCGAAGTCTCGCTTGAATCCGTCTATTACATGGTGGGACGCGAAACCGGCCTCAACAAACAGGCGCTGCACGATGAGCACAAGCTCCAGCGCGTGATCAAAGAAGTCGCCGACATCGAAACCGACGCGATCGTCTACAGCGTCTAGCGCACGGCGCGGAAAACTTTAAATCCGTTCTTTTGTATTACTTTTTCGTATGACGTGAATAATTCACTCAATGCCTTTTCATACGGCAACCCCGCATTCGCGACCATCCACAACTGCCCCCCTTGCCGCAAGGAGCTCGACGCCGTCCCGATAAATTTCTTTCCTATATCCGCGTCCGTTTCCCTGCCCTCGTGAAAGGGCGGATTCATGACGATGAAATCGAGGGTGCGCACCGGAACGCCGCGGGATAAATCCTCCCACGCATAATGCACATTCGCTTTTATCTCCTTCAGATTTTCGCGGCACAATTCCACCGCGCGATGATCGGCGTCAAAACAGTAAAAATTCCTGATCTCATATTTTCGCAAAACATGCCGCGACAAGAATCCGTATCCGCATCCGAAATCCGCGCCCGTCCCGCGCAAATCATCCGGCAGGCACGCCGCCAGAATTTCCGATCCCGTATCGATCCTGTCCCACGAAAACAATCCCGGCTGCGAGCTAAATCCCGTCGCTTCCACAACGCGCGGAGCGCCTTTTTCCAGCGCCTCCTTCACTGCCTCATTTTCGCCGCCCTTGACCCCCCAGGCCACGCGCGCGTGATTTGCCGCAAGCTCCTGCACATCCCTCACGCCAAAATCTTTCAGTATTTTTTTCGCCCTCCGCCCCCCGGCATCGTTCGCGCCTGCGATGGCGATCACGCCATTGCCTTTCAATAGCCTTAAAACCCGCGCTGTCTCATAACGCGCCTCGTCCGCGTTTTTCGGCAGCGAAACGAAACCCTGCAAAAAATCGCCCTCGTCCGGCAGCTCCGGCGTGACGACAAGGCCTTTGTCGGATAATTCGGCTGCAAAAACCTTGAAATTTTGCTGCAAAACCATCCCGCGCGTCAGGCCCGGATGCCGGCGCGCGCCCGCGACGATGCCGTCGCCGAGCAATGGTTCAAAAGGGGTGAAAAGCGTTTTCGTGACCGCGTCCATCGGTCACAAGTGTAGCCTATCTGAAGTCAAAAGAAATGACGACTTCCTGGTCGGCGACGATATTGCCGCCCGCGATCATGGCCGCCAATGTCGTCTCGACGCCGCTCATCACGGCAATCGCCGTAAACACGCCGCCGGGATCCCCGTCCTGGTTAACCCGCACATGCGTGTCGCCGTTCAGCGCCTCGATCTGAACGAAATCCGACAATGCGCGGGCCAGCGGATCATAACCGACGAGAATATCGCTGATATTCAGCACGTCATTGCCGGCGCCCATCTCAAAACCGTGGATCGTATCCACCAAACTGTCCATGAAATCATAGGCGATAATGTCGTCGCCCCTTCCGCCGTAAATATCGTCCATGCCCTCGCCGACGATCAAAATGTCATCGCCGTCCTGGCCGTAAAGAATGTCGTTGCCTGCGCCGCCCACGAGAATATCGTCGCCGTCTTCGCTGTTGCCTTCGGTGATCACCTCGGAAATGTTGAAATCGAAAAACACGTCTTCATAGTCGGCATCGCCTAAATTCGGCAGGTCTTCAAAGCCGATTCTCAAGACATCGTTCTGGCCGATGCTCACCAGGCCGGAAACCACGTGTTCCTGGTTGTCATGGTTGATGTTTGTCGCGCCGTCGCGCTCCGTCGTATGATAATCCGGCGCGGTAAGGACACGCTTTATAACGCCGTCGTCATAAACGACTTTGACCTTGTTGTTCGGGTCGTAAATCGTCGCGTCGCGCTCCGTCACCAGGCCATAGTCATACACGAAGCGGATATTGCCCTCGCCCGTCAGGTTCAATCCCGCGTAATTATTGACGCGCTCGCCGTCCGCCAGGATGAAAAAACCGATATCGCCGCCATTCGCGCCCACCGGCAGGTCGATTTCATGCGCGATATTCAATCCCGCCGTCTTTGTGTTCGCCCACAAAATCGTGCCCATCTCGATCGTGCCGTCCGCAGCGATGCTGTAGATGCCGAGCGTGTTGTTGTAACCGGCAAACCCTTCGCGGAACGTCAAGGTCGCCTTCGCGGCAAAATCAACATGCAGATTGCCCTCGGCAATGCCCAGCGCAACCGTCCCGGGCGGAACGAGATTGGCGATATTCACCCCTGACATCAGGTGCGGAAAAACAACATCGTCTTCGAAATCCTTGTCGAGCACGACCGGCGCGGTCCAGTTGCCGCCGTAAAGTATGTCGTTGCCGTTGCCGCCCGATATATAATCGTCGCCGTCGCCGCCATTGATGGCATCGTCATCGGCATCGCCATACAGCTCGTCGTTGCCCGGACCGCCGTCTATACGATCTTCGCCATCGGAGCCGGAAACGAAATCGTCGCCGACATTCGCCCATAAAATATCGTCGCCCTGGTTGCCCAGCATTAAGAGGTTGCCCGTGGTGATCTCCTCATCGGCCATGACGATAACGTCACCGCCGCCACTCGCGATAAAATTCTCCATCTCGAAAATCATCTGCTGGCGCATGGCATTGACGATGAAGATCGCATCGCCGAAATTGGTAAGGATGATCGTGTCTTCGCCGCCCAGACCGTTATATATGTCGCCGTTGATGTTCTTTTCTTCGTCGATATAAATGGATTCGCCGCTATAGGGATTGATCAATGTGACGGTTAACTGACCCAGGTTTTCCTGGATAAGGAATACGTCGAAAGTGTTTGTGCCGGTATAAGTCGCCATTAAAAACCCCTGTTTTTTTATTTTTTTATAGGGGGGCTGATTAAATGCCCCAAACTGCCCTGATTTTTGTTGTATTAAGAATATTAGGTCAATTTGGTTAATTTTTTATGTAATTTAATAAAATTGTTTATTTCCAAATAGTTAAATCAATATTTAAAAGCTTTTCCAGCAGCGGAATCTCGGGCTGGAGACGATTCTTCAGCCATTGCAGCTCCTGCCGCGACAGGCTGACATCGGGCTGCTTTTTCCGGGGCAGCAAGGATTTGAGCTTTTCCCCCAGTCCGGCTTTCTGCGGCGGCATGTAATCCAGCCCCGCCAGCGCACAAAACTCCGCCGCGAACACATCCGGATCGCGCTCCAGCGTCTCGTAAAAAACGATATGAACGTTTTCCGCGCCGAATTGCGTCAGCCAGGGTTCGAGCCGCTCGGCATAGCGGCTCGCGAACAGGATTTGCGGCACGTCCCGCACCGCCTCTTCCAGATCGCCTTTGACCAGGCCGTACCGCGCATAATCGGCATACACCGCTTGCGACCGCTCGGCCGGGTTGCGCAGCGGGCAGATTAATTTGACATCCGCGCCGAGCAGTTTGAACACCTGGTCCGGCGCTTCCGGGCTGTCGAACGCTGTCGTCGACAATTCCATGATGATTTTATGCTGCGGCTCCACATTGAAATGCGAGGCGTAGAATTCAGGCCCGCGTTGGAAATGACGGTCGAAATAAAAAATCTCGCGCGCGTCCGAAGGCAGGCAGACATCGCCTCGCGATTTCATATAATCGTAAATCCACGGCACCCCGCACCCTTGCGGGCCGATGCTCAGCGCGATCGGCTTGTCGAACAGCTTTCCCATACAACCATCCTTATACACTAAAACATAACTGGAAAAGCGCCCGGAGTCTCACTAGGATGTGGGCGCCTAAACACTATATAAATTGAAATCATCACTATATAAGAACGATGTCGGCAAAACCCCTCCCCTACAGCCATAAGGGCGACCTCACCACCGGCCCCGTGCAGGGCCACCTGGTCCGCATGTCCATGCCCATGGTCTGGAGCATCCTGGCCGTCATCGGGGTCCAGCTTACGAACACCTACTTTATTTCACGTCTCGGCACGCTCGAGCTGGCCGCCATCAGCTTCACCTTCCCCGTCACCATGGTGATCTCTCACCTCGTCTTCGGCCTGAACATCGCGCTCTCTTCCGTCATCGCGCGCCTGATCGGCGAAAAACGTTTCGACGACGTGCGCCGCGTCACACTGCACGGCACGCTGTTCGGCGTCACTGTCGCCTTCATCGTCGCGCTTATAACCTATGCCGCGCTGGAGCCTTTATTCCGCATGCTCGGCGCCGATGAAACATTGATGCCGATGATCCGCGATTACATGCCGCTCTGGCTGCTGGCTTCCGTCATCCTCGCCGTCCCTGTCAACGGCAATTCGGCGATGCGCGCCGCCGGTGACACGGTAACACCCGCCACCATCATGATCTCGATGGCGCTCCTCAATTTCATCCTCGATCCGATTTTAATTTACGGCTGGTTCGGCGTGCCCGCGCTCGGCATCCGGGGCGCGGCGATCTCGACCGCCATCGCTTACACCTACGCGCTCGTCTTCGGCCTCTACGCGATCATCTACAAAAAGCGCATGATCAGCACCGACAGCCTGCATCTCGATCTGCTGCGCGATTCACTGCGCCGCCTGATTTTCATCGCCATCCCCGCCGGCATCGCCAACATCATCCAGCCCGCCACCGCCGCCGTCATCACCGCGCTGCTCGCCATTCAGGGGCACGAAGCCGTCGCCGCTTACGGCGTCGCGACGCGTGTCGAGGCGCTGGCCATGCTGGTGGTGATTGCGCTCGCGCTCGGCATGGCGCCGATCGTCGGCCAGAACTGGGGCGCGGGCATTTACAACCGCGTGCACGAAGCCATAAACATCGCCATCCGCTTCAATTTCATCTGGTCGTTTTTCATCGCGGTTTTATTCGGCCTCTTCGCAGGTCACATCGCCGCCGCGTTTTCCGATGACCCCGTCGTCATCCATCAGGCGACATTGTTTTTCTGGATCGTGCCGTTCTCCTACGGCTTCGGCAATCTCGTCTTCGGCTGGTCGTCGGCCTTTAATGCGATGGGCCTGCCGCAACGCGCGTTTTTCATGATACTCGTGAAATCGGCGATCACCATTCCCGCCGCGTGGGCGGGCGGGCATTTTTACGGCGCGGCCGGAATTTTCTGGGCGATCGCGCTGACCAACCTGGTGACAGGTCTCGGCTCGCATGTCCTGAGCAACCGCGCCATGCGCGGCATGGAACCGGCGCCGGCCACGGCCTAGTCGTTAAACAGGCTGTTGATCCCTTCGCCGACCGCGTCCTTCTTTTCCTGGATGGTCTGCTGCAAATTCTCTTTGAATCTCTGCCCGAAACCCAGGCCCATATCACGTAGCGCCTCATCCGACATGCCTTCCAGCAATCCCGATTGCAGCGCCTGCGTATCCAGCTTGTGCGCGATATGCGTCCACACCTGCGCGATCGCTTCCCTTACAAGGATTCCGTTTTCCTTGCGCCCCACGGCCGTCAGCACGATATCCGGAACCTGGACCGGCGCCAGCTCTTCCTCGGTGAACAGCACCTGGCCCGGCTTGATCTGCGCCTGCGACAACGTCAGCCTGTCGATGATCACCTTCACCGCTTCCGCCGTTGCGCTGTCATTCTCCGGCACCTTCACGCGGTTCTTGATCGCGGCCAAGTTCGTGATGTTTTCCTTCACCTCGAGATTGACCTCGGCATTGCCGACATCGATATCCTTGAACTCGATAAGCTGGTTCGTGACATTGCTCAACGCCACGCTGATCGTCGAAACTTTCACCGCATGGGGTTTTTCAAATCCTTCCGGATTGCCGATGACCAGGTCCGTCACTTTCGCCGTGCGCTCCTGCACCATGATATCCAGGCCGCCGAGCGTCACTTTCACGCCTAGCGTCTTCGTCGCCTCGCGTTCGATATAATTTTTCGCGATCGCGTTCATGTTCATCAGCAGGTAAACGCCGCCGCCGAACAGCATTGCCATGGCGAGACTGGTAACCGTCAAAGCCGATTTTGAAAGAGTCATCTGGAATCCCCGTCGTTGATACACAATCAATTTACGACATAATTCCTGTAACTTAAAGACGCATAAAAAGAGACCCTGCCTCTCGCAGACAGGGTCTCCCAAACAGCGCGGCTTTATTCAAACCGCAACTGTTAACTCTTTACCGGATCGCGCGCCATTCCTGCATGTTCAGGGCGCCGTCGTCGTTCGTGTCGTAAACACGGAAACGCGCATCGGTATATTCATCTTCGTCGATCTTGGAATCATGGTCGGCATCCCACGTGTCATAGAGTTTCGTGGTGGTCACGACCGTGCCGAATTCATCGGCGTCCAGCCTGCCGTTACCGTCCTTGTCCCAGTAGGTATAGGTTTTGTAATCGGTGTAACCGGCCGGGTACCAAAGACCCGTATTCATGTTCCACTCGCTGTCTTCAACGAAACCGTCACCGTCGAGGTCCCAGCTGTTATAGACGAAACGCGGAAATTCCTGCGAGTCCAGGATCCCGTTATTGTTGGCGTCGGTGTTGTTGTAGTAATAACGCGTCGTGGTCGTCGTCGAACCGCCTATGCCGTCCGAGGTGACTTCCTTCGTCACGACCGTTTGCGTCTCGGCCATGGCAGGCATTGCCGCCATCAGGGCCAGTGCGCCGGTCAGTAATGCAAAATGCTTCGTTTTCATATCCAAATTCCCTTTGAAAATTGTCACAGCGTCCAATCAAACGCGGCAAACAATCAAAAGTTCATTTCCCGTGAAAAAATCCGGAAAAATCGTGAAAATACTGAAACTTTTCGCCTCCGGAAGCATTTGTGCTCTGACTCTCACGGAACCCGAACGATGAAAAGGATTATTTTATGGACGACAGCATGAAAAGACAGATTGAACGCGAAAACCGCCGCGAGACGCGCCGCATGGGCGCCGGCGACTGGTCGCTTGTTCTGGGCGCGCTTGTCCTGATGGCGGCTATTCTGGGCTTCATCTACTTCTCGGATGAAACAGGCGTGAACGGCGATGCCAACCGGCTCGAACCCGCTGCCGGCTCGGCCTCTGCACCGGCACCGGCCTATGACGGCACCCCTGATAATACCGCGGACGACACCGTTCCTTCCGAGCGCCCCGTCCCTTAAAAGCGGATAACTTGTTACCCTCAGGACTGCTTTTGCAGTCTTGGGGGTAATTTTACGCAATATCTATCTTCGGTTACAGACCGGACATACAATATCTCCAAAGACACGGACGGACTTCAATTCCGTCCTCTTGTTATGGAGAGATATTGTTATGAAAATTTATGTCGCAGAAATATTAGGAACCTTTATCCTTACATTATCGGTCATTCTTTCGCTCAACGGGCTTTTCCCCGTGCCGACTCCGGTGATCGCGGGCCTCGCGCTCGGCCTCGGCGTCTACACGCTCGGCAGCGTTTCCGGCGCCCACTTCAACCCCGCCATCACGCTGGGCGCGGTGTCGATCGGTAAAATTTCGACCAAGGACGCCATCCTCTATGTCTCGTCGCAACTCATCGGCGCCGCCAGCGCCGCGGAACTTGCGCGCCGCGTCATTATCGAGCGGCAGGCGCTGGTCGTCACCGAAAGCAATCTCGTGATGCTGGCTGAAATGCTCGGCGCGCTGGTTTTCGCGCTCGGTGTCGCTTCCGTCATTTACGGGCGCGTCACGCAAGGCGCCTCCGGCCTCGTCATCGGCGGCGCGCTTTTGCTCGGCATTTCGATCGCCGCGGTCGCCTCGAACGGCGTGCTGAACCCGGCGGTCGCGCTCGGCGTCGGCTCGTTCTCCTTCAGCTATCTCTTCGGCCCCATCGTCGGCGCCGTGCTGGGCATGTTGCTCTACAAGAACCTGACCCAGTAATTTATCATTCCAAAACAAAACGCCGCTGTGACATCACAGCGGCGTTTTTTATTGGCCTGACGGAACGTTTACCGTCACGGCCTATTGGAATTAAAATGAAACAGGCGCTCGAAGACGACCCGAAAACCCCGCAGGAAGCCGCGAGGCAAAGAGGCCCCATGCCGCTCACCGCCATATTCCTGGTTCTTGGATTGATCGCAGCCTTTTTGTTTTTCTTCGTGCCGGCTTTGTTCCCGCAATTCGCGGAAAACCTCCCTCTCGCCTTTACGGACGATAAATAGCGGGTTTAGTCTGATGTATCAGGTAATGGCGGAGAG
>CAADGI010000017.1 GCA_900696495.1 uncultured Alphaproteobacteria bacterium
ATGGCTGGGGCGCTAGGGATCGAACCTAGGAATGGCGGTACCAAAAACCGCTGCCTTACCGCTTGGCTACGCCCCAATCCGTGGAATTGGTGCCAGAAACTACACCAATTATAAAGGCTTGCGCAAGGGTTTTACATACCCCGGACTTAGCCGAATTTACCCTCGATATAGTCCCTGGTCTGCTGCTGGAGGGGGTTATTGAAGATCTGGGCGGTCGGCCCGGCTTCGATGATTTTACCCATGTGAAAGAAGGCCGTTTCGTCTGACAGACGCTCGGCCTGCTGCATGGAATGGGTGACTATGACAATAGTAAATTTCTTCTCCAGTTCACGGATCAATTCCTCGATACGCGCAGTGGCGATCGGGTCGAGCGCCGAGCACGGTTCATCCATCAAAATCACCTCCGGCTCGGTGGCAATCGCGCGCGCAATGCAAAGGCGTTGTTGCTGACCGCCTGAAAGAGACGTTCCCGGAGCGGCCAGCCTGTCTTTGACCTCTTCCCACAATCCGACACGCTCAAGCGTGCCCTGCACGAGGGCATCGAGTTCATCGCGCCCGGCGACGAGACGGTGAATGCGCGGGCCGTACGCTACGTTCTCATAGATTGATTTGGGGAAGGGATTGGGTTTCTGGAACACCATGCCAATTTTCTGGCGGAGCAGGATTACATCGACCGAGCGTTCGTAGATGTCATGACCGTCGAGGAAAATTTCGCCGGTGACGCGGCAATTTTCGACAACGTCGTTCATGCGGTTCAGGCAGCGTATGAAGGTGGATTTTCCGCAGCCCGAGGGGCCGATAAGGGCCGTGACCTTGTTGACCGGGATATCGAGATTGATGTCGAACAGCGCCTGTTTCGTGCCGTAAAAGGTGCTGACCCCCCTCGCCGCCATGCGGATGTCTTCGTGATTTTGTCTCTGCTGCGCTTTCATGTTTTACCTACCATTTGATTTCAAAACGCTGGCGCACCCATGCCGCCAGCGCATTAATGACTACAAGAACAAAAAGCAAAACGATGATCGCTGCGGCGGTGTTTTCCACGAAGCCGAATTCGGGATTATTGGTCCAGAGATAGACCTGCACGGGCAAAGTGGTCGCGGGATCGGTGATGGTTTTTGGGATATCTGTCAGAAACGCGACCATGCCGATGAGAAGCAAAGGCGAAGTTTCGCCGAGCGCGCGGGCGATGCTGAGGATCACGCCTGTCATGATACCCGGCAACGCGTAGATGAATGTGTGGTGCATGGCGACCTGCACAGGGTTGGCGCCCATTGCCAGCGCCGCATAGCGCACCGAGTGCGGCACCGCGCGCAAGGCGTTACGTGTCGCAATCACGATGACGGGCATGACGAGCAACGCCAGAACAAGGCCGCCGACCAGCGTGGAAGAGCGCGGCATGCCAAGGATATTGATATAAATGGAAAGCCCGAGAAGACCGTAAATAATGGACGGGACGGCGGCAAGATTGTTGATATTGATCTCGATCAGGTCGGTCAGCCAGTTTTCCTTCGCGAATTCCTCCAGATACAGGGCCGTGGCAACGCCGAGAGGAAAGGCCACGGCGATGCAGACAAAGATGGTGAAGAGCGAACCGATGAAGCTGCCGAGAATTCCCGCCTGCTCCGGTTCCTGTGAATCGCCACCGGTGAAAAACTGCCTGTTAAAGACTTTTCTGAGTCTTTCCTTGTCGATCAGTTCCTTGAGCATGGAGAATTGCCTGGTGCTGACCTTGTAATGGCTGATGCCGATTTCAGATTTCAGCGAATGGCGCTTGATGAACATATCGACATTGCTGGCGGCGGGAAGCCATAGCTCCCCTCTTCTACCGACGAGCGACGGGTCATTTATAACCATTTCACACAGTTGATAATACCCGGCCTTGCTGACCAGTGCATACAGTTCAAATTTCTGCGCACGCGGCATGTCGGCAGGAAAAAGATATAAAAGGCCGTTTCGAACCAGCTTTCTGTAATCGGCTTTTGACAATACGGCGGGATCGTTCGTGCCTTCCGGGTCAAGAATTTCCTTTGAAAATTCGATCGGGATGTAAAGCTGGACCCGCGTGAAGGCGCTATATCCATTGCCCAGAATGTTCAGGATAAGGCTACCAAGAAACAGCGCGGATAACGCAATCGATATGAATCCGAAGAATTTGAATTGCTTTTCTCTGCGCTTTCTTCCGGCGATCCATTTTTGCGCGGGTGTTACGCCATAAGAAAAGACAAAAGGGTTCTTGTTTTTCTGGATACGGCGCAAAACGAGGCGCGCCTGTCTTCCCGTTCGTTTAAGCATTCTGCTGCCTGTAGCGTTTGACAATAATCTGTGCGGCCATGTTGAGCAGGAACGTCATGATGAAAAGCGCAAAACCCAGCGCAAAGGCGGCAAGGGTTTTGGGGCTGTCGAATTCATGATCGCCGACGAGCAGCGTGACGATCTGCACCGTGGCCGTGGTTACTGCCTCCAGCGGATTGACCGTTAGTTTGGCGCTCAAGCCCGCTGCCATGACGACAATCATGGTTTCGCCGATGCCGCGGGAAATGCCGAGCAAAACCGCGCCGATGATACCTGAAAAAGCGGCGGGAATAATGACATGACGGACAGTTTCGTAAGGCGTGGCGCCCATGGCGAAAGAGCCGTAAATGAGGCTTTTCGGCACAGCGCTGATGACATCTTCAGAAAGCGACATGATGAAGGGCGTGATCATGATGCCCATGACGACGCCCGCCGCGAGCGCACTTTCGGAAGCCACCTCCAAGCCTAAATAATCACCCGCGCTTCGTATCAGAGGCGCGAAGGCGACCACGGCGAAATAGCCGTAAACGACCGTAGGAATACCTGCCAGGATTTCAAGAACAGGCTTCGCGGCGTTCCTGAAGCGTGGCGTGGCGTAAACGGAAAGATAGATGGCGGCCAGCAAGCCGAGCGGCGTGGCGACCGCCATGGCGATGGCGGCGATCATCACCGTTCCGACAAAAATCGGAACCGCGCCGAAGGAACCGGAACTGCCGGCCTGATCGGCGCGGATGGCGGTCTGGGGGCTCCATTCCGTGCCGAAGAAGAAATTAAGCGGCGAAACATGCGAGAAAAACCGCATGGTCTCCGAGAACACGGAAAGCACGATCAGCACCGTGATCAGGACAGAGAGCACGGTGCTGAGTTGAAGAAATGCTTTAATGATGCGGTCGGACGTTCTCAACTAGAAATCCCACTGCGTGCGAAGGGTCATGACCTGCGGATCGTCATCGGCCACGATCGCTTCGTCGTCCGTGTTCACATCGACATAATTGAACATCATGCGGATGTTATCGCGGAGATACCAGTTGACGCCGAACGTGTAGTTATTCATTTCGCCGCCTGTCACGCCTGCGCCCTCATCGTTCAGATCAAGATTGTCGGCGCGGGCGAGGCTTTCCCACGCACCCCAGTTGCCCTCCTTGACATCGAAAGGCTTGTCGGGTTTGACGCGGTCGAAATTGCCGACATCGCCCTTGTAAGGTCTGCTTTCGCCGGTCAGGAAGTAGCTTGCCTGGGCGTACCAGCCATCGAATGACGGATCCGAGCCAGACGAACGTTCGATGTCGTAGCGCAGATATTCACCCTGCACCGAGAACGGGCCGAACACGCCAGCCGCCTCGACGCCGCCGACCATAACGCTGTCGACATTCGTGATGGCGCCGGTCGTGATCATGTTACTGCCGGTTCCAGCGGGCTTGCCCGAAAGCGTGACGGCTTCCGTTGTCGCGTTGGGCGCACGGTAGCTGCCGCCGAGACCCAGATGGAGCACGTTGGGGCTGTCCTGCAGCAGGTCGACGGAGCCGCGCGCGTCGAACGACCAGCTTTCGTCGTCTGTCGTATTCGCGCTTGCGTCTTCGTTGAAAATGCCGCCCGCGAGCGACCAGTTTTCACCGCCGCCCTTCGCCGCGAACCCAATGATTTCATCACGGGTGAAAGCCGTGGTGACGGGCGCCTGCTCGACGAACTCCATGTAGTTGCTGCTGGTGTTCTGCTCGAGACCTAGCGGCGGCTTAAAGTTCCCAAGCCAGAAATCGGTGACTTCAAAGCCGGTGTAGGCCAAGTAAACTTCCTTGAAGTTGACGGCCTCGCCGCCGAAATCGAGCTCGGCCTTGTAGTTAAAGTCCTCGCCGAGATCGCCGCGGAAACCAAGACGGGCGCGGCGGAAATTCGCCCCGTCCGGATGGTCTTTTTTGTCATCCTGAAAGTGCGTGAAATCAAGATGCACACGGCCCAGCGGCTGGAAGGAATATTTGCCGTCAGCCGACTCGATCTTCAGGTTTTTACCCATCTTGATCTTGACTTCATCATCTCCACCCGCAGCAGGTGAAATCGAAGCCAGTTTCGCATCCTGGGATTCGATCCGGGTTTTCTGCGCCTCGATGATCTGGTTCTGGCTTTGCACCGTGGCACTCAGCTCTTCAACCTTGCCGGAGAGCTTTTCGAGCGCCGCCTGCATTTCTTCCATACTCATCTGCTTGCCGGCGTAGGCGGGTGTGCTGGCGAGCATCACCATCGCCGAAGTTAAGAGAAGTTTTTTCATATGCGTTTTCCTCATAAAATCGATTCCATTGAATTATAGGCTAGTTGGACTTGGCCGCAGAGGATAAAGCAGCCACCCGCTTTTCCATTTCGACCAGTTCCGCTTTCGGCAGAGAAATCAGCCCTTTCACAGCCAGGTAGCCTTCATCGCCGGCGGCTTTTTCGCTGACGAACTCCTCGGCAAATTCCGCAAGACCCGGAACACTGCCAATATGCGCGTTTTTCACGTAGATGAATAACGGACGGGAGATGCTGTAGCTGCCGTCGGCGATGGCCGCGTAAGCCGGGGCCACGCCCGAGATTTTCGCCCCATGCACTGCGTCGGCGTTCTGCTCGAGGAAGCTGTATCCGAATATTCCGAGAGCGTGCTCGTTGCTGCGAAGCTTTTGCACGATCAGGTTATCGTTTTCGCCTGCCTCGATGTAATGACCATCTTCACGAATGAGATGGCATTCTTTTTTCCGGGCGTCATCGTCCGGGAAGGCGGCTTTGAATTCAGCGAGGCCGACACATGCTTTTTCCATGACCAGCTCGACGAAAGCATCGCGCGTTCCCGAAGTTGTCGGCGGACCGTAGACTTCGATTTTTTCAGCGGGAAGAGACGGATCGATTTCGTTCCAGTTCTTGTAAGGGTTGGCCACAAGCGCGCCGTCCTTGACGACTTTTTTGGCCAGAGCATTGAAAATCTGCTCTTTGGTCAGATCGAACTGGAAGGATTTTTTGGCGTTCGCCAGAACGATGCCGTCATAACCGATCTTGATCTCGGTGACGTCCTTGACGCCGTTCTTTTCGCATTGCCCGCGCTCGGAATCCTTGATAGCGCGCGATGCATTGGCGATATCGGGGAAATCGTCGCCGACACCGGAGCAGAACAGTTTCAGACCGCCGCCAGTGCCGGAAGACTCAACGATTGGCGAAGCAAAATCAGTGGTATTGCCGAATTCCTCGGCGACCGTGGTTGCGAACGGATAGACCGTGGAAGAGCCGACAATGTGGATTTTATCGCGCGCATGGGCAATTCCAGGCATAAAAAAAACCGCCAAAGCGGTTACGGATAACATTAAAAACGAGCCGGACACGGGCGGCCTGTTGATGGACGGACCGGTGTTGGGCGGACTGACAGGTGTGAATTTCATATACCCTCCTTAAGAGCTTTGATCACAACTGTGCGGGAGTTTGCAAAAAGCGGAATGGAGAACAAGTCTTGTTTTTTAAAAATTTTTGTGCTATGCAATATATCTTCAAATCGCAGAAAATTTTCCGACTGATTTCATTGGGACATTTCCCAATTCATCTTCCCATGATTGTTTTTTGTTAAAACCACAGCCGCAGTGAATGGCTTTAATTTCTCTCGCCGATTCGCCTGATTCGGTTTTTGTCGATGATTGCGAACAGAATGACGAGGAAGGAGAACAGGCGGATGAGATAGAAAAACGGCTCCTCCTCGCCGGAATAATTGATCACGCCGAGCAATACGCGCCCTACGCCCTCAATGAAAAACGCCAGCGAGAAGAACAGGAAAAACCGGTCGCGCGTCGTCTTCCAGAAGCGCAGGAAAAACAGGCTGGCGATAAAACAGGAAAGCGCGACGGCGCCGAGCATCATGTAATTAATCATTGTCTACTCCGTATCCCATATAAGACCATATAAAAGCACGCACATGGAAACCAACGCCGTCGCCACACGCCAGATCGACAGATCAATCGTCGAAAAAATAAGTTCGTCGCCGATTACCAGGATATTGTTAAGCGTCAGGCCGACAAAGCAGAGGCCGCCCCAAAGCAGCAGTTTATAATGGCTCTGCTTGTAGGCCTGCAGTAAAAAGCAGGCGCATAAAAATGCCGTCAGCGCACACAGTCCGTATATAACGCCTGCCATTTAATCCTTGTCCTTCCTGATCCTGAATGCGTTCGCGAATTCCTGGACCCTGGATTTAGATTTAGAATGTATAAAATGAGTGACTGCCAGCAAGTAACGGCTGTAAATATCAGCGAGTTTCTCAACCATGGTTAGCAGTTCGGCTGACTGTGGCTGATAAAAATATTCAGATGATTCGTTTTTTGCGATCAATCCATTCTCCTGCAAATCATGAAGAAGCCATTCAGACTCTTCGTTACTGATGTACAGACGCTCGGCGATCGTGCGTACATTATATTGTACGGCTGGATTGGCGCGCAGGAGAAGAAGCCCTTCGAGCTGGGCGATGGAGTCTATATTTTTGGAGATGAATCCACGCACATCTTCCGGTATCACGCTATCAGGCATTTTCCGCTCTTTTTCTTTTTAAGGAATTCACCTTATGTAAGAGCTTTCGCCATGGCAACCCAAAATGCCCTCTTTTTTAACCCCTGCCCCAAGCAACGCGAAAAACCAAAACGCCCGAAACAGGCACTTGGTTCCTTATAAAATAAAAAATATTTCTATTTACTTACAAAGGGTTGCTGCGAAAATATTCCTGTCTACAAAAAATATTTGAACAGGGATTTAAATGGCAAACGTCGCGCTTCTTGAGAAGAACGTCGCCGATCACGACAGCGAAATGAGCGTGCTTTTGAACGCGCTCATCGCCATGAAAAAAGGCCAACATGGCGTACGCCTGCCTGTAGAATGGGAAGGCGTCGCGGGGAAAGTTGCGGATGCGTTCAATGAAGTGATCGAGATTAACGAGCGCATGGCAAACGAACTTGCCCGCCTCAGCCGCACAGTCGGTAAAGAAGGAAAGCTCAGCCAAAGATTATCGCTGCCGAATGTCGAAGGCTTCTGGCGCGATTCAACTGAATGCGTCAACGAGCTTATCGAAGACCTTGTTCACCCCATTTCAGAAACAGCGCGGGTTATCGGATCGGTTGCGCAAGGTAACCTGTCGCAGACCATGGCGCTTGAGATTGACGACCGTCCGTTGCAAGGCGAATTCCTGCGCACTGCGAAAACAATCAACACGATGGTGGCGCAACTGGGATCGTTCGCTTCCGAAGTGACGCGGGTTGCGCGGGAAGTTGGCACCGAAGGAAAGCTCGGCGGACAGGCGAAAGTCAAGGGCGTTGCCGGCACATGGAAAGACCTGACAGATTCGGTGAACATGATGGCCGGTAATCTTACGGGCCAGGTGCGGAACATCGCCGAGGTCGCCACGGCCGTCGCCGGCGGCGACCTGTCGAAGAAAGTCGACGTCGACGTCAAAGGCGAGATTCTCGAACTTAAAAACACGATCAACACGATGGTGGACCAGCTCCGTTCCTTCGCGTCGGAAGTGACGCGGGTCGCGCGGGAGGTCGGCACCGAGGGAAAACTCGGCGGACAGGCGAACGTGGAAGGCGTAGCCGGTACGTGGAAAGACCTGACGGATTCCGTGAATTCCATGGCTGGAAACCTTACAGCCCAGGTGCGAAACATCGCGGACGTTACAACGGCGGTCGCGAACGGCGACCTTTCGAAGAAAATCACGGTCGACGTGCAGGGCGAAATTCTCGAATTGAAAGCCACGATCAACACGATGGTGGACCAGCTCTCCTCCTTCGCGTCGGAAGTGACGCGGGTCGCGCGGGAGGTCGGCACCGAAGGAAAACTCGGCGGACAGGCGAACGTGGAAGGCGTCGCGGGTACATGGAAAGACCTCACGGATTCCGTGAACATGATGGCCGGTAACCTGACGGGCCAGGTGCGGAACATCGCCGAAGTCGGCACGGCTATCGCCAACGGAGACCTATCGCGCAAGATTACGGTCGACGTGCAGGGCGAAATTCTCGAACTTAAAAATACGGTCAATACGATGGTCGACCAGCTCCGCTCCTTCGCCGCCGAGGTGACGCGCGTGGCGCGGGAGGTCGGCACCGAAGGAAAACTCGGCGGACAAGCGAACGTGGCGGGCGTTGCCGGAACATGGAAAGACCTTACGGAATCAGTTAACTCCATGGCCGGTAACCTCACCGGCCAGGTGCGGAACATCGCGGACGTTACGAAAGCCGTTGCCGCGGGCGACCTGTCGAAAAAAATCACCATCGACGTCAAAGGCGAAATCCTTGAACTTAAAAATACAATCAACACGATGGTCGACCAGCTCAACTCTTTCGCCGCCGAGGTGACGCGCGTCGCGCGGGAGGTCGGCACCGAAGGAAAGCTCGGCGGTCAGGCCCGAATCGAGGGCGTCTCCGGCACATGGAAAGACCTGACGGACTCGGTCAACATGATGGCCGACAACCTCACCGGCCAGGTGCGCGGTATCGCGAAAGTCGTGACCTCGGTCGCGAACGGCGACCTGAAACGCAAACTGACCGTGGAAGCGAAAGGCGAAATCGCCGAGCTTGCCGACACGATTAACTCGATGATCGACACGCTAACGACGTTTGCCGACCAGGTGACGACCGTTGCCCGCGAAGTCGGTGTCGAAGGACAGCTGGGCGGTCAGGCGAAAGTGCCAGGTGCCTCGGGCACATGGAAAGGCCTCACGGAAAACGTCAACCAGCTCGCCGCGAATCTGACGACCCAGGTCCGCGCCATCGCCGAGGTCGCCATTTCGGTTACGAAAGGCGACCTGACGCGATCGATCACTGTCGGCGCGCAGGGTGAAGTCGCCGTTCTTAAAGACACGATCAACGAGATGATCCGCAACCTGCGTGACACGACGCAGAAAAACATGGAGCAGGACTGGCTGAAAACAAATCTCGCCAAGTTTTCGCGGATGCTTCAGGGTCAGCGCGATCTGACGAACGTCGGGCGTACTGTTTTGTCCGAGCTTTGCCCGGTGGTGTCGGCACAACAGGCAGAATTCTATGTTCTTGAAGGGCCGGAAGAAAATCGCTATCTCAAGCTGCTCGCCAGCTTCGCCTCGGAAGGCAAGGAGCAGATCGGCAAGCAGATCGGCATGGGCGAAGGCATCATCGGCCAGTGCGCGCTTGAGAAAAGAAAAATCGTTCTCGATAACGTGCCCAAAGGCTATATCAAGATCGCTTCCGGCCTTGGCAAGGCAAATCCGCGCAGCGTTCTCGTCCTGCCGCTGATTTTCGAAGGCCAGGTGAAGGGCGTTCTGGAACTGGCTTCGTTCGAAGGATTCAACCCATCGCACCAGGCCCTGCTCGACCAGCTTACAGATTCCATCGGTATCGTTCTTCACACGATCGAAGCGAACATGAGAACGGAAGGTCTGTTGACGCAATCGCAATCCCTTGCCCAGCAGCTCCAGACCCGCCAGGAAGAATTGCAACAGACAAACGAAGAATTGAAGGAAAAAGCGCACCTGCTGGCCGAACAAAACCAGGAAGTGGAACGCAAGAACTTCGAAGTGGAACAGGCCCGTCAGGAACTTGAAGAAAAAGCAAAGCAGCTCGCCCTCACATCGAAATACAAGTCGGAATTCCTTGCCAACATGTCGCACGAATTGCGTACGCCGCTGAACAGCCTGCTCATCCTTTCCGATCAGCTCAGCAAAAACCCGGAAGGCAACCTGACGCCGAAGCAAACGGATTTCTCGAAGACCATTCACAGCTCGGGCAACGACCTGCTGATGCTGATCAACGACATTCTCGACCTTTCAAAAATAGAATCCGGCACGGTAGTGGTGGAAAGCAGCGAACTGCAGCTCGAAGACCTCCAGAGCTATGTCGCGCGTACATTCAAACACGTTGCGGAATCGAAAAACGTCGACTTCCTGCTTCATTTTGCCCCGGATCTGCCCCAATTCATGGTTACGGACGCCAAGAGGCTGCAGCAAATTATTAAAAACCTGCTCTCGAACGCCTTCAAATTCACACATCAGGGCCAGGTTACGCTTACGGTGGAAACAGCCCATGAAGGATGGAGCACGGATAACGAAGACCTCAAACGCGCCAGTGACGTTCTCGCCTTCTCGGTTGCAGATACCGGAATCGGCATTGCCGCTGACAAACAGCGCATTATTTTCGAAGCCTTCCAGCAGGCGGACGGCTCAACAAGCCGCAAATATGGAGGCACGGGCCTCGGCCTTGCCATCAGCCGCGAGCTTTCACGCCTTCTGGGCGGCGAAATCAAGCTGGTATCACGGCCGGGCGGCGGCAGCACGTTCACATTATATCTTCCCGTTACGTACTCCCCCCGCCGCAAGAATGTTGCCGGCGACGCGCAGATCATCCGCACTATCGAACAAAATAAAATTCCAGCGAAGGCTCCGACAGCAGAAGAAACAAACGACAGCGATGTGCTGGATACCATTTTCTCCAATCCTGAAACGGGTTCGCTGGTTAATGAGGTCGGAGATGACCGCGATTTCATACAATCGGATGACCGCGTCCTGTTGATCGTTGAGAATGATCTTGGCTTTGCGCGTTTCATGATGGATACGGCAAGGGCCCAAGGATACAAAGTCCTGGTAACATCGCTTGGCGCGGCGGCGCTGGCCATGACCCAAGATTACAAGCCCGACGCCATCCTGCTCGATATCTACCTGACCGATATGCAGGGATGGCGCGTGCTTGAACGCCTGAAAAACGATACCAATACGCGTCATATACCGATCTGCATTATTTCAACCGATGAATCGCGCGACCGCGCCCTTGATTCCGGCGCGCTGACTTTTGTTACAAAGCCACTGCAAAGTTCGGACCTGCTGGGAGATCTTTTGAGAAAGATTGCCGATTTCGGAACGAAGGAAAGAAAAATCCTGGTCATTGAATCCGACGAGAGCACACGGCGCGAGATCGAAGACAGCATTGCGGATAGTGAAACGAAAATCACCGTAGCCAAGAATCTCCGCTCGGCGCGTAAAGCGCTTAAGACCGATGATTTCGATTGCATCGTCACGGGCACGGATATGGCCGATGTGGTTGAAAAAATAAATGACACGAAAGATACAGAGAATTCATCCGATGGCGCTCTCAGCACGCGCACACCCATTATCGTGTACGGAAGTGATGATATTGACGCTAAAGCGTGGGCACATATCGGTGAAAAACGCCCGATCCGCCGCGTTCATTCTCCTGAAAGGCTCCTGGATACAGTCACCCTTCACTTGCATCAGAAGGTGGCAAATATGCCGCAGGCGGCACGCAACAAAATTCTCGATTTACACCAGTCAGGCAAAGTCCTGGCCAACAAAAAGCTTCTCGTGGTCGACGATGACGCCCGTAATATTTTTGCGCTGAGCAGCGTCCTTGAAGAACACAACATGAATATATTGTCCGCTGACAGCGGGCGCGAGGCGATACGGGTATTGCAAGACGATCCCGATGTCGATATCGTTCTTATGGATATCATGATGCCGGAAATGGATGGTATGGAAACCATCCGTGAAATCAGGAAGATTTCAAGGTTGAAGAATCTGCCGATTGTCGCCGTCACGGCAAAAGCCATGAAAGGCGACCGCGAGAAATGCATTGAAGCCGGCGCATGGGACTATCTTTCCAAGCCCGTCGATATCGACCAGATGATGACAGTGCTTCGCGCATGGCTGCATCGTTAAAGGAAACGCGATGGTACAAGCGGTAAAATACAACGAACAAACCGCAAGCTCTAAAGAGACCGCGATAGATCCTAACGCGGTGAATATCCTGATTGTCGACGACTTGCCGGAAAAAATTCTGGTTTACCGGACAATTCTTGAAGACTTACAGCATAATCTGATTGTCGCGCAATCAGGTGAAGAAGCACTCAAGCTGGTTTTAAAGCATGAATTCGCCGTCATTCTCCTGGACGTTAACATGCCCGGCGTCGACGGATTTGAAACGGCAACGCTTATTCGAAGCCGCAAGAAGTCCGCGAAGACGCCGATTATCTTCCTGACTGCCTTTAATGACGAGTTCAATATCGCGCAAGGCTATGCGAGCGGCGCAGTGGATTATCTGCCCACACCCGTGGTCCCGGAAGTGCTCAAGGCTAAAGTCAAGATTTTCATTGAACTTTTCCAGATGCGTCAGCAGGCGGCGGCACAGGCTGAAGAGCGTGCAAAACGCGAAGCAGCGGAGGAATCCGACCGGCGCAAGGATGAATTTCTTGCCATTTTGGCGCATGAACTGCGCAACCCCCTCGCCCCGCTTCAAAACGCATTAAACCTGTTAAAAATTTCGGATTTGAAGCCGGATATGGCGGCAATGGCTCACAAGATGATGAACCGGCAATTGCAGCATATGGTCAGGCTCGTCGATGACCTGATGGATGTATCCCGTATCACCCGCGGCAAAATAGACCTGCATATGGAGAATGTTTCGCTTACGGATGTGATCGAAAGCGCCGTCGAGACGGCCCGGCCGCTCATCAATGAGAAAAATCATACAATTGAAATTGAAGCGACAGGCAAACCAGTTCTTGTCAGGGCGGATTTCGTAAGACTTTCGCAGGTATTTTCCAATCTTCTCAATAATGCTGCGAAATACATGGATCATAACGGACTTATTACCGTGGCGATCGAACCATCGAATAATTACGTTCTTGTTCATATTAAAGATACGGGCATCGGCATCGCGCCGGAGAAGTTGCCGACGGTATTCGATCTTTTTACACAAGTGGACAGTTCCCTGACGCGCAGCGAAGGCGGGCTTGGCATCGGACTCACGCTTGTTAAAAGTCTTGTTGAAATGCAAAAAGGCATTGTAGAGGCCAGGAGCGACGGGTTGAATTCAGGCAGCACCTTTACAGTGACGCTTCCGATCACGAAGCAGAAAAATAACGTCACACCATTTAAAGGCCATGCCGCTACACAGACTAAAAAGCCTCTGCGCATTCTGATTGTCGATGACAATCAGGATTCCGCCCAAACTCTGGGCTGGATGCTGGAGATGGAAGGACATCAGGTTTATTTAAAATTTAACGGGCCGGATGCCATAGAGATGGCGCGCCAGATCAGCCCGGAAGTCGTATTGCTGGATATCGGATTGCCGGACATGAACGGTTATGAGGTCTGCAGGATCATGCAGGAACAGCTTCATTTAACCGAAGCGGTTTTTATCGCGCAGACGGGCTGGGGTCAGGAAGAGCACAGGCGGCGTTCAAAAGAGGCAGGTTTTCATCATCACCTGGTGAAGCCGGTTGCCGCGACAGACCTCTATGCCATTGTGAATGCCCGCTAAGTCAGCGCGTTATATTTTTCATAATATATAAACTGGTTGGCCGCGGTTATTGACAGAGGCTGGCGTTATGGACACTCTGTGAGCCCGAATTCACCCTTTTGCGAGCGTCCGTTATGAATGCGCCCCTGCAAATCGTTTCAACCTATCACCCGACCGATATGCCCTGGGGCGGCGGAAATAATTTCTGGCGCGCTTTGCTTAATCAATTGTCCGAACAAGACGATATGGTTTTCAGACCGCTCAAAGACGAGCCAAAAGACAATCCGCCGCATGCCGATATTATTTTTTTCAACCAGGTAAATTCCGGTCCCGCAGAAAACAGCCGCATTTACACGATTCAGGATTTTCAAAAAATCAAACGGCTTTACCCCCATGCCAAAACTCTGGTGCGCGCCATCAACCTGCGCAAGCATTCGAGATATAAAGCCAAGCTCCCTTACTTTCTGGATTGGCCGGACCGGACGAAAGACAATATTGTCAAATACCGCGTCAATACCGCTGACTTCGTCATATATCAAAGTGAGTATCAAAAGAATTTCTTTGAAGAGTTCTGCGGCCCTACACAAAGCAGTGCAATTATTTATAACGGCGCACCATTATTATTTGCCGAGAAAGGCAAGCAGGCGCCGCGCAGAGCATTATCGGCGGATCAGCCGATCCGTTTTCTTGCCACCTCTTTTTCAGGCAACCCCAGTAAAAGACTGGGACTTATCGCGCAGCTTTCGGAATTGCCAGGCGTGGAAGTTGTTCACGCCGGCCTATGGCATAAAAATGTAGATAAACGTAAAGTCAAAACGCTCGGGACTATTTCGCATGAAGAAATTACGAATTATATGCGCGATGCCGATTATTACCTGAAGCTTTCAGAAAACGATATCTGCCCCAATGCCCTCATCGAGGCGCTGGCTTACGGCCTGCCGGTTATTTATGACGTTGACGGCGGCGGCGCGGCTGAAATCGGCAGGCCGTTTGGTGTTGCCTTCGATCCGGCGAATATGAATGGCATGCTTGACGTTTTGAGACAACGTCATCATGAACTGGCGGAGAAAATCGCCCGCAACCGGGAGCGTTTTTTGATTACGCATGCCGCCAATGCCTATAAAAATGTTTTTAAGAAAATTTCCGGGCTTACGTGATTTTGTCCATAAAAAGCGTTGCACGTAAATTATGGGCTTTTGGGCTTTATCCAAAATCCGGCATAGCCAGTTTTTTAAGCAAGTGCGGCCGCCTGCCCCTGTGCCATTATGAAGAAAAACGGCTTGGCGACGCCGTCCGGGAAAAAATAGAACGGCGCGAGCAGAATCTCTCCGTGGGCTGGGCCAAATTCGGAAAAGTCGTACGTTTTAAATTTTGTGGCGTATCCCTGATCGGCTTTTCCCTTTCGGAAGAGGAAATTAATGTTCAGCAGTTTTATTTTTATCGCAGCGCGCAGCTGTTGCGCGAGTATCTCAATGAGTTGAAAGCGCTTAATTTTCAGGTACCTACCAAGAAAGGTTTTAGCGTTTTCGAACCGGGATGCAATTGCGGCGGGTTGTTATTCAATTTTGCAGATCATTACGGCGCGAAAATCCATGGCGCAGATATATATGCTCCTGCCATAAAAAGCGCAAAAAGACTTGATTATCTGAAGGAAGCTGATTTTGAATGCGCGGATGTCATCCAATCCCAGTATCTGAAAAAATTTTCAGACCGGCATTTTGATATTGTTTTTGTCAGCAGCCATTTCACGCATATTATGCATGTTGTCGAGCTTGAAAATTATATTAGCGAGCTCAAGCGGATTTCCTCCACTATCATCTGCGTGGAAATAGAAGAATTTGCCGGGCGAGCGCCTATGAGTTTTTATCTCAAGGCATGGGGATTTGACTGCTCGGTTAAAGACGACATAACGTATGGGCATTTTTCGCATTAAAATCATGCAAAAAAAGAAGATTCTTATATTCTGTTACCGCTTTTATGATTTCCGCCTCTGGCTGATGACGGGATTGCTGGCATCGCTCGCGCAAAAATATGATGTGTCCATTCTGTGCCCGGGAAATCTGACTGAGACACTCAAGAATCATTTAGGTGAAAATGCCGCGATCCTGAGTTACCGGGAAAACGAGGTTTATTTTACTTCAAAAATCCGCGAAAAAATCCATGGTTTTTGTGTTCATATCTTCAGCATGACCTATGCCAGCAAAGGATCCCACATCAACCGCTCGGCCTCTTTTCATCGTAGCGCATTTATAAAGAAGGCCCGGGAACAAGGCATAAAGGAATCTTTGCCACGTTTTATTATCGTGTGGTTTTCACAGATCGCCTCTCTGTTCCCGCCCCTTCGGAAACTGATCGCTTGGATTTACATGCTGACGAAGCCGGAAAATCCTTTTGGCAAAATTTTGAGAGATGTAAAACCCGATTTGACCATAGCAGCCACGTTCGGACAGGAGCAGGATGGCATTTTTCTGACGGAAGCACGCGAAAATAATATTAAGACGCTTGTAGCAATACAGAGCTGGGATAAAACATCGTCAAAAGGATATCCGTTTTTATTTTCCGATCACATGATCGTATGGAACGAACCATCGCGCCAGGAAGCGATCGATTTTCTGGGTTTTCCATCAAACCGCGTATGGGCCGAAGGCTCGCCGGTGTGGGACAATTTTTTCTCCAAAGATTATATCTTCACCAAGGAACAGTTTCTTCAGGAAATGGGCCTGAAAGCAGGTTACAAAACTGTTTTTGTTGCCCTTAATTCCTGGAGCTATCATGAAGGGAATAAAAATCTTATAGCTCTTCTTGCAGACAGTTTGAAAAACCGGAAATTTGATGTCCCCGTTCAAATTCTTATCCGCCAACACCCTTCTTATGACGGCGAACAGTTGAAGAAAGACGATCTCGAAAAATTCATTGCACCGTTCCGTTCTGTTCCAGGGTTGCATTTCAGCAAACCGGAAACCATGTATCAGGAGCAAAATTTTCTTTATCATGAATCCGACAGCCGCCTGCAGGCTTCATGCTTTGCGCATTGCGATGTAACGCTTTCCAGCGTGTCCACTTTTATGATCGAATCCGCCATCTTTGACCGGCCGGCGATAAATATTGAATATGGCCGCTGGGTTAATGACACTTATGATTTTGATATTTCGGAATACAAAGCCGAGCATATTTTGCGGATATATGATTACGGGGCGACATACCGCGCCTTCAATGCCGATCAGCTCATCCAGTTCATCAACCATGCGCTTAAAAACCCGGATGAAAAGCGGAGAGAGCGCGCGCAGCTGGTGGAACAGGAAGCGGGCATTAATAAAGGGGCGAGCGGACAGGCCTATCTGAACCGTATCAACAACATTCTGGATGTCGGGTAATTTATATTGATAATTATTTAATTCAATCAATATCTTAACTGGGATCAATATTTTTGGTTTCGATGTTTTTTATCACGGATTGCCTTGTTATTATGCGGCTTCCGTGTCATTAAATATTGAAATTTCAGCATTAGAAACGAAGAATTTTTATGAAGATTACGAAAGATTGGGAATTCGGCGTATTGGGCCTTTATAACTATAACCGCCCCGGCCCGTTTGAAACTTATTTCGATTTCATCCGCGAAAATCACAAACGCATGGATGGCGATTTCGTCGAAGCCGGTGTCTTTCGCGGCCGTAGCGCGCTGGCGCTGGCCCTGTTTCTGAAGGAATTGGGCTCTGATAAGAAAGTTTATGGTTTTGATACGTTCTCAGGTTTCGTGCCGGAGAAAAATCCAAAGGATGATTTCAAGAATTTCGACAGGCTTTTCCAGGAAAAGCGCATAACTGCCGAACATTACGGTGATGTAAAAAAGAATATTGCGTGGCGGGAGGCCCTATTGGGTCAGAGCGTAACGCCAAAAAATATTTCCACGTCGGGGGATTTTTCAGACACCAGCCTGCAAAGCATCCAACAGAAAGCTAAAATTTTAGGACTGGATAATCTTATCCTGATGCAAGGCCCGTTTTCAGAGACCATGACAGCCAGCCAGAAAAAACCGGAAAAAATCATGGGTGTGATGCTGGATTGCGATTTATATGACGGCTATATGCAGACGTTTGGATTTTGCTGGCCGCGGATGGTATCCGGCGCCATGGTTTTCCTGGATGAATATTTCTCGCTGAAATTTCCGGGCGCGCGCCTTGCAACGGATCAGTTCCTGTCGGACAAACAAGAAAAACCCACGCTTCTTTCCGCACATGAAGGCGATTTTGAACGCTGGGGCATATTCAAAAGCGCGGCGTAGCGATGAACGTCATATTCTCGACGCAGGGTTCAAATTTAAAATTTTTCCTAGATATATTGCAACTTATGCCGGATGCTTTTGAGCATGCCGGCTTTTATACTTCTCATGCGCGTTCATTTAAGGCTATCAGCAAACAATTTCCGTTCCTTCGTTTTGCCCCTGTTTTAAAAGAGTGGGAGATTGTAGATCTTGCGCGCAAGAATCCGGCGCCTGTTTCATATGGTGATTTCAACCGCGAAGCCGCTATCGCCGACCGGCGTCTGACCTTCGGATGGAAATGCACCTATACCGACGACCCCGAGCCGCGGTTTGATGAAGTCTTCATTCAATCCATCCTCAGCACCGCGCAGAAAGAAATTGAATCTTTCTGGAATAAGCTCAAACCCGACCTTCTTGTCGGGTTCGTTCCCGTTACTTTCGGGGAATATTTGCTGTTCAAGCAGGCGGAGAAAACGGGTGTCCCCACTCTCATTTTACGATCTGTACGGATTGAAAACTACCAGGCCCTGCATGACAGACTTCTGGGATTATCGGATCATTTCAGGGCGCTTTACACGAATGGAAAATTCGATGATAAGACATTGGCAAAAGCCAGAGCCATACTGGAAACCATTCAGAAACAGGGCCTTGTTTATGAAGGCACCCTGAAAAGAAAAGAAAAATCCTTTAATTTTGAGAAAATCAAAAAAAATTCATTACGTTTCATAAAAGAGACCATTTATGCACTCAAGGTCGAGATTGAAAATTTGTTCAATCCAGTGTTTCGTAACGATCATCACGATCCTTCCGGCGTGGTTATGTGGTTTTATGCATGGATCAGAACGCCGCTGCGCGGGTTAATCCAGAATAATAAGCTTAAAAAAAATTCCAGATATGCGGACAGGCTGGATAAAATATCTCCGCCATTCGCCTTTTTTCCGTTGCATTTTGAGCCGGAAGTGGCGTTGCAGGTTTATGCGCAAAACTACGTTAAAAAGCAACTCAGCCTTATACGTCAGATAGCGGCAAGCCTTCCGCCGGGCATGCGTTTGGTTGTGAAAGACCACCCGCGCGCGGCGGGTTATCGTCATTACTCCTTCTATGACGAGCTTTTGAATATTCCAAATGTCATTTTGGCGGATGCCGCCCTGCGCGCCGCGTCGATTATCCAGAAAGCTGATTTGATTGCCATCATTTCGGGCACAATCGGGCTGGAGGCCGCTCTTTGCGGAAAACCGGTTATCACTTTCGGCCACACGGAATATGCCGCCCTGCCCGATCACATGGTGCGTTTCTGCGCCAATCCGCTCGACCTGCCAGGCTTCATTCAAAATCATCTACAGAATTACCGTTACGATGAGAAGTCCTGCCTTGATTATATTTCAGCTCTGATCAAAGGCTCTATGCGGATGGATTATTATTCTCTGATGCTGAAAAAGCCCGGACGTAATAATTTTGTCAATGATGATCACGAAAAGGCTCGCCTTTCGCAGCTTGGTGATTTCACTTCCTATTTTCGTGAGAGAATTAGCCAGGTAAAAGGCGCGCAGGGCAAATCAGCCAAAGCGAAATAATCAGTCTTTTCGCTGCATCAATTCGCTGCGAATGCGCCAGAGGTCGCGTTGAATAAGCTGGTTCTGGTAGCTTAGCATTCCAATCGCAAAGGCCACAAAGCCAATCAGAAACAGCATCATGCCCGTAATCAAAACAAGCGCTGAAGGCTGACCGGTCAGAAGGTTAACAATCGCCCAGATTCCGAAAGGAATGGAAATGCCGATCATCCCGAGGCTGAGCGGCAAAATATAACGGAATGGCGCGGCAGCGGCGGCGAAAACCATATGCGTGCGGATCAACTTCTGGATTTTGCTTGAACTTTTGCGCTGTGCAGCGCCAGGGCGTGAAAGTTTTTCGTCTTTCCATTCAAGAATGCAGGGAATTTCATAGATTTTAAAATTAAAAGCTTGCGCCTTCTGGGCGACCTCAAGATGGAATTCCTTTTCATCCTCGTCTATTGGAAGGCTGAGAAACGCCTCGCGTTTGTACGCGCGTGTCATACCTGTATACATCGTCATTTCGCGGCCCTGGCCGATACGGATGATCATATTGCCCATGCGGGAAATAAGAACACGTTTCAAGGGCACATTCCGGTAACCGCCGCCGGGCAGATTGGGCGAGGCCACAATCATGTCGGCGTCAGGATGTTTTTCAAAAGCTTCCGTCAGACGATGAACGATATCCTCCCCCCAGGAAAGATCGATTTCAGTTGTCACGACGATATCGCCATCAGCCAGGCCGATGCCGTGCCGTAAAGCATAACCTCGCCCGCGGTTTTGTTCATAGCCGGCGATTTTTATGCGGGGATTTTTTCCTGCAGCGCGGCGCACGAAATCCGCGCTTTGATCGCGTGATCCGTCATTGACCACGATCAATTCCCAATCATGCTGCAAGCTCGCAAGGCGCGCGGCCATGTTTTGAATCGCGGCTTCGATAATCGCTTCCTCATTATAAAACGGACATATGATTGAAATTTTCATGAAGCTTTCCATGTAAATTTGCGGCTATCGCCTTCGGGCGGCGCAAGCGCCGGAGGCTCAAGTTCGTCGGGCTGATAATAACGCGCCGATCCCATATGAATAGTTGAAAATTTTGAATCCAGATGAAAAACTGGTTTTTTCATGCTACTTCCGTGATTTAGCCTGTCTTCTATCGTTACGGATGACGCGGAAAAACTGACCTTGCGCTCAAGCGTGATATCGACAGCCTTGCGTTTTTTCACGAGCGTTTTGACAAGAAGATTTTTAATGAACAATGCAAGATTTTTCTGCCGGCCGATTGTGATCATAAAACCACGGAAACCAAGAAACAAAAACGGCGACATGATTTTCTGATTCATACGGACAAAATCAGCTTTCACGGAGATGTTATCGACTCCGTATTCAACCGGATTTTCGAGTGAAAAACTCTGGCTGCTGACGACGCGGTTATCGATACGGCTCCAATATCCGCAATCGCTGAAGACGAGGCGTTTCGATTTTATATCGTAAATTTTCAGGACGCCGCCCTTAGAGGGCGCAAAAATGGCCTGATAATCATTCGTAACATGCGCAACCAAACCTGCCTTTGGAAAAATATGATGCCCCGGCGAATTGAACGGCAGAGGCATGGCTTTCAGTTCACTGGCGGCATCATACGCGAAAAGATAATTGTTCAACAACGGACAAAAATTATAGGCATCCATCATGGCAAGGCCAGCAGCACTCTGTCCGGCAACGGAACTCCTCATAAACACAGCTATGGCTGCGGCCTCCGGGCAATGCAGCGATAAAATCTCAAAACCGGCCGGAAAATAAAAACTCGTGTTACGGCTTCCATATTCACCGCCCAGCGTTCCGTTAGGGTGAATGAAATGGGATATGAATTTTATAGATTTTTTGAGGCTTTCAAGCAGACGGGCGTCCTGTGTAAGTTGCCAGTAACGCGCGAGATAAAATGTTCCATGTGTCTGGTAGCCGAAATCCACGCCGCCATATTCCTCATACCAACCTTCACTCGACTGACATGATAAAATGCGGCTAATGAAATATTTTGCGCGCTCGGAAAAACGTCTTTCACCCGCGATACGCGCAATGATTTCAAGCGCGGCGGCGGCGGCGGCCAAGTGATTTGAAAGAACGCCGTGATGCTCGTCATTTTTGCAAAGCCAGTCGCCCGCCTTCAAAAAAGTTTTATGGATGGAGTTGCATTCTTCAGCAGACAAGGAATCGCTCAACTTGAAAAATGCTTCACCCAGATAGAAACTGGTAAATGCCGTAGCAGCAAGACTGCGCTCATATGGATAGGCTTCGTCAAAAGAACCATCAGCATGTTGCAGCGATTGCCAATATTTGAAACCTGCGATTATCCATTCACGTATACGTTCATTATCGTTATAGATGTTTCCGGGAAACGGGGTCGTATAAAACCAAGTCAGTGCGCAGAGGGCCTCCTGAAATCGTGAACCCGCAAAATCCGTGAATTTCCAGCTCCAGTATGTACGGTCGAATGCGCCATAGGTTTTTGACGGCGCCTCGCGATCCATACGCGACAGGAGACGCGGCATTTGTGCATAGGCATGACTCAGGTAAACATTCATGACAGCAGCCATACACCGCCGATGATCAACGCATAGGCGATTGCTTTATTGACCGTTATGGCTTCGGAAAAAACCAGAATGGAAAAAATAGAAACGGTAACCAGATACGTGCCTAGGAGAGAAGGAACGGCTGACGAAACTTCATACCGATTAAGGATTACAAGAAAAACCAGGAATGCCAAGCCGTAGAGAAAAGTTCCGACCCACAAATCGGGCTGGAGCATGAAGCGTCCAATGTGCGTTAATGTTATATCCGAGAGTTCGGGGAATGTTATCCGGCGAAGAAAATATATACCGGCACAGGCAAACAGAGAGCCTGCTAAAAATAATAGGAATTTCATTGCCCTGCCTCGAGTACGTAATCCAATATCGCCGTGCGTTTTGGCACGAGCGCCTTTTCCATGATATTGATCGCCATGCCGCCCATCGCGAGAAAACCGTAAATGGGCAAGCGGCCGCGACGCTTTGATTTGGTTGCTGTTTTGAGGATATTTTCAAGGCTCATGGACCAGCCGGTAGGCATGGCGCTGCCCTGCACAGATGAGACGCGTAAGCTCCAGCGTGCAGCGCCTGCCTTCATGCCTTCCGGAGTGAATAAAACCGTGTGATAAGGATAGTGCAGCGCGCCCCAGAATTTTTTGAATATCTTACGTGTCAGCGTGTCGGGGTTTGGCGTCTGAACAAGAATTTTTCCGCCCGGGGCCAGGAGATTTGCCAAGGAGCGCATTGTATCGTCGACACTGGAGAGATGCTCAATAACGTGATTCATACGGATGATGTCAAAGCTTTTATCCTGTATGGCAGGCAGATCGGTTGCCAAAACATAGCCTGCGTTTGAATAGACGCCGTCGCCGCGCATGTGAGGTTCGTATCCCACCAGGTCTTTGAGTCCTTCTTCATGCAGGGATTGCAAAAAACGGCCATCGCCACACCCAAAATCAAGAACGGATATATTTTGACCGAAGGTTTTGACAAAATTGCGGGCGACGGCACGGTTCTGCATGTCGACAAATCTGGATAAAAGCGCGATATCCTTGCGTGTATAGTTTTGATAATCCTCGGGATAGAGCGTTCCCAGCTCCTCTGCACTCGGCCATGGATGTTGAAACAACGAGGCACAGCGATTGCATTTCATGAATGAGGAATCGACCTTACGTTCCGAAAAATATTCCACGTCCTTTGGATTTTTGACTTCCAGACTGGAAGAATTGCTATGGCATGCAGGACAAATCATAGGGCCCTGATTCCTTTGGCCAAAGCCTTGAAAATTACGAAATGAGACCTGGCATAGCGATTATGATTGCCGGGAACAGGTTTATTAATGTGATGCAACGCCCGGTAAGGCAAATTAGGCCATTCATGATGTTCATAATGATATTGCATCAGGCGGGACATGAAGACCATTCTCTCGGGCAGGCTGGCATCGAGAGTTCTCGTCGTGCCGCTTCCCCTCAGCACCGCATGGCCTTCCGGATTAATTTCAAGATGCTGCGCATAAAGTCGCAAACGGCTAAGAACCGGGTAAACCGTTACGAGAGCCACGTAATACAGAAACCATGCATAAAAATGGCCCGTGAAAAAGGCGACAGTTACCAAAATCAATTGCACGGACAAGACAGGCGTATAAGTGCGTAACGTCGATGCAATCCAGGACTGACCGGGCGCTTTCGGCTCGCCGGTTTCTTTCAAACGAGTTACGATAACACTCGTATAGGCTTTCATCGCGGTCAGGCCGCACAGATCAGATAAAAATCCCAGGAAGACCGAGCCATACGGATGGATCGCGGCGTATTCGGTATCTATATCGCCGTTATCAAAAAAATTTTCGGCTGCGTGGTGAGAGAAATGCGCCTTGCGCATAGAGCCCAGCGGCAGGCCGAAAAACGCGGCCAAAAGCCATGTGGAAACAAATTCATTAACGCTCCTCGAAGGGTGAATGTTGTAATGAACACCTTCATGCAGCCATTCAGACAACTGGCGCTGCTGTATGGCGCACATCACAAGCGTCAGGGGAATAAAGAGCCAAAAAGACAGCAAATTAACGCCCAAAATCATCCAGAGAATTACGGCTGCGTGGAGAAGGATAATGTCAGCGATATTCCGGCGGCCATGGGCAACGCTCAGGAAATCATTTCTTCGGACACCGGAAGATTGTTTTTTTTCAATATCCATGATGACCTCTGTCATATGCCTACCTGAACTTCACCGCCCTCACGCAGAGATTTCTGGATGGCAAAAGTTGCCTTGGTCGTCAGCACCTGGCTTTCGAAGCTGATTGCAGGCTTGCCTTTTTTTATGCTCTCAATGAATGCCGCCATTTCCTGTGCGTGGCCTTTTTCCGCCTGCAGCCAGCAGCGTTGCCTGATTTTTTTGCCGTGGCCCTGAATGAGCAACCGGCGCCAGTTGTCGATGACGCCGGTTTTACCGCCGCCGTAAACTTCCACCCTTTCCTTGGGGAAGGCAGGGTCGCCGGAAGCGATATAACTGATTGCTCCAACCGAACCGTCTGAGAAGGCGATACTTACTACAATATTATCGGGATCGGACGGGGAATTGCCGCCGGTTATCGCTTTCACTGAAAGATTAACAGGATCAGCGCCGCAAATGAACTGCATGATGTCGATGAAATGGCATACTTCGCCGATGATCCGGCCACCGCCAGACTCCATGTCCTGATGCCAGTGCGAACCGGGAATGAAACCGGCATTGATACGGTATTGCATGACCAATCGATTGCCATTCATTTCCTTACGCAGGCGAACGGCCAGCGTAGAGAAACGCCGATTAAAGCCGGTTAGCACTATGCATCCGCTTTCTTTCTGCGCCTTCACCACTTCATCGAGCTCGACTTGAGCAATGGCCAGCGGTTTTTCGACGAAACAATGTTTCCCGGCGCGCAGGGCTGCACTGACGATCGATGCATGCGTATCATGGCGCGTGGCAATGAGAACGGCGTCGATGGATGGGTCATTCAGAATTTCATTGTAATCGGATGTGCAGTCTACCGCGCCGTATTTGCGGGCGACGTTGACGCTGGTCAGGCCGCTGCCGGTGGCGAATGAACGGAAATTGACGCCTTTCACCGATTTAAGTGCCGGGAGCAATACGCCCTGCGCGAACTGACCCGCGCCGATAATGCCGAGCGCGATGTCGCCTTCTTTTTTACGAGCAGCCTTGGATGATTTAACCTCGACACTCGCAGCTCTCGGTTTATTCGGATCGTAATCGAGCAATATGCCGATATAAGGCTCTTTGGTTTCGCCGAGCAGAAGGTCATAGGCTTTTTGCGCCTCGGCCACTTCGAAACGATGAGTTAGCAAAGGCTTGAGCTGTACGCGGCCACGCGCAACGAGATCGAGGAAAGCCTCCATATTCCGGTTTTCCGTCCAGCGGACATAGCCGAGCGGATAATCACGGCCTTTTTCTTCATAATTCGGATCGTAGCGGCCGGGACCGTAGGAGCGTGATTGGCGAAGATCGATTTCTTTCTCGTAATAAGCGCGACGCGGAACATCATGTCCGACATCGCCGACAGCGACAACACGGGCGCGGTCGCGCGCGAGTTCCGGCGCCAGCGTGATTGGTGCGTTGCTTTTTGTGCCCGCGGTGATCAGGATTGCATCGGCGCCGCGGCCATTGGTGAAAGCCATAACGGCGCCCTTTAATGCGACAGTATCGCCGCCTGCAACACCGTCATCGGCGCCCAGCGTTCTGGCGAGATCGACTTTGGATTGATCAAGATCGATGCAGAACACGCGGCAGCCGGACGCGGCGCAGATCTGCGCCGTAATCTGGCCAACAAGGCCCATGCCAATGATGACGACGGTTTCACCGAGCGTCAGTTCAGCCTGACGGACACCGTGCAAGGCAATTGCGCCGACAGTTACGAATGCCGCTTCTTCGAAAGAGACATTGTCCGGAATGGGAACTAGAAGATTGCGCGGGATATAAACTGTTTCCGCATGATTGGCGTAACCAAGCCCTGCACAGGCAACGCGCTGACCCGGCGCGACATCGGCGACGCGGCTGCCGGTCTGCGTTACGATGCCGGCGCAGGAATAGCCCAGCGGCAAGGGCGCACTGACCAGATTCATCACGATGCGGCCCGTGGCGAGCAATCCTTCCTGCCCCGCCTTGGCCAAAACTTTTTTGACAAGGTCAGGCCGCGCGCGCGCCTTTTGCAGCGGGTTCATTTTGGCGAGTTCAATAATCGCTTTTTCCGTGCCTGCGGAAACCAGCGATGCGACATTCGAAACCAAAACGCCGTCGGGCTTCAGGGTTGGCGGAGGAACATCCTCGACCGCCATATCGCCTGTTTTGAAATTTTGCAGGACGGCTTTCATGAGATTATTTCACCCTGATGTTGCAGCTATAGACCAGATTCAAATCCACCATCGGGATGCGCAGCGGGAAATATGTTTCCTGCACGTCGGAGAAATAATGCCGTATCAGGGAAATCAGGTTGTAAGACGGGTTCACATGTTCGCGGGCGATAATATAATTGAGGTCCAAACCTTCGCGCGCGAACGCCCGGCGCGTTGTCAGGTAACGGCCCAAGCGCCATGCAATACCGCCATCCAATGGAATTGAAATGCTGATAATTCCACCGGGCTTCAGCACGCGGCGCCATTCGCGCAGCACGCGGTGAGGCTGGGGCAGGTGCTCGAGATTATAAACCGAGATCAGACGGTCAAATGAATTGTCAGGATATTTAAGGGCGGTCGCGTCCTGGATTTCATAGCCAACATTCTTGCGGTTTGCATGACGAACGCGCGCCTTGTCGAGAAGGTCGGCAGAAATGTCCGTCATCATATATTCGTTGAATGTGTGCTTGACCTGCTCCAGATGGAAGCCGGTGCCCGCGCCGACTTCGAGCACACGGTCGAAATGAACATCAGACCCGAACGATTTTTCAAGCAACCAATGTCCCGCGTTGTTGACCTTGCTGACCAGCGGGTTGCCGGAATAATAAATCCGGTCATAAATGCACGGGGCCGCTTCCTGCCACGAAACCCACATCTTGTCTTCTTCGACGCCGATCATAACCAGCCTTGCTCCTCATCAATGAAAATCCGGTACCACAATTCCAACATCGCCAGCGAGAAAATCTGCTTGCCGAACAGGAAGCCGGGTTGATCGGCGGCCTGCCGCAAATTGCGGATCGCTTCCCAGCGGAAAAGGCCCCGCTTTTTAACCGCGCTTTCGGACAGCAGCTCCGCGACCATGCCCTTTAAAGGTTCCGAGTTAAGATACTGATTTATAGGGATATAGAAAGGTTTTTTCTTTCTTTTTGCCGTCCCGGAAGCCCGGGTTTTCGCTAAGTAATTGCGCAATAACAGCTTGTTTCCCTTAGGGCCAATCTTATAGCCCGGCGGCATAGACATAACAAGTTCCACAAATTTATGGTCCATATAGGGCACCCGCCCCTCGAGAGAGTGGGCCATGGTCATTTTATCGAGCTTGCAGAGGATATCGTCGGGCAGCCAATGCTCGAACTGAAGCGCAAGCATATTGTTGAAATCGAGCAGCGCGCTTTCTTCATTACGATGAGAGGCCAGTTGTTTACTGAACTCAGGCGTATAGAAAGATTGCTTGTCGGTTTCGCTAAAAAGGGAAATCAGGAAGCGGTATTGCTCAGCGGTTGAATTTTTACCGAGGATGGACAGAAATTCAAGAAGACGCTTTTTTCCCGCTTCTCCGAGCTCGCCGGGATAATCGAAAGCTTGATTCAGGAGAGATGCGGGCACGGCTTTGATCAGCGGCATGATCGCGCCTGACTGGATCAGTCCCGGCACATAGCGGGAATAGACGGACGCCCATTTGATGACGCGGTGCATGAAATAGCCGCCCAGAATTTCATCGGCCCCCTCGCCGCTCTGAACGACTGTAACTTTTTCCGATGCCAGCCTGGAGAGAAGATACATTGGCAGGACGATGCCGTCGCCGATAGGCTCATCAAGATTCCAGATAATTTTTCCGAGCAACGATGTGTCTTCAGCACCGCAGATTATTTCATAATGGTCGGTGCGCAGGAATTTTGCAGTTGCAGCGGCATCTGATAATTCATCCCCTTCCCAGCCGAAACCAACGGCAAAAGTCTTCAGTTGCTGAGGAAATTGACCGGTCAGCGAGGAGGCTATGGCAGCCGAATCAAGGCCGCCTGATAAAAACGCGCCGACGGGACGTTCGCTGAGCATATGAATACGCGTGGCTTCATCAAATGCATGATCAAATGCTTCCTGCGCTTCGGCGCGGGTGCCGTTCCATGCAGGCTGGCTGCCGGGCGTCCAGTAACGCTTAAGGCTGCCCTGGCCCTTCCGCCAGACCATAAAATGCGCAGGAGGGAATTTTTTGATATGGCTGAATAAGGTCTGCGGACCCGGCACGTAGCGCAGGGATAAATATTCATCGATCGCAGCGGGATTGACATCGCGCGGCAGATCGGGATGCTGCAAAAGGGATTTGATTTCCGAAGCAAAAATCAACTGGCCGTTAATTTGCGCATAATAAAGCGGTTTGATGCCGATCCGGTCGCGAGCGATAAACAGACTTTCATCACGCTGGTTAAAAATCGCGAAGGCAAACATACCCCGCAACCGTGTCAGACAGTCCTCGCCCCAGATTTTATAACCCTGCAGGACGACTTCGGTATCCGATTGCGTTTGAAAAACACATCCCTTCGCCTCGAGTTCGAGGCGGAGATCGGCGTGATTATAAATTTCGCCGTTAAAAACGATCGATAAATCGTCCAGCGTAATCGGCTGTTTGCCGTGAGCTATATCGATAATTGAAAGGCGGCGCATGCCGATGGCAGTATTTCCGGCGAGCAAAATACCTTCATCGTCGGGGCCGCGATGGGCGATGCGGTCTATCATGCGCGCGATAGTGCCGGCTGAATCTCCCTTAAAGCCGGAGAACCCGGCTATCCCGCACACCGCGCCACTCCTTTAATAGATACCAGTGCAAGGCTATTGGTACGTGCAATAATTTTGTCGCCATCACAGATCATTTGCTCAGGCATTAGCACATGCGAAAGCGAAGGAGCGATCGCGCGTATTTCTTTTATATTTTTGCGCCAGATTTGATTGTATTCCCCTGCTCTGGCTGCAAAATACTGGCGGCGGCACATTGTTTTCCAGAGCCATGCCGCGCAGGACGGGTCGTTCTCGACAGGCTGAACCCCTAATAAGGCAGCCCGCTTCCAGACTTCTTCGGCAAGCGGCGGGCTGTAAAAGAGATACTGGCTTTCGCCCCAACCAAGAAATGTTGCGCGCTCGGGCAGAATAAATTCACCCGTGAAATTACGAAACGGAAGAACAAGAACCATACCGTTCTGAGGGACATGTTCTTTTACCGTTGTTACCACATCGTTTACTTTTTCAACCCGCTCAAAATTCCAGGGATTACGCGTCAGCAGCATAAAAATCGTGCCTACCATCAATAAACCGTAGATAACGATGTGCGTCACCGGAATTTTTGAAACCACGCTTGCAAGCCAGGCAGGCTTCCAATTCATAATTAAAATGAAGACAACGGCCAGAGACCAGAGATGAAGGCCAAAAAATACAATTGAAAAAATTGTTGCCGATACAAGAACCTTCGTCCATTTCCTTTTATCTTTTTCCTGTAAGTGCGGCAGCCACATCCACCATGCCAGCGCAGCAACAACAAGAGCGAGACTTGCGTGATTTACAATCTGGTCCTGGTAGAAAATATCGAGATCGATCAAAGGCGAGATGTTCGTCGGAATGCCTAGCAATGGCAGTTTCGAGGGCAATGCGGCTCCCATTGATCCGAGGATCAACAGCAAGCCGGTGAGCTTGTCTTTATCGTTGCCCTTAACAAAGGCTTGATAAGAGCGCTCGGCGAGAAGAGCCGTTAACAGCAGCACGGCATAAGGAGTGGAGCGGGTAAGCGCCAGTTGTGTCAAAGGAATAGAGCGGAAAACTTCCGAAGCCAGGATCTGCACAAGCCACAAAGCCATCGTCACAATGATCACGGTCGACGCACGCGCGCTGATTTCGGGATCATGCGAACGTGCTCTCGCCCGCAGGGCAACAAGCCCGCATATAAGCGCCGCCATAATGGCAACAACAACCAGCAACCCATCCTGCAGAGGCGTCAGATTGCTTGATTTGTTAAAAACATAAGACCACCAGGCGGCATGATCGAAATCAGACTCTACCGGCAATCTGAGAAGTACAAACCATATAAAAGGCAAAAGCGCGGCAAGCGTGGCGGCGCCGAGCTTGAATAGGTCGTTAATCGCTTGCCTGCGCGTATACATTTCCCACAGCGCGTGCGTTCCCAACATGGACAGCAAAACGAAGCCGTGCGTTGGATGATAGGCCGCGAGCAAAGCCGCGATTATCGCCGCCCCGTAACGCTTTCCCTGCAAATGAAGACCGAGAACCAAAAAACCCACGGCCAGCGCCATCCCGGAACTAACGATTTTAAAGCCGGCGGCGATAGCCAGATAACGGCCGAAGCCCGTGAACGCGGACAAATACGCAATCAGCACCGCCAAGAAAATAAATCCCGAATTTCGCCCAAAGGCAGAAAAAAAGACCAGCAACCCGAGCGATAGAACCGCCATTTGTACGATGTATAAGATTAAAAATTGGATCTGCGGCGAAATTCCGGCATCATGCATCACCTTGCCGGGAAAAACCGCAAGCCCCATGTCCTTTGTAGACTGAATAAATTGGGCGCTGATTGACTCAGGCGGAAATGACGGATCAGACATGATTTCAGAAAAAACAATCGTATCGTTCACGTCAATACTGACCGGCTCCCCCAAGCCTTCCGAACCGCGAATGGCTATTAAAAAAATGAGAATAAAAATCCATTGAAGAAACGGATTGTGCAAGTATTTCCTGACTGCTGACATTTTATTATTCCGATAATTCTTTCTCGAGCACCGATATAATCCGGCGGCTGGCATTGCCATCCCATAATTCCGGGCGAACGCCCTTTTTGGTGTCACCTTTTATAAACTTTTCGAACGATGAGAGCAAGGCTTGAGGCAACGTCCCAACCATGGTGTTGGTGCCTTGATTAACGGTAACCCAACGCTCTGTATTTTCGCGTAAAGTAAAGCAAGGCACGCCGAGAGCCGTGGTTTCCTCCTGCAAACCGCCGGAATCTGTCATAACGATTTTGGCCTCTTTCATAAGGCCCAGCATTGATAAATAAGATTGCGCGGGAACCAGGAAAATCCGGCCATCATCGAAATATTTACCCAGTGAAAAGCGCTTAATTGATTCTTTTGTGCGCGGGTGAGCCGGAAATACAACAGGCAGTCGTTCCCCAATTTTATACAATGCCCCCAACAAGCCTTTAAGTTTATCCGGATCGTCAACATTGGATGGCCTATGCAAAGTGAGAAGCGCATAATTTGAAGATGATATTTTTATTTCAAGCGTTGCAAACGTTTCCGCAGAACTGACAGCGCGTGCCAGATTGTATTCTAAACAATCGACCATAACGTTACCGACAAAATGAATTTTTTCCCGTGCAATTCCTTCCTTAAGAAGATTTTCATCGGCTTCGCGCTCGGTCGTAAATAATAAATCAGAAATTTCATCGGTTAAGATGCGGTTTGTTTCCTCCGGCATCGTCCTGTCAAAGCTGCGCAATCCTGCCTCAACATGGATAACAGGAATTTTTTTCTTTGAAGCAACCAGCGCGCAGGCCAACGTTGAATTGACATCGCCGACAACCAACACCGCACGCGGGGATATTTTATCGACAGTCTGCTCAAACCGGCGCATGATTTCCGCGATCTGCACCTCGCGCGCGGCGCTCCCCACGCCCAGATTTTCCTCAGGCTCCGGAATATCGAGTTCACGGAAAAAACTTCCGGACATGGAATCATCGTGATGCTGCCCTGTATGAATCAGCCGCCCGCGCAGGATCCGGCTGGGGGCCATCGCTCTCAGGATCGGCGCTATTTTCATAAAATTAGGCCGCGCCCCGGCGACGACAAGAATATCCATTCGTTCAGGCATTATCTGTGTTCCTGCGTTGACGCCACCTAAAAACTTTATGCAGACGGTTACAAGAAAATAATGGCCTAAACGGCTCACCAGATTTATTTTTCATATAAAATAGAATGGGAACTTTTCGGCCTTTCTGACCATTAGAAAGGTCTTCGAAAACTATGGTTTTCCGAGTTTTTTAAACTTCAGGATCAGACAGGTGAAACGAACCTCCACTGTAAAAAATATTCTGACTGGTGTTGCTATTTTCGCCTTAACGGGCACCGGCACGGCTGCTGCCTATTGGCTTACTACGCGTGAAAAGAATGCACCGAATGAACTGGGAAATTCCTTTTGTCCTGATATGGCCAATGAAAAGGCTTACAAGGATAAGGGCGCACAGACTTACGCCACCCTCATTCCCGGCCAGGATGGCTGGATATTCCGCACAAAAAACGATTTCCGCAGCAACTGGACTATCAGCGAGGCCACGCAAGAGCGGCTTTTGGCATTGCAAGAAGCCATGCGCGCAAATAACGCGGAACTGGTTATTGTCATGCCCCCCGTGCGCGGCATGATTCATGCCAACGAGCTTTTACCAGTTGATCAAAAGATATATGGCGATGAAACATTGCAAAAATCATGACAGGCTCAACCAATCGCGACGTGCTGGGATGGGGGCTTGATGCCGCCGCCACCGTTGATCCGTTTCAGGAAGGTGGATTTGTATTTTCGCTCGGCTATGCGTTTGGCTCGGGCGATGATGGATCATCCGGCACGGACAATGCCTTTCGCCAGACCGACATGCAGGGAAATTCCAGCCGCGTCGGCCTGGAGCGCCAGCAACAGAAAAATTACGGCGAAGTCCTGAGACCGGAACTTTCGAACATCCATGTGCTTAGCGCCGGCGCCGGTTACCCGGTCACAGAAGCGACGGATGTCAGTCTGACTTATTTTTATTACCGGCTGGATGAAGAAGAAACAGGGCTGCGCAGCAGCGGCATTGGCGCGCCATTAAACGGAAATGACAAATCACTCGGCCAAGGGCTGGATTTTGCTCTCAATATGAATGTGGGCGAAGAATTCGGCATAAACGCCCCTTATGCGGACCGCACAGATTTCCGCTTTGTGGCTGGAACGTTCTTCCCGGGTGATGCGTATGATCCTAGCAATGATAACGCAGCGCTCAGGCTATTTACGGAGCTACGCTTCAAATTTTAGAAATAACAGCGCCTTTTACAAACAGGCGCTGCGCGTCTCCCTGTGCGCTGTCTTCTTCGTGGCGGGATGCAGGGGAAATACGAGCGCCGATTATTCATCCCTGAATCCGCCTTATGCCTTAAGCGCCGCAGCGGCGCCTGTGATAGATCCGCGCGCCCTGCCCGCCTGCCCCAGGCCTATGCCGCCGGTTAAAGATCTTGTGCTTGGAGGCGTTTATAAAAAATCCGATCCGACGCGCTCTGAAATCGATGAGGATGCGCAAAAAATATACCAGGGACAGACGGCAAAACTGAACAGCTTTGAAAACAGGCTGAGCGCGCTTACCAATGATTATTTGAAGACCAACAAGAAAGACGGCCGTTCGGCCTATTGTGCGTTGGACTGGCTATATACCTGGGCTGTAGGGGATGCCTTTCTCGGCGAGGTGAATGTCCAGGGCGGTTATGCGCGTCAGTGGAGCCTTGGAACTCTCTCCTCCTCCTACATGCAGGTCCGCGATTTTCCTTTTGATGAAAATAAAAAGGCTGTGATTGAGAACTGGCTGCTCAAAATTGCCGGACGGGTGATGAATGATTACGCCGATATCTCTACTTATGTCAGGAAACAAAACAACCATTTATATTGGGCGGCGTGGGCGATCGCCGAAACCGGCATCGCGACCGGACGCAAGGAGCTTTATGACTGGGGAGTCGGCAAAGTTAAATATGCGCTGCATGTCCAGATTCAAAATGACGGCACACTTCCGCTGGAACTCATCCGCGGTCAGAAGGCGCTGCAATACCATGTTTTTGCGCTGGCGCCCCTTGTCATGGTCAGCGAAGCCGCGATCAATAACGGCGAAGATTTATACGCGGTGAACGACGGCGCCTTGCATAAACTCGTTGCCGTGACTTTTGAAGGACTGGAAAATCCTGCCTATTTCGAAAAACTGACCAATCATAAACAGATTTCGAGCGCATCCATGTCAGATGGGCATTTTTCGTGGCTGGAAGCTTATAATGCACGCTTCCCTGCGCCGGAATATGAAGCGTTCCTGAAAAAACATCGTCCCGTGATATCACGCCGTACAGGAGGAGACATGACTTTTCTCTATCGGAACGTCCAACGTAATCCTTCCCCCAAGCCTGCGCCTTAATTTTGCATGGTGACGATCAAAAAAGATCTGCGTTCGGGTCAGTCTGTATGGACAGCATATCCAAGGCCGAAAATTTCGTATGAAAATCTAATAACCAACGTTCGCGCCGACATTCTTGTGATCGGCGCCGGCATTACAGGCGCGCTAATGGCAGAAAGCCTGACGGATGCGGGATTTTCAGTCATTATAATAGACCGGCGCATTCCATTGACGGGCTCTACGCTGGCTACAACTGCCCTCATTCAAGCTGAAATCGATGTGCCGCTGACAAAACTCTCCAGACAAATCGGCTTTGGCAAATCGGCACGCGCATGGCAGCGCTCAAAACTGGGATTGGACAGTCTCGCAGAAAAAACCCGGCTGCTCGGCATTTCTTGCAATCTGCGTCCGGAGCTTTCTCTTTATATGGCGGGCGACGTGCTCGGTCCGGATGAGTTGAAGAAAGAGCATGAAGCCTTGCGGCAAATAGGTTTTGCTTCCGATTTTATTAGTCGAGAACAACTTGCAGAGCGTTATTCGATACATGCCGGATCCGCTCTTTTATCGTCAGGCAATTATTCCGCCAATCCTTACAAATTGGCGCATGGATATCTAAAAAATTCAACCAAGCGCGGCGCAAAAATATTCGCACCCGAAGAAATTCTGGATATAGAAACAAGCGCCCAAAGGGTTTACGCTTATACCAAGTCAGAATTCTGCGTCAGCGCACGTTATGCTGTTTTCACAACCGGCTACGAAGTTCCGGAACAATTGAAAAAGCAGAATTATAAAATTTTCTCAACCTGGGCCATGGCAACGGAAAAAGGTGCCGCCAGTGATATGCCCATGCTTTGGGAGGCGTCCGATCCTTATCTTTATGTGCGCCGCACGAAGGATGGCCGGGTTATTTGCGGCGGTGAAGACGAGGAATTTTCCGATGAGAAAAAGCGTGACGCCATGACGCCTAAAAAAATGAAAACGCTTCAGAAAAAAATGAAAAAACTACTGCCATCTGTCAACAACACGCCGGAATTCGCATGGACCGGTTCATTCGGCGTTACGCCCACGGGATTACCGCTGATCGGGCCGGTCCCCGGATTGAAGAACTGCTTTGCGGTTTTGGCTTTCGGCGGCAACGGGATTGTAAACGGCCGCATCGGCGCAGAAATAATTTGCAATTACCTGGCCGGGAAAGACGACCAAGATGCTGATATTTATAATTTTAAATTGCCTTCCACCGTTTAAATCATAAATTAAAACCATGGATCATATTCCCGCCTCTTTGACACGCACGCCTGAATCCGCACAGGACGCAGTCCTTATACAATGGGAAATGAGGAAATATGTCCGCATCAATGACGATTTTGGAACCGTGAAAATGATTGCAGGCATTGATGTCGGATATGACTTGCAAAGCAATACCAGCAAGGCAGCGCTGGTTATCATGGATATCGACAGGCTAATGCCTCTTGAAACCGTTATTGCGACCGATCCCACGCCCTTTCCATACATTCCTGGCCTTCTTTCCTTTCGCGAAGCGCCCGTTATCATCAAAGCGCTTGAACAAGTGAAGAAAAAGCCGGATATGATTTTCATCGATGGCCAGGGCATTGCACACCCGCGCGGGCTGGGCATTGCCTCCCATATCGGTATATTGACGGGATACCCTTCGATCGGGGTGGCGAAATCGGTATTATGCGGGAATTACAAAGAACCCGGCGAGAAAAAAGGTCAATCCTCGCACCTTATATATAAGGGAAATAAAATCGGAACGGCGCTGCGGAGCCGTGATAATGTCAAACCTCTTTTTATTTCACCCGGCCATAAAATCAGCCATGAAAGCGCGGTTGATTTTGTGCAAAAGTGCCTGACACGTTACCGCCTGCCGGAACCCACGAGAATTGCTGACAAATTAAGCAAATTCGCCGACAAAAATATTTAACCTTCGGATTTGGAAAATTCCACCGTGTCGTCGGTGTCCCTTATAAACGCGTTAAAGGTGTTTCTGAAAATTCCCACAATGGAAGACCATGTGTCGGTTTCGGGATTATCGAGATCGCCCGTGAGCGGGATGCGTGTCGCAAGCTGATCTTCTTCATGATTTTTAAATATCTCGGTAAAAACCGACACAACTGATTGCCAGAGAATGCTGATAGGGTTACGGTCTTCCTCAACGCTGACCATATTAATATCGGTTGCAATTGGTTTTATATAACCGGTCAATTTGCCATTGCGGGCCACGGCCTCGATATAAAGGCTTAGCACGCCGCTCTCAAAATCAACCGCGGCGATAGAGCGGCTATAATCATTGATAGCCGGCAAGGCGGCACCTTCAAGCTTTATATCCAGGTCGAAATCGGGAATATCGCGAATGATATTCATGGCGCCGTTGGCATTGACCTTTCCGCCGCCGATCGACTGGCCGCTAAGACGAATAGGAGAGGGAAGAGTCTGATTTTTATCTTCGACGTCTTTAAGATTTTTCACTTCAAGATCGATATTTTTCACAAAGATGTCAACCTTCGGGCTTGCGGAAAAATCCTGGAAGGAAATTTCTCCGCCGCGGATGTTAAGGCGGTTTATGTCGAGGGGCGACAATGCGTCTACGAATTTCGACCACGCGGCGCCTTCACCGGTCTGCACTTCGCCGCCGGCCTTGCCTACCGCGAAGTTGAGATCGGCATCGTATAAATCAATTTCGGCGACGATCGCGCCGTCGAAAAGCGCGCTCCATTGCACGGATAAATCCGAGGTTTTGATAGCGACAAAGGGCACGGGAATATCCGCATCGGTTTTGAAAATGCGCAGATCGTGGATTTGATAGGCCCCGCGCCAGAGATTGATATCAATATCGGCTATGGAGCCGCTATAGCCTTTTAATTCATTAATTTCTTTATTAACATAATCTTTGACCCAGTGGGGCAAGTAGATACGCGCTGCTATGAGGGCTATAAGCAGCGTCAGCCCTGTTCCTATTGCAACCCTGCCCCATAATCTTTTGGTTGCAGCTTTCATGCTTCAGCCAACGCATAGCAAAAGGAACGGTTCACGACATTTAATTGAAAGTCCGGTTAAATGGGAATTATTCCATTCTTTCCATTTGTGCATGGACACTGCGCAGGAATGTGAGATTTTCCTCTTCCAGTTCACCGAAGCGATGCCAGTCCGAAACCGCCCGTCCATAGGCCAGGAGCTGGTTGTCGTCGGTGATAATATTGCCGCCCTTCGTATAGATTTCCATTCCATCGGGCCCGAGAACCAGGGCCTGTTTTACTTCCTCCCGCGACATGTCGCGAGGAATGCCAGCGCGCATGAAGCCAGGCCAGTTTTTGCCGAAATCTGCTGTGCTTCCTGACGAACCCAGCAAAATCCCCGTACCGGAATATGGATCGACCCAGAGAATGGCGTCCGGAAAAATCTCGCGGAATGTCCGCGCGATTGAAAGACTGGAATGCAGGCCCAGGATATGGAACGGCACCCATTGCGCGATCACACCACCGGGATTGAGGCGCGCACGCGCAAGCTGATAAAACTCTTTCGCATAAAGCGCATTCACACCGGCAAAGGTCGGCGGCATCGGCTCCAGCGTAATAACATCATACATTTTTTCTGTGCGGCGCATATAGGCGCGGCCATCCATAATGATAGGCGTTACACGCGGATCATTCAGCACACCTTCATTTTCCGAGAAATTATGCGCCAACTTAAAGACGCGCGGATTTACATCGACGATATCAAGCGTTTCCGGATTTTCACGGCGCACGGCATTTGCCGTCTGGCCGGTGCCGAAACAAATCACCAGCGCGTTTTTCGGGTTTTCGTGCAATAACATAGGCAGATGACCCATCCATGCCATGTAATGTTCAGCCCCGATTTTTCCTGCAGCGCTTAATTGCTGCGCGGCTGTGAAGCCGTCAATAATAATGGAACGCTGGCCATTTTCGTACTCGACGGCAGACACGGTTGCATCAGGGCCTTCATATGACTCAAGAACGCGGGCGGGCTTGACATCGATATCGACCTGCCAGCCTTGGGTGCGCGTGCGCCCGACTCCTGAATCCGATATAAATGCGATACAAAATGCCGCCAATGCATAGCCAATAAGTTTCGTTTTTCTTTTTGTATCTGCATTGAGAACAAAACCTGCAATCACAACAAAAACGCCAGCAAGCCAGGCTGTTTTCGCAAAGCCGATCGATGGCAGCAAAATCCACGCGGCGCATAAAGCACCCAATACAGACGCCAGCGCATTGAATGCATACAGCCCGCCCCAGCGCCGCGGCCTGTCCTGCTGCTCGAGTATCCACGGCAGCGAAATACCCAGCAAAAGAACCGGCGGGCCTATCACACAAAATGTAAGAAAAAACCATTTAGGCAGCAGGAACGCGGCCGAGAACATATTCACTGTGAGCAGGTCAAAACGCTCCACCAATGGCGTCGCGAGCAGAATTAATATACCCGCCCAGCCGGTCAGAGTGCCTAAAGAGATATTGCGCTGCTTTAAATAAGGCACCAGTCGTGCTCCCAATCCAAGCGCGATCAACACACAAGCGAGCATAATCGCGAACGCATCCGTCGTGCTGCGGAAAGCCGCAGTCAAGGAACGGAACCAAGCAACCTCAAGCGCGAAGGTTGCAAAGCCCGTAGCGAACACAGTGAACAACGCGGCGGGAATTTTTATGGCGGGACTGTAAATTTTTGAAGTGGAAGGAACGGCGGCACCGCTGTCAGATTTAAGTGTCCACGCTAAGGCGCCTACCGCCAAATTGAGTCCTGCGATTATTACGGCGCCCGAATTCATACCAAAAAATGGAATCAGCACGAATGCGGCAAGCAATGCCCCCGCTGCCGCGCCCAGGGTATTAAAACCATAGAGAATCGCCAGCGACAGATTCGACTGCCGCGCCATCAAACCAAGCACAGGCAGGGTCGCCCCCATACATATTGTGGGCACGCCGAGGGTCAGGATTATGCCCAGAAAATGCACGAGCGGGGCATTGTCGGGGGTGGCCTGCCAAGCCCATGTATCGAGTCTTTCCACCACGGCAAACGCCGTTCCAAGACACAGCCCGGCAATACCTATGATGCATTCAAGAACTGCGTAAATTCTTATGGGCCGCACTATATGCCTGTCCTTAAGAACATGGCCGATTACCAATGATCCCAGACACATACCACCCATTGTAATCGCCAAAGTGAGGGCCGTTCCCCATGCCGAAACGCCAAGCGCAAGACTGGATTTTACCTGCCACAAAACCTGCCATGACAGCGCAGCCATGCCGGATATGAGTACAAGAATGTGAACTGGAATGATCTTCAAAAAGGTGCTTTCCGAGCTAAGCCATCTGGTAACCCAATTTATACCCTATTTTTTCCATGTATATAACAGCTGTATATAATCGCAGAATCCGCTTGGTATTCCCGTGAAAATCGATACAATCGCCTCATCGTTCAATTTTAAAATTGTTACTTAACTGGAGATACACACATCATGGCTAAAAAGAAATCCAAATCCAAACCCAAAGCGAAATCGGCAGTTATCCGCCCCGTGCGGAGCACGCTGTCCAAATCGGCGCTCATCGGCCGTCTCGCCGAGGAAAATGGTCTGACCCGCAAGCAAGCTTCCGGCGTATTTGACTCGCTGGAAGGCGCACTGCTGGGTTCGGTTCATCCGCAAGGCGCGGGCTCGTTCATCCTGCCCGGCCTGATGAAAGTCACACTGCGCAAGGTTCCGGCCCGTAAAGCCGGCACGCTCGTCCGCAACCCCGGCACGGGCGAAATGGTGAAAGCCGCCGCGCGTCCCGCAACGGTCCGCGTAAAAATTCGCCCGCTGAAGAAATTGAAATCAGCGGCCGCGAAATAATCGACCACATATAAGGAGCCCCGGCCATGCTCAAGCAAAAGAATATCCTCGTATATTTGATTGCTGCCGCAGCCGGGGCTTTTTTATGGCCCCAACCCGTGATGGCGGCAGGGCTCGACCTCGAAAATCAAACGCAGATGCCGATGGACGCGCTCGATCTTGACGCCGATGGACGCATTACCCGGACCGAGGTCGCCAAGTACATGTTTTATTATTTCGACCGCGACGGCAATGAAAGCCTGACCAAAAATGAATATCATGCCGAACGTCCTATCGACGTCCTGCCAAAACAAAATCCCGCGATCACTTTCATTGACATCGACAATGACGGACAGGATGACGGCGTTGAATATAACAAGGATTCATTTCTTGAAGCTGTAATGGTCGGAGAATATGCGCCCGGTTCCACCGAAATCAAGGCGCTGAATGTGCTGGATATTTATTTTCTCCGCGCGGACACGGATGAAAGTCGCGCTATAGAACTGAGCGAATGGCAGAAGATCTATGCCAAGCATTCGGTGATAAAAGGAAATACTCCGCCGGAAGCAGCCAACCAGGACCATTACGCCAAATAGATTTCAGGTATAAAAAAGCCCGCTGAACGCGGGCTTTTGATTATTTGTTCAGTTCTTTATCCCGCCAGTATTTCGTACCTTGCAACATCACTTGCGCGATCAGGCCTGCATCGGTCAACTGGTATATCCGCACGCCAGGCAATGCGTTTTCCGCGCCGCCGATCTGGTCGCCCTTCTCTCCGACCTTCGCCGCAGCGTCAGCCGTTCCGGTCAGATCAAGACCTTCGGTCGTGAAATCATAAAACGCTGCGGGATCGTGAAATACGAATACGGTGTTGTAATCTTTGGCACCAAGCCCAAGGCCCACGCCCGCGCTGGCCATCTGCATATAGACATCAGCGCCGTTGCGGTTATCATGGGCAAGACCATGGCCATAGCCCCCGCTGACCCATATCAGGGCCAATGAACCGCTCGAAAACACGGCAAAGCCCACAGCACCCTCAATCTCACGCGCTGCATCCGGATTCATCTTATAAAGCCGCGCCAGCGTCTCGTCGGCCATTTTCTGAATTCCCGCCCGCTGCTCCGCAGGGGTGGATGATCCCGCCAGCGCAGGCTGGGCCACAAGACAGGCACAAAACGCAAGTACAAGGGGCAGGTATTTCATATAAGGTCTCCTCTAACGCACAAACGTGCGTAAAATACGATCAGTTCCAGCAATAATATAGGCATGACGGGCAGCGGGGAAATAGAATATTCTGTTACCTTGGATAAAAGGGAATCGTCATAAACTGCGTATATAAACAAATGGGGCTTTTTATGAATATTTCGAAATCCGTGTTAGCCGCTGCAATCCTGATTCTGGCCTGTTCGGGTCCGGCGGCGGCACAGCCTAAAAAAGGCGGCGACCAGCCAGCCAATGTTATTATCGCCACGGCTAAAAAACAGGATATATCGGACCGGGTCGAGGCGCTCGGCACCCTCCGCGCCAATGAATCCATCACCCTTACCACGACCGTAACCGAAACCGTGACGGCGGTGAATTTTACCGACAACCAGCGCGTTGAAAAAGGCGATGTGCTGGTTGAAATGGCCAGCGGCGAGGAAAAGGCCCAGCTCGACCAGGCGCAGGCCGTGGTTTCTGAAGCGCGCCAACAGCTTGACCGTGTTAAAACCCTTGCAAAGGACGGCGTTGCGCCCAAGGCGACGCTCGACCAGCGCCAGCGCGATTATGATTCTGCGCAAGGAAGATTACGCGAAGTGCAGTCACGACTGAAAAATTATCTTATCACCGCGCCATTCAGCGGCGTGCTGGGCCTACGTAATATCAGTGTCGGCGCATTGGTGCAGCCCGGCACGAAAATCACCACACTGGATGATGACAGCGTGATGAAACTGGATTTTTCCGTTCCATCCATTTTCCTGGCTGACCTCAAGATCGGCACGCCAATCACTGCGCACGCGCGCGAATTCGGCGAGCTTGAATTCAAGGGTGAAGTTGCAAGCCTCGACAGCCAGATCGATCCTGTCACGCGGGCCATCGTGGTGCGGGCCATTATCCCGAACGAAAATCACCTTCTGAAGCCCGGCTTGCTGATGAGCGTGGAGCTGTTCAGCAACGCGCGCAAATCGATCGTTGTGCCGGAAGAAAGTCTGATCCCCGAGGGCCGCGATAATTATGTGCTCGTTGTTAGCGGCGATGGAAAAATCGAAAAGCGCAAAATTACGGCTGGAGCGCGCCAGCCCGGTACCGTTGAAATTTCTTCCGGCCTTAATGAAGGCGAGAAGATCGTTACACACGGCACAATGACCGCCCGCCCCGGCCAGACGGCGAATATCATCGGAGAGCAGGCTGATGGGCAAAGCATTTCAGATGTCCTGGGCCGGACATCCGATAAAGATGATGACGATGACGAGGACGAAGAAGAGGACAAGGATTGATGGTTCTTTCTGACTTTTCAGTCACCCGCCCGGTCTTTGCCTCCGTTATTTCGCTGCTGCTGATCGCGTTTGGAATTGTTGCCTTCACGCGCCTCCCTTTGCGCGAATATCCGGATATCGACCCGCCCGTTGTAACAATCAACACATCTTATCCGGGCGCCTCGGCTTCCATTGTTGAAACGCGCGTGACGGAACTGATCGAAGACCGCATCGCGGGCATTGAAGGTATTAATTTTATTGAATCCTCAAGCTCGGACGGGCAATCCCGCGTCACGCTGGAATTCAACATCGACCGCGATATCGAGGCCGCCGCCAACGACGTGCGCGATCGAATCGCGGGCATTGTCGGCAACCTTCCCGAGGAAGCAGACCCGCCGGAAGTGCAGAAAGTCGACGCCAGTGACGACGTCATTATCTGGCTCAGCCTGATCAGCGCCAGCCGCACGACGATGGAGCTTACGGACTATGCCGAGCGTTACCTCGTCGATCGCTTTTCTATTCTGGACGGCGTGGCCAGTGTGCGTGTCGGTGGCGGGCAGAGTTACGCCATGCGCGTATGGATTGACCGCAGCCAGCTTGCCGCGCGCGGCCTGACGGTGGAAGATGTTGAAAATGCACTTCGTACGGAAAACGTGGAGCTCCCTGCCGGAAGCTTTGAATCCATCCAGCGCCAGTTCACGGTACGTATCGACCGCACATTCCGCAGCGAGGAAGATTTCAGAAAACTGGTCCTCGCCCGTGGCGAAAATGGCTATCTTGTCCGTCTAGGCGATGTCGCCCGCGTTGAAAAAAGCACGGTTGAAAACCGCGTGATGTACCGGGGTAACGGCTCTCCCCGTGTCGGCCTCGGCATTATCAAGCAATCAACCGGCAACACAATTGAAGTGGCAAGGCAGGCGCGCGAACAGGCGGAGCGGATTAATCAAACCTTGCCTGAAGATATGAAGATCGAAGTCAGTTATGACACCTCGGTTTTTATCGACAAGGCGGTACACGAGGTTTACGTGACGCTCGGCATCGCGATGATACTTGTCGTTCTGGTTATTTACGCGTTTCTGGGCAGCCTGCGCGCAACGCTCGTGCCGGCGGTTGCCGTGCCGGTTTCACTCATCGCGACATTCATGGTGCTTTATGCGCTTGGCTTCACCATCAACCTGCTGACGCTTCTGGCGCTCGTACTGGCAATCGGCCTCGTGGTCGACGATGCCATCGTAGTCCTTGAAAATGTCGTACGGCGCATGCGCGAGGAAAACGAGCCGCCCCTGCTCGCCGCCTATCGCGGTACAAGACAGGTGGGTTTTGCCGTTGTCGCAACGACGCTTGTCCTCGTCGCGGTGTTCGTTCCGATCACCTTCCTTGAGGGCGATGTTGGCCGTCTGTTTTCGGAATTTGCCGTAACGCTTGCGGCGGCCGTTTCGTTCTCGGGTCTTGTCGCGCTCACGCTTACACCCATGCTGGCCTCGAAAATCCTGCGCCAGAAGCAGAAAAACGAACATAAAAAAACCCTGGTCGACAGGATCGACGATGCCTTTATCAAAATCAGGCTGAAATATGTCGGCGTCCTCTCCCGCCTGATTGCGCACCCCCTGCTCGTCATCATCGTGTTTGGGGGAATTATTGCCAGCATAGTCTTTCTTTATTCTGCAGTGCCCGAAGAATACACGCCGCGCGAGGATCGAGGCGCCTTCACCATCAGCGTCAACGGCCCGGAAGGCGCGTCCTTTGCCTATATGAAAGATTATATGGATGAGATCGAAAGGCGCCTGCTGACCTATGTCGAGAGCGGCGAGATGGAAACGTTACTTGTCCGTGCGCCGGGCGGTTTTGGCGGCGGCGCGGGATTCAACAGCGGCACACTGATTTGCGTGCTGGCCGACTGGGGCAAGCGCCGCTCGGCATGGGATATCATGGACGAGATCCGCAAAAAGCTCGGCGATCTGCCGGGCGTGCGCATTTCACCGGTCATGCGGCAGGGTTTCGCGGGCGGCGGCGGCAAACCGGTACAATTCGTGATTGGCGGCGGCACGTACCAGGAACTCACGCAGTGGCGTGACACACTGCTCGCAAAAATCAATGAGAATAACCCAGGCCTGCTCAGCGTCGACTGGAACTACAAGGAAACCAAGCCGCTTTACCAGATTTCCATCGATTATGACCGCGCGGCGGAACTCGGTGTGACGGTTGTGTCCATCGGCCGCACGCTGGAAACCTTGCTCGGCTCGCGCCGCATCACGACCTATATCGACCAGGGCGAGGAATATGACGTGATCGTCGAGGGTGAACGCAGCGCCCAGCGTACCGCGACGAACATGGAAAATATTTACGTGCGTTCGGAGCGCTCAGGCCAGTTGATCCCGCTCGCCAACCTCGTCCATATCGACCAGTTCGCGGATTCCCGTTCCTTAAGCCGCTATAACCGCGTACGCGCCATCACGATCGATGCCGATCTCGAACAGGGCTATACACTGGGCGAGGCGCTGAACTATCTTGAAACACTCGTGCGCGAAAACCTGCCTGAGGATGTGATTATCGATTACAAAGGCCAGTCACAGGATTATAAATATTCCGGCGGATCCGTGTTTTTTGTGTTTATCCTCGGCATTCTTGTCATGTTCCTTGTCATGGCGGCGCAGTTCGAGAGCTATATCCACCCGTTCGTCATCATCCTCACTGTTCCGCTTGCGGTGGCGGGTGGATTGCTCGGCCTTTATGTCACCGGCAATACACTCAATTTGTTCAGCCAGATCGGCATGATCATGCTGGTGGGGCTGGCGGCCAAAAATGGGATTCTGATTGTTGAATTCGCCAATCAGCTACGCGATGAAGGTGAGGAATTCAATACGGCCCTGCTGAAAGCCGCCGAGTTACGCCTGCGGCCCATTCTCATGACCTCGATTACCGCCGCGATGGGCGCCGTGCCATTAATGTTATCGGGTGGCGCAGGATCGGAAACGCGCTCGGTCATCGCCACGGTCGTTTTGTCCGGCGTTTGCTTTGCCACTATATTCACGCTGTTTATCGTACCGGTGGCGTACAAAATTCTCGCCCGCCACACGGGGTCGCCGGGCGATGTGCGCCGGGCGCTTGAAGGCCAGGAACGCGAAAATGAGCCGGTCTAGGCGGCGTCGGAATATGCGGCGGATAAATTACTGAAGACGCCTTTTTCCGTGATGTAGCCAGTGACGAGCCTTGCAGGTGTGATATCAAAAGCCGGATTGGAAACAGGCGAGTCAGTGATTTGCGTTTTTCCGTCTTTTCCCTCTATGAAACGAACTTCATCGTAATTGCGCTCCTCAATCGGGATATCCATCCCGCTTTCAAGCGAAGCATCAAATGTCGTGTAAGGCAGCGCCACGTAAAAAGGCACATTATTGTCATGCGCGGCCAGCGCCTTCAGGTAGGTCCCGATCTTGTTCGCGACATCGCCATTGCGCGTGACACGGTCGGCGCCAACGAAAACGAGTTCGACCTTGCCCTGCTGCATCAGCAGGCCGCCGGCATTGTCGGTGATCACCGTATGCGGCACACCGTGCTGGGCCAGCTCATAGGCGGTTAAAGCGCCCTGGTTACGGGGCCGCGTCTCATCCACCCAGACATGAACTGCAATGCCCTCATCATGCGCGCGATAAATTGGCGAGGTGGCCGTGCCGTAATCGACGGTCGCCAGCCAGCCCGCGTTGCAATGAGTGAGGATATTTACGCTCTTATTCTTTTTCGCAAGAGCCTTAATAAGCAGCAGGCCATGTTCGCCGATGGCGCTATTAATCGCCACATCCTCGTCGCATAGCTCTGCAGCGCGTTTATAAGCGGCCTCAATGCGGTCCTTGCCCTGAAATGGTTGTACCGCCGCCTTCATTTTATCGAGCGCCCAGCGCAGATTTATAGCTGTGGGCCGCGTTTCCAGCAGCTTTTTATAATTTTTCTCAAGTGAAGCATCGGATGCATCTTCGCGAAGGGCAAGACACAGGCCATATGCCGCCGTCATAGCTAAAAGTGGGGCGCCGCGGGTCCACATATCTTTTATTGCCGCCGCCGCCTGATCTGCGTTCGTTATTTCGACGATTTCAAGCTTCCACGGCAATTTGCGCTGGTCGAAAATATGAAATGACCAGCCGTTTTCAGAAAGCCAGATGGAGCGGTGTGCGACGCCGTCGATTTTCATTTAATCGCCTTCGTGACGTCGGAAATGGTTTTGAATTTTTCCCGGTTTACAAGCAGTTCACGGCCAAATTCCAGCGCCCTGCGCTCGCAGGCGGCGCGGATTTCCGTGTCTTCAATAGATTCAAAATCCTCCACATGCGCGAGGCCGAGAATGCGGCGGATCATCTTGCAGCCCGCAAAACCGAGCGTATCATCCCAGATTTTCTCCATGCGCCGAATGTAGGCATTGGCGGAAAGATCAGGCGAATCTTCATAAAGACGCGGGTTCAGCACATCACCGCCCGGGTTCTTAGGGTTGCGTTTTGCGCTCAGAGCCGCGAATTCATCGGCAAAAATCTGCCAGAGCGTTTCCGCCTGCTGCAAAATCCATTTCGCGTACTTCTGGCGTTCACCGGGCGTTTTTTCATGGCCTTCCTGGGAAAAATACGCCAGGAAGAGGTTCGCCAGCACCGCACCAACATCGAAACCTATAGGTCCGTAGAACGCAAATTCCGGGTCAATGGCGCAAGTATCGTCTTCCGTCACCATGACCGAACCCGTATGCAGATCGCCATGAAGCAAGGCCTCGGCATTATTCTGGAACCGCCATTTCATCTCCTGCACGGCGAGTTTCAATTCCGTATCGCGGCGAAATTCCAGCGCGATGTCATTCAGCTGCCCGGTATTTCGGTTCATCGGCGCATTGAAATAAGGTTCGTCAAAAATCAGGTCTTCGCTGATTTTGCACATCGCCGTATTGGTCAGGAAGGCAGCGATCTTTTGTTTCTTCTCCGCTGCCGGCAGGTGCAGATCAGATGTATGGAACAGCGTATGGGCAAGAAATTTTCCGAGATGCTCCGCCATTTTCGGGTAAGTGATGCCGCGGATCAGGCCCTTGCGCAGGATGATGTGCGGCGAGAGATATTCCATGACGGTCAACGCCATCACTTCGTCATGCGCGTAGATTTCGGGCACGTAATCCGCCGCCCATTTTGCCTGTTCCACCAGTGCCAGATGCTCGAAATGCGCACGCGCCAACGGCAACGGCCAGCTTTCGCCGACGAGACGGACATAAGGCAGCGCCTGCTTTACTATTACTGCGCCTTTTGGTCCTTCAATGATAAAAACAAGGTTGAGGTTGCCATCGCCGACTTCGCGGGATTGCCACTCCGTTGGCTTTCCACCTAATTTTGCGGCGATTTTTTTGAACCCGGTCAGATAATCAACAACGCCCTCCGAGGTGAGAGCGTGATAACCTGTCGGTGTAGCGAGTTTAAGCTTCGCTGTCATGCGGCTTTCTCCTGCAGAGTTATTTCATCGAAATTTTTGACGGAATTCGGCGCCTTGCCGTCGCGGTCAACGAGAATGGTTTTCATTCCTGCCTTGGCGGCGGCGAAAATTTCCTGCGGATTGTCAGACAAGAATAAAATCGTGCTCGCTGGCGCACCGATTTGGCTGATGATTTTGTGATATGACTCCGCGTCCAGTTTCGGGCCGGTGGCGGTATCAAAATAACCCGAAAACAGCGGCGTCAGATCACCCTTCGGCGTATGACCGAAAAGCAATTTTTGCGCGGGAACGGAGCCCGATGAATAAACATATAATTTAATACCTGCCGCGTGCCAGCGCTGGAGACCTTCCAGCGCATCGTCATATATATGTCCCTTGAAATCGCCGACAGCGTAACCCTCCTGCCAGATCAGGCCCTGCAAGGCCTTAAGCGGTGTTATTTTCTGGTCCTCGTCGATCCAGCGCTGCAACGTTACGATGATTTCATCGATCGACAGTTCAGGATTTTTTTCGATGATGCGTACTTCATCGAGCAACCTTACTACCTGCTTTTCATTCTTGCGCACGAAGGAGGGCATTTCCTTGCGCGCATAGGGAAACAGCACATCTTTCACAAAGGAAATCGAACTGGTCGTACCTTCGATATCAGTGACAATCGCGCGTATCATGCAGCCTTTGTCTTGTAAGTTTTGTCGAATTTCGGGAATTCGTCAGCGATCTTGTCGCCGGTGAAATGCGGCACCCAACCTTCTTTATTATCAAAGAAGCGAATGGCGGTGATATCCGGCTCCGACCCCATATCGAACCAATGCGTTATTCCGGCAGGTACGCTGAGCAGGTCACCGCGCTCGCATAGCGTCATGTAAACCTTGCCGTTCACGCGCAGGTAAAAAATGCCCGCGCCCTCGACAAAGAAACGCACCTCGTCCTCGCTATGCGTGTGCTCATTCAGGAACTTGGCGCGGATAGCGGGCTTGTCCGGCGTTGCGTCATTGACGCGCAGGATATCAACGGTCTGGTAACCGCCGATTTTCTTGATACGCTCGATATCATTATTATAGGCTTCGATCACTTCGGCATCTGCCGCGTCTTTCGCGAACTGCTTCGACGCTTCCCAGCGCTCGAAAGTGACATTAATCGCATTCAGCGCCTCGCGCATTTTCGCTGCATCTGTCGTATCGAGATCGGGTTTCGACGGATCATTATCCGGGTAAATCGTCAGCCTGCTCATGTTTTTGCTCCTGCCTTGATTTTCATGGTTTCCATTTCACACGCGAGAAGATATTCGAAACCCTCGGCGATACGCTCCGCCTCGGCCATATCCCTGCCCCAGACATAAAACCCGTGTTCACGGATTAAATAGGCCGGCACGCCTTTCCTGAACCTGTCTTCAAGCGCCTCGCTCAGCGCTTGAATGTCCTGTGAATTATCAACCACGGGCACACTGATACTCGCGTCATGCGTTTTGATGCCGGGCATGACTTTCAGCATTTCATTACCCATCAGGATAATATCGTTCAGAGGGTTGAGGCGCGTCACCACTGTTCCCGGCACCGAGTGTACATGGAGAATTGCGCCCGCTTCTGGGTGCAGCCTGTAAATCTGGGAGTGAAGCACCGTTTCATCGGATGGCTTTTTATCTTCCAGCGGTTTGCCGGCGGCGTCCACCGTCATGATGTCGGCCTTCGTCAGCTTCCCCTTATGCCTGCCCGAAACCGTGATCGCGATGCGCCCGTCCGGCAGGCGGATGGAATAATTCCCGCTGGTCGCCGGGGCAAGCCCGCGCCCATCCAGGAACCTGCCTGCATTGATAATGTCCTGAGCGGCCTGATCATATACTGATAACATAGGTTTTTTATAAAGAAACCGGGGCTTTTTGGCAAATCGGCCCCCTTCTGAGTGGCCAAATCGCCCTTCCCCCTATATATAACGTCGCCATGAGCGAGCTTATTCTTACAATTGAAGACGCGACGGTCCTGATCGGCGGCAAGCCGTTCTTCGAGAACCTGACCTTTCACATCCATAAGGGCCGGAAAATCGCCCTGGTGGGCAAGAATGGCGCGGGCAAGACGACTCTCATGAACCTGATTACCGGCGACCGGGAAATCGACGATGGCCGCCGCTGGCTGTTCGCGGGCACAACGATCGGCTACATGCAGCAGCATATCGATCCCCTGCCCGGCCAGACGATCCGCGATTTCGTGTTCGCGGGGATGAAAAAGAGCACCGAGGAATGGGACCAGTCCTACAAGATCGAGATGATCGTCGAGCCGCTTGGCCTCCGGGCTGATGAGCGTATGGATAGTTTATCCGGTGGATTACTGCGCCGGGCGGCACTGGCAAGGGCATTGGTAGAGGAACCGGACATTTTGCTGCTGGACGAGCCTACCAACCATATGGACCTCGAGGTCATTCAATGGCTGGAAAGTTATTTGAAATACTACGCGGGCGCGGTGATCTGCGTTTCGCACGACCGCACGTTTCTTGCCAATATTTCCGACAACGTGTTCTGGCTGGACCGCGGAAAGCTTCGCATCAGCCCGGAAGGATTTGGAAAATTCGATGAATGGTCCCAGTCTCTTTATGATCTTGAAGCGCGGCAGCTCCACAACCGCGAGCAGCGCGTGAAGCTTGAGCTTGAATGGGCCAACCGGGGCGTGAAAGCACGGGTTAAACGCAATGTACGCAGGCAATCCTTAGCGCGTGAAGCAGCAGCGCAGCTTGAGGCTGATCAGAAATCCTATAAAAAAGCGACGAGAGCGATTAAATTCCCGCCGCCGGACGTCGAGGAATCTTCCCTCAACGTGGCGGAGTTCATCAATGCGAGGAAATCCTTTATCAATCCCGACACTGGCCAGAAAAAAATGATACTGGATAAATTCACGCTCAGGGTAAAACGCCGGGACCGCGTCGGGATACTGGGGCGGAACGGCTCCGGCAAGACGTCTTTCCTGAAGCTCCTGATCGGCGAATTGGAGGCTGACGGCGGCAAGGTCAAAATGGCCAAAGATCTGACTTTCAGCTATTTCGACCAAAAACGCTCGACGCTCGACAATACAAAAACGCTGCAGGAAACGCTATGTGTGAGTGGAAGTGATCACCTTGATGTGCGCGGCAAATACCGCCATGTCTGCGGCTATTTGAAAGACTTTTTATTCGAGCCGGAAGATGCATGGCGCAAGGTTTCGACATTGTCGGGCGGCCAGAAAAACCGCCTGATGCTGGCCAAGGTTCTTGCCAATCCAGGCAGCTTCCTTATTCTCGACGAACCCACAAACGATCTCGACATGGATACGCTCGATATGCTTGAGAATATCCTGACATCCTTTGACGGGACGATTTTTGTAGTTTCCCACGACCGCGATTTCCTTGATCAAGTCGTCAATAAACTCCTCGTATTCGAAGGTGATGGAAAAATCGAAACAATTATCGGCGGTTATAGCGATTATCTTGAATATAAAAAGGGCGAGGAACCGCCTGCGCCGAAAATTGAAGTCAAAAACAAGAAAGAAGAGAAAAAACCAGTCGCAGATTCTACGCCAACGCCAAACAAAGTCGCTTCAAAACTATCCTACAAACTACAATATGAACTCGACCGCCTGCCGCGCAAAATAAAGGAATATGAAACGGAATTTGCAGAGCTGCAGAAAACCATGGCCGACCCGGATCTTTATTCCCGCGATCCCGGGGTGTTCTATGACACAGCCAAACGCCACGCCGAGGTGAAAGAAGCGCTTGAGCTGGCCGAAAACCGCTGGCTGGAACTCGAGGATATGCGCATGAAGCTGGAGGACAAGGCTTGAGCTGGACCGTCTATATCCTGCAATGTGCCGATGGGACACTCTATACCGGCGTTACCAACGACCTCGACGCCCGCCTGAAAAAACATACCGACGGGACCGGGGCCAAATATACGCGTGGGCGCGGGCCTTTTAAACTTCTGCTGTCCGAAGCCTATCCTTCCCGAGGGGCGGCCCAGACACGGGAAGCAAAGATCAAAGCCCTCAAAAAAGAGCAGAAAATGGCCATAATCGCGCAAAAGCGGCGTAAAAAAGCAGTTCCCTAAACCTAAAAAATGCCCTATTTTCAGGGCGCTATGACTTCACAGATCAAAATCGGCAACCGCAAGATCGGCCAGGGCGAAAAATGTTTCGTCATCGCCGAGGTCGCGCAGGCGCATGAGGGCTCGCTCGGCCAGGCGCATGCTTTCATAGATGCGGCGGCCGCAGCCGGGGCGGACGCAATCAAGTTCCAGACTCATATCGCCGCCGCCGAGAGCACCCGCGACGAGCAATTCCGTGTCCCCATGAGCGGACAGGACAAAACGCGCTATGATTACTGGAAGCGCATGGAGTTCACCCCTGAGCAGTGGGCCGCTCTGGCCGCGCATGCCAAAGAGGCAGGCCTGATCTTCTTAAGTTCGGCGTTTTCTGTCGAAGCCGTTGAGTTGCTCAAAAAAATCGGTATGCCGGCGTGGAAAATCGGCTCGGGCGAATTCCGCTCCGCCGAACTGATGGCGGCGATGGTGAAAACGAAAAAGCCGATTCTGCTCAGCACCGGCATGAGCCGTTATGACGAAGTCAAAGACGCGGTCAAAACTTTCCAGCAGGCAAAGGTGCCCTTTGCGCTTCTGCAATGTACCAGCAATTACCCGACTTCGCTTGAAGATGTGGGCCTCAACGTGATTGAGGAATACCGCACGCGCTATAAATGCCCTGTGGGCCTCTCCGACCACTCCGGCACATCTTATCCTTCGCTGGCGGCGATGGCGCAGGACGCGAATATCCTTGAACTGCATGTGACTTTCGACCATCTGGCCTATGGCCCGGATGTCCCGGCTTCCGTCACGTTCGACGAACTGGCCTTCATCTGCGATGCGCGCGATGCGTTCCATGTCATGGCAAAAAATCCTGTCGACAAGGACAAGATGGCCGTGAAAATGGAAAAAATGCGCGGCCTGTTCACCAAGAGCGTCGCGCTTGTGTCGCCGCAGAAAAAAGGCACCATCATCAGCGTCGAAATGCTCGCCCCGAAAAAACCTGGCACGGGCATTCCATTCACTGAAAAATATCAACTCGTTGGTTTGCGTCTTAAACGCGACGTTCCATCCGACAGGTTGCTGACATGGGAGGATATAGACCGTGCCCGGGCGTAAGATCTGCGTCGTCCTGACGGCGCGCACCAGCTATGCGAAAATCCAGCCAATCCTGGAGGCGATCAAGGGCAATAAGGATCTTGAATTGCAGGTTGTCTGCGCAGCATCCGCCGTTCGGGAACGCTATGGCAATACCGACAAAATGGTCGAGCGCGATGGATTCACGATCAATGAGCGCGTTTATAATGTGCTTGAAGGCGAAACGCTGTTGACCTCGGCGAAAGCAACCGGGATCGGTATTGTTGAATTTTCCGGCACGTTTCACAGGCTCAAGCCTGATGCCGTGCTGGTCATGGCCGACCGCTACGAAATTCTCTCTGCCGCTATTGCCGCCGCCTATCTCAACATACCGCTCGTTCATGTGCAGGGCGGCGAAGTTTCCGGCAATATAGATGAAAAAGTGCGCCATGCGGTGACAAAACTGGCTGACATTCATTTCCCGGCAACGGAAAAGGCTGCCGAGAATATCGTGCGCATGGGCGAGAATCCGGAAAAAGTTTTCCATGTCGGCTGCCCGTCCATCGATCTCGCGAAGAAAGTCGTCGAAAACCCTACCCTTGATTTCGACATTTACAAAAAATACGGCGGTGTCGGTGAAACGCCTGATTTATCGGGTGGATATTATATTGTTATGCAACACTCGGTGACGACGGAACCGGAAGACAGCCGCAAGCAAATCGAGCAGACCCTGCATGCCATGAACCGCGTCAAAAAACCGGTACTCTGGTTCTGGCCGAACGTCGATGCGGGCGGCGATGATGTTTCCAAAGGAATTCGCTCCTTCCGTGAAAATGAAAAACCCGATCATATGCACTTCATCAAAAATATGAGCCCGCCGGATTTCATGCGCGTGCTGCATGGCTCGCTCGGTATTATAGGCAATTCCAGCGTCGCTATCCGCGAGGCTTCATTCCTCGGAACGCCAGCCGTCAATGTCGGCTCGCGCCAGAACGCCCGTGAACGCGGCCCGAATGTCGTCGATGTCGGTTATAACGAGAACGAAATCTACAATGCCGTTATCAAGCATTGCGGCGGGAAATCCAAATCCTCGCCGCTTTACGGCGAAGGCAATGCCGGCCAAAAGATCGCGAATATCCTCGCGAAAACGCCGCTCAGTTTCACGAAAACCCTCAATTACTGATTTTATATTTCAGCCACGCTTCGGTGAGCTCGAAATCAAACGGCGTGTCGATGTTGAAGGCGCGCTCTTCCGGAACCTTATAACCCCTGGCATCGTTTCCATACAAAGACCCGGCTTTTACAACAGATGTCCGCAAGGCGTAAACCGCGCCAGTGCGCCAGTACAAGGGTTCAAAATTCTGACGCATCACGCCTGAGGTGTTTTTTTCTACATAAGGAGTGATCTTCTGATCACCTTCATGCATCTTGTACAGTGTCCTGGGATGGCGTCCGCCCACTTCCGTAACAGTAATGGCGCTGTCAGCACCAGAGGAAATCAGCAGGTCCAGCGTGCCGTCCACATCCTCGACAGAACGCAACGGGCAGGTGGGTTGAAGGATACAAACATAATCGTAACGTTCACCCATGCTCTCAAGAAATTTCAGCGCATGGTTAACTACGTCAATCTGTTTGGCAGTATCGGTCGCAAGCTCGGAAGGACGAATAAAAGGCACGCTGGCGCCATGCTGTGTAGCAACGCGAGCGATTTCCTCGCTGTCGGTCGAGACCACAACCTTCTTGATCAGCTTGCTCTGGCGCGCGACATCGACGCTCCAGCCGATCAGGGGCTTGCCATGGAGTAGCTTGATGTTCTTGCCCGGCACGCCCTTGGAGCCACCACGGGCGTTAATAAGGCAAAGTATTGAATTATTTGATTTTTTCACAGGTTTAATCCATTGCTAAGCTGTCCCACACTACCCCAGCCTTCCTTGACAAAGCAATGAAATCCTGAGCAAATTTAGCGCCAAGCTGCAAGCCGTGATGCTGTATGAAAATCCTGAATTTAGAGCCGCAAGATTACAGCGCCGAGGCCCATGCGCTCCTTGAAAGGGCCGGGACCGTGGATAACGGTCCCCTGAGCCGTGCCGCTCTCAAAAAAAATATCAAAAACTATCATGCCCTCATCGTCAGGCTTGGCCATAAAATCGACAAGGAAATCCTGTCTGTTGCGGGCAATCTGAAGGTTATTGTTACAGCAACGACCGGCCTGAACCATATCGATCTCGGCGAGGCGGAAAAACGCGGCATTGAAATTCTCAGCCTGAAAGGCGAGCGCGAATTCCTCGATAATATTCACGCCACGGCGGAACATAGTTTTGCGTTGTTGCTCTCGCTGATCCGGAAAATTCCGGCATCCGCCTGCGATGTTCATGATGGAAAATGGAACCGCGATGATTTTAAGGGTACGGAACTGAACGGCCGCACGATTGGAATCATAGGCTATGGCCGGATTGGCTCCAAGGTTGCAAAATATGCCGGGGCATTCGGAATGAATGTCATAGCGAACGACATTCTTGATATTCCCGGCGTCAATATTATTGATCTCAATTCCCTGCTGTCGCAATCGGATATTGTTTCTCTACATGTGCCCTATTCCGAAAGCACGCATCACATGATCGACCGCCCTCGCTTCCGGCAAATAAAAAAAGGCGCGCTTTTTATTAACACCGCGCGCGGAGAAATCGTGGATGAAGCGGCTTTGCTTGAAGCCCTGAAATCAGGGCATATTGCTGGCGCAGCGCTGGACGTGCTGCAGGGAGAGAATTCCGGCAAAAAATCTTGGCTCAAGAATGACCCGCTCTGGAAATATGCGCGGAAAAATTCCAACCTGCTTATAACGCCGCACACGGGCGGTGCGACATATGATTCCATGGCCAAAACGGAAATTTTCATGGCCCATAAATTTCTTAAATGGCTGCGTGGCTAATGGCCGCCGCCATGAAAAACATTCTCCAAAAAATATTACCGGCCCCGGTAGTGGATTTTACCCGGACAAGCGCCCGGCTCGCTGGCGCCTGTTTTTCCTGCCATCCGCACGACGCGCAAGTATTCTCGGATCCTTCAGGCCAGATTTTTTTTGGTTATTACGATGTCAGCCCGCTGAATGGCAACAACAGTGTTCTGCTGGCTATGCGCGCGCCTGCGGAAAATATCAGCCCGCACGAGGCCCATCCGGAACTGGAGGTTGGTTATTTTGACTTAACGCGAAATGATCCTGAGTTTCACGCATTGGGACACACAACGACATGGAACTGGCAGCAAGGCTGCCGCCTGCAATGGTTCGATGAAAAAGAAGAAACCGTTATTTATAATACGGCCCAAGGCGCCATCATTCAGAATATCCGTAATGCAAAAACTGTCGGAACATACGGCAGGCGGATTTATGCTCTTGATCATCAACGCCGCTTCGCCTTAGGCCTTGATTTCGCAAGACTGCATCAATTCCGACGCGGCTATGGCTACAGTAATATTCCTTCAAGTAACGCGGGCATTACCCGGACTGATCTGAATGGCGGCGAAATCAAAGAAATTCTTACGCTCGATCAGATCAGAAATTTCAGCCCTTTACCTGAGATGAATGGTGCCTCGCACTATATCAATCACCTGGCTTTTAATCCCTCAGGCACCCGCTTTATGTTCTTCCATATCTGGACGGATGGAAAATCGCGTTCTTTACGATTAATAACAGCCGCTCTGGATGGCAGCAATCTTAATTTCCCCTGCCCTGACATAAAGCCGTCGCATTACACATGGATGGATGATGAGCAATTGCTGATTACGGGGACAAAAGATGGAAAAATCGTCTATGCCACCGTGCAGGATAAAAACAGTGCATATGAAATTATAGAATCCGCGCATCTCAATCAGGATGGGCACCCATCCCTGCTTAAGAACGGAACGATTCTATCCGATACATATCCGGATATTTTCGGACGGCAAAAAGTTTTCCTGTATCGCCCCGAGAATGATAAAGCCGAAATGCTCGCTACGTTTCATAGTCCCAATAACTTCAGCGGCGAAATGCGCTGCGACCTGCACCCACGCCTTTCACTCGCGCAGGACAAAATCTGCGTCGATATCGTCCGAAATGGCCGCCGGGCGATGTGCCTGATCTCTGCGAGGCGCACATGAAAATCGCCTATATCGCGCCGCAAGCCATTCCCTCGCAGGCCGCCAACAGCGTCCATATGATGAAAATGGCGCAGGCTATGGCTGAAAACGGACATGATATTACGTTGTTCGCCGCGCGCGGAAGCAATGACAGCTCCGAAGATATTTTCAATTATTACGGCGTGAAGCAGAATTTTAAGCTCCAGCTTCAGCCACGCAGGCCGGGTAAAATGGGACTAATCGCCTATGGCTTCCGGAATGCCGCCGATGCACGCGCCATGAAGGCCGAGCTGGTCTTCAGCCGTTGTCTGATGAGCGGCTGGGCCTGCGCGATTGCAAATCTGCCTGTTTTATATGAAATGCATGACTCGCCGGATACACTGAACAAGATTGCAAGCAGCATTTTCCGCCGCCTGATCCAACATAAAAATTTCCGTGGCATCGTTGTGATTTCCCAGGCGCTGAAAAATCATATGTCAGAAATTCATAAAATTCCGGCCGAAAAAATTATCGTTGCACATGATGGGGCCGATCCACTGCCGCCCGCACAGGGCGCACCATTTGAAAAAACGCCCGGGTCCTTTCATGCGGGCTACACAGGGCATCTTTACAGCGGCCGCGGGATCGAAATTATCGCGGGTATGGCCAAGAATATTCCCGATGCAACCTTTCACATTGTCGGCGGCACGCCGGATGACCTCGCCCACTGGAAGAATGAGCTTAAATCCCTGAAAAATTTTATTTTTTACGGACACGCACCACCGAGCCGCGTGCCTGATTTTCTACAGAATTTCGATGTCCTGCTGGCGCCCTACCAAAAAAAAGTCGCCGTGGCCGGCAACACCGGCGATACGTCCGCATGGATGTCGCCGTTGAAAATTTTTGAATACATGGCTACAGGCAAGCCGATGATCTGCTCCGACATGCCTGTGCTGCGCGAAATTCTGAAAAACGATGAGAATGCTCTTCTGCGCCCGCCGGAATCCATTACCGACTGGACAAAAGCACTGAAATTTCTCCGGGATAATCCCAAAGACGCGGCACGCATCGGTAAGACTGCGCAGGATGATTTCCTATCTCACCACACATGGAAAAAACGCGCAGAAGCAATATTTAATGCACTGAGCGAACGGTAACCATGTTGTTTAATTCTACCATTTTTATTTTCGGATTTTTACCAGTTGTTCTGCTGATTTACTGGGGATTGCATCGCGCGAAGAAAAGTCAGGCAGCCTTGAGTTTTTTGGTTCCAGCATCACTGGTTTTTTATGCCTACTGGAATCCGCCATTCGTTCTCCTCCTCATTGGCTCCATTTTATTTAACTTCATCTGCGGGAATTATATTGCGAATGGTGCTGGAAACAGAACCGCTCTTGCGGCAGCCATAACAATCAATTTGGCTCTTCTCTGCTGGTTCAAATATGCGGCAATGCTGGCGGAGACAATTAATGTAACGACAGGCACGGCACTTAATCCCGGCAACATATTCCTCCCGCTTGGCGTTTCTTTTTTTACCTTTCATCAAATCACGTATTTGATTGATGTTTATAAAGGAAAAATTTCCCCTGCCGGTTTTCGCAATTACGCGCTTTATGTCGGATTTTTTCCGCAGCTGATCGCAGGGCCGATCGTCCGCGCGTGGGAGATCGTTCCGCAATTCGAAAATTTTACAGGCCGGGAAAAATTCTGGCGTAATATGGCCCTTGGCACAGGATTTTTTATCGTTGGGCTGTTCAAGAAAGTTTTCATCGCTGACACACTCGCCCTTTATGCCGCGCCTGTTTTCGAAATGGCAAAACAAGGCAAGCCCATAACCTTTTTCGATGGCTGGAGCGGCGCGCTGGCTTATACCTTCCAACTCTATTTTGATTTTTCAGGCTATAGCGACATGGCAATAGGAATTGCATTAATGCTGGGTTTTGTTCTGCCGATCAATTTCCTGTCGCCCTACAAATCCACCAGCATCATTGAATTCTGGCGGCGGTGGCATATCACAATGTCGCGATTTTTTCGCGATTATTTATACATCCCGTTGGGCGGCAATCACGGGCCAGCATCACACAAAATATTCAACCTGACCGTGACGATGTTCCTGGCTGGCCTATGGCATGGCGCAGGGTGGACCTTCGCAGCGTGGGGCCTGTTGCATGGCGTTTACCTCGCCATCAATCATATTTTTACGACATGGAGAGAAAAACATTGGGCTAACGTGAATATGCATGCGACCGTTTATAAAATTCCTGCGCACATCCTGACGATACTGGCTGTTGTACTGGGATGGGTTTTATTTCGGGCAGAGAATTTTGATTCCGCCATGCGTATTTTCAAAGCCATGAGCGGCGCGGAGGGCATGACATTGCCCCGGCGCTTTTCAGAATGGGTCGGCACGGACGGCTGGCTGCACGCCGCCGGAATCGGCGAACGTTGGATTGCCACATCTTCTGCAGCGTTTTTCTGGGTGGGCACCGCCTATATTCTCTGCCTGACACTGCCGGCCAGCGTTGAATATTTTGGCCTCAGCGAAAGCCAATCGAAATGCAAATTTACGCTTAACAAGAGAACGGCAATCGCGTTGGGCGCCTTGGCCGTGATTGCGCTCTTTAGCATGCAACGCATATCCGAATTTTTATATTTTCAGTTTTAGAGATGTATATGACGGAGCAAAGCGCAAAATATTTTATCCTGTCTCTCTTTTCAGCCATGCTTATGTTGGCAGCTTTGGGAGCGGCATCTGCTTACATTCTCGATCCTTTCCAAATTTTTCATTCTTCATGGTTCATGAAAGATCGTTACGTCCCCAAGTATGAGCGGTTCCAGAATGCTGGGCTTATCAGGCGAATGTTAGAGCGGGATGATTGCTGCGACATCGTCATTATCGGTACGTCACATTCACAAAATTTTTTGCCTTCTTACGTTTCTAAAACCTTCGGTGGTCATGGCACGTTGCAGCTCAGCTTGCCGGGTCCATTGATGACCGAACAGGCAATCATGCACAGAAAGGCTTCGGAAACAGGGGAAATAAGCCGCGTTATCTGGGACATTCATGACCCCCTCGCGGAAGACAAAGTGCGCCAGCCGAACGATCCGGATATTCTAAGCGCGAGCCCGGGTAAATCCTTCCCGCTTTATCTTTATGATGACAATAATTTAAACGATTATCTTCTGCTGGCCTCGGCGGACATGCCCGCGCGTTTCATCGACCAACTTGTGCGTGGAAAACCGTATGAATCCTATCAATCATGGCATAAAAATGCGAAGAAATTTTTCGGTAAAGGGCGCGAACTGGGTCAGGCCGATACGGCTTTTATAATCAAGAAAATTCCTGACTCACGCCATTACTCATTTCCAAATATCGACGAGATTCTTATGCCCGCCATTGCCGATCACCCTGAACAGGAATTTTTTATCTTCTTCCCGCCTTATTCCAAGCATTTTTATGCTGTCATGACACAGGAGGAATTCAGCCAGCTTATGGCTATGCGGATAAAGCTGGCGAAGGACATTGAGGAATATCCCAACGCAAAGCTCTTTGCCTTCGACGACTGGGCGGTAACAGAAGACCTGGACAATTACAAAGATCAGGATGGTCATTACAGCGAAGCAATCAGTAAACAAATCATTGATTCCATGGCTGCCGGGGACGGCAGGCTGCGCGCGTCCAGCGCTCAGGACAACATCCAAGAGCTGACAAAGGCCGTAAACGCCTATATTGACGGATTTGAGTCCGTGACGGGGAAAGAGTAGAATCGCCTGCATGACCCATAAACCCGTCATTGCCTTTATTCTTCCCGATCTTTCCGCCGGCGGTGCGGAAATGGTTCTTATCCGGCTTATGAATGCGCTGCCGCGTGAAAAATATGATCCCGTTCTTGTCACCGTGCGCAGCGATGGGGTCCTGAAAGATTTTATCGGGCCCGGTATTCCCTTTCACCCGCTTCATGCCTCGCATGTCACGATGGCGCTGCCGAAACTTTATAAAAAACTGCGTGAAATAAACCCGGCTGTCGTTGTTTCAACGATGGCGCATATGAATTTTGCCACTCTCACTCTTCGCCCGTTTTTTAAAAATACGAAATTCATCGTGCGGGAATCGACTGTCCCCGATTGCACGCTCGAGGAGCGCGGCGCACTGGGCCCGGTTATCCGCATGCTTTATCCCATGCTTTACAGACTCGCTGATAAAATCATCGCACCGGCACAGATCATACTCGAAAAAATGAATTCGCAGCTTAAAATTCCGTCGAAAACCATGGGCATTTTGCCGAACCCGGTGGATATAAGCACGATCAATATATCCACGCCGCCCGCTGCAAATAATGGCACAATCCGTTTTATTGCCGCAGGCCGTCTGCACCCGGAAAAAGGTTTCGACCGCCTGATCAAAGCGCTCAAGGATTACCATGGGACCGCATGGCATTTGACACTTCTGGGCGAAGGCGAGCAACGTGAACAACTTGAGTATATGATCAAGGCACTGAAATTTGAGGACAAGGTTAGCCTGCCTGGTTTCCGGCGCGAGCCGTGGCAGGAATTCTCGGCAGCGGATTGTTTCTTGCTGCCCTCACGCTGGGAAGGATTGCCAAACGCCGCACTTGAAGCACTGGCCTGCGGTACGCCTGTAATCGCGATGCGTGATGCCGGGGGAATTGTCGAGATTGCCGCCGAAGCGCCCCAAGGCGCTGTCACCCTTGCACACACCATGCAGGATTTTCTGAAAGCTATGGAGAAAGTTGCGCCTGCGCAGCAGAAAAAATCACTGATGCCAGAACGCTACGAAAAAAATAGGGTCAATGCGGATTTTGAAAAGCTTTTGCAGGAAATGCTGGCTTAAACTTTGTAGTAATCCTTGTACCACGCGATGAAACGCGGCACGCCCTCGGTGATGGGTGTTTTGGGCCGGAAGCCGCTAACAGCCGTGGTTTCGGAGACATCGGCGTAGGTTTCCTTGACGTCGCCCGCCTGCATATCCTGCATGTCCATTTCGGCTTTTTTGCCGATTTCTTTTTCTATGATGCGGATAAAGTCCATGAGATTTTCACTGCGAGTGTTGCCTATATTCAGAATTCGATGCGGCACCGAATCTTTGGCCGGCGGATTATCCAGCGTCGCGAGAACGCCATCGACAATATCATCGACATAGGTGAAGTCGCGTTTCATGTTGCCGCTGTTGAAGACCGGAACTTTTTTTCCTTCCGAAATCGCCTTCGTGAAAATGAAAAGCGCCATGTCAGGACGCCCCCACGGGCCATAGACGGTAAAAAATCTCAGGCCAGTTTGCGGAATTCCATACAAATTGGAATAGGCTTGGCTCATCAACTCATCGCTCCGCTTTGTCGCGGCGTACAGAGATACCGGGTTATCGACCGGGTCCTTGACCGAAAAAGGGAGTTTCGTATTGCCGCCGTAAACCGAGGAGGAACTTGCATAAACGAGGTGCGTAAAGCCTTGCGTATGACGGCACATTTCAAGAACCGTCAAATGACCCATGCAATTGCTGGTGATGTAGGCATAAGGATTTTGCAGCGAATAGCGCACGCCCGCCTGCGCCGCGAGATGCACGACGCGCTTGAATGATCCATGCCTGCTCCACAGCGCTTCCATGCCCGCCTTGTCGGCAATGTCCTGTTTGACGAATGTGAAACCGGTGAAATTCGCGAGTTGCTCGAGGCGCCCCTCTTTCAGGGAAACATCGTAATAATCATTCAGATTGTCGATGCCGACGACCTTCTCGCCGCGCTGCAGAAGACGCAGCGTTGTGTGAAATCCGATAAATCCTGCAGCGCCTGTGACAAGAACGGGATCGCTCATGTGCCCCTACAAAGTCTGATAATCAGTGCCCGCGGAGAATTTATGATCGCGCCACGCGCCCTTCAGATCATAAATAAATCCATCAGGTTTTAACAACGCCTCCAGAGTTTGAGGCTTCAATATCTTGTACTCATTGTGCGAAACAGCAAGCGCAATACCATCATAATCGCCTTTAACGGGCAAATCGCCGACCAGCTTCATGCCGTATTCATGCTCGACATCCTCAGGGCGCGCATGCGGATCATGAATATCGACATTGTGGCCAAGTTCTTGCAAACGCTTGATGATATCGACGACTTTCGTATTCCTGATGTCGTTGATGTTTTCCTTGAATGTGAAACCGAGCAGGAGCACGCGGCCCTTATCCTCGATTTTCGCCGCGATCTGGTCGGCGACAAACAGACCCATGCGGTCATTGATCTTGCGGCCTGCGAGAATGATTTCGGGATGATGACCGATATTCATGGCGCAATGCGCGAGATAATACGGGTCGACGCCGATGCAATGCCCGCCGACGAGCCCGGGCGTGAAGGGCAGAAAATTCCACTTCGTCCCTGCGGCTTGCAGTACGTCATAAGTGGAAAGACCGAGCTTGCTCAGCACCATGGTGATTTCATTAATGAAGGCGACATTGATATCGCGCTGCGCGTTTTCAATAGCCTTTGCGGCCTCGGCGGTGCGAATATCCCGCGCCTTGAAAATATTGTTGTTATTGATCGTGCCGTAAAGATTCGCAAGAAAATCGGCAACCTCCGGCGTCTGACCCGCGACGACCTTCGTGATTTTCTGCACCGTGTGCTCCGCGTCACCCGGATTGATACGCTCCGGCGAATAGCCGAGGAAGAAATCAACGCCGCATTTCAGGCCGCTGCCTTCTTCCAAAATCGGACCGCACACATCCTCGGTCACGCCCGGATAGACGGTGCTTTCATAAACGACGATGTCGTCTTTTTTCAGATGACTCGCGACGGTGCGCGAAGCGGACTCGACGGCGTTCAGATCGGGATTGTTGGACTCATCCAGCGGCGTCGGCACGGTGACGATATAAACATTGCACGCTTCGAGATCGCCCGGATAGCTGGTGAATTTGCAGGTGGTCGCCTTGAGATCAGCGTCCTTGATCTCGCGGTTGGAATCCTGCCCGTTTTTGAGTTCCCTGACCCGGCGTTCAAAGACATCAAAACCCGTGACCTTCATATGCCGGGCCAGCATCAAAGCCAGCGGCATGCCCACATAGCCAAGCCCGACGACGCCGATATGGGATGTTTTTAAATCGTAAGTCATTGTTTTAATTAATTTATTTTGCTCAAAAAAGTCTGTGTGGCTTTTTATACAGCGCCGGTCCCTCAAAAACAAATCCTTTAATACCGGCGGTTACGGTTGAATCGGCTTAAATTTAATCTGTATAGTCTGCGCAGACACCCCGAATGCAGAACGGAAGCCGATGGACAAGCAGGATTTTGAGAAATACGCGGACGTAAAACAGTTCAACAGCGACATCAATCCTGTCTGGGAACGCCTGTTCACGAGATTCCTGCAAAGCAGGCAGCAACCGCCGAGCCAGTTGAAAGCGCTGGATTACGGCTGCGGTGATGGCAAACACCTGCCGCGCTTTGAACATCACGGTCTGCCCCGTGAAAATATTTTTGGAAATGAAGTGTCGGCCAAGCGCGTGCAACGCTGCCATGACAGCGGCTGGAAGAATGTCGAACACGTCCCTCTCAATAACACTGTGCCCTTTGCCGATAACCAATTCGACGTCGTTAACCTGATGGAGGTGATCGAGCACATCCCTGCGGCCAAGACGGATTTTTATCTGAAAGACATGCGCAGGATCATGAAAAATGACGGCATTCTATTCGTCAGCACGCCGAATTATCCCGTCAAGCGTTTCAATGATTTTTTTGAAGTCATCGTGAACCGCAAATGGAAACGCATCTTTGACGATCCGACGCATGTAACATTCTACACGCCGCGGTCACTGGAAAACCGGCTGCGCAAACATTTCGATCATGTCGAAATTATCTGTTACAAGAACGGCGTATTCTATCCGCGGATCAATCATCCAGCCGCGATGCACAAAATCATCGCAATCGCCAGCCCCTCCCCTATTCCTGCGGTATTACTTGAAGATGAAATCAACGCGCTGCCGCGCAAGGCAGCGTAAAATTATTCAGTGCGCAAATCCGCCACTGGCCCACCATTCCAGAAGCAGGCGCTTTTGGCGGATAAGCTCTTCGTAACGGTGGCGCGCATCGGGATCGGATTCAATATGCGCCCGTACTGATTTTTCCTCTTCCCAGCCCAGTTCATTATCCACCAGGGCCTGGATGTCGAAATCCGTTATCGTCTGCCGGGTAGTTATTTTCATTATCTATTCCTGAAGCATAAATACGATATGGCCATACATTATTAACTATCCTGAACCCGGCGCAGTTCCCGTTTTAGGAACTTTTTCATGTTCGGCGCGTTGGTTACCCAGAATGTTTTAACAAAGGAGAGCGCCATGCTGCACTGGGCTGTTACATTTCTGGTTATTGCCCTGATTGCCGGTCTTCTGGGATTTGGCGGCGTCGCCGCGGTTTCCGTAGAGATGGCTAAAATCTTGTTCTTTATCTTTATCATCCTTTTCCTGATAGCCATGGTCGCGCATGTTGTGCGCGGCAGAATGCCACCGGCATAGAAGGATCAGGATCCTTAAAAGGCGCTGTTTCAGCGCCTTTTTTGCGTGTTTTTATTTGCATCGACGGCCTTGATCGGCTTTTATAAGGACTCCTTAAAGAAAGGCACTCGTGAAAACAAAAATAGCCAATATACGCCGCGTTGTCATCGGCATGACACAGGATCGCCAGCTCGTCAGGCGCGTCCTGGTTATTATGGCACTGGTTTTCACCTGCACGCTTTGGCTTGGTTATATCCTTGTTTCAGGCGACCGCCAGATCCAGCGTACCGATTACTGGATCAGCCATACGTATAAAACAATCCTGCAGGCGGAAGAGTTTTCAGCCCATGTTGAAGGCATGGTTTCAAGCCAGCGCGCCTATGTCATGACCGGCCAGGAAAAATTTTTCGATGAATACAATAACCGCAAAATGGCGATCTCCGAATTTCTTGCCACCGTCAGCGAGCTTGTGAAAGACAACCGCTCCCAGAGCAGCCGTATCGACGAGTTGCGCCAGCTGTTCCGCGACCTGACAATTCGCCTCGAAGAACGAGCAAAAATGTATAAACCGGTCGGCGTGCCGGAAGGCTTCGTCAATGAAGTCGACGTCATTACAAACACCAAAAATGACATGCTAAAAATCAATAGCGCGGTTCTTAAAGAAGAACACCAGCTTCTTAATAACCGAATTGCGCTGCTTGATGAAAAAAAGAGCGACTATTTTTACACGCTGTGTATCGGCGGAATCCTGACGGCCATGGCCGTTATCGTCTTTAACATCATGCTGTTCCACACGCAGAACCGCCGCCATGACGCCGAACAATCGCTGAAGGATACGGAACAGCGCTTTGCCCTCGCCATCCAGGGCACGAATGACGGCATTTTCGACTGGGACATCAAAAACGGAAAAGTTTTCTATTCACGGCAGTTTTTCGGCATGCTGGGCCAGGACCGCGAGGCGTTTATAGGCACGATCGAGGATTTCCGCAGCCTGATTCACCCCGATGATTCAAATAAGGTCTCGCAATATATCGAGCGTTACCTGCGGCATGAATTGTCTGAATATTCCAACAGTTTCCGCATGCGTCATGAAAACGGACGCTGGGTCTGGGTGAATTCACGCGCCAAGGCGATTTTCAATCGCGACGGAGAACCTATCCGTATGGTCGGCGCCAATATCGACATTACTTACATGAAGGAATATCAGGAAAAGCTCAAAACCGAGAAGCAAATGGCCGAACGCGCCAACCGGGCGAAAAGCGATTTCCTTGCGCATATGAGCCATGAAATCCGCACACCCCTCACGGCCATCAGCGGCATCGCGGAAATCCTGCAGAAAGACCGCGACAGCCTGAATGAAAAACAAAAGCAACTGGCGAAGACATTATCTTCCAGCACGTCGACACTGAAAGATCTCGTCAGCGACATTCTTGATTTCTCCAAGATCGAAAGCGGCGAACTGGAACTGACCAAGGAAAATTTCGGCCTCGACGATGTCTTCCAGCAGGTCATCAGCATCATGTCGGTCAATGCACGGGGCAAAGGTCTCGGCTTTACTTTCGATTACGGCAACACCAAAAATACGAATTTCTTCGGCGACAAAACCCGGTTCCGCCAGATCCTGATCAACCTCATCGGCAACGCGGTCAAATTCACCGAAAAAGGCAGCGTCAGCGTCAATGCCAACATCCAGGAACGCGAAGGGATCAGGTTTCTCGAAGTGGCCGTACAGGACACGGGAATCGGCATCGCCCCTGAAAACCACAGCATCATCTTCGAGCGCTTCAAGCAGGCTGATTCTTCCGTTTCCCGCCGTTATGGCGGCACAGGTCTTGGCCTGCCCATTTCACGCAATCTGGCGCAAATCATGGGCGGCAGCATTCTGCTCGACAGCGAACAGGGCAAGGGGTCGGTTTTCACGCTTCTGCTACCCATGCAGGATGTCAGCGCGCCTGCAGGCGCCAGGGATAACGACAACAAAGCCCTCAGTCAGAAGCTGTCGGACAAGATCAAGACAACCCTCAGCGGTGAAAACCGCATCCTGATGGTCGAGGATTACGAAGGCAATATCGTCGTTATCGGCTATATCCTTGATGAAATCGGCTGCAGCTATGATGTCGCGCGCACAGGCCTCGAGGCGCTCAATCTCTGGAAAGAGAAGCATTACGACCTGATCCTGATGGACATCCAGATGCCAGAGATGGATGGTTTTACCGCCACCACGCAGATTCGCATCATGGAGGGAGAGAAAGACCTCCCGAGGACGCCGATCATCGGCATGACCGCCCATGCGCTTATCGGCGATAAGGACAAATGCATTGCGGCCGGCATGGACGCTTACCTGCCGAAGCCGATTGTCGAGGTTGATCTCAAGACCGAAATCCTCAAATACCTCGACCGCAACCGTAAGGCCGCCTAAACACCTGATAAAATCCGGCAATAAAAAAACCCGGCGGGGGAAGCCGGGTTTTTTGTATGCAGCAGTTGCCGTTATTAAGCGGCAGCGCGCATATTCTTTTCACTTGCCAGCTGATACGGCGGCGTAAAGCGGCCGGCATCCTTTTTAACAGGTGTATCAAGGATGACCTGAAGGTTTTCGCGGGCCCGTGCAAGGCGCGAACGAACCGTTCCGACAGGAATATCAAGCGCTTCCGAAACCTCTTCGTAACGCATACCCTTGACGCATACCAGGACGAGAATCTCCTGGTGATCGGGGGAAAGCTGTTTCATAGCGTCCTTGACCTTGGACAGGGCCAGCTTCACTTCCTGGGATCCATCCACGCTTTGACGCTCCAGGTAGGTTTCCGGGTCATATTGCGTTTCAAACTTGGTCCGGCGACGGTATTCCGACACAAACAGGTTAAACATGATCTTCGATGTCCACTTGAAAAGATCCGTATCCTTTTGGAACAGATGCTTTTTTTCCAGAGCGCGGAGAACCGTAGATTGCAGGAGGTCTTCCGCGTCGCTGGGGTTGCCGGTCAGCCGGAAAGCAAACTTCCGGAGATTTTTCATCTCTGTAACGAGAGCGGTTTGTTCAAACATGACAGGTTTCCTTTTTCTCAGTTTTGGTTAATCTTTCTAAAGCGTACCTCCTGGCTGTAACGACTGTTTGTCCCGCTTGTATTAAAGCGGAAAAAGTTTGTTTCTTTTTTGTAAATAAGAATATATAGTCATTTCAACTTCTTAAGATATGAAAAGGCTAATGAACGTGCCAAAAGCAACGATACTTAGCGTTGACGACGACGAAAATCTGCAGTTGGTCGTAGGGCAATACCTCGAAGATGACGGGTACCGAGTCCTGAAAGCGGTTAGCGGCAAAGACATGCAGGAAAAGCTGCCGAATTGCGCGGCTGATGTCGTGCTGCTCGATCTCGTTTTACCGGATGCGGAAGGCTTCAGCCTCATCAGTCATATTCGCGAGAGAAGCAAAGCATCCATTATCATCGTCAGCGGCAAAAGCGACACGACGGAAAAAATCGTCGGTCTCGAAATGGGCGCAGACGATTACATTACGAAGCCTTTCGAGATGCGCGAACTGTCGGCACGAATCAAAGCCGTTCTTCGACGCGCCAACGTCGAAATCACCAACGAGAATAATCCTCAGCAAAGCGGACCGGATAAAATTTTCTTCGCCGGCTGGTGCCTGGACCGCACGCAATATCAATTGTTCGATGAAAAGAATCGCTCGGCTGATTTAACGACTGGAGAATTCAAATTGCTTGAAGCGCTCCTGCTTTCTCCGAATCGGGCACTTAGCCGCGAATTCCTTTTCGAATTGACCCGCACCGGAAATTTTGATTCGTACGATCGCGCGATTGATATCCAGATCGGCCGAATCCGCAAGAAACTCAAAGACGATCCGCAGGACCCCAAATTCATTAAAACCGTGCGCGGCGTCGGCTATATGTTCACCGGCCAGATCGAAGGTTAAAGCCCGCCAGACCGGAACTTTTCTCCCATGAGAGTGTTGGTAGAAATGCTATCAACAAAAGGAGGAATCCCATGGCAAAAAGCAAAACCGATTATAACAATTCGAATCAGGACAACGATTATTCGTCGCTGCGCGCGCTCAGCCCGAACGCATTGAAAGACGAGTATCCTGAGATCGATAACATCAAAGACGATCTCGCCAGCCTGAAAGATGATGTCGTGTCGCTTACACAGCACGTAAAATCAAACGGCGGCAAGCACGTTGAAGATGCAAAGCGCTTTGCAGGCAAGCAGCTTGATAAAGCACGCAAAGCAGGTGAAAAGACGCTTCATAACCTTGAGAACCGAGTCACGGAAAAACCCGGACAGGCTCTGGCGATCGCATTCTTTGCAGGCTTGGCCGCAAGCTTCCTGCTTGGAAAGCGCCGGTAAAACCCATGGCCGCCCCCTCGCTCGAGCAAGCGATTATTTCGCTGCTGATGCAGGAATCAAGGCCCGTCCGCACCAAAATGGAACCTGCATTGCTTTTCGCGGGTTTCCTGGCGGTCGCGGGCGGCGGTTTCCTCGTGGCTGCCGGTTATGACTGGCTGATCACAAACTACGATTTACAGACTGCCCGCCTAGTTATAGGTGCGGGCACGATGTCGCTGGGTATAATCATCGCTGCTGCGGTTTACAGCATATACGCTGAAAAACGCAAGCAAATCGAGGGTTATTACAGCATACTGAAAAACAACATCCATACCGCTCTCGAAGTCGTGGGCGAGGAACTGGAAGAACCCATCAGGGAAAACCCGAAAACTGCCGTGATGATTGCCAGCCTGGCTGGCTACATCGCCGCGGAAAAGCTGCTGCATTAATTACGGGATCCTGAGCCGAAGGGAACTTACTCCTATCGATGGATGTTGGTACCGCAGAACCACAGAGAGGAAAATTACAATGACTGACAAAGGTTTATTGACACTCATTGCCGTTTTGCTTGTCGCCATTCTCGCGGTATTGTTTGTTCAATACAATCAGCCGAAAGATGATGGAATTTCAGGCAGCGTCGGTGAAGTTGTTGAGGAAATCGGCGACGAAATTGATGACAACACAACAGCGAGATAGGAGAACAGGATGAGAAGCTTTCTGATGTTTCTGATCGGGGTCCCCATCCCCATCATCATTCTTTACAACATTTTCTTTTAAACACAAAAGCCCGGTTTCCCGGGCTTTTTTTTCGAACAATTCCGCATTTCAAGCGTAGGAATATAAGGAAATTTCAACTACGGAGAATTCAATGAACTGGGAAACTCAAAAACTTTGTACCGATGTAAACAATTACGAACTTGTCGTTGAGAAGCAAAAGAGCGCAGCTCAATGTTCTCAGAAGAAAGAATCATGGAAATGGATTGTTTCGTTCGGCGGAGCCATTGTATCAACTGGCAGCGTAAACAATCTGCAACGGGCCCAAGAATTGGCCCTCGCCAACGTTCCCAAAAGTTAAGCCTTTAGCACTTACAACAAAAACCCGCCGGTAAACCTGGCGGGTTTTTAATTCCTGAAGGAAGCGATTACTGATAATGGGGGCGATCACCCTTCATATCCTCGATAACTTTCACGAGGCGTTCCATCTCCGTATCATGCATGTAATGCAGATCATGGTAAGGATCCTTAAATTCATAAGTGATAGGATCTTGGTCTTTGTCTTGAAATAAATACCGCTGCAAGGATACGGCCCAGTTTTTTAGGCCTTGCCCAGGCCCCGAAAAAATCGAGCGTAGTATTTTCATATTTTTTTCCTTTCTACTTCTCCCAACGATCTCCCTCATAAACTGTTCCATAGAAAACCGCCCTTTTGGGGCGGTTTTCTCTGAAAAGGAGGCTGGGCCTTAATTCTGGTAACGCTCGGGCTCGTTAACAGGGGCGCGAGTCAGCTCCATATAGGCCTCGTCCCACTCCTCGGCGTTGATGAGCTTGTCCTCGTCGTCATCGAGCACTTCATAGCCGGTGCCGATGAATTCATTGGCCGACAGGCCATCCATATTGTCATCGAAACGCATAAGTTGCGATTGCTTGATGAAGGTTTCTTCGCTGTGATCGACTTTTTCCGGCACGCCGTCATCATCGAAATCCACCTGCAGCGTGGTCTCTTTTTCCATCGGAATAACGGTCATAAAGCGCTTTTGCTTAAACTCGATATTGTCGATCGAACCGTTTTTGTCGTTATCAAAAATGTCGAACAGGTACTGGCCGACCTCTTTCATTGACAGGATGCCATTTTTGTCGGTGTCGAATACAATCAGGTTTACTTTGTTGACATCCGGAATGTCTTTTTGCTGAACGCTGACCTTGGTGGTCACTGTCTCGGCCTGGGCCGCGGTGCTGAAACCGATCAACGCGACAGCAGCAGCAGCCGTCATGAGGTACATAGTCTTCATAATCATTCTCCCTTCGAGATATGTGTTGTGCCCAGCTAACGCAGGGCCCGTTTTTAGGTTCCAATTCCTTTGTTACAAAAATGAAACAAAATATTTCAAAAGGCTTACATAAGGGACATATGGAGGTTACCGGGGGTCCTTACGCTTAAAAGATAACAAGGAGATTCGAAGTCATGATGAACGTCCCGGAAATACTGAATAGCGTTACACATCCGCTGGTATCGTCCATTTACCTCAAAAAGAATTATAGCGGTATGCATGATCCCGAAGATGTCCTGGTAATTGAAACGAATTTTTCGAACAGCGACGCGGAAGAGGATTTCGATTCCCGTTTGTCCGAGTTGCTGTACGATCTTAAGGATTTGCAGATTCAGGCCGAGGAGAAAATCGGCCATTTCGACCGCGTCGATATCAGGACCTGCTAACGAGTTTTTCCCTCCCCCACCCAACCACCTCAGGCCGGCTACAGTCCTTCGGGACTGTCCGGCTTATTTTTTGGGAACATTTTCAAAGAAAAAACGTTTGAATGTTGAACAACCCTATCCAGATGAAGGAAAAAGTCATGATTATTAAGAACAAGCTTTTAATCGCCGCGTCCGTCGCCGCCGTAGCTGTAAGCATGCCGGCATGGGCTGAAACTTCGGCCAATGTAAATGCCGAAGTCAAAGGCGATGCGCCTTCCCTCTCGCAGGATGCCAAGCGGGAGTGGGAAAATGTAAAAGAAGGCGCCGCCGAAGCTGCGGATAAAACGTCCAAGGCCGTTGAAAACGCCTATGAAGACATTAAAGCCACGGTGATCGGCGAAGAAGAAACCTCAACCGCGTCGACCGTCACGATCGATTCGCGCGCCACGGCGTCCGGCATGATCGGCCAGCCGGTTCTTGACACCAACGGCAAGAAAATCGCCAGCGTCCAGGACATCATCATTGATGCCGATGGCAACGCGAAAATGGTTGTCCTTGCAGACGGTGGTTTTATGGGCATTGGCACCAAGCTCGCTGCCTTTGACTATGATCTCGTATCACAGCGCCAGAAGGACGGCGACGTGATCATGCCGATCACTCAAGACACGCTGAACAAAGTCGCGCCGTTCTCATACGAAGCGAAAGATGCCGAGAAAGACGCCAAAGTCCGCGTGATTCCGGCTAACGGCATCAGCGTCGCCCGCCTCCTCGAAGGCCAGGTCCTGAACCAGAAGAAAGAGAACGTCGCTGAAATCGACAACATCTCTTTCAGCAATGGCGAAGCCAGCCAGATCATTATCGGCTTTGACAAAACGCTGGGCCTCGGCGGCGAAAAGGCAGCCATGAGCTTTGAAGGTTCGAGAATTGTCCGCGAAGACAATAACAATCTTGACGTTCAGTTGACGGCAAGCCAGACGGCCAACTTCGAGAACTTCAAGAAGACGGCCACTAACTAGTTTACCCCAAAGGCGGCCCGCCCTCCTTTCCGGGATGGGCCGCCTCTTCAACCAACACCAAATAAGGAGAAAAACTATGAACAAGGACATTTTCGAAGGTAAATGGAAACAGGTAAAAGGCGACGTTCAGAAGAAATGGGGTCGCCTGACCAATGACGCTCTTGATGAGATCAACGGCGACAGCGAAAAACTGATCGGCAAAATACAGGAAAGCTACGGCATTGCCCGTGATGAAGCTGAGAAGCAACTGAACGAATGGAATAAATCCCGGGCTGCATAATTAAAGTTTCAATATTCTAAAAGAGCGTGGATGCAAAGCGTCTGCGCTCTTTTTTATTGAGATGGATAAATTTCCCGCGGGGGAACTTCAATGCAGACTACACGTTTGTAAATCATACGAATGCGAAGGAGTAATATCATGAAAAACAGCCTTATGCGGGAAGTGGAGGATTTTGAAAACGTTGTCTTCGTATGTTTCGGACGCCCTGATGGCGCCGATCTTCCGCAGGTGAATGATGATGATGGAATCGTCATCGACCTCATGCAGGAGATGACTGGCAAACCAATCCATGAAATCGAAGCCGAGTTTTACCACCAGACTGAAGTAACTCAATAAGAGTAAACAAAGGAGAAGCATCATGTCTTTGAGACACACAACTTTAATTGCCGCATTTCTGGCCGTGACGCTGGGCGTTGCCGGTTGCGGCACGTCGAAAACTGAACGCGCCCTGAGCGGCGGCGCGATCGGCGCAGGCGCCGGCGCGGTCGGCAGTTCGCTGACAGGCGGCAGCCCGTGGGCCGGCGCTGTCATCGGCGGTGCGGCCGGTGCGGCGACAGGCGCATTGACCGACGAGGACGACATCAACCTCGACTAAACAATTTCCAATTAAAAAATCGCGAAAGTTAAGCCCATCGCTGCTTCCGCGATTTTTTTATTCTATTTCAAAAAAGCCAAAAGAAACGGAAACAATACTGCGGCCACAATGCAGAACGCAAAACCAAAAAGCGTCAGCAGGCCGTCGCGCAGGCATATTCCTGCGGCAAACAGTAAAACAGGTAATGAGAAAAGCGCCGGGACAAACGGGACAAAACCGATCATCGCCATGATAACCGCCAGCGCCATACACAAAACTGCAATCACGCGCTGGGAAATATCCTTGGTCAAAAATTCATAACGCGGGGTGGCGAACTCATCCATGGCCTCAGCGTAAGGCTTTGTCTTTTCAATGGCGTTTGAGAGCTTTTTACGGCTGATGGAGACCTTTCCCAATGGAGACGGCAGCCAGGGCTTTTTAAGGCCAATCACAAGTTGCCCTGCCACCAGACAGATCACAACCGCACAGCCTGCCGGCACGCCAGGAATAGCGCCCGTCGGCAATACGGTAATCAAAGCCGGAACCAGCAAAAGCGCGCCAAATCCCCTTTTTTCAAGGGCTTCGACAATATCGGCGAGAGAAACGCTCTTTTGTCCCTCAATAGTTTCGTCCAGCGTATCAAGCAATTTGGTGAGTTTAGTACTTCGCATAATACATCCTTTACTTCCCACCAACGGCCTTAAACCCTTAAAAGTTTCATGAAATCGCGGATTCCCGGGGCTTTCGCCGGGCAAAACTTCATAGTAAGGTAGCCAGACAAAAAACCCGGTGGCATAATAAATTATGGCTAAAAGCAACAGCAAATCCCTGTTCACCCTGCGTACATCCCATCCGTTCTCGCTAGCCTCCATCGCCGGGGCCGCGTTCGGGTTTGCTCTTATTATTGTCGCCATTCTGGTTGGCACATCGAATTTCATGGCCTTCCTCAGCATCGAGGGTTTCATGATCGTCATCGGCGGCACACTGGCTGTTGCGTTCATGAGCTATCAGGCCAGCGACGTGATGGAAGCGCTGCGCGGCGTCGGCCTCATGTTCAAAAAAGCGAACGTCACGCATGAAAATCTTTACCGCGACCTGATCAATATCATCGCCTGGGCGCGCATCATGAAGGAAAAAGGATTGCGCGGCCTCGAAAACCAGGTCGACGATGAAGGCATTAACGACCCGTTCGTGCGTTACGGCCTTGATATGGTCGTCAGCAATTACACTGCCGAGGAAGTGCGCGGCATGATGGAAACCGCCGCTGAAGCATTTTATGAGCGCGACACGATCCCCGCGAACGTGCTTTTGGCCATGGCCAGCCATGCGCCCGCTTTCGGCATGGTCGGTACATTGATCGGGATGGTGATCATGCTTGGCAACTTCTCCGGTGATATGTCCGGCATCGGCCACGGTCTCGCCGTCGCCCTGCTCGCGACATTATATGGCGTGGTGACGGCGCGGATGCTCTACCTGCCCGCCGCCACGAAAATCATGCAGAAGCAGGATAATCTGCGCTTCCGTAACCATTTGATCACTGAAGGCATGGCGATGCTGGTGGCGAACAAATCGCCGCGCTACATCCAGGACAAATTGAACAGCTTCTTGAAGCCTGGCCTGCATAGCCGCGTGACATTGCCCGATCCGACGCCGACAACGCCGGGAACAGCGCCGGCAGGCGCGACCGCAACAGCGGCTTCCGGCCTGAGCACGACAAAGAATGTATAAGAAACAAGGCAGACGACGCGGACCGCGCACTGACGACTGGCTCATGACCTACGCGGACATGATCACACTTCTACTCTGCTTTTTTGCGATCTTCCTTTCAGTATCCGTGCCCAAAGACGAGCAGATCGAGCAGGCGCGCGAGAAAGTACGCGAACGGTTTGCCGCGCAGAATGTAATCGACCAGTTCGTGCTTGATCCCATCTCGCCGGTTGGAGCGAACAGCAGCGAGAAAGAGATTTACGACCGCCTGCCCTCGATTGTCGACATGTATAATAAAGGCGAAGGCGTGCATATCGAGCAGGAAGGCGACCGTATCACCACGATTGAAATGGACAGCAGCGCATTCTTTGCCAGCGGATCATCAGTGCTGAGCGACGAAGGTCAGCGCATTCTCGGGGAATTGCAGGCTAAGCTTACGACCAAGGATTACATTAATTATTCAATTACCGTCGAAGGCCACACTGACGACAACCCCATTCATACAACACAATTCCCCTCGAACTGGGAACTTTCGACCGCGCGCGCGGCGGCAGTCGTGCGGTTTTTTCTTGAGCACGGGATTGATCCCGAGCGCCTGCGCGCCGCGGGTTATGCCGACGTGTTCCCGAAAGTGCCGAACCGCGATTCAAACGGCAACCCGATCGCGGCGAACCAGTCGCAAAACCGCCGGGTCGTTATCAAACTTGAAAAAATAGAAAAGAACAAAAAGAAATAGCTAGTTAAACAGGCGCATATCGCGCGCCTTCAAATAGACGGTTTGGCGTTTTTCCAGCCCAAGCTCCATGAAACGCTCTTTTGTCACCGCCGCCTGCAGCAGCTTGCCTTGCTCATTCTCAAGTTCGATTGAAACCATCGGCCCGGCCGGGTTGATGTGAATGATCCGCGCGGGAATCGCATTTTTATCCTGAGGCTGCGGCGAAATTTCCATGTCGTGCGGACGCGCGAAAAGCCGCACACGCTCCCTGCCTGCCGGCAACCTCTCGCCGTTTTTGAGTACGCGACATTCGCCGTTTTCTTCTATCACACCGTCAAAAGCGTTATAATTGCCAAGAAAGTCGTACACGAATGCATTGGCCGGATTGTGATAGACATCTTCCGGGCTGCCGACCTGTTCGATCTTGCCGTTGTTCATGACGACGACGCGGTCGGCAAGCTCAAGCGCCTCTTCCTGGTCGTGCGTGACGAAAATGGTGGTGATATTCAACTCATCGTGAATTTTCCGCAGCCAGCGGCGTAATTCCTTACGCACCTTTGCATCCAGCGCGCCGAACGGCTCGTCGAGCAGCAGGACTTTCGGGTCCACAGCAAGGGTCCTTGCAAGTGCAACACGCTGGCGCTGCCCGCCCGAGAGTTGCGCTGGATAGCGGTTATGGAGTCCGGATAAATGAATAAGGTCGATGAGGCGCATCACCTTTTTGCGGATTTCGCCCTCGCTCGGCCGGCTTTCCTTCGGCCTGACCCGCAAACCGAAGGCGATGTTCTCAAACACCGTCATATGCCGGAACAACGCGTAGTGCTGGAATACGAAACCGACGCGGCGCTCCTTGACCGGCGTATGACTGGCTTCCTCGCGGTCGATATAAATCTCCCCGAGATCGGCAAATTCCAGCCCGGCAATAATGCGTAGCAACGTGGTTTTCCCTGAGCCGGATGGCCCCAGAAGCGCGACCAGTTCGCCCGTGCCGACATTCAGGCTGACGCCATCCAGCGCCATGAAATCGCGGAAGATCTTATAAATATTATCGGCGCGTATTCCCATTATTCTTTCTCCAGCCGGCGTTCCAGCCCTTCTTTGATTAGCAATGTGACTAATGCGAGAACGGTAAGCAGCGAAGCGACCGCGAAGGCCGCAACGAAATTATACTCATTATAAAGAATTTCGACATGCAGGGGGATGGTATTTGTCATACCCCTGATATGGCCGGAGACGACTGAAACCGCTCCGAATTCACCCATGGCGCGGGCATTACAGAGCAAAACACCGTATAGCAATCCCCATTTGACGTTCGGCAGCGTCACGCGCCAGAAAGTCTGCCAGCCCGTGGCCCCCAGTAAAATCGCCGCCTCTTCTTCCTCGACGCCCTGCTCTTGCATCAGCGGAATCATTTCACGCGCAACAAAGGGGAAGGTAACGAAAATGGTGGCGATCACGATGCCCGGCACCGCGAACAGGATCTGGATGTTGTGAGAATCCAGCCATTGCCCCAGCGCGGCCTGCGAGCCGAAGAGCAGAACATAAATAAGGCCGGAAATGACCGGGGAAACAGAAAAAGGCAAGTCAATAAAGGTAATCAAAAGATGCTTGCCACGAAAATCATGCTTGGCGATTGCCCAACTCGCCGCCAAACCGAAAACCAGATTGAGCGGGACGGCGATTGAAGCCGTTAACAGGGTTAATTTGATCGCCGCCAACGCATCCGGTTCCGTGATTGCGTCAATATAAGCGTGGGCACCCTGGCGCAGCGCTTCGATGAACACTATAACCAGCGGCAGGAAAATCATGATGCCGATATAAAATAGAGCTGCGCCAATCAGCGTAAGGCGAACCGTGCGCGATTCCACAAGCGGGTGATTGGTGCGTATATTAAGAGCATAATCGGTCATGCGCGCATCCCGCCGCCACGCCGCACATGGCTCCATTTCATAAGCAAATTGATGATCAGGAGCATGATGAACGACGCAATCAACATCACAAGAGCAATCGCGGTGGCGCCCGCATAATCATATTGTTCAAGCTTGATGACGATGATAAGAGGCACGATTTCCGATTTATACGGCATATTACCTGCGATAAAAATGACAGAGCCGTATTCACCAAGCGCGCGGGCGAATGCCATCGCAAAGCCAGCCATTAATGCAGGCGTAACCTGAGGCAAGATAATGCGCGTGAAAATCTGCAGGCGGGTTGCACCGAGGCATACGGCCGCTTCTTCCATCTCGGGATCGAGATCGCGTAGAACCGGCTCTACCGTTCGCACGACAAAGGGCAGGCCGATAAAGACAAGCGCAATCGCAATCCCTGTGGGCGTAAAGGCGATTTCAATGCCGAATTTTGCAAATACCTGCCCGATCCAGCCGTTCGGCGCGTAAATGGCCGTCAGGGCGATACCCGCAACGGCGGTCGGCAGCGCAAAAGGCAGGTCAACCATGGCGTCCACCGCCTTGCGCCATGGAAAATCGTAACGCACCAGAACCCATGCGACGAGCAAGCCGAATACCGCATTGATGAGCGCCGCGACAAAGGAAATCCCGAAGCTGATTTCAAATGCCGCGACAACGCGCGGGTCTGTGATTGTGGCCACAAATTCCTGCCAGCTTAACTCAAGCGTTTTAATGACAAGACCTGCCAGCGGAATCATGACGATCAGCGCCAGATAAAGCAGCGTGAATCCCATTGTAAGCCCGAAGCCCGGAATCACGCCTGGTTTTTTCAGAGACAATGCGAAGGTAGCCACTATGAAACCTGTTTACGGTTTGTAGATTTGATCGAATATCGCGCCGTCATCGAAATGCACCTTCTGCGCCTCGGCCCAGCCGCCAAAGTTTTTGTCGATTGTCACCATTTCGATTGCCGGAAACATTTCACGGTGTGCCGCCATAACTTCAGGATCTATAGGACGGAAATAATGTTTGGCCACCAGATCCTGCCCTTCTTTTGAGTAGAGATAAGCGAGATAAAAGCGTGCCGCGTCAGCGTTTTTTTTGTGCGCGGCATTCGCATCGACCACGGCGACCGGCGGCTCGGCGAGGATGCTGATCGAGGGCATGACAATCTCAAATTTGTCGGGGCCAAGCTCGTTAATGGCAAGAAACGCCTCATTTTCCCAGGCGAGGAGAACATCGCCGATATTGCGCTGGACAAAGGTCATGGTGGAGCCGCGGGCGCCGGAATCAAGAACCGGTACGTTTTTAAACAGCTTGCCGACAAATTCCTTGACTTTCGCCCCATCGCCTTCGAAAGCCTTGTCAGCGTAAGCCCATGCCGCGAGATAATTCCAACGCGCGCCGCCCGAGGTTTTCGGGTTCGGTGTGACAATCTGCACACCATCTTTCACAAGATCACCCCAGTCGCGGATATTCTTCGGGTTACCCTTGCGCACCAGGAACACAATCGTCGATGTATAGGGCGCACTGTTGTTAGGAAGGCGTGCCTGCCAGTCAGCGGGCATGCTGTCTTTCATTTCGGCCGCGATCCTGTCGATGTCATAGGCCAGCGCAAGCGTGACCACATCCGCCTTCAACCCGGAGATGACCGCACGCGCCTGCTTGCCGGAACCACCGTGCGATTGTTTGATCTCGACATCCTGCCCGGTTTTTTCCTTCCAGTATTTTTTGAAGACCGCATTGTAATCGGTATAGAGCTCACGCGTCGGGTCGTAGGAAACATTCAGGAGCTCGATGGATTTTTTAGTATTGTCGGTTGAGGATTTTGCCGCAATGTCGGCGCGAAGCTGCTGGAGTGCCGACGCTTCGGCATATGCATTTCCTGCCAGCAATAGGGAAAATGCGAGAACGGCCAGAGCCCGGGATAATCCTGTCATATGAATCGCCTCCATGGATAAGACGATTCTAAACGAGTTTGCCTGCGGACAAAAGCCCCGGAAGAGCCCAGAAACCCTACTTTTCCGCGTTCATGCTGAATATTTTCCTGCCCATGGCGCGGTAATGCGGGCCGGGCTGATAGGCGATGTCGGCCATGCCCATTTTTTCAGGCAGCAGCCAGCCGATCGCCGCCGCCAGGGCATAGGATGCGATAACCTCGTCATGATGCGCACGGGCTAACGCCGCTTCGGCGCTCAGGACGTCCTGATCGGCATCCAAAACATCCAGAACAGTGCGTTCGCCCATTTTTGCTTCCTCGCGCACGCCCTCAAGCGCCGCACGCGCGGCATCCGCTTCCGCATTCCGCGCCGCGATTTCTGCGCGCGACGATTCCAACGCCTTCCAGTTGTCCGCTATATCCCTGCGGATCCGGCGGCGCTGGTTACCCACTTCCTGGTAGCGCTGGCTGGCGATACTTTTTGCTTCGCGCACGCGCGAGCGAACATAACCCGCCTCGTAAAGCGGGATTTTTGCGCGTACGCCGATTGTCTTCGTTTCAGATTCATCAATCACGCCGGGCTGCGGATCGAATTGCTTGTTATAAGAAGCGAATGCAGAAACCTGCGGCAGTAATTCGCCGAAACGCGCATCGATATCGTTTTGCGCGGCCTCATGCTGGTTCACGGATATGGCCAATGCCGGGCTTTCCGTTTCGGCGCGGCTGACCATTTCTTCGATAGCGGATGGGAACTGGAATGCCGTGCCCGGCATATAGAGCGTTTCGTTCGGCGCAAAGCCTGTAATAGATTCAAAAGTCGCGCGGCTGGTCTCGAGCTGGCCGGAAGCCGCCACATGCTCTGCCCTCGCCCGCGCCAGACGCGCCTCGGCCTGCCGGACATCGGTTTGCGTGACGTCACCCGCATTATAACGTTCGTGTACAGCCGCCAGTTCTTCGCCCAGAATTTTTTCATTGTTAATCCGGAGATTCAGCAATGTGCGATCGCGGAGAATATCCATATAGGCCGTTGCAGTGCGTAAAAATACTTCCTGCTCTTTTTGTAAAAAACGCGCATAACCCGCCTTGATAAGACTATAGGAACGATCCGTTTCTGCCGTCGTCCTGCCGCCGCGATACAATGGCTGATTGATGCTGACATTTATTTCCTTGGTTGTGGCACCGTCGGCATTCGCAAAGTTGCTGCTGTCGATATCGGTGGCGTAAAGACTGGTCTCCGCCTCGGCGGTCGGTTTCCAGCCGGCAAGCGCCTGCGGGTGGAGTTCATGCAGTGCCCGCAATTCAGCGCGCGACGCTTCAAGCTCCGGGTTGTTGATATAGACGTGCCTCAGCACCTGCTCGAGCGTAGTGATTTTGGTTTGAAGCGAGTCCTGGGCGATGGCTGGCGGAATCCCGTAAATGAGAAATGGCAGACAAAAAAGTATGAGGCGGCGCATGTTATTCCCCCGGATCGGCGATCTCTGAATACCCATGTCTTCCCTTGCGGAAGATACGCAACTATAAGTTTATATAATGGCAAATGCAAGCCTGCCTGCCTTTCCCTATTTTAATCAAATACACCTGTATTCAATGGGAATAATGCCATCTATTTTTTACACGTTATTAAACTAATGGTTGTAAATTTTGGTGATGCGTCACTGCGTACCAGGAGGAAAAACCCATGGAAAAGTCACCGATTAATTCGCCCGGTTCGGGCGGTCTCGCTCTCAGCCTTGAGCCCCAAAATTCATCTGCGGCCACTGATTATTTTGAAATGAGCGTGCCGGTCACGAAGCTCGATGCCGACCAGTACAGCGCCGAGGACCTGGACGGCGTCACTGAAAGCCTGTTCGGATCCGGCAATCTGAATTTTCTTCTCATGCAGGCCGGTCAGACAAACGAGGCTCTTGCGCTCACCGATCCATTCATTATCACCGGCGAGGCGCCTAGATTATCTGGCGGCCCTAACTCAGCAATTTCATTCGCTGCCGGCCTGACCAATACCAGCAACCCATTTATGCTGGACTCCAATAACAATGACGTAAGCACGGATCGTAACATCGCGGAGGATGCTACATCGTTCAGTGATGCTGGCATTGGCGGCAATGGGGGATTCACAACTTCAACCGTTTTGCCCCTGGCGGCATCGGGTTCTTTTTTCAATAGTGATGCTTCGGCTCCTATTATCCCGACCAATGGCATAGATGGTGAAGGCTTTAGCGGTGCCGATGGGGCGGACGGCCGCAACGGGACGAACGGCGAAGGCGGCGGCGATATCGTCAATGTCGACATCGATAAATTCATTGACGTCGATATCGGCGATATCCTGGTTGATATCACGAACATCATCGACATTAAATTCGGCGACCTGACGATTATCGATCTGGGCGATGTCACCAACCTGATCACGGTAACGATCATCGAGATCACCAATATCATAAACAATATTCTCGGCGGTGACGGCCTTACCGTTCATCTCGATACAATCCTCGGCGACATCACGAACCTTGATCTCGATATCCTCTCCGGCGATTCCGTTTTCAATGTAATCAACGAAGTCGTCGATCTTTCACCGGTTACGGATCTTCTCGATCCGGTATTGGGGACAGAAAATCTTGCGCTCGTCGATCTGCATTCTATTTTGAGCATCCTGGACGGCAATAACGATCACCGTTCCGGCGACACGGATCTCGGCCTCGGCCTTGAACTGCCGTTGCTGGGCAATGCGCATTTCATCGATGGAGTTGTTGATATTGTTTTCAACCCTGTCGAAGATGTCGTCGGCGACGTTGATATTCTCGGCGATATCGGCCTCGGCCTTTTCAATCCCGACAACAGTGCGGGCGATACTGATCTTACGCTCGGCCTTGATCTTGATATCGTAGATAATGGACTTCTCAACCCGGCACTCGAAATCGGTCTTGACCCGGTTGAAGACATCGTTGGCGATATCGATATAGATCTCGGCGTCGCGACCGACCTGCTCGGCTATACGGCTGATGATTTGGTTGATAACTTTGCCGGTGGTACAGGCGAGGACAGCCTTTTTGCTGGCGTTGGCGACTTGCTCGAAGATACCGGCGGCGATGTCATCAACTCCGTTCTTCCGGAACTCAGCAGTGATGATGTCCTGGATATAGGCGGTGATCTGCTGGGTAGCGGCGAAACCGACAATAACGCAGGCGATACCGACATCACGCTTGATATCGATCTCGACCCGCTCGGGATCGATACACCGGACATCGATTTAGCCGATATTGAGCTCGGTCCCGTCGAGAATATCGTCGGCGATATCGATCTGGATATCGATGCTGCGCTTGATCTGATCGGCAGCCTACCCGAGAGCGGGCTTGGTGATATCGCCGGCGGTATTGGCGCAGGCGAAGATCCGCTCTCCTGGCCGGAAAATATCCTGCCCGATCCCGGCGACATCATTGGCGCAGGCGCAGAGGATGCGCTCGACGGTGTTCTGCCAGAGCCAGTCGGCGATGTCGCGGAAGGGCTTGGCAACCTGCTTGGCAACAACGATCACCATGGCGGTGGCGGCGGCCTGTTCGGCGGCGGAGGGCTGTTCGGATGAGTGCGCAACGTAAACATAGCAAAGACCTGCTGCGCCCGGACGGCTACAGCGTCAGCACAAGCAGCCTTCTGCTCTCAACCCTTGCCATCAATATTCTTTCTCTCGCCCTGCCGGTCATGACCCTTCAGGTCTATGACCGGATTTTGCCCAACCCCGGCTCCGGCACACTGCCTGTTCTGATCGCAGGTGTCGGGCTGGCCGTTGCCCTCGAAGCGACCCTGCGCCTGGCCCGTGCCTATATCATGGGCCGGGCGGGGGCAGCTTACGAGCACCGCCTCTCCTGCTCGGCCATGAATCATGTTCTTGAGGCCGATCTTTCGCATCTTGGACCTTATGGTATCGGCGAGCATCTTCACCGGATGAGCGCGGTGACGAAGTTGAAGGATTTTTATAACGGCTATGCGCTGACGGTTCTGTTCGAAATGATTTTTGTGCCGATATTTCTTGGTCTTGTAATTTATATCGCAGGGCCACTGGCCGCCGTGCCCTGCGCGGTGCTGATGGTTTTTACGGTTGTTTCGCTGGCGCAAGGCCAAAAACTGCGTGCCGCGCTGAGGGAACGCGATGAAACGGACGATGCACGTTATAACTTCCTGATCGAGGGACTGGATGGCGTTCACACGATCAAATCCTTTGCGCTTGAGAATAATTTCGCCCGTCGGTATGAGAAGCTCGAAGAGACTTCGACACTCTCGAATTATCACGTTACAAAAGCCACCTCCGGCACTTTCGACTCCGGCGCGGTTTTCTCGCATATCATGGTCGCGGCAGTTATTGTCTTTGGTGCATTGTTCGCCCTGAACGGCCACATCACGACCGGCGCCCTTATTGCCACCATCCTGCTTTCGGGCCGGATGATGCAGCCGATCCAGCGCGCGCTCGGCCTCTGGGCGCGTTACCAGGATTACGCGCTGGCAAGGCAAAAAGTCGAGGCAATTTTTGAAACGCCGCAATATCCCGGCTCTCCCGCCAACGACGCCAATCCTGCCCGCGATGGCACGATAAAAATCGAAGAACTTTCCTTCCGCCATTCCGACGACAAGCCCTGGCTGCTGGACAATCTCGATCTCGACCTCAAGCGCGGAGAAAGCATCCTGCTCTCTGGCGCTCATGGCTCGGGCAAGACTCTGCTTCTCCAGCTCCTTGCCGGTATTTACCCGCCGGGCAAGGGCGCGATCACTATCGATGGCCGGAATATTTTGCGCTATGCATCGGAAGACCTGATCCGCCATGTCGGCCTGATCCGTTCCGAAGGCGTAATATTCCGCGGCACAATCCGCGACAACATGACCTGCTTCAGCCAGATTCCCGAGAAAGAAGTTCAGGAAATCGCTGCCCTGCTAAAACTGGACCGCGATATCGCGCGCCTGCCTTCGGGTTTCGACACGCTGTTGACCGGCACTAACACCGACAGCATACCGCCCGGCCTCAAGCAGCGCATAGCCATGACGCGCGTGCTGGCGCCCAAGCCACGCATCATCCTGTTCGACAATGCCGATCGCGCGCTCGACCGCGAAGGGTACAATCTTGTCTATAACCTCCTCGCCCGCCTGAAAGGCCGGGCCAGCATGATCCTCGTCTCCGATGACTGCAACATTCGCGGTCTGGCGACGCGTTTCTGCCGCCTTGAGAACGGCAAGCTCATTGAAACCGACGAATCCTACAGCACCAATCAGGTCAAGCCCTACACGGAGCTCCGCATATGACCGATACTGCCGCCGAAATAAATCCCGTTTCACAAATGATGGGTATCCTGCAGCGATCAGGCCGCGAAAATTTCGTTGAAAAAAACCAATGGGAGAGCAGCCTATGCGCCCTCCTGCTGGCGCTTGAGCCGCGTTGCAGAACTTATCGCCTTCTCGAAGCGCTGCCTTATGATTCAAGAAAAATGACGCAGCAATCCATGCTGAACACTTTCGCGCATCTTGGTTATTTTGCACGGCCTGTTACCACGCAACTCCGCGATATCGATCCGCGCCTGCTGCCGTGCCTGTTCATTGGCGAAAGCGGCCGTCCGGCTATTATCCTTGAACAGAAAGCCGGTCATTTCAAAGTTTACGTCGACGGCCATGTCAAAAAAATATCCAAAGGCGACAGGGCGGCAGAAATCGGTGAAGCCTGGATATTTGCGCGTTATGACGAAAACCGCGCCGTCACGTCCAAATTCATGCGCGCGGGTTCAGGCAAAAGCTGGTTCTCGGCCTTGCTTGGCCGGTTCCGCACCACGTTCGGCCAGATTCTTCTCGCCTGCCTCATGCTGAACGTTATTGCGCTCTCGACGCCGCTGTTCATCATGCTAATTTACGACCGCGTCATCGCCGCCGGGGCGCCGGAAATTCTGCCGATGCTCGCTGTCGGCGCATGCATCGCGATCGGCTTTGAATGGGTGCTTCGCCGCGCGCGCTCGCAGGGGCTTTCATGGCTGGCCGCGCGCATGGACAATATCGTGGGTAATAAAATTTTTTCCCATCTGATCGGCCTCCCACCTTCTCTGATCGAGCGCGCATCCGTCGCCGCCCAGATTGCCCGTATCAAGACATTTGAATCAGTGCGTGATTTCTTCAGCGGTTCGGTGTTCCTCTCAATGCTGGAACTTCCTTTCGTCGCCATAGCCGCGCTTGCCATTTATGCAGTGGCCGGGCCGCTGGTGCTGGTGCCGCTGGCGATGGTCGCCTGTTACGGGCTGCTATTCTGGACGATTCACAAAAAAGTGAGGATCGCCATCCGGCTCGCCGCGAAAGCCAGTTCCGCGCGTCAGCAATTCGCCATTGAGACCTTTGAAAAAATTCAGGGCGTGCGCGGTAACGGCCTTTCGAAAACCTGGCGATCCAAATTCCGCGAGCTTTCGGGCCGCGAGATGCTGGCGCATTTCCGCCTGAACTGGCTTGGCATGATGGCGGAAACGGCGGCTCATGCAATTACTCTGATTGCCGCCGTCGCCACAGTCGGTTTCGGCGTTCATATGATCTGGGCTGGCATGATGAGCACAGGCGCACTTGTGGCAACGATGATTCTTGTCTGGCGCGTATTGATGCCTTTCTACAGTCTGTGCACGATGATTCCCCGCCTTGAGCAACTGCGTAACAGCATAATGCAGGTCAACATGCTCATGGATATCGACACCGAAGCTATGGAGGCCGTCACGGCGGCACGGTTGCCGAAAATTCGCGGTCAGGTCAGCTTCAAAAATGCCGGCATCAATTACGGCGAAGACACCGACCCGGTTTTCAGCAATTTAAACTTTGATGCGCGTCCTGGCGATTTCGTTATCGTCACCGGCGAAAATGGCTCCGGGAAAACCACGCTTCTTAAATTAATCAAAGGTCTGTATAAAACTACTTCAGGCGCAGTGCAGATCGATGGCTTCGATATCCGCCAGCTTGATGCGCCCGACCTTCGCCGCCAGATTGCCTATATTCCCCAACAAGCCGATTTCTTCCAGGGCACAATCTTCGAAAATCTTCGTCTCGGCAACCCGATGGCGAGCCAGGAAGATATCGAGAGGGCCCTGCAAATGGCCGATGTCTGGAACGAGGTCGCCGCCATGCCTGCAGGGCTCGGCACCATCATCGGGCGCTACGGCGCGGATGCATTGCCTTCCAGTCTCGCTACGCGCCTTTCACTCGCCCGCGCCTATCTCCACACCGCCCCCATTCTTCTTATCGACGAACTTCCCAATGCCTTGCTCAGCAGCCGCGCGGGCAAAAACCTCAAGGATTACCTTGCCCGCACGAAAGGAAAGCGTACCTGCATCATGGTCAGCTACCGCGAGGACTTCATAAATCTTGCCGACACGCTTGTTGTCCTGCGCCGCGGCGAAACACCAATGGCCGGTGCACGTGAAACGATTACAGAAACCATAAACAAACAGGAGGCCGCGTGATGACCAGATCACAAACGCACGACAAACAAACCCGCTACCTTTCCCAGGCTGTCCAGCTTGAGGAAGCGGCAAATCCCACCATTATCAGACTGACGATGGTGACAACCAGCCTTGCCATTCTCGCCTTCATCGCTTGGGCCGGCGTGACCAACATCAACGAAGTCGCGCGCACGCCGGGCGAAGTGGTGCCGCAGGGATTTCAACAGGTCGTCCAGCATCTTGAAGGCGGCATCGTCCGTGAAATTAAAATCCGTGAAGGCCAGCAGGTCGAAAAAGGCCAAGTGTTAGTGGTGCTCGACGGCGCCGGCTCGCAGGACGACCTGAACCGCGCCCTCAGCAAGCAAACCAACCTTTCCATGCAGGAAGAGCGGCTCCGCGCCTTTGCGGAAAACCGTGAACCGAAATTTTCCGATGAGGAAATGAAAAATTCTGATCTGATCAAGGACCAGAAATCATTCTTCGATTCCATGGTTCAGGCTCGCGGCGAGGAGCGTAAGGTCATCCAGGAACAGATCAAGCAGAAGAAAAATATGATTTCAGCATTACAGGCTGAACTGGACACGGCCCGTGGCAACTACACAATAACTAAAGATCTGTATGACCGCCGCGCCGAGCTTAATCGAAAAGGCTACGCTTCAGACGTGCAGTTTCTTGAGACAAAACAGCGCCTCAATGAAATCGACGGCGAGGTTAAACAGCTTAAAAACCGCATTGGCGGCGCGAAAGCAGAAATCAGCGAATTCGAAAAGCGCCTGAGTTCGCTAGACGCCAGCCAGCAGGACGACGCCTACGAACGCATCGACCAGGTGATTGCCGAAAAAGCGCAGAACGCCGAGCTGATCGAAAAACTGAAAAACCGCGTCGGCAGACTCGAGGTGCGTTCGCCCGCGCGCGGACTTGTCAAAGGTTTAGCGATCAACACGGTCGGGGCCGTTGCGCAACCGGGACAAACGCTGATGGAAATCGTGCCGATCGACGAAAAAATGGTCGTCGAGTTGAAAATCCAGCCGCAACATATCGGCCATCTGAAAACCGGCCAGAAGGTGCAGGTGAAATTCAGCAGCTTTGATTTCTCCCGCTACGGCTTTATCACAGGCCAGCTGGATCAAATCTCCGCCACCACGTTCACGGGCGAAAACGGCGAGCGTTATTATCGGGGCCGCGTCGATCTGTCGCAAAATTATGTCGGTCATGATCAGCGCAATCTCGTTGTGCCTGGCATGACTGCAATGGCCGAAATCATCACCGGCGAAAAAACCATCCTGCAATATCTGCTCAAGCCGGTTCATACGGCGATGAAAACCGCCTTTACGGAACGATAAGGAGAAATTCATGAAACAACTCGCTGAAAACGTCATTCCTTTTTTAAGCCACAAAGATCGCCCGCTGACCATTCTCGCTGTCGAGGACGACAGGATGGAGCGCGCCTTCCTTGGCGAGCAGATCAGGCAGATGGGGCATATGATGGAGGAAGCCGCCGACGGCCAGCAGGCGCTTGAAATCCTGCGCCGCGCGAAGGGAGAAATCGACGTTGTTCTTATGGATCGCTTGATGCCGGTAATGGATGGCCTCAGTGCCGTTCGCTTGATCAAGGACGACCCTTCCTTGCGCAAAATACCGGTCATCATGGTGACCGGCGCCTCGACGACCAAGCAGATGCAGGAAGGTCTTGAGGCCGGCGTATTCTATTATCTCGCAAAGCCGGTGAATGAAGATGTCCTGCGATCCGTTCTCCTCGCCGCGACACGCGAAGCGCAACAGAACAGGGTATTAAGCGAAGAGCTGAAACGCCACCGCACGAGTTTCAACCTGATTCAGACTTGCAAATTCACATTTCGCACTTTGACCGAGGCGGAATGCCTTGCGGCTTTCACGGCGCATTGCTTCCCCGATCCCGAGCGCGTATTGCTCGGTCTTTCGGAACTCCTGACCAATGCTGTCGAACACGGCAATCTCGAAATCGGCTACGAACGTAAAAGCCAACTGCTGGACAACGGCACGTGGCTGGCCGAGATCGAGCGGCGCCAGCAGCTGGAGCCTTACCAAAACCGCGCGGCCGAGCTTATCATCACGCGCAAGGATGACGGTTTTTACGCGATCATCACCGACCAGGGCAATGGCTTTAACTGGAAACGTTACATGACGATCGAACCGGCGCGCGCAGGAGACAACCATGGCCGGGGCATCGCGCAAGCGAACGCGGTCAGCTTCGACAAGCTCACCTACAATCAGCAAGGCAACCAGGCGATCGCCTTTGTTGGCGGCAGCCCTCAACTGGAATGGTAAAATGCAGGAAAAATCCGGCAATCGATATTTTTATCTCGTTGTTTTTTTCGGCGGCATACTGCTTTCGGCAATGTTCTCGCTGCAAATCTATGATTCCACCTCCCGAAACAGCCAGGAATCCTTTGAACGCGTAGCGATTAAAAATTTTTCCCTGATTGAAAAAACATTCGCTACCCATGCACAGATGCTTGAAGACATAGGCAATTATTTCCTTTCTTCAAACCTGGTCGAGGAGCATGAATTCGGCACATTTACAAACTCGTTTCTTGACCGCGGCGATAGCTATGAACTTCTTGCATGGATCAGCCCGGTCACAGCAAATGGCGAGATCTTCTACAATCTTTCCTACGTAACGCCGTGGAAGAACCACAAAACCCGCGAAGACCTTGAAGTAGCCGATGCTGCTAAATTCAATTCCCTGATCCGGAAATCAGGAACCGGGAAAAACTCTCTTTTCCTGTTCAATGATTTTTCAGTCTTCAAAAACAGCGACGAATATTTTTCGAAACCCAACCATATCGTTCTTGTCCAGCCTGTTTACAAAGACAGGAACAAAACCGAATTATTCGGTTTTTCTTTAGGTATTATAAATCTTGGAAAAATCGCCGAGGAAGCCGTAAACGCCGGCGGCAAGAACCCTTATAACAATATCAGCATCGAAGCCCTTACGCCCGGCAAACACAGAATTCCCCTTTATAAATCTGAAGAAAAGGGCATTCAGCATGCTCTCTACCATTCGACCCATACGATCAAGCTGAATGAAAATACAACGCTGAGCCTTTCTTTCACGCCGACAACCTATTTCCTCGATGCGCACAGGCCTGATTACCCTTATGTCCTGTTTGCGGTTCTTTCTCTGCTGACCGTGCTCGCCTCTTATTATATACGCCAGATAAATCATAACATGCACATATTGCGCGAGGCACAATTCCGGGCAGAAGAGGCCAACAGGCTGAAGAATGAATTTCTCGCCACCATGAGCCACGAAATCCGCTCGCCGATGAGCGGCGTGCTCGGCATGGCGGAACTCCTGATGCAAACACCCCTGGGCCCGGAGCAACGCGGCTATACAAAAACAATCATCAGCTCAGGCGAAACGTTGCTGAATATCATCGAAGACATTCTTGATTTCTCCAAAATCGAAGCCGACAAGATGGTGCTCGACCCCGTTCCGACCAATATGCTGCAGATTGTCGACGACGTCTGCGCCCTTTATGCGCCAAAGGCGCGGGAAAAAGCGCTGGAGCTTGCCGTTCGGTATGTTCCGGGGAGCGAACAGTTTGTCTACGCCGACCCGGTGCGCGTGCGCCAAACCTTGAGCAATCTTATCAATAACGCCATAAAATTCACCGAAAAAGGCTATGTCGTCGTTTCCGTGCGCGAGGACAAAAGCAATCCGCAACCCGGCAAGGTTAATTTGATCTTCAGCGTTGAAGACAGCGGCATCGGCATAGCCCCGGAAGCGCATGAAAAGATATTCGAAAAATTCGTGCAGGCCGATTCCTCCACTACGCGCGATTTCGGCGGCACAGGCCTCGGGCTTTCAATCTGCGAACGTCTTGTCGAAATGATGGGCGGTAGAATAACCTTGCAGAGCGAGCCGGGTAAAGGCTCGACCTTTACTTTCAACCTGCCGCTCAGGCGTAATGCCAAAGAGGTTCATGCACCCGTCAGACCACCCGTCCTGAAAGACATGAAAGTCCTGATCGTCGATGACCTGCCGGTCATTCATACGCTTATGACCGAACAGCTCACATTCGCCGGCATGCGGTGCGCCAGCTGTCTCAGCGGCGAAGAAGCGCTCGAAACGATGCGCGAAGCCGCCGCCATTGGCGATCCCTATAAAATGGTCATCATCGATTACCTGCTGCCGGGCATGAACGGGGAAATGCTGGCCTGCGCGATCAGCGACGAACCCGCCTTCGCTAACACTTGCCTCATCATGCTGACATCGGCGGGAATGCCCGCCATGACTTCAGATAGTCTCGCGCGCAAAGGCTTTTCCTCTTATATCGCAAAACCTGTCACAACGCAGGCGCTGATCGAAACGCTCGCGGTCGTCTGGAGCAAATATCGCGGCGGCGAAACCGACAGCCTGATCCGGGTCGACACATATGGCCTGGGGCAGGAAAGCAAGGAACCCTCCGTCCGCCTCGACGGCATCAAAATCCTGCTGGCCGAAGACAGCCGCATCAACCAGGCTTTCGCGCAGGACGTGCTGGAACAGCTTGGCTGCACCATTACCATCGCATCCAATGGTCAGGAGGCGCTCAGGGCCGTCGACACCGGGGAGTTCGATCTCGTCCTGATGGATTGCCAGATGCCGATCATGGATGGGTTCGAGGCCACCCGCAAAATCTGCGATCTCAAAAAAGCCGGGTCGATCCGCGCCGACCTGCCGGTGATCGCCCTGACGGCCAACGCCATGAAGGGCGATCGCCAGCGCTGCCTGGACGCCGGGATGGACGATTACATCTCGAAACCGGTGCGCACGAATGACCTCCGTGAAAAGGTCTTTAGCTGGGTCACCAATCGCAAGCCCCTGCCTTATGTTGAGGAACATGTCGAACTTAAGGCGCCCTCTACCTGTCCTTCCACAAATGCCGTGCTTGACCTCGCCGCCGTTGTCGAATCGCACGAGGTGCTGAAAGACAAATACCCCTCAATTCTCTCTTATTATATAGAGGACGTAACCAGCTATATGGAGGAGATCAAAACCGCGCTCGAAACCGGGATCATCAAGGGCGCCGTGCGGCCCGCGCACACGATCAAATCCGCAAGCCGCAGGATGGGCGCGGCGACTCTTTCCGACCTCGCCAAGGATATGGAGCAGGCCGCCAACGATGAAAATTGTCCTCCGGAGATCCTGAGGAAAAAGCTGGGTGACATGGCCGCAGTTTTCGAAACGACACGTGCGGCATTGCTGCAGGAAAGCCGCAAAAAGGCCGGTTAGGCCACGCGCCAGTGCAGGGTCGCCTTCTCTCCGTCGGCTACCGCGCCGAGCGGCAGGGGCACAACACCGGATTTCCCGGTCTTCACTTCCGTTTCAACCTTCTCAAGGACGAATGTCTCTTTCGATACGGGCAGGCCATAAAATTCCGGGCCGTTGGTGCAGAGGAATTTCTTGAACATCTGGACCCCTGTCGCGCTGCCCATATTTATGCCTGCCTTCTCGAAAGCCTGGATGTAGAGCTGCGGCGCGACGCCGCCTGTGTAGCAGCCGGCCGCGCAGCCGCATTCGGTTAATTTCTTAACATGGGGGGCGCTGTCGGTGCCTGCGAAGAATTTGGTGTTATCGGCAGCCGTTACCTCGGCCCAGAGCGCCAGCCGGTCCTCCTCGTATTTCAGCAGCGGCAGGCAGTAGAGGTGGTATTTAAGGCCCTTCAGCAGGTGCCCGACCGTATAGATAAGGTGCTGCGGAGTGATGGTGGCCGCCAGCGTATCCGGCCCGGCTTCGATAAACTCAGCCGCTACCTGCGTCGTGATATGCTCACCGACGATTTTGAGCTTCGGAAATTTATCAACCGCGTGCGGCAGGCGCTCCCTGTAAAAAATCTCCTCGGCGTTCGTGGCGCCGAAATAATGGACGGCATCCAGCCCATGCTCCTCGCCATGGATGTTGAGCACGATGCCCGCCTGCTCCATGGCCTTGAAGACGCCGCTATCTATATAGGTCTGGAAAGGCACGCCATGCTGCGCCCCGGTCGTGCCGTGCGGCGGGTAGTATTTTGCAGCGCGCAAAAGGCCCGATTTCGCCCCCTCCTCGATCATCCGCGGAGTGGTGTCCTTCGTCAGGTAGAGAGGCACGATAATGTCGGTAAATTTCGAGCCTCCCGCCTTGCGGAGCATTTCAAGGTATTCCTCGATGCTCCAGCCCTCGCCGGGGTCTTTCTTGTGAACCCTGGACACAGGCGGGCTGGTATTGGGCATAGCGAGGATACCTGCGCAGCCCATCGCCAGGTGATCGGCTACCAGCGCCCTCATGAGGCCCCCTTGCCGGAAATGGGCGTGGAGATCGTACCAGCGGGGCAGTTCAAGACGCAGGGTCATACCTGTTCTATAGGCCCCTCTCCGGAGGCTGGCAACCCCTTAAGGGAAGCTTAAAAGGCGGGAGGAAATTTTTGGCGGAAAAACCAAAATTTTTTTATTGATTCCTGCAAAAAATGTTATATTAAAAGCTGACGCACGTGCCGATGGCCCCCTCTAGTCTTAAACTAGGCATGGTTATGCAACGGCGTAGACATTTTTGAAACTGGGGTGAAGAGAAAGCCCCAAAGCTTTGAAAGGGTTTACGATGAGATTTGCAGTGAAGCGGGGCCGCTTAGCATCCCCTATTCCATTCCCGAAGTCCTTCGTACTGGAAATGATCCGGTAACCCCGGCTCCCTGCTCCCTTCGCAAAGGAGCGGGTGACCTCTTTTGAGCCAGCAGCGGCTCGGAACTTTTCCCATTATTTTGAATTTGAAGGACTGACGAGATGACTAAACTTTATTCCATGAACAATTCCGCCATGCGGCCAGAAACCGAGGAAGGTTACACTTCCGTCGAGGAGTTGATTCTTGCCCGCCGCCCGGCGCGCCCGCTCTATGTCCTGTGGCCCGAGAAAATCGCCGCCGCCGCGAAAGACTTCATGAAAGCTTTCCCGGGCGAAGCCATGTACGCGGTTAAAACCAACCCCGATGAAAACGTGCTGCGCACCCTGTACCAGGCAGGTGTGAGAAGCTTTGACGCGGCCTCTATCGAAGAGGTGCGCCTTGTGCGCAAGAGCGCTAAGAAAGCCCGCATCTATTTCATGCACCCGGTCAAATCGCCCGAAGCCATCCGCGAAGCCTACACGGTTTACGGCGTGCGCGACTTCGTCCTCGATTCGGAAGACGAACTGTTCAAGATCGTCCGCGAGACCGACCTCGCCTCGGACCTGAACCTCTATGTCCGCATCGCCCTGCCCCGCAACGGCAAGTCGGCGATCGACTTCTCGTCGAAATTCGGCGCGAATCCCGATGATGCGGTCAAACTGCTGAAATCCTCCCGTCCCGTCGCCCAGCGCCTCGGCCTGTGCTTCCACGTGGGCACCCAGACCACCGACCCCGCCGCCTATGCGCGCGCCGTCGACAAGGCCGCCCAGGTGATCAAGAAATCCGGCGTGACCGTGGATGTGCTCGATGTCGGCGGCGGCTTCCCCGTCCGCTATGACGAAAGCGTCCCGTCCGTCGAGGCCTGCGTGCATGCCCTGAAGGCCGCGCTGGTCAAAAACCGCCTCGAAAACATGCCTCTGCTGGCCGAGCCGGGCCGCGCGCTGGTGGCGGAAGCCGGCTCGCTGGTCGTGCGTGTCGAGCTCCGCAAGGACAATACGCTTTATATTAATGACGGCACCTATGGCGGCCTGTTCGATGCCGGCCCCCTGCTGAAGACGAAATTCCCCGTCCGCGCCTACCGCGCCGACGGCGCCTTCGAGCAACCCGAATCCGCGTTCCGTTTCGCAGGCCCGACCTGCGACGCCTTGGACGTCATGGAAGGCCCCTTCATGCTGCCTGCCGATATCGACATGGGCGACTGGATCGAGGTCGGAAACCTGGGTGCCTACAGCCGTTCCCTCCGCACGAATTTTAATGGATTTGGCGGCTCGGACGCGCTATGTCTTTACAGCCCGGGCATGATGCCCGCTGCTAAAAAGAGAGCTGTAAAGAATGTCTAATTCAACCCCGAAGAAGTCCACCAGCAACCGCAAGGCGGAGCTGCTGCAAAATGTCGTTGAGCACATCGACATTACCTCGTTCGACGCGCGCCCGATCATCAACTCGATGAGCAAGATGTCGTTCACGTCCCGCGACCTCGCGCGCGCGACCGAGATCTACAATATGATGCTCAATGATAAAGACTGCGCGATCTTCCTGACGCTGGCCGGTTCCACCTCGGCGGGCGGCTGCATGGACGCCTATGCCGCCATGCTGGAGAATAACATGATCGACGGTATCGTCGCCACCGGCGCATCCATCGTCGACATGGACTTTTTCGAAGGCCTCGGCTTCAAGCATTACCAGGCCGCCGGGCAGGTTGATGACCGCGAACTGCGCGACCTTTATATCGACCGCATTTACGACACCTATATCGACGAGGAAGACCTGCAGGCCTGCGATGGCACGATCTACGAGATCGCCAACAGCCTTGAGCCCCGCGCTTATTCGAGCCGCGAGTTCATCAAGGAGATGGGCAAATACCTCGTTAAGCATGGCAAGAAGAAAAATTCATTGGTTAAGCTCGCCTATGAGAAAAACGTGCCGATCTTCTGCCCGGCCTTCACCGACTCGTCCGCCGGTTTCGGCCTCGTCAAGCACCAGGTCGACAACCCGAAGAAGCACATGGTCATCGACTCGATCGCCGACTTCCGCGAACTGACGGACCTCAAAATCCACGCCGGGACATCGGGCCTCCTGATGATCGGCGGCGGCGTGCCGAAGAACTTCGTGCAGGACACGGTCGTCTGCGCCGAGATCCTCGGCAAGGAAGCCGAGATGCACAAATACGCCGTGCAGATCACGGTGGCCGACGTGCGCGACGGTGCCTGCTCCTCCTCGACGCTGAAGGAAGCGTGCTCATGGGGCAAGGTCGATGTCGCCTACGAACAGATGGTCTTCGCGGAAGCGGGCAGCGTGCTGCCCCTGCTGGCCTCCGCTGCCTACCATGATGGCGCCTGGAAAAAGCGCAAGAAATGGGAACTGGCGAAGCAGTTTGATTAAATTTGATGTCACCCCCGCGAAGGCGGGGGTCTGGCCAAAAGAAAGAAGCCGGATGCCCGCCTAAAGCGGGCATGACAGTTTTAGGGACCTGCAAATGACCGCGCAAATGAAACCAAAAACACAAGCTGCCGTGACCATTCGACCCGAATGGGCGCCGCACAAGGCCATGTGGATCGCGTTTCCCTCCGACCCTGAACTCTGGCTCGAGGATCTTGCGCCCGCGCAGGAAGAAGCCGCAGCGATGGCGAACCTGATCGCGGAAGGGGAGAAGATCTACATGCTCGCCTGTGGCGACGAGGCCGTTCAATCTGCAAAAAAACTCCTCGGCAAAAACACAGAAGTCGTCCCGGCGGAGTTCGGCGATATCTGGCTGCGCGACACCGGGCCGATCTGGGCCACCGTGAACGGCGTGCATACGGCGCTGCGCTTCAAGGTCAATGGCTGGGGCGGTAAATATGATTACCCCGCCGACCGCGTGATCGGTGATTTCATCGCAAAAAAATCCGGCGCGCCCGTTAAGGCATTCGATCTGGTGCTCGAGGGCGGCTCGCTGGAGAATGACGGCGAAGGCACTATCCTGACGACCAAGGAATGCCTGCTGAACCCGAACCGCAACCCGGGCCAATCGCAAGAGCAGATTGAAGATGTTTTAAAAGAAGCCTTCGGCGCGGGTAAAATCCTGTGGCTCGATGACGGCCTTCTGAACGACCACACCGATGGTCACATCGACAACATCGCCCGCTTCATCGGCCCGAATAAAGTCCTCTGCCAGTCGCCGGTGAAGAACGATCCGAACGAAAAGGTGCTGAAAAAAATCGCTGGCGACCTCGAAAAAATGACCGCCGCGAACGGCAAAAAAATCGAGGTGGTTTTTGCGCCCTCGCCCGGCCTCGTGGCGGGTTATGAAGATGAGCCGCTCGCCGCCAGCCATATGAATTTCATCATCGGCAACAGCGCGATCGCCGTGCCCATCTATGGCACGGAGTCCGCGGAGTCCGCCGTGGCCGCGATTCAGAAATTGTTTCCGAAGCACAAGGTGAAGGGCCTTAAATCCACGTCGATCTTGACGAATGGCGGCGGGTCCTTCCATTGTATGACGCAGCAGGAGCCGAAAGAATGACACGCAACGTCACCGTCGCCGCGATCCAGACTTCATACGGCCTCGATATGAAACAGAATATCGAGAAGACGGTGAACTATGTGCGCGAGGCCGCCAAGAAAGGCGCGCAGATCGTGCTGCCGTCCGAACTGTTCCAGAATATCTATTTCTGCACGTCGCAGGATCCGCGCTGGTTCAAGGAGGCCTTCCCGGCGGAACAGCACCCGGCCGTGCAGGAAATGCAGCGCGTGGCAAAAGACCTTAAAATTGTCATCCCGGTTTCGTTTTTTGAAAAAGCCGGGCCGCATTATTACAACAGCGTCGCCGTGGTCGATGACACCGGCACAATTCTGGGCATCTACCGAAAGACACATATTCCCGACGGTCCGGGCTACAGCGAGAAATATTACTTCCGCCCCGGCGATCTCGGCTTCAAGGTCTGGGATACGAAATTCGGTCGTATAGGCGTCGGCATCTGCTGGGACCAGTGGTACCCGGAAGTCGCGCGCGCGATGTCTTTGATGGGCGCGGAAATCCTGTTCTATCCGACGGCTATTGGTTTCGAGCCTTCCACGCCCAATCTCGACACGGCGCTCTCATGGCAACGCGCCATGCAGGGCCACGCGGTTTCCAATTATATACCTGTGGTCGCCGCGAACCGCATCGGCGTCGAGAAAAACCCTGCCAACCCCGGCAACGACCAGGGTTACTACGGCAAGTCGTTCATCGCGGCCCCCTCGGGCGACCTCGTGCAGGAAGCAGGCCGCGACAAGGACGCCGTGCTGGTCCATACGTTCGATTTAGACGTCATCGCCGCCGAACGCCCGATGTGGGGTTTTTTCCGCGACCGCAGGGTTGATCTTTATAAAGGCCTCGTCACTCCGCCATAATCGCGATCACGCGCTCGATCTTGTTCTGCAGGACCGGATTTTCAATGTCGGACAGGCGCTGGCACAATTTTTCCGGCCAGGAATCCGCAATCTCCTTATCCATCCCCTTAAAAAATGCCTGGTAGGAAACGCCGAGGATGTTTTTAAGCGCATGCAGGCGGTCGACCGGCAGGCGGTTTTCCCCGCGCTCGTATTTCTGTATCTGCTGGAAACTCACGCCCAGCTTGCGGGCGATTTCCTTCTGGGTCAGTCCTGCCTGCTCCCGTAACGAACGGAAATTCTGTCCGATCAGCCGGGCCTCTGGCGGCACTCTTTTTGAAGTTTTTAAAATCATAAGTTGCAATATATTTCTTTTTTGGAAATATTTCAACCACTTATTTCCAAAATAGAAATTTTTTAAGCCTTTAAGTCATGACATATTTTCCCCCATGGATTCTCAGTGGCTTAAGACCCAATTCGCGGCAAACCCCGACAAGTCAAAAGCCGGACTGGCGGCTGCGATCGGGCTGGAGCCGCCCGCGATCAGCAAAATTCTGAACGGCACGCGCCAGATCAAAGCCCAGGAATATCTCCAGATGCGGGAATATTTCGGTCTGCCCGTCGACGGTCACGGAGCGACGCGCAAAACCTACACCGTCAAGGCGCAGGAGGGATTCGATGACGGGTCACCGCCGCCGGCCGAATGGGCGATCCCGTCAGTTATCTCTTCCCATGCGGCAGGCCCGAACAAGGCGAACCGTGTTTTTCAGGTTCGTGAAAGCTTTATGGAGCCGGAATTCAAACGCGGCGAACATGTCCTCGTCGATATCTCCGACCGCAAGCCTTCGCCGCCGGGCGCATTTATCATTTCTGATGGTTTCAATAACATGCTGCGCTATTGCGAATATACGCCGAAATCGGGCGAAACTGAAATCAGGATATCGGCGCGAAAAGACGGCTTCCAGCCGCAAATTCTCAAGCCCGGCGATTTTATTATCATCGGGCGCATCATTGCAAAATTGCAGATGATCTAGGCTGTTTCTTCTTCGAACCATGTAAAAGACGCGGCGGCGAAATGCGGATTGACGAACCTCCTGTCCGCTCCGCCGTAAACCAGGTTCCGGCCCTGCAGATCGGTCAGCATGCCGCCCGCAGCACGTAAAATCGCTTCCGCCCCGGCCGTGTCCCATTCCGATGTCGGCCCAAGCCGAGGGTATAAATCGGCCTTTCCCTCGGCAATGGCACAGATTTTGAGCGCACTGGCGCGTTTTAAAATCTTCTCCACCTTAAAGGCAGAGAGAAATTTATCCATTGCCGCGTCATCGGCATGGTATTGGCTGGACATCACCGTCAGACCGGCGGCAGGCGCGCGGCGCACCCTGATCTTTTTTTCCTTATCCGTATCCTCGCTCCAGCGCAGGGCCGTCTCGCCGTAGCCCGCATATAAAACGCCCAGCGCAGGCGCGTAAATCACGCCCATGACCGGCGTGTCTTTTTTTACGAGCCCGATATTCACGGTGTAATTCTCACCGCCCGCCATGAATTCCTTCGTCGCATCCAGCGGGTCGACCAACCAGAAATGATCGTGTGCCGATAAATCCTGTGACAGCCCGGCCGCGGTTTCCTCCTCCGCGATGACGGGAATGTCAGGCGTGAGATCGCGCAGGCTGCCAGTGATGAATTTTTCGGATTCCCGGTCGGCTGTTGTAACCGGTGAACCATCGCTCTTTTCCCCGATCGCGGGTATTTCCAGCATGTCGAAATAATTAAGCGTGATATGGCCCGCCGCCACGGCGATGCGCCGCACCATGTTGCACAGCGCGCCGGGGTTATTCAACAATTGCTCACTTGATGGCACGAAACCTGTCTTGCCCGTAAATCCCGGGCGTCATAGCGCGCTCCTCGATAAAACGCAGGACGGCCTGCACGCCTTCCTCTATATCGCCGTTCTGCGTATCGACCACAAGGTCGGGTTTCTCCGGCAATTCATAGGGGGAATCGATGCCGGTGAAGTCTGTAATTTTCCCGGCCCGGGCTTTTTTGTAAAGTCCTTTCGGATCGCGTTTTTCGCAGGTCGCCAGATCGGCCTTGATATAGATCTCATGAAACCAGCCTTTTGCAGCCTCCCGTGCGTGTTTGCGGCCTGCGCGGCTCGGCGAGATAAAGGCCGCTATGACGATTGTTCCGGAAGCAGCCATGCGCGCCGCAATGGCGCTGGCGCGGCGGATATTCTCTTCCCTGTCCTCCGGCGAAAATCCGAGGTCGGCACTTATCGTGCGGCGAAGTTCGTCACCATCAAGGACATGCACTTTGCAGCCACGGCCAAGCAGCTCTTTTTCCACCGCCTTTGCAATAGTCGTTTTTCCTGCCCCTGAAAGACCGGTAAACCAAAAAACCTGGCCTTTCGAATCCGACGCGCCGGTATATTCTCCTGCGCCAAGAACTATGCCGGCACCCACAGCCTCCGCATCAGAAAAGAGAACAATTTTCTGGTTAAAATCAACAGGCTGAAGAGTTTCCGCGCGGAGCGTCAGTTCCGACAGCATATCCTCACCAATAGCCGAAAGAGTTTTTACCGTAAAAGACGATGTTCCCATTCTCGCCGTCAAAGATTCATCCGAAATGAACGGTGCCGGGCGCAGACGGAATATTTTTGCCTTAAGAACATGCGAAAGAGCCGGAGCGTTGTCCGCATGGCTCGCGATGGCCCCGCGTTCCGCCAAAATCTCCCGGTCCAATATAATGCCGATGGACTCACCCGCATGTGCCTCGATTTTTTGCGGGTCGTCGGGCCAGACCGCGATGGATTCCACTTTTGCCATCTGGCCATAGGGCGCGAACATCAATTCATCGCCGCTTTTCAGTATACCGCTTTCCACGCGTCCCACCAAAATACGCCGGCCATGATCACGATAAACATCCTGCACCGAAAAACGCAGAGGTTCACCGGCCAGCATAGCTGAAACGGTCAGCGCATCGAACGCTTCCGTAAGAACCGGGCCCTGATACCACGCCATATTCTCGCCACGGCTTACGATCATCTCGCCATGACGTGCTGAAATAGGAACAATGGCAAAAGGCACCAGAGTTTTTGAAATTTCTGCCGCAATTTTTTCAAAAATTTCCTGATTGTAACCTACAGCGTCCATTTTATTGACTGCAACAATGACCTGCGTAATTCCAACCAGCGACAGAACATGAGCATGGCGCCTGGTCTGTTCCTGCAGGCCGCGCTCCGCATTGATTACAAGCACGGCGGCGTCGGCTTCAGTTGCACCGGAAAACATATTGCGCAGAAATTCCAGATGGCCCGGCGCATCGATCAAAACGTAACCGCGCTTTGCCGTCTTGAACCGCACCTGTGTCGTATCAATTGTAATGGCGAGATTGCGTTCGTCCTGAAATGCATCCAGCAGAAACGACCATTCCTGCCCGCCGCCCCGGCGCTCGCATATTTCCTTCAGTTCCTCAATCTTGCCCTCGGTGAGTGAACCGGTATCGTGCAATAGCCGCCCGGCAATAGTGGATTTTCCATGATCCACTTCACCCGTCATGACAACACGCAGCGGCCCGCTCACATATACCCCCGCGCGCGCAGCAGCTCAAAACTGTCTTCGCTTTCGCGGTCCATGGCCCGGCCCGCGCGTTCGGAAATTTTCGTGGTTTCCAGTTCAGCGATAATTTCGTCGAGCGTTGCGGCGTTGCTTGCCACCGGGAAAGTGATGTTATGTTCACCCAAAGAGCGATAACGCATGCCATTACGCGCAAAATAAAGCGGCACGCAGGGAATGTTCTCGCGCTTCAGATAGCGCCAGACATCAATCTCCGCCCAGTGCAGAAGCGGGTGTATGCGCATATGGGCGTCCGGCGATATTTCCGACTGGAACTGGTCCCACAATTCCGCAGGCTGGTTTTTAAAATTCCATGATCCGTCCGCGCGGCGCGGCGAAAATACCCGCTCCTTGGCACGCAATCCCTGCTCATCACGCCTGATTCCCACGATAATGCCCTTGAATTGATGCTGTTCGAGCAGTGTTTTTAACCCTTCGGTCTTTCGCGCAGCGCTGCGGGTGGCCGGCTTCAGGCTTTGATCCATCTCTTCTTCGGGAGGGCATGGGTGATTAATGCATTCCAGTTTCCAGTCCATGATCAGCCGGTCGCGAAATTCATAAACTTCCGGCAGTTCCATTCCGGTATCGAGAAGGATGACGGGAAACGGCACCTTGCCGAAAAAGCTTTTGCGCACCATCCAGAGAAGCGCCGTTGAGTCCTTGCCCATCGACCAGAGCATACCGAGCGGCCGCACACTTTTGTATGCCTCGCGGAGGATATAAATACTGCGGGCTTCCAGCCCGGCGAGAGAGTCTGACAAAAGGAGAGCCTTCAGGATGTCCGATTGGACGCAGAAACTCAGAGATTAGCCGATTTTTTTGGCGGCAACAACCGGTGGTGGCAAAACCTCAGGACGACCCACAGAGATATAGTGGAAACCCGACTCTTTCATGTCGCGCACCTTATAGATATTACGAAGATCGATAATGCGCTTGTTGTTCATAAGTTCCGAAAGCCGATCGAGGTCCAGCGCGCGGAATTCGTTCCACTCGGTCAGGATCACGAGAGCGTCGGCGTCTTCAACAGCCTCGTACGCATCCTTGCACCATTCGACATTTTCAAGATGCTGGGCGGCGTGCTCCATAGCTGCCGGATCATAGGCCGCAATCTTCGCACCTTCTTCCTGCAACAGCGGGATGATGACAAGGCTCGGCGCATCGCGGACGTCATCGGTGTTCGGCTTGAACGCCACGCCCAGCACCGCGATCTTCTGGCCTTCCAGATTGCCGCCGCAAGCTTCAATCACTCTTTGCGCCATGCTGCGCTGGCGCTCGGCATTCACCCAGACAACCGTTTCAACAATATTTTGGGGCGTGTTATATTTCTGCCCGATCTGCGTCAACGCCAAAGTATCTTTTGGAAAGCAAGAACCGCCATAACCGGGACCCGCGTGCAGAAATTTTTTGCCGATACGCCCGTCAAGGCCGATCCCTTTCGCGACTTCCTGGACATTCGCTCCGGTCTTTTCGCACAAATTCGCGATTTCGTTGATGAAAGTGATCTTGGTCGCAAGGAACGCGTTCGCCGCGTACTTGATGATCTCCGCTGTTTCGGGCGTCGTCACCACCATCGGCGTTTCGTTGATGTAAAGCGGGCGGTACAACTCGCGCATCATATCGGCGGCGCGTGTGGAATCCGTGCCGATGACGACGCGGTCCGGGCGCATGAAGTCGTTGATCGCGGCGCCCTCGCGCAGGAATTCAGGGTTTGAGCAGACATCAAATTCCGCTTTGGGGTTATTCGCGCGGATGATTTTTTCCACCTCGCGCGCCGTGCCGACAGGCACCGTCGATTTGGTGACGATCAATGTGTAACCTTCAAGCGCCAGCGCGATTTCCTTCGCGGCTTCGTAAACATACGACATGTCGGCATGGCCGTCGTCGCGGCGCGACGGCGTGCCGACGGCGATGAATACCGCGTCTGCATCTTTGACCGCGCTCGCTAGATCGGTTGAGAAAGACAGCCTGCCTGCCTTCACCTGCTTGGCGACGAGGTCATCAAGACCGGGTTCGTAAATCGGAACTTCGCCTTTTTTAAGGCGGGCGATCTTGTTCTTGTCACGGTCGATGCAGGTGACGTCGATGCCGAATTCGGCAAAGCAGGTCCCGGAGACCAGCCCTACATATCCCGTTCCGACCATTCCAATGCGCATCTCGAGGCCCCGTTGCTTTGAACTGGCAGGAAACTAAACGATTTTTTGGCGGCGCGGAAGGATTTTCTGGCCTTTTTACCAGCTAAAAGCCCTAAAATCAGCGTTTTTTGGCATTTCCAGGCCTTTAAAAGCGCCCAAAATCCGTTGCCTTTTCAGGGGGCTTTCGCTTAATATCCCTGATCGAAACGAACACAACCAAGGATTTTCCCAAATGGCCAAGAAAGACAAGGCAGCGGACAACAAAAAGAAAGAAAACGGCAAGGACGCCGGAGCAGCCAAAAGCGTGCTTCCCCTCTTTTATACGAAACCGACCCCCCTAGACGCCAAGGCGCATGCCAATCTTTCCCTGCGCAAGAATTTCGGCTTCGGCTTTACCGAAACCGTCAACGCCGTGCCGGTCAACCTGATCGAAATGCCGCAGATCTGCCATTTCTACCCGATCGCTTTCGGTCCCGATGAAAACGCCACGCCCGTTGCGATCCTTGGCCTGCGCGATAACGAAAACCTGTTCTTCGACAAAAAAAGCGGCCGCTGGGAAGACGCGACTTACATCCCGGCCTATATCCGCCGCTATCCCTTCATTTTCTCGGAAATGCCGACAAAAGATCAGCTTTCGCTATGCGTCGACATGAGCGACGACGTTGTTGAGAAAAGCGACGCCCAGCCCTTTTTCAATGCGGACGGAAAGCCGAGCCAGCTCGCGCAGAACGCGCTGGAATTCTGCAAGTCCTACCATGCCGCCGCGCAGCAGACGCAGGAATTCAGCAAGGCGATCGCCAAGAGCGGCCTGCTGGTCCAGCGCGAGGCACAGATCAACGTTACCGGTAACCGTCGCATCAATTTCTCGGGCTTTAGAATCGTTGACGAACAGAAACTTGCCGATCTCGATGACAAGACATTCCTCGAGTGGCGCACCAAAGGCTGGTTGCCGTTCATTTACGCGCACCTGTTCTCGGGCGCGCAATGGCAACGCCTGACATATTTGCTGAATCAGCGTCTTACAAAAGAAGCTGCCTAAGAAGCGTTTCTTCAAAGCAAAAAAGCCCTTATTTCAAAAGGCTTTTTTGTCTTATGTAATAGATTCTTGATTCAGGACAGTTACTCGTGGTAACGCTATCGCTTCCATAGAAGAAAGGGATTCGAACAATGGCTAAAGTAGGCGCACAAAGAGCGGCCGAGCTCACCGGCAGGTCAAAATCCACCATCCAGCGTGCCATGAATAACGGCAAGCTTTCCTATGAAGTCGATCCCAATGGCCGCCGCGTCATTGACGTTTCGGAGCTCGACCGCGCCCTTGGCCTCCGCCAGGCCGGCAGCAACGGTTTCGATGCCGGCGCCGGCGTTGAGCAGGAACTGGAAAAGGCCTCCGCGATGCTGGAAACCGAGCGTCTCAAGATGCGTATCAAGATGCTGGAAGACCAGCTCGATATGGCGAACAGCCAGATCGCCGACCTCAAGGACCAGCGCGACCTGTGGCAGAAGCAGGCCAGCCAGGTTCTGATCACCAGCCAGTTCAGCCAGAAACAGGCAGAAGAACTCCGCGCCGAACTGAAAGAACGCGAGGCCCGCGCCCGCGCCCGCCGCGAGCAGATGGAAAAACAGTCTGAAAAGACCGTCACAAAAATGAAACCAGGCAATGAAAACGCCCAGGCCGAAGAGGAAAATTTCAATTTCAAAGGCCTGTGGAAACGCGTCAAAGGCGCCGGTTCATAAACTCCCACTTTACGCCGCGAAATGCTATAATACGGGGATGAGCCTTAGGGATTTTTGCCGTGCATTTCTTTGTCTTTCCTTGTGCCTTGCCGCCTTCCCGGCGTGGGCGCAAAATGACGCCGCGCCATCCGACAAGCAGATGCTGCAGGAGACTCTTAAAAACGCCCCGGCGCATAACCCCGCTCCCGCCCTCGATCCTTATGCGGATCTTCCCGAGGACTATATCCAGGAAGCGCAAAAATATTACGCGCTTTGTGAAAGCGATGCGTCCTTGTATCTGTATTACAATTGCAAATGCCTGGGATCAAAATTCCTGGACAAAAGAATTGAACTCGGGCCCGAAGCGACATATACGGCTGTCGTTCTCGATATCAGGGGCGAGTGCGCCGATGCTTCGCGCGCCGCCGGCTATGAATATGAGCAATGCGTGAATAACGGCGCGATGATGCCGTATAACATTCCTGTCGAGGAATATTGCGCCTGTTACGCCAATACTTTCGCCAAACTTTATGAACAGAACAGCTACGATGGGCCGGGCGCGCGCGTTTTCACGCACTTCCAGGCGCAGGCTTATCTAACGTGTAAAAACCCGGCACTGGCTGCGAAATTTTACCCGACCAAAGCCAAATAAAAATCAAATGCTGTAAGAACCTTCGATAGCGGCCCGCAGGTTGCCTTCCGCCAGCGGCAGGATGTTCGTTGCATAGAACGACGATATCTTCTCTTTTTGCGCTGCGAAATTCTTGTCAGATTCGCCTGCCGCCTGCTCGGCTACGCGCGCAAGCAATGCGCCCCCGGCAATGGTCCCGAACGCCTCCAGATACGGCGCGGAAGCCGCAGCCACCAGATCCATTTTCTTCTCGCCGCCTGCCTTTACAATGAAATCCGTGGCCTTCAACAGCGCCTGCATCGGCGCGGCAAAAGCATCCTTGCGGGCTGGCGGAATTTTCTTCTGCATATCGCCGATATAATTTTTCACAGCCACGCCGCCATCGCGCAGGATTTTGCGGAAAGCGAGATCGGCGGCCTGGATGCCGTTCGTGCCCTCATAGATCGGCAGGATGCGCGCATCGCGGTAATATTGTGCGGCGCCGGTTTCCTCAATAAATCCCATGCCGCCATGCACCTGCACGCCAAGCGATGTGACCCTGCAGGACATGTCTGTGCACCACGATTTGACGATCGGCGTAAGCACTTCGACTTTCGCTTGGTCCTTGTTGTCGAGCGCGACGGCGGCTTCGTACACAAGCGCCCGGCCCGCTTCGATCTGCGACTTCATCGTCAGCAACATGCGTCTCACATCTGCGTGCTCGGAAATCGCCACGCGCTGGTTGGCGGTGAAGGATTTTCCCTGCACGCGGTCTTTCGCATAGGCCAGCGCACGCTGATAGGAACGCTCGGCAATTGCGACCCCCTGCAGCCCGACCGAAAGCCGCGCATTGTTCATCATCGTGAACATGTATTTAAGGCCTTCATTTTCCTTGCCGACGAGATAGCCCGTTGCGCCCGCAAATTCCATCGTCGCCGTCGGCGAGCCGTGAATGCCAAGCTTGTGTTCGAGGCCAATGCACTGCACAGCATTGCGTTTTCCGTTCTCCAGAAACTTCGGAACGATAAAAAGGGAAATGCCCTTCACATCTTCCGGCGCATCGGGAAGGCGGGCGAGAACGAGGTGAATTATATTGTCAGTATAATCATGTTCGCCATAAGTAATGAAAATTTTCTGGCCGGAAACTTTATAAGTTCCGTCGCCCTGCTTTTCGGCTTTCGTCCTGATCAATCCCAAGTCGGAACCCGCCTGCGGCTCGGTCAAATTCATGGTGCCGGTCCATTCGCCGGAAATCATTTTCGGCAGGTAGAATTTCTTCTGTTCCCCCGAGCCGTGGTGATTGATCGCCTCGACCGCGCCCTGATTCAGAAGCGGGCATAATCCGAACGCCATGTTCGCGCCCTGCCACATTTCCTGCACGGGAAAGGCAATCGCATAGGGCAATCCCTGTCCGCCGAATTCCGGGTCGAACGGCACGGCGTTCCAGCCGCCTTCGCAATATTGCTTGTAAGCGGCTTTAAAGCCGGGCGACGTCGTCACTTCTCCGTCCTTCAATTTCGCGCCGGTTTTGTCCCCGGCCTGGTTGAGGGGCGCCAGAACGTCCGAGGCCAGTTTCGCCGCCTCGTCGAAAATGGCCTCCATGGTCGCCTCGTCCACGCTCTCGCTCCGAAAGCCGAGCACACGGGTCAGGAGGAATTTCATGTCCTGAACGGGGGGCTGGTAATCGCTCATTTCGGGGCCTTTCAGGGCTGGCACGGGGGTTGCAAATACGAGAGGGAGGTAAACTGCAATATATCGCTATTATTCATGGATAACGCTGCAAATTCAATACAAAACAACGCTTTAGCCACCCTGCTGGCCCCCGTGCCCGGCAAGGTCGTCAATGCCATACAAAAGGCCAGCGCCCGGACCGGGGTTGATTTTGCCTACCTTGTGCAGCAGGCGGGCGCAGAAAGCAGCTTCAATCCGAAGATCAAGGCCAAGAGCAGCTCGGCCTCAGGCCTTTACCAGTTCATCGAGAGCACCTGGCTGAACATGGTCAAAAAGCACGGCGATAAATACGGCATGGGCGCGCTGGCCGATAAAATCGGCGATAACGGCAAGGTCGCGAACCGCGCCGTCAGGAAAGAAATCCTCGCTCTCCGCAACGACCCGGAAAAAGCCTCGGCCATGGCGGCAGAATTTGCCCGCGAGAACGAGCAATTCCTGAATTCCCACTGGGGCGGCGAAGTCGGCTCGACCGAACTTTATTTCGCTCATTTCCTCGGCGCCGGACAGGCTTCCGCCTTCCTGAGAGAGCGCGATGAAAACCCGCTGCAAAAAGCCGCCTATCTTTTCCCCGCCGCGGCGAAAGCCAACCGCAATGTCTTCTACGACAAGGCCACGGGCCGCGCGAAAACCATGGACGAGGTCTATGCGTTCTTCGACAAGAAATTCGACCTGAAGGAGACGAACGTCCCCGGCTTCGAACTGCCGCCGGTGCCGCCGCAAAAACCGGTTCAGATCGCTCAGGCTCAGCTGCCGATCAAGAGCAACGTCTTCATCGGCGGCGTCAACCGCACGGGCAGCCTCTATAACGATGCCTTCTACGCCAACATGCCTACCCCGCCGAACGACGGCTATGCGTCCCTCGCCGCGCAAAAACTTGCCACCAACCCCGTCGAGATCATGCTGCTCAGCCAGCTGGACTCGCCTTTTGACAAGGCCAGCTCGTTCAAGCTCAACGACTAATGAAGGCTTGACCCCGGGCTGTTTATGGCTTTTCTAGAGGGATATGAATTCTGAGAAAATCCACGTCTTGGGCCACCGCGTGCGGCTATTGCAGCCCGCCGCCGGTTTCCGCACTTCGCTCGACTCCGTGATGCTCGCCGCCGCCTGCCCGGCGCAGCAGGGCGAGGCGCTGCTTGATCTTGGCTGCGGTGTGGGCGGCGCGGGGTTTTGCGTGCTGGCGCGCGTGCCGGGCACCCATCTCACCGGCGCCGACATCCAGCCGGACCATGTCGATCTGGCCGTCCAGAACACTGCCCTCAACAATATGGAAGGACGCGCTGCGTTCATCACCGGCGATATCCGTTCGTTCAATGTAAAAGAATTTGACCATGTGATCTGCAATCCTCCTTATCTGGATGCGGGAACGCACACACCCTCGCCCTCTGCATCGAAGGCGACAGCGCTTTATCATGCGGAAGAAGATAGATCGGTGAAGGACTGGGTCGAGGCCGGTTTTCGTAACCTGAAAAACGGCGGGAGCTTCACGATCATTCACCGCGCAGATCATACGGACAAGATCATTCAATCCTTCGGAAAAAAATTCGGGGCAATTGAGATCATCCCGCTCTGGCCGCGCATGGGCGGGCCGGCGAAACGCGTCATTATCCGCGCGCTGAAAAACCGAAAGACACCTGCGAAAATCCATGCGGGTCTTACTCTGCACTGCGCGGACGGATCCTATACCGAAGAAGCCGATAAAATCCTGCGCGGCGCGGAGGCGCTAATCTAGGGAGCGTTTTTCTCGGCGCAGAGAAAACCTTTCCAGATAATCAGGCCGCCGATGCCGCCCGGCTCCTTATCAAGCCCTTTGAATTCCGGAAATTTTTTGATGAAAATTTCAGCGACCCAGAGTGGGTTGGTGTCATAGCTTACGCACATGCTTTGCGTGACGTCGAGATTTTTATAGAGCCGGTCGATAGGCTTGCGGCATTCGTCGGATAATTCCGCCCGGTTTTTCTGCAGATGCTGTGTGGAATGCACGCCGGAAATATAACCTGAAATCTCCGCGCCGCACTTGGTCGAAAGGAATTTCTCCGGGTCGCCCGCCGCATAAGCCACGTCCCGCTGGCAACGCTCATATTTCGCCTTCATCGTCATATTCGCCTTGGCTTTCATGAAATCCCGCAAATTCATTTTCACCAGGGCCGGATTGATGACGAACGGCGATTCCTGAACGACATAGCTTTTGGGAAGAGACTCGCAGAACGGTCCCGGCTGCACCAGCCCGTTCACCTCTCGTAATGTGCCGCGTTTCAGCGGGTCGCTCTCGCTATGTTGCTTTTCAAAGCTGATCCAGCGGGTAACGATATCCGTCGCGGTTTTAAGCGCATCGCCGGTCGTCGCTTCTTCGCCCAGCTTCGGGAAATTGCCGCAGAAACGGTTATTGATGCGCTCCCACTCGCGCTTTTTTTCCCCGGCGCAGGGACCATCAGCGCCCTCCACCGGCAGGGTCCAGTTTGAAGCGCCCGCGCCCCAGAAATAACCTTCCGAAAACGCGCCGCAATAAGTCTCCTGCAATTCCGTATATTTCGTCGCCCCTTCCAGCGCGAGGCGGCAATTATCATACAGATAGCCGACCGTGCCGGGCTTATAGGCTGAAATGGCCTCTTCCGCCCGCGCGGAAGCGCCTAGCGCAAACAGAAACGCAACAAAAAGAACAATCCTAGCCAACGGCCTTCAGCTTGGTTTTTTGCGCCGAGGGTTTCATTTTCTCGCGCAGGTATTCGGCGACCTTGTCGAGATGAATGCGCTCCTGCGCCATACTGTTGCGGTCGCGCACGGTGACGGTTTTGTCCGTGACCGTGTCATTATCGATGGTGAAGCAGTACGGCGTGCCGATTTCATCCTGGCGCGCGTAACGCTTGCCGATATTCTGCTTGATGTCGAGTTCGACAACGAACTCCTCGCGCAGTTCCAGGTAAAGTTTCTGCGCGATGGGTACATGCTCCTCTTTCGCCGTCAGGGGCAGGATGGCGGCCTTGATTGGCGCGATGGACGGGTGGAAATTCAGGTAAACGCCGGATGGGCGCGAGGCGTCAACCGTATAGGCCTCACAGATGAGCGCCAGCACGCCGCGGCTCAGACCGGCCGCCGGCTCGATGACGTGCGGCATGAATTTTTCATTCGTTACCGGGTCCATATATTCCAGCTTGGCGCCGGAGAATTTCTGGTGCTGCGTCAGGTCGAAATCGCAGCGGTGGGCGATACCCTCGAGCTCGCCGTAACCCGGCGCGGTGAAGGGGAAGCGGTATTCGATGTCCGCCGTGCCGTAACCGGCCTTGGCGTAGTGCGAAAGCTCGTCCGCCTCGTGGTCGCGCATCTGGATATTGTCGCTCGACAAACCAATACTGCGCCAGAATTTCTGGCGCTCCGTGAACCAGAAATCGCGCCACATCTTGGCTTCTTTCGGGTGGCAGAACCATTCCATTTCCATCTGCTCGAATTCACGGGAACGGAAAATGAAATTGCGCGGCGTGACTTCGTTGCGGAACGCCTTGCCGATCTGCGCTATGCCGAACGGCACGCGAACGCGGCTGGAATCCAGCACGTTTTTGAAATTCAGAAAAATGCCCTGCGCGGTTTCGGGGCGCAGATAGGCCTTATTTTCGTCACCCGCCGTCGCGCCGACGAAGGTGTGGAACATGAGGTTGAATTGTTTCGGCTCGGTCAGCGTGCCCGGCGTTTTCGCATCGGGTCCGAGGATATTCGCGTAATCGTTTTTATCGATCGAAGTGAACGGCTTTTTCTCGTACTGGTCAGCGGATGATTTCCCGCCGCCTTCCTTTTTGATGCGCTTTGCCACATCTTCAGCTTCCGCATCCTGGTGCAGCGCCAGCCATTTGCCTTTGCCGTCTTTCGGCACCAGCACATAGAGGTGGTCGGCGCGGTAACGGAGCTTGGTTTCCTTGTCGTCCACCATCGGGTCGGAGAAGCCGCCGACATGGCCGCTGGCTTCCCATGCTTTCGGGTTCTGGATGATCGAGGAATCGAGGCCGACGATCTCTACGGGCGCGCCATCGGGTCCGATCGGGGGACAGGTCACCATCGCCTTCCACCAAAGATCCCGCAAATTGTTCTTGAGCTCGACGCCGAGCGGGCCGTAATCCCAGAAGCCGTTAATGCCGCCATAAATGTCGGAGGCGGCGAAAATAAAGCCTCTGCGCTTGCACAGGGCAACGATATCCTTCATGGCGGGCACGGCGGCAGAAACAGTCTCAGTCATGTTTTTTCCTTATTTACGGCGCTTATAATGGCGACCCGCCCTGCCGAAAACAAGAAAGATATTCTCCGGATTTTGATTGTTAAACGGCAAATAAAATATTTTTTATAGTCCATTAGTTAAAATATTTATTGAGTAAAAAATATATAATTCTAATATATTAATAATTATTACTTGGTATTTATTGTAGTATTAGAGATTTATAATACTGGAATTATTTCCTAAATTTGACTCTTTTTCTTTTATCTATTATTTTTTTACTTACATAGCTGTTTTAACTCAACTGAAGGAGATCGAATATGTCCCAGGTTGGTGTATGGAATGGTGTTGATACCGGCGCAGCCCGCGTTGAAAATGAAGAGCGTAAATCTCAAAACGCGAACTATATGCGGGATGCACAGCGCCACAATGTGCTGGTGGCCTTTAACGGCCCAGCGCTTGGATAGAAAATATAAAAATAAAAACAATAGCTTAAATGAAAAAACCCCGCGCGTTTTTTGCGTTTTTGCGGGGTTTTTGGTAATGTGTGAGTGAAAGGAACGGATATGAGCAATCTTTATGACTATATCAACGAAATCACCGACCTTGGAAGCTTTCTGAATAAAGAAGAAGCCATGAGGAACAACATAAAAGCGTGGTTCCAGCGCCGTCTGACAATCATCGAGTCGCAGTATAAAGAAGGCGAAGAAAAGTTCTGGAGCTGGATGTTTGAGATGAGCAAAGCCAACTATTTTAACAATCTGGCCGCACCGGCGCCTGTTCCGGCCTAAGCTTCCTGCATATCAATCTGAAAAGGCGCTGATAATGTCAGCGCCTTTGTTATTTCAGCGTATGACGAGCCGCCGCGTGCGCCCCTGGCTGCGGACGATCAGCGACAATCCCTGCCCCGCATTCTTAAGCGCCTTTTCGGCATCGGCGGCTTTCTTTATTTTCACGCCGTTGATCTCGACGAGAATATCGCCCGCGGCAACGATGCGCGACGCCGACGTGCCTTCCTTCACTTTCAGGACAACGACGCCTTCCTCTTCCTTGCCGAAGAGTCCAAGCTCCACAGCCACCGCCGGGTTCATGTTGGCAATGACCGCGCCATTCAGCATATGCGCGCCCTGCAGTTTCGTTTCATCGCGCGGCGGCGTATCGGGCGCGGCCATTGCCTCCACCTCGTAAGTTTTCTTGGCACCGGCGCGAATGACTTCCATCGTCGCTTTTTGTCCAAGCGGAACCGTCGCCATGCGGAATTTCATCTCCGAAGGATCATGAATTTCCTTGCCGTTCACCGACGTCACCACATCGCCGACTTTCAGCCCCGCTTTCGCCAGCGGGCTGGATTCATGCAGAACGGTAATCAACGCACCCACGGGACGCGGTAAATTCAGCGACTGCGCGATATCGTTTGTCACGGCCTGCGCCGTCACGCCGAGCCATGGCCGCACAACACCTTTGCCACCGCTCTTCTCGGCGGCGATGACACTTGCCACCATTTCGGACGGGATTGCAAAGCCAATACCCAGTGAGCCGCCATCACGCGAATAAATCGCCGAGTTGATGCCGATGACACCGCCATCCATCGACACCAGCGGCCCGCCGGAATTGCCCGGGTTAATCGCCGCGTCGGTCTGGATGAAGAAATTGAAATCCGAAATATTCAGGCTTGAGCGCGCGAGCGCGGAGACAATACCGCTGGTCACCGTCTGTCCGACGCCGAAGGGATTGCCGATCGCCAGCACCATGTCGCCGACTTCCAATGACTCGCTGGGTTTGAGCGAAGCCGCTGGCAGTGTTTCACCTTTTGTCTCCACGCGCACGAGCGCGAGATCGGAGGGCTGGTCAACCAGCGCGACTGTCGCATCAAACTCGCGGCCGTCATTGAGAACGACCGTGATTTCCTCTGCCTCACGCACGACATGCGAATTGGTGACGATCAGGCCGCTGCTGTCCACGATGACGCCGGAACCGAGCGCGCCCTCGACTTGCTTTCGCATACGGCCGCCGAACATTTCGTCATTAAAAAACGGCGCGAACATCGGGTCGTTCATAAAGGGATGATAGGAGCGCGTGACAATGCGTTTGGTATAGATATTCACGACCGCCGGGGCGATCTTCTTCACCAGCGGCGAAAAAGAGAGCTGCACCTCGGCCCGGCTCTCGGGCAGGACCCGTTCCGGCTCCTGCGCCAGTGCCTGCAAAGGCAGGGTTATCGCTAGCAAGGCAATGAGAATTCTGGTAAACATGGAACGGAAATTTAGGCCTGCCATTGGCAAATATCAAGGGCCTGAAAACGGCCTTTTAGCGGGGATTTGGATTATGGATACAGCATCCGGGCGCAAGACCATACCGGAAATCCGCGCCGCCAAGGGCGCAGCGCAGCCCATTGTGTGCCTTACCGCCTACACTGCCCCTGTCGCCCGCATTCTCGACCGTCATGCCGATATTCTTCTGGTCGGCGATTCCCTCGGCAATGTGATTTACGGGCTTGAGAATACGCTCGCGGTCGATCTCGAGATGATGATCCGCCACGGCCAGGCTGTTGTGCGGTCGGCGCAGAAGGCCTGTGTCATCATCGACATGCCTTTCGGCACCTATGAGGAAAACGCGGAGCAGGCCTTCCGCAATGCGCTACGCATCATGAAGGAAACCGGCTGCGACGCCGTGAAGCTTGAAGGCGGCCAAGATATGGCGCAGACAATTCAATATCTCACCGCGCGCAACATTCCGGTCATGGCGCATATCGGCCTGCAGCCGCAATCGGTGCTGAAGGACGGCGGCTACAAGATCAAGGGCCGCACCAGCGAAGACGAAGCAAAGTTACTGGCCGATGCAAAGGCCGTGGAAAAAGCCGGAGCATTTTCTGTCGTAATCGAAGGCACGGTCGAGGATGTCGCCGCAAAACTGACGAACAGCATTTCCATTCCCGCCATCGGCATCGGCGCTTCGGCTGCCTGCGACGGGCAGGTTCTGGTGATTGACGACATGATCGGGCTGACGGCAGATGTGCCGAAATTCGTGAAGAAATACGCCGATGTCGCGGGCGAGATTGAAAAAGCCGCCGCTGCATTCGCCGCCGACGTTCGCGCTAAAAAATTTCCGGACGCGGAGCATGTCTATACCCGCCCGCGCCCGGCCATCGTAAAGGATAAAGCGTCATGATCGTCGCGCGCTCCTATGCCGAGCTTGAAAAATCGATCGGCGAATGGAAGAAGGAAAAGCGGCGCATCGCGTTCGTGCCGACCATGGGCGCGCTGCATGAAGGGCATATGTCGCTTGTGAAAATCGGCCTCGACAACGCCAATAAATGCGCCGCCAGCATTTTCGTGAACCCGTCACAATTTGCCCCCCATGAAGATTTTTCCGCCTACCCTCGCGAAGAAGAATCCGATCTTGAAAAATTGAAGGAAGCTGGCGTTCACCTCGTTTATATCCCGCAGGAAAAAGAAATTTACCCCACCGGGCCGGTTGCGGATTTGCGCGCCGGTCCTGCCTCCACGGGTCTTGAAAGCGAATTCCGCCCGCATTTCTTTAACGGCGTCGTCAGCGTCGTGGCTCGCCTCTTCGACCAGGTGATGCCTGATGTCGCCGTCTTCGGTGAGAAGGATTACCAGCAGCTTTGCGTCATCCGCGAAATGGTGCGCGAGATGAACAGCCCGATCGAGGTGATGTCCGGCCCCATCATCCGCGACTCGGAAGGGCTCGCGCTGTCCTCGCGCAATGCCTATCTCTCCGAAACCGAACTGAAAATCGCACGGCGGCTCAACAAGACGCTTTTCGCGCTCGCGGCGAAGCTCAGGGAATTCCCGACCGAGGCCTATGACCTCGTTTCATCCGGCGTATCGCGCCTGCAGGAAGCGGGCTTTGACAAGATCGACTATGTGGAGCTGCGCGAGGCTGATACGCTCAGACCGCTGACAAAACTCTCCGGCTCCGCCCGCCTGCTCGCCGCCGCCCATATCGGCAAAACGCGGCTGATTGATAACGTGGCTGTTTGATTTTCGAAACCCCTGCGAAAGCAGGGGCCCATCATCACTTTCCGTACCTAGCAATGGGCCCCGTCTTGCGACGGGGTTACGCTGGAGGAATAAAAAAAGCGGCCCGCAAATTTCTTTGGGGCCGCTTTCCTTAATTCTGTTTTTAACCGCCCACTTTGCGGACTTTGGATTTTTTCTTCTCGGCGGATTTGCTCGAACCCTGCACGTCGGCCTTCGGCTTTTTCTCGGCCTTGGCTTTTGGCGCTTTTGCGGCTTTTTCCTGCGACTTCGTGTCGTGCTCGGAGGCAACGATCTCAATCGTGCCGCTGTCCTTGCCCTTGGCCGATTCATCGCGGTCGACCAGCTCGATCACAGCCATCGGCGCGGCGTCGCCGTAGCGGAAACCGGCCTTCAGGATGCGGATATAGCCGCCGTTACGGTCGGCATAGCGCTCGGCCAGCACGTCGAACAGTTTGCGCACCTGCGTCTGATCGCGCAGGATCGCAATCGCCTCGCGGCGTTTTGCCAGCGCGGTCTGCGGGTTCGCGGCGGCCTTCTTGCCCAGCGTAATGAGCTTCTCCGTGTAGGGGCGAAGCTCTTTCGCCTTCGGCAGGGTCGTCACGATCTGCTCGTGCTTGATCAGGCTTGCGGCCATGTTCGCCAGCATCGCCTTGCGGTGGCTGGAGACGCGACCGAGTTTACGGTGCTTGATACGGTGTTTCATTTTACTTCACTCTTTCTGCCAGCCTTCCTGGCGATGCGGCCTCACGTATGAGAGCCATGGAACAACCGCCTGCCACGAATACTCTGTCAGCAGGCGGGCCGGGCACAACGCCCTAATGACTAGAAGGGTTCATCAACCTTCTTCATCAATTCGTCGATATTCTCAGGCGGCCATCCCTCGACCTGCATGCCAAGATGCAGACCCATGGTGGAGAGCACTTCCTTGATCTCGTTGAGCGACTTCCGGCCGAAGTTCGGCGTGCGGAGCATGTCGCTTTCGGATTTCTGGACGAGGTCGCCAATGTAAACGATGTTGTCGTTCTTGAGACAGTTCGCCGAACGGACAGACAGTTCGAGTTCGTCGACCTTGCGCAGAAGATTGCGGTTGAAGGGGAGCTCTTCGCCCTCTTCCTTGCCGCGGGCCTCTTCCGGCTCCTCGAAGTTCACGAAGACCTGCAGCTGGTCCTGGAGGATGCGGGCTGCGTAGGCAACCGAATCTTCCGGGGTGATAACACCGTTGGTTTCAACGAACAGGGTCAGCTTGTCGTAGTCGGTGATCTGGCCGACGCGGGTGTCTTCCACCTCGTACGTGACCTTGCGGACCGGCGAGAACACGCTGTCCACGGGAATCAGGCCGACAGGCGCTTCTTCCGGGCGGTTCTGCGCGGCGGGGCGGTAGCCCTTGCCGTTATTGACGGTCATTTCCATGTTCAGCTTCGCGCCCTTGTCGAGCGTGCAGATGACGAGGTCGGGGTTCATGATCTCGATGTCCGCGCCGGCTTCGATCTGCGCGGCGGTGACTTCGCATGGGCCAACAGCCGAGAGGCGCATTTTCTTCGGGCCTTCGGCGTGCATGCGCACAGCGAGAGCTTTCACGTTCAGGATGATGTCGGTGACATCTTCGCGCACGCCTTCGATGGATGAGAATTCATGGAGAACGCCATCGATCTGGACAGCCGTCACAGCGGCGCCCTGGAGCGAGGAGAGCAGAATGCGGCGCAGCGCATTGCCCAGCGTCAGGCCAAAGCCGCGCTCGAGCGGTTCAGCGATGACTTTGCCGGTGTTCGGGGCATCCGACTTGTTGATGTCGAGCTTGGTCGGCTTGATCAGCTCTTGCCAGTTCTTCTGTATCATTTGGTGGTTCCTTTCACTTCATCCGGTTCTTAGCCGGCCTCTGGTTACTGTTGGATAAGCGCGCGGGGACACCATGCCCCCGCGGATTATTCTTTAATTAAACGCGACGGCGCTTCGGCGGGCGGCAGCCGTTGTGCGGCACCGGCGTGATGTCCTTGATCGAGCGGATCGTGAAACCGGCCGACTGCAAACCGCGCAGCGCGGATTCGCGTCCCGATCCCGGACCCTTGACCCAGACTTCGAGGTCTTTCATGCCGTGTTCCTGCGCCTTGCGGCCAGCGTCTTCGGCGGCCATCTGCGCGGCGTAGGGCGTCGATTTTCTCGAACCCTTGAAGCCCATCAGACCGGCGGACGACCAGGCAACAACATTGCCCTGCGCATCGCTGATCGTGATCATCGTGTTGTTGAATGTCGAGTTGACGTGCGCAACGCCCGAGACGATGTTTTTCTTCTCTTTGCGTTTAACGCGCGCGACTGCTGTCTTTTCTGCTGACATGATTATTTCTCCTTATTTCGCGGGCGTGGGTTTTTTGCCGGCGACTGTTTTTGCCGGGCCCTTGCGGGTGCGTGCGTTGGTCTGCGTACGCTGGCCGCGAACCGGAAGACCGGCGCGGTGGCGCAGGCCACGGTAGCAACGCATATCCTGCAGGCGCTTGATGTTCAGTGAAACTTCGCGGCGCAGGTCGCCTTCGATCACATAGCCGCCTTTTTCGATTTCCGAGCGGATGCGGTTCAGAATATCTTCAGACGCTTCGCCCATGCGCATCGAAACATCGATGCCGAGCTTCTCGCAGATCTTGAAGGCTGTGGGACGGCCAATGCCGTGAATGTAAGAGAGCGCGATGGGGATGCGCTTTTTGTCCGGGACGTTAACGCCGGCGATACGTGCCATGGTCTTTTCCTTTCAATTTTCCGAGACACTATTGTCTCTGCCAAGCCGGTCCGGGTCTGCCCATTACGCTTCCCCCGGTAGGCTTGTAAACTTATGGTCTTCAATGGCTTGAAGATGCGCGGAATATAGGGATTTGGCCCCTGTGCGTCAATATATATTTAGCAGGGGCAAAGTCCGTAATTTACTATATTTTTCAATGACTTATTTCAGGGTTTTGCTGAGCTGGGCGGTCACGTCGTCAACCGATTGCATGCCGTCGATGGCGCGGAGCAGGCCCTTGGCCTCGTAATAGGGCAAAATCGGGGCTGTCTGGTCATGATAAACCTTCAGGCGTTTCTTGAGCGTTTCCTCGTTGTCATCGGTGCGGGCGCCGCCAGTTTCAGCAGCGCGGCCCTTGATGCGGTCCACCAGCGCCTTGTCGTCAACTTCAAGCACAAGAACGTGATCCAGCTTGCGCTTCATCTTGCCGAGCATTTCATCCAGCGCCTTTGCCTGGGCTACCGTGCGCGGGAAACCATCGAGAATAAAACCTTTCGCGCATTCAGGCTGTGCGATGCAGTTGCCGATCAGCTCGATAATGATTTCATCCGAAACAAGCTCGCCGGAATCGAGGACAGATTGAATCCGGCGCCCCAGATCACTGTCGCTTGCCACTTCCGCGCGCAGCATGTCGCCGGTCGAAAGTTTTTTGATCTTGTAGTTTTGCTGAAGCCGCGCGGCCTGCGTACCCTTGCCCGCGCCCGGCGGTCCGAAAATGACGAGATTCAGCGACATTATCTTCCCCTCAGCTTGGCCTTTTTGATCAGGCCTTCATACTGGTGCGCGATCATGTGCGAATGAATCTGCGCGACCGTATCGAGCGTGACCGAAACAACGATCAGAAGACTCGTGCCGCCGAAATAAAACGGCATCGAGTATTTTGAGATCAAAAGTTCCGGCAGAATACAGATGAACACGAGATAGAGCGCGCCGATCGTCGTGATGCGCGTGAGAATGTAATCCAGATAATCGGCTGTGTTTTTGCCGGGACGAATGCCGGGAATGAAGCCGCCATATTTGCGCAGCATCTCGGCGTTATCTTCCGGGTTGAACACGACGGCGGTGTAGAAGAAGCAGAAAAAGATGATCAGAGCGCCGTAGAGCAGCATATAGATCGGCTGGCCGTGCGCGAGATAACGCGCGATCATGGCGGTAAAATCGCCGCCGTCCGCACCGGAAAAACCGACAACTGGCAGCGGCAGCAGCAGCAATGACGACGCGAAGATCGGCGGGATAACGCCCGACGTATTGAGCTTCAGCGGGATGTGGTTCGACGTGCCGCCCATCATGCGGTTGCCCTGCTGGCGTTTCGGGTATTGCACGATCACGCGGCGCTGGGCGCGTTCCATGAACACGATAAAAGCAATGACGCCGCAAACGAGCACGAACAGCATGAGAAGTTCAATAAAGCTGAACTGTCCCTGGCGGCCCAACTCAAGAACGCTGGCGATGGCGCGCGGCAATTCCGCGACGATACCGGCGAAGATGATCAGCGAGATGCCGTTGCCGATGCCGCGCGCGGTGATCTGCTCACCGAGCCACATCAGGAACATCGTGCCGCCGACAATAGTGATGACGGTGGAGATGCGGAAATAAAGACCGGGATCGATAACCGCCGAGCCGCTCGCGCCATGCATGCTCTCGAGACCGACGGCAAGACCATAAGCCTGCACCGTGGCAAGGAGAACGGTGAGGTAACGCGTATACTGGTTGATGCGCGTGCGCCCCATCTCGCCTTCCTTCTTCATCGCCTCAAGCTGCGGCGACATCGAGGTCGCGAGTTGCATGATGATGGAGGCTGAAATGTAGGGCATGATGTTCAGCGCGAAGATGGTCATCCTCTGCAAGGCGCCGCCGGAGAACATGTTGAACATGTCGAGGATACCGCCGCCCTTTTGCGAGAAGATCTCGTTCCAGATATGCGGATCGATGCCGGGAACCGGGATGTAAGTGCCGAGGCGGTAGACCAGCAACGCGCCCAGAACGAACAGCAACCGCTGCTTCAGTTCGGTCGCTTTTGCCAGCGCTCCCCAGTTGGCGTTTTTAGCCAGTTGCTCGGCGGCAGATACCATTGGAATTATCCCTTTTTAACGCATTTTCCTGACCCAGATAGATAAAGAAAAGAAGGCCCCGGGGCAAGGGGCCTTCATGAATCGGGAAAAGGCAGGAAATCCGGGGCTTACAGCTGAAATCGGGGAATTTGCTGAACAGGAGAATAATTGATCCGGAGCGTGCGGCCTTCATAGGGATTATGAAGTTCAGGAAATTCAGGAATATAAGGCAGCTCCGGGCGCTTCACGTCTTTCTTCTTTTCCTGATTCTCTATAACGCGCCTGGTGTAATCGTCGCTGTGTTTGCGCATGGCGGCGATAGAACTTTCCGTCGCCTCCTGTTTGCAGTCCAATAATTCGAACATTTTATCGTAATGCTGTGAAATAGAGACAGTGAGGCTGGCGCTCATGTGATGGACATCAATCACCAGCGGTTCCCTATTATCAGGAATAATCGCCTTGTAATAACCGTTTTTCTCCAGCGTTTCATAGCCGCCAAGAATACTCCTGTTGACCTGCTTCGCGATTTCCTGAACATGAACGGCACTGCGTTGGTCGAATTCCCTGCATGCCGCCCCGGACAGACCGGAAGACGGAACATGGGGCGGAGGAGACATCGCATTGTAAATTTGCGTGCCGGCCGCCGTTAGAAACACGCCTAAAAGAGCGCCGGCTATTTCCCGCTTCATCCCGGCTATTTTTTCCAGCTTTGGACTGATTGCTTCCCGCAGCTTCATTGAAAAACTCCTTCACATGTTCAAATGAAGGGACAGATTAGGAAGTTATTTGCATTATGTCAATAAAAACAGCGGCGTTAAATGGCCTAAATCCGGCATTCATGCGCATCACAGCCGCTTTTTTTAACTTTTTGCCATGGCTCAAACTGCTCTTCCCCGCTTTTTTCAGGCTCGTTGCGGAACGTCTCCCCGGATCGGTTTTCACGGCGCGGTTTTTTGTTATTGCAAGGCGTGGCGGCGAACCGAGGAGGTTCATTGTCATCCGGATAAACATACACGGGCGGCAATATTAAAATTGCACCATTGGGGATCGCATCATTTTTGACAGCCACCGCACAGGCTTCGTTCAGATCGCGATCGGGCGGCGTTTCCAATGAAGCCAGAACCGGGCGCGCCTTTCCAGGCGGCGGCGCATCTGCCCTCATCTGGTGCCTGATGGCTTCGGTGCGCAGAATACTCATACCTAGGTCAAAAGCATTATAGGCCGCCGATGTTTCCGTCATCTCGCAGCCGCTTTCCTGCAGATCTTCGATGAGGCCTTGATCGATCTGGTGATTTTCAGGGTTTATTAAATCCATATCCAGTCTGGAGTTTTCATTAAAAACCAAATCCGGCGCGTAAGATCCATCCGGATTTCTGAGGAGTTCAAAACGGATATTCGCCTTCTCACTGTATACGTCCATCGTATTCTGAATGAGTTGCTGGCCTGCCCTGTCATAAAGCTCACAGAGCGAGCCTTCCTTGCGGGAATCCGCCGAGAGCATGTGCCTTAATGTTCTTGCAGTATCTTTCGACATGTCCGGTTTTTGCCAGCAGCCTGTCGCGACCAGGAATATCCCGGAAAGCGCCACGGCCTGAAATTTTCCAGCTATAGTGTTTTTCATTATTTCCCTATTCCTGACGGATCATAGGAAAACTTTATTCTTATGTCAATAAAAACGCCGATAGACTTGGCGGCGGCAAGCCTTGCGGGCGTTTTTTCATATCGCGTGATGGGGCCCCGTTTCAAATTTTAAATAGCCCGAACTGGGCAACCAAGTATATCTCCGGTTGTATTCTCTATAATACTACCCGGAAAAACAACCATGAATTGTTTTATAGTAATGTCCTCTCTCTTTATTAGCCTCTTCTGCCAGCCTTTACTTGATCTTTACTTTTTACATAAGAAATTTTTAATGTCTCTAATGCATACTCTAAGTCAGCAAAAACCCGCAAGGGTAAGCCTTATTTGGCGTGCATAAGGGAATTTAATCATGGGCGAAGGCCGGAAATTTCATATAGCTGAAGGGCTGAGCAGGAAGTTTGGCTCAGCCAGCGCCAAGGGCGGGCTTTCGGCCGTCGTCGAAGCCGCGAACAATTTCCTGGGTATGTTCGATGCCCAGACTGACGAGGATGTAAAAAGGCTCCTCGTCAACGCGGCCACCAACCCCGGCAGCGTCACCAGCATCATGGCCACCTCCTACACGCCGAATTTCGACCCGGTCGAAGAAAGGAAAAAAGAGG
>CAADGI010000018.1 GCA_900696495.1 uncultured Alphaproteobacteria bacterium
CCGACATTGCCGGAAGAATCAATCCGTACGCGTTCTGTTGTCGTTGTTGTTCCTGATGTTGCGTTCGGGCCCATTGTGTAGAAGCGCAGCGAGCCGTCCTTGGAGTTGTCATCGACGTCATCGAAGACGCCCTCTATCTTGGCGGCATCGCGATAAGTGCCGTTGACGGAATCTTCGAGATTGAAAACCATGCTGGCACCGATGCCGTTGGAGGCTGCTGAATCCGTGTCTTCCGCCATCAAAATCAGTGTTTCGAGAACGGCGTTACCTGCCGTGGAGCCCCTGATTACGGTGCTTCTTGCCTGGGTGGTAACCGAGTTAGGAGCGTTCAGGAACAAATTCATGCTTTGCATGGAAATGGTGCCGGTGTAAACAGTTCCGGTATTTTCGCCGTAAAGCTTGATATAGCCGTCGGATACATTGTTGCCGATGACGCTCGGGTTGCCGATGGTCAGCGTGGTGAAGCTGGATGGGTTCAGGATATGCATTTCCGTTTCGGGGGCTGTCGTCCCGATACCAACCTTGCCGTCAGCTTTGACAATGAAAGGCGATGTATCGTTGTCGCCGGTTTCATCATTGATCACGAGCGAATTCGCCGCGCCGAGATTTGTAATCATCAGCGGCGTGGCGGTCGAGGTTGCCAGCGTTGCGGCTTTCAGGATCGAAGAGTGGCCGGTCGCTGATGAAGCAGCGTTCTCCGTGAAGGTGAAGGCGTCTTTATCTGCTGTCGTGAGCTGCCAGTTCCAGGTTTGCGCATTGTCGCCGCTGTTGATCGAGTTCGCGCCGGTTGCGGCGGTGATGGCGGAGAGCGCGCTTGAGCTGCCCGTTGCGCTCGAGACGCCGCCCGCCTGATACCAGCTGGTGCCATCCGAGCAGACCCTTACGCCCTTGCCGGGGCCGAGGGCGAGGTCAGTGCCGGGACCGGTAAAGAATTTCGCGTTCTGATCGAGCGTGATCGTATCAACCGTGTCGACGTTGACGACGTCCATGCAGCATCCTGCGTATGACGCCGTGGGCGCAGTAAATGTATCTGTTGTGTCGGTGGTGCGGTTGGCGGTCGCACTCAGCCTCTTGACCGTGCCGCAAGCGTTGGCGGTGATGACGGCAGCAGCAGCGACGACTTCGGTCGTTGGTGCCGCAACGACAAAGCGCGAGGCGGGCGATGCTATGCCGATACCGACCGCGCCGTCATTTTTAATCACGAGTTCAGGCGTGGAGGCGCCATCGCCCATCCAGGTGCCTGAGCCGTCGGGTTGCACATTGAATTCAAGGCGCGTCGGCATATCGTTGGTGCCGGGTGTGCCATCGACTGCGGCGGTGATCATGGCACCGTTAATCCAGTCCGTTCCATCATGGGCCCATACGATGAAGTCAAGGAGCATGTCATTATTTTGTACCGCCGTGGGTGCTGCCATCGTGCCGCGTGAGCGCATAAACTGCAGGAAGGGATTATGGTTGGCGTGAGACGATGTGCTGACCTGCATAGATATGCCTTCTTCCGCTTCGGCACCGATATCGAGAAGATCGTCAGGAGCGGCAATGCCTATGCCGACTTCACCCGTCGTATCGATGACAAAAGGTGTGGCGTCGCTATTAACGTCGTCGACGCGGAAAGAATCGCCTGCGCCGTTGTTATTGACGTGCAACAGGGCTGATGGCGCGGCGACGCTCAGGCCGACATAACCATTATTCTTGATGACCAGTTCCGGCGTGGTCGCTTCGGGGTTAACGGCCGCGCCGTCCGCCTGGGTCTGGAATTCAATACGGCCCGGCATGTCGCCGTCACCCGGCGTGCCGTCCACGAAATACTGCATCAAGGCCGGCGTTTCCCATGTGTTTCCATCGTAAGCGGTTCCCCACATCGTCAACACCGAGTCACCGCTTTGCACGGCCGTGGGCGATGCGATGGTGCCGCGCGAACGCGCTGCGTTGAAGCCGCCATTATCCCACCAGTTGGCCGAAGCGGCGGTGCTGGTGACGGCACCTTCGCCATTGCTGAGCAGGCTGATGTAAGCGTTGGTGCCGTAGACTTCGAGCTGTTGGCTGGGTGATGCCGTGCCGACGCCGACCTTGCCGTCCGCCTTAATGATAAAGGGTGTAGTGTCGGCATCGCCGGTCTCGTCGTTGACGACCAATGAATCGCCATCGCCGAGGTTGGTCACTCTTAGAGGTGTGGCGGTAGAGGAGGCGAGCGTCGCCGCTTTCAAAATTGAGGAGTGACCTGTTGCCGTTGAGGCGGTATTTTCAGTGAAGGTGAAGGCGTCTTTGTCCGCCGTGGTCAGCTGCCAGTTCCACGTCTGCGCGTAGTCCGCATTGTTGATCGAGTTCGCGGCGATGGCGGCGGTGAGGCCGGAGAGCGGGATGTTGCCGCCGCTGGCGACGCTGGTGACCGATGCAGCCTGGTACCAGCTTGTGCCATCGGAGCAGACGCGGACGGCTTTGCCTGGGGCGAGCGCGAGGTCGGTGCCGGGGCCGGTGAAGAAGTTGGCGTTCTGATCAAGTGTAATCGTATCGACCGTATCGACGTTGACGACATCCATGCAGCATCCGGCATAGGCGGCGGTCGGCGCGGTGAAAGTATTGGTGGTGTTGGTTGTCTGGTTGCCCGTCGCGTTGATTTGTTTGATCGTGCCGCAGGCATTGGCCGTGATGACAGCCGCCGCCGCGACGCCTTCGACCGCGGGAGGCGTCGCAATCAATGGACCCGCGCCGACAAGGCCGCTGCCGCCGATGCGGATACGGTCGTTTTGGAGGTCGCCAAAAATCGTGCCGCCCAGGTTGAGGTGGTTGCTGTCCGTTGGGCCGGGGGTGTCGGCGCCCCAGCCGATCAGGATGTTGTTGTCGCCGTCGGTGTTGCCGTCGCCCGCCTCGTGGCCGATGGCAACGTTGCCTTCAGAGCTTTCGGCCGCTTCGAGAGCGTCTTCGCCGATGGCCACGTTGTAATTTCCGTCTTCTATGGCGGCGAGGGCCTGGTGGCCGATGGCCGTGTTGCCTGCGCCGCCCGTGATGCCAACCATGGACTGGTAGCCAAGGGCGGTGTTGCGGATGCTGCCGGCGCCCGCGGCGTCCCTCATGGATTCAAATCCGATGGCGGTGTTCTGAGCGCCCCCCGTAGTGGCAGCCAAGGCGTTTACGCCCATGGCCGTATTTTGAGAGCCGGAGGTATAACCGGCCAGAGCGGAATAACCAATCGCGGTGTTGCCTTCGCCGGTGTTATCGGCGGGCGTGCCGCTGCCTTGCAATGCTAACGCGCCGACCGCGGTGTTGGCCGACCAGTTTCCATCGGTGGCGCTGCCCGCATTCATAAGGGCGCGGTGTCCGACGGCCGTGTTGTATTGCCTGCTGTTGTTCGAAAGAAGGGCGCCTTCGCCGATCGCGACGTTATTGTTACCGGAAACGTTGTTGTTCATTGCCTGGTAACCGAGCGCAATGTTGCTGTTACCGCTGTTATTGTTATGAAGGGCGGCGTAACCGACCCCTACGTTGCCGGAGCCGGCGGCATTGTCCATGAGGGCTTCGTGACCGACGGCCGTGTTGCCGGCGCCGGTGTTGTCGGCGGCCGTGGTGGTGCCGCGAAGGGCGTAGGCGCCGACGGCGGTGTTGTAGGAAACCCCGTCCACCGCCGTGCTGTCAGCATACATCATGGCGGCATAGCCGATGGCGGTGCTTTCCCGTTTTGCAACATTGCTATAAAGGGCAACGCTGCCGACGGCGGTATTGCCGTCGCCGCTCGTGGTTTGTTGAAGGGCCTGGTTGCCGATGGCAGTGTTCCAGCTGGCATCGGCAGCGTTTTGCATGGTATTGCGGCCGATGGCGGTGTTCTGGTCGCCGCTGGTCAGGCTGCTTAACGCAACGTAGCCTACCGCCGTGTTGCTATCCGTCGTTGACGTGCTGTTGGCGGTTGTGGCGCCCGCGCCCTGGCCGATAAACGTGTTGCGCTGCGCGCCCGCTGCCAGCGCTGCTGCGCTTGTACGGCCCATGATGAAGTTGTTTTCCACCGCGTAATCGGTAAAGGCGTCGGTCAGGTCGTCGATGGCGAGGACGATGGCCGCGCCACTGGTGACCGTGCTGGCCTGGTACCAGCTCGTGCCGTCGGAGCAGACGCGGACCGCCTTGCCGGGGCCGACGGCGAGATCGGTGCCGGGGCCGGTGACGAATTTCGCGTTGCTGTCGAGCGTGATCGTGTCAACCGTGTCGACGTTGACGACGTCCATGCAGCATCCGGCGTAAGATGCCGTCGGCGCGGTGAAGGTATCTGTCGTGTTGGTCGTGCGGTTGGCGGTGGCGCTCAGGCGTTTGACCGTGCCGCAGGCGTTGGCGGTGATGGTCGCGGCGGCGCCGATCACTTCGGTCGAGGGCGCGGCGACGACGAAGCGCGAAGCAGGTTCGGCGAGGCCGATACCGACCGCGCCGGTGCTCTTGATCACCATTTCCGGCGTCGTGCCTTCGGGGTTGCTTCCGCCGCCGTCGGGCTGCGTCTGGAATTCGATGCGGCCCGGCATGTCTTCGTCGCCCGGCGTGCCGTCGATATAAGTCTGAATCAGGGCGAGGGTTTCCCATGTGTCGCCATCATAGGCATCCGTCCAGAGTCCCATGATGGCATCATCGTCCTGCACGATTGTCGGGGCGGCCAGCGTGCCGCGCGAACGGCGCGCGGTGATTTCGGCGTTCTGGTTTGCGCTTCCGGAGGCGCTGGTTACGTACAAAACGCCTTCGCCGTCGGCCTGGAGGTGAAGCTCGGCATCGGTGCCGGTTACATCGAGCAGGGCGTCCGGCGTCGGGGTGCCGATCCCGACCTTGCCGTCGCCCATGACGCGCATGACGAGGCCGCCGCTTCCGGCTGTAGCGTAGTTGTTTTCAATGTCGAGTACGGGTGTCGCGCCGTCCAGCGCCGAGCGGTTGTTCGTGCCGCTCCATTTCTGGCCGCCGATGGTGACGGCGGCGGTCGTCGGCGCGGTGCCGCCATGCGTGCCGACTAAATGCAGCGGGAAGAAATTGTTAACGCCGCTGCCGGTGAATCCCTGAATCAATACGCCGCCGGTTTGCACGCCGCCGCCATCCATGCGGTTCCTGATCTGGCCGAATGTATTAGACGCGGAAATATCGCCGATCGAGGCCGAGCCGCTGAAGTTGGGCAGCGTGACGTCGGCGGCCGTCAGGCGTATTTTCGGGAACGCGCCCGTGGGCTGGTGAATCTGGAGCTGAACGCCCGGCGTGGCCGTGCCGATACCGACTTCGCCCGTTTCATCGATAACGAACGGCGTCGCATCGGCGTCGCCGGTTGCATCGTTGACGCGGAAGGAATTGGCCGTGCCGAGGTTGGTGACGACGAGCGGCGTGGCGGTGGATGTCGCGAGCGTTTCGGCTTTCAGGATGAACTGGTTGCCGCTGGCGCCGGTGGTGCCGCCACTGGAGGCCGTGTTTTCACTGAAGGTGAAACCGGTTTCCGCGCCCGCAAGTTGCCAGTTCCAGACCTGGTTCCAGTCGCCGTTGTTGATGGAGTTGTCAGCCGCGGCGGCGGTGATGGATGAGAGCGCGCGGTTGGTGGTGACCGAAGCGGGCGTGAAGCAGTTGTTGCCGGCCTGGTCGCAATAGTTGATCGCGCCGATATCGCCTTCGACATCGAGCTCGAGTTGCTGAACGCCGGTCGAGACGTTGGTGTTCACTGCGGATGTCGTATCCGGATCTATTACAAGGCGTCCGCCGAGCAACGCCATGATATTGGCTGCGCTCATGTCCACCGTTTGCTGGTCGCCCATGAAAATGCCGAAGGAATTCGTGCCAGATACTCTTGGCTTGGTGCCCGCCGCATTGCCGAGGCCTAGAGCCATGCTGTAAGCGCCGCTGACATCGGCCTCGTTACCCATGGCGATACCGGCGGTACCCGTGTTGATTACGCCAGTATCATTACCCGCGGCAAAAGAGGCGGTGGCATTGGCTTCGGAATCCTGACCAAAGGCCGCGGCGCTGGTGCCCAGCGCCATCACGAAATTGCCCGAAGCGAAGCTGTAGTTACCGATGCTGGCATCGTTCCATTCCGTTCCGAAAGCGTAACCGGAACGGAAAGCCGCCTTGCGCGGAATGAACATCATGCGCGTACCCGCGCCGGATGTCGGTGTTACGTTGCCGGCGCCGAATGTACCGGTGACGAGAAGGTTGCCGGCAGAGTGCAGATCCGCCAGGGGCGTCGCCACGTTGAAGCCGACATTGCCCGTATTGGTAATGAGCATACGGTAGTCCGTCGCGGCGGCCATGCATGCGGTGGTACCGATGCGGTACGAGCCGTCATAGCATCCCGCGCTGCCTGAAGTGGTGAGCCAGTCGGTGCTGCCGCCAGAGACCATGATCTCGCCGTTGACATCAAGATGTCTTGAAGGCGAGGCAGTGCCGATACCAACCTTACCATCGGCGGCAATGACGAACGGTGAGGTATCCGCATCGCCGGTTTCATCGTTGACGACGAAAGAGTCGCCGTTGCCGAGGTTGGTGACGCGCAGCGGCGTGGCGGTGGAGGAGGCGAGCGTCGCGGCCTTTAATATAGAAGAGTGGCCGGTCGCGGTGCTGGCGGTGTTTTCCGTGAAGGTGAACGCATCATTATCAGCGGTCGAAAGATTCCAGTTCCAGACCTGCGCGTAATCGGCGTTGTTGATCGAGTTGCCGGCGGCGGCGGCGGTGATGGCCGAGAGTGCGCGGTTGGTCGTGACGGACGCGGGCGTGAAGCAGTTATTCCCCGCCTGGTCGCAATAGTTGATCGCGCCGATATCGCCTTCGACATCGAGCTCGAGCTGCTGGACGCCGGTCGAAACGTTCGTATTGGCGGCGGACGTGGTGTCGGGATCAATAACGAAACGTCCGCCGAGGAGAGCCATGATGTTGCTGGCGGAGATATCGACGCTGACCTGGTCGCCCATGAAAATGCCGTACGAAGCCGTTCCGGTAACGCGCGGATATGTGGCGGCGCTGGCGGCGGAAGAATCGCCAAGCCCGAAAACGACGGAATAGTTGCCGAAGCCGCTGCCTGCCGTGCCGTTGCCCGCGATGGCTTCCTTGCCGAACGCATAGCTGTTGATGCCGCTGGCGGTACTGTATTCTCCTAACGCATAGCTGTTAGAGCCGCGGGCGGCGCTGTTATTGCCGCCGATCGCCGCACTGTTGGCGCCGCTGGCGGAGTTTGCCGAGCCTACCGCAAAAGATGCGCTGCCGCTTGCCCAGTTGGAATAACCTAGTGAGGCGCTGTTGGCGCCAACCGCGGCATCATCCCATTGGACTCCGATTGCCGATCCTGCGCGGAACGCGCCCTTGGATTTATCGAAGAACATGCGGGCGTCGTCGTCGGTGCCGACGATGTCATCAAGTTGTGCCGCACCGAAGACGAAGTCATCCGTTGCGTAGACGGCCGGGTTGCGGGTGCGGACAACGGTGCCGACGCGCTCCCAGAGGCCCGACCCGGCGACGGAGGCGGCGGTGAAGCAGTTATTGCCGGCCTGGTCGCAATAGTTGATCGCGCCGATATCGCCCTCGACATCGAGTTCGAGCTGTTGCGTGCCTGTTGAAACGTTGACGTTGGCGGCGGAGGTGTCGTCCGGGTCGATGACGAGACGACCGCCGAGCAGGGCCATGATGCTGGAGGCGGTGACGTCGACGCCGGCCTGGTCGCCCATGAAGAGGCCGAACGAGCCCGTGCCCGTGACCTGCGGCCTTGTTCCCGAGGCGTCGCCGAAGCCGATGGCGACGGAGCGCTGGCCGACGGTTCCCGGCGTGCCGTTGCCGACGCGCACCTCGTTGCCGAAGGCGGTGGCGTTGGTGCCGCTCGCTGTCGTGTTGTTGCCGAAGGCCGTGGCGTATTCGCCGCTCGCGCTTGTAGCAAGACCCCACGCCGTAGAGGCGAGGCCGCTTGCGGTTGTTTGAAAACCCCATGCGGTGGAACTGTCGCCGCTGGCGCTGTTGTTGCCAAGGCCAACTATCGGGTCGCCGCCCCATGACATGCTGAGCCCCCCGCTGGCTATGTTGCCAAAGCCAAATGCGGCGCTGTACTGGCCGACATTTGCATCGTTCCATTCCACGTCCGGGGCATAACCGGCGCGGAAGGCGCCCTTGGATTTGTCGAAGAACATGCGGGCGTCATCGTCGACGCCGGCGATGTCGGCGAGTTGCGCCGCGCCGAAGACGAAATCGTCGGTCGCGTAGACGGCCGGCGAGCGCGTGCGCACCACCGTGCCGTTGCGCTCCCAGAGGCCGGACCCGGCGACGGATGACGCGGTGAAGCAGTTGTTGCCGCTCGCGTCGCAGAAATAATCCGCGCCCGCCGCGCCGGTGACGTCCAGGACGAGATCCTGCGAGCCGCCGGTGCTGAGCGTGCCGGAACCGATCGCGATGCCGCCAAAGTCAACCGCATCCAATCCACCGGCGTCATTGCCGATCGTCAAAACTTCTTCGAGATTTTGTCCGCCGCCGCCCGAACCGCCCTGCAGGTCGGTGGCGCAATCCCAGCCCGTGCCGGCTATCCAGATAATCTTGTCGTTGGCGTCGTCGCAATCTTCGATATCGCTGAAATCCTGTGAAATTCCATCGAGCTGGAAAATGTCGGCCCTGACTGTGCCTCCGGCCGTAATGTCGTCTGCGGCGGTGACATCGTCCGTTGCGTGAATGATCGTGCCTTCGATATTGCCGCTGGCGTCGATATTGCCGTTGACTTCGAGCGCATCATCCATCGTCGATGTGCCGATGCCGATGCGGTCGTTGGCAAGGTCGCCGTATAGCGTGCCGCCGATATTCAGAAAGTTGCTCGTGGCCGCGCCGGGAACATCCACGGCGGCTCCGATCAGGATATTGCTGCTGCCGGTTCCCAGTGTTCCGCCCGCGCCCACGCCGATAATCGTGTTCGATCCACCGCTTACGACCGCTTCGCCGGCGCTTGCGCCGAGTATCGTATTGTTGATGCCGGTGGTTAAGAGGGCAGCCGCGGACGTGCCGACGACGGTGTTGCCGACACCGGTAACATCCGGTCCCGCGGTGTTACCGATCAAAACCGTTCCGGTTACTCCATTATCGGTCAGGAAATTCACGCCGTCGAGTTTGTAATTGTCCGTTACATCGATGCTGCCCGAAACATCAAGCTTGTCGTTCGGGTCGGCGACGCCGACGCCCACCATGCCGTCATTCTGGACGACGAAAATAGATGTCGGCGTGCTGTTGGAGACGACGAGGGCGTTCGTCGCGTCCGTCGCGCCGGAGCCGGTGATCGTGGTGTTGCCGGTGAGGGCAATGCCGGTGGCGGCTCCCATATTAATCTTGGCCGTGCCGTAGGCGAGCTCGAGAATGCTGGTGGCTTCGCTTAAGTGTGCGCCCGTCGCGCCCCAGGTAATGGACGAGCCGGTGGCGAGCAGGATGTCTTCGGTGAGCTTGACGTTGCCGTCGACGTCAAGCGCTTCCGCGGGATCGTCGACGCCGATGCCGACCTTGCCGTTTAATACGTCGTAAAAAATCTTTTCCGTGTCGGTCGCGTGTTGTTCCCAGAAACTTATGCCGGCCGCGCCCGCGGCAACGCTTTGCCATGTATACGGACCGCCCGGCGCGCCGTCGTTCGCGTCATCGCAGACCTCGAGCGAGTCAGGGTTGGTTGCCGTGTTGATGCGGACGATTCCCACATTCGCGCTGTCGCACGTTCCCGCGACAGCGTCGGTGGGCATGAACATGGACGCGGATCCGCTGAGGTCGACGGGACCTGTGAATGTCGCGCCCTGGGCTTCGATGTCTTTGTCGATTACCGCGACGTCGGGCTCGCCTTGCTTGATGCTCCACAGGCCGCCACCCATAGCGGAGGCTGTTTCGTAGCTGAAGGTGCTCCACAGGTCGTCGCTGCCGGCGGTTTTTGATACGCCGGGTGAGGCCCCGCCGGTACAGGTTGTATCAAATTCCTGGTCGGGACCGGCGGAGATGATCGCGATGATCGTATATCTGTCAGGATTGGCGTCGCCTATTCCATCGCCGTTACCCGGCAGACGGTTTTGGCCGTTACAATCATCCGCATCGGTTTCATTACCCGGGTCCCATGCGCAATAACCGTAGTTCGTGCCCCAGGGGTCGGTTTTGTTCGAGCCTACGGACGTAGGAAGATAGCCGCCGCCAACGGGTGCGTCTTCTCCGGCGGCGTCGAGATAGGGCATCGGTTCGACGAAGCCGTCCAGGTCGCAGTCGCCGGCATTGATTGGATCCTGCGTCGCTTCAAGCAAAACCATTTTCGAAGCGATGTTCATATCCGCCTCCGCCTGCGTGCGGCGGTTGACGTTCACCATCGTCGAGAGCGGCCCGCGCATCGTGGCCATGATGCCCGCGCCGAGAACGCCGACGATCGCGACCGCGCCGAACAACGTGAAGAACACGTTGCCCCGTTCGGATTTGCGATTTCTGATGGATCTGATTGTCATCGAACCCCGTTACGATTGCGGGGTTTTATTTTCACGGGAACAGGCTGAACGCCGAAGGGGAAACGCAGTGGGAAAGTTTCCGTGAGCAGGCGGGAGGAAAGAATCGCGGGAATTTTTTCAGATGCTTTCGTGAAGGAAGCCGCCAAAAAGCGTACGCGTTTTAAAACGATATGAATGCTGTGCGCAAACATGCGTTAAGCGGCCCCCAGAGCCCGAAAGTCCTAAAAATTTCCCACTTGTTAATTATCAATTAAATTTGTTTATAAATGATTAGCGACTCGGAGTTTCTTTTTGTGTGTGTTTTGTTGGGGATAGAGGGGTTTTTATTTCATAATTCCTGAGTCGCGCCGGATTCATTTTCCGGAGTCAGCGCAAAAATTTTTAATAAAGTATTAAGGATTCCGAATCGGTGCCGAGGAGAAGAGTTATTTCGGCAGCGGCACGCCGAATTTTTTCAATGTTTCGCGCTGGCGCTTGCGCAAAATTTCAAGATCGAAGCCTGCGATAAGCTCGTTAAATACGCGGTGCCAGTTGATTTCCGCTTTCAGGTGAAGAAACACGGAGCCGAGTCCGAGCGCGGCGCGGTCCATGAAAACGAATTCGCGCGGCACGGAAACGCCGCCCTTGTCGCGGCTGAGCTCGCGCAATTTTTTGTGAACTTTTTCAGCGGTTTCGCGGCCGTAAATGCCGCCCGATGTTTCGCCGATCAGGCGCACCTTGTCTTCCATCACGGGACCGTAAAGAAACTTCGCCCAGATATTCAGCGTGTCGATCTGCTCATTACTGAGTCCCTTGAAACCCCATGTTTCGTAGGCTTTTACAGCAAGATCGCGGTTGTCGGTCATCAGCGCGTTGTAAAGATCGATGACGCCGCCGACGAATTCCGGGCGGAAGACGCGAACGCAACCGAAGTCAAGCAGGTTGATCGAGTCATCCTCACGCACGGTATAATTGCCAAGATGCGGGTCGCCGTGAATGACCCCGTAGAAATAAAGCGGCACATACCATGTGCGGAACATGTTCATGGCGAGGCGGCTGCGTTTTTCCGGGTGCGCATCAACGAAATTCAGAATTTTTTCGCCCTCGAGCCATGTCGAGGTGAGAAGACGTTTTGTCGAAAGCTCGTCGATCACTTCCGGCACGCGCACGATATTTTTTTCATCGCGGAGCATGTGCGCGTAGAGCCTGCAATGGCGGGCCTCGAGTTCATAATCCAGCTCCTCGCGCAGACGTTCCGACAGTTCGGTATGTATATGTTCGGTGCGGATCGAGCTGTCGTAACGGCCGTAAATTCCGAAGATGATTTTCAGCTGATTAAGGTCAGCATCGATGGCCGATTGCATGTCCGGGTACTGCAATTTACAGGCCAGCAGAGTTCCATTTTTTGCTTTTGCCTTATGGACTTGGCCAAGACTGGCCGCAGCGGATGCGGTCTTCTCGAAAGACTGGAATTTTTTCTCCCAGTCGGGGCCGAGTTCGGCTTTCATCCGGCGCTTTACGAAGGGCCAGCCCATGGATGGGGCGTTGGACTGGAGCTGCTGAAAGGCGGCGGCATATTCCGGCGGCAGGGCTTCGGGGATGGTGCCCAGAATTTGCCCGACTTTCATCAGCGGGCCTTTTAAATTGCCAAGCGCCTGCATCAATTGTTCGGCATGTTCGGCGCGCTCGATTTTGATACCGAGGAAACGCTCGCCCGCCAGTTTTGCGGCCAGGCCTGCCATTGCGCCCGAGACGCGGCCGTAACGCACCAGTTTCGCACCGACGCGGGCTTCGCTTTTAGGGGCAGGAGAGGGTTTGTTCGCCATGCCCTCAATGTGGGGATTTATATTGAAAAGTCTAGGAAAAAGCGCCTTTTGGCCAGAAGCCTGTTGCCTTGGGGCGGGAGGAAAGGCGATACTGGAAGGATGAGAACAAACGCCCGTTTGCTTGGTTTCCTCCTGATTTTCAGCTTTGCCGCCACTGCCGCTCTTCCCGCGCGGGCCGGGCTGTTGGAATTTTTCTTCCCTTCGACCCGCAAGAAGGAATATGACCCGACCTATACCATGCAGGCGCCTTTCGCGGTCGATGAGGAAGCGAGAAAGAAACAGATCGAACAGCAGTCCGATCCCAACGCCACCCGGCCGCCACCGCCCAAGCATGCGATGCCGGAGAATAATACCCCGCTCAACCAGCCGCACCGCGACAACGGCGAAATCAGCGCGTGGCTGACAAACTCGCTTTCAGAGGCCATGACGTTCGATCAGGGTAATTATAGGGAAATGCTGAAAGCGGACGAGAAATATTTCAACGAAACCGGCAAGGCCGAGTATCTTAAGTTCCTGACCGATCACAATATAATGAAGGTGATCGAGTCGGAAAAGTTTGATGTGCGCAGCTTCGTACTGGGTCAGCCCCTTCTGCTCAATGAAGGCGCGGTGAACGGCGTTTACCGCTGGCTTTACGAAGTGCCGATGATGGTGAGTTACATGGAACGCGGCGCCAAAAGCTATAAGGATCTGGAGCCTGTCAATCAGCAGTTGACCTTGACTGTGCAGGTGGGACGCATTGCCGGCGTGATGGACGGCACGGCGATCCTGATCGAGCGCTGGAACGGCAAGGCCCAGCAGACCGTGAAGCACGAGGCGCCTTAATCTTCTTTCTGAATTATCCCCGCAATCCCCGTTAAAAACGCGCGGAATTAATAATTCGCTTTTATGCGTGCGCGCGGCGGCTACAATCAGCCCATTCCGAATCGCAAAACTTTTTTCAGGAGGAGCTTTATGCCCAAGGACGCCGCAGCGCGCAAAGAACAAGACGATGAAGCAAAAGATGTCAGCGGCGTTGCCGGCCAGCGTTTGAAATCGCTGATCGAGCGCATCGAGCGTCTCGAGGAAGAGAAAAAAGGCCTGGCCGACGACGTGAAGGATGTTTACGCGGAAGCCAAGGGCGTCGGTTTCGACGGGCCGACCATCCGCCGCATCGTCAAGCTCCGCAAGATGGAGCCGGATAAAGTACGCGAGCAGGACGAGCTGCTTGATCTTTATAAGTCAGCGATCGGGATGGGCTAGGTAAAAACATCATGCGTAAAAGCAGGATATGGTGGAAAAGACTGCTTGGAATCCCGGACGTCGAGATAAAACCAATTCAGTTGCTCAGGGAGCGAAATCCAGACATCAAAGACGAGGTTTATAAAGTCTTTCAGTCGGACGAAAAGTATTTCGTATTATTCATGTTCTATCCTCATACAAAGGTTAATGACAACCTGATATGTATTAACGAAGATGGCCAAATACTGTGGCGTATAAAAAACACGAGCACGTGTCCTGTCCAAAGTTTCAATCCCAATACAATGGAAGTTTTCCTTCAGGGAGGGCCAATATTGATTTTAAATGACAATGGAGAGGTCATAAAGATTCATGAACATAAGTAACATGATCCTTAAAAAGTTTTCCGGTTTTTAACAAGGTCATCCACCACCGCCGGATCGGCGAGGGTGGACGTATCGCCGAGGCTGTTGATTTCATTGGCGGCGATTTTTCTCAATATACGGCGCATGATTTTCCCCGAGCGTGTTTTCGGCAGGCCGGGCGCCCATTGAATAACATCGGGTGAGGCAATCGGGCCGATTACTTTTCGCACTGTCTGGATGATTTGCTTCTTGGTGTCTTCGTCCGGCGCGCTGCCTGCTCTCAGCGTTACATAAGCGTAAATACCCTGGCCCTTGATGTCGTGTGGGAAGCCGACAACGGCGGATTCCGCGACGGCGGTGTGTTCGTTGATGGCGCTTTCTATTTCGGCGGTGCCGAGGCGGTGGCCGGAAACGTTGATGACATCATCGACGCGGCCCGTGATCCAATAATAACCGTCCTCGTCGCGGCGCACGCCGTCGCCGGTGAAATATTTTCCCTTGTAGGTGGTGAAATAGGTTTGCACGAAGCGTTCGTGATCGCCGTAGACGGTGCGCATCTGGCCGGGCCAGGAATCGGCGATGCATAAATTACCTTCGCAGGCGCCTTCGAGAATTTTTCCGCTGCCGTCAACAATTTCGGGTTTGACGCCGAAGAACGGATAGGCCGCCGAGCCGGGCTTGAGCGCGTGACAGGCGAGTGGCGTGATCATGTGGCCGCCGGTTTCGGTCTGCCACCAGGTATCGAGAACCGGGCAGCGCTTTTCGCCGACGACATTGTAATACCAGAGCCATGCTTCGGCGTTGATGGGCTCGCCGACGCTGCCGAGTATGCGCAGCGTTTTGCGCGAGGTTTTTTTGACGAAGTCGTCACCGGCGCGGATGAGCGAGCGGATGGCGGTCGGCGCGGTGTAGAAAATATTCACCTTGTGCTTGTCGATCACCTGCCAGAAGCGCGACCAGTCGGGGTAATTCGGTATGCCTTCGAACATAAGCGACGTCGCGCCGTTGGCGAGCGGGCCGTACACTATATAGGAGTGCCCGGTCACCCAGCCGACATCGGCCGTGCACCAGTAAATCTCGCCCGGTTTGTAATCGAACACCATTTCGTGCGTCATGGCGGCGAAAACCAGATAGCCGCCGGTCGTGTGCAGCACGCCCTTGGGTTTACCGGTGGAACCGGATGTGTAGAGAATGAAAAGCGGGTCTTCCGCGTTCATCATCTCGCAGGGGCAGTCATTCGATTGCTCGTCGACCAGTTCATGCCACCACACATCGCGCGCGTCGTTCCAGCCGGTTTCATTGCCGGTATGTTCGAGCACGAGAACCTTGCGCACGCCCGGGCATTTTTCCAGCGCCTCGTCGACATTGTTCTTGAGCGGGACGATCTTGCCGCCGCGGCGGCCTTCGTCGGCGGTGATGACGATTTCGGCCTTGCAGTCATGGATGCGGTCGATGAGGCTTTTGGGCGAGAAGCCGCCGAAGACCACGGAATGAATGGCGCCGATCCGCGCGCAGGCCAGCATGGCGAAGGCGGCTTCGGGCACCATCGGCATATAGATGATGATGCGGTCGCCCTTTTTGACGCCCAATGATTTCAGCGCGTTGGCGAGGCGCGAGACATGGTTTTTCATCTCGCCGTAGGTGATTTTATTATCGTCGCCCGGCTCGTCGCCTTCCCAGATCAGCGCGACCGTGTCTTTTTTCTCCGGCAAATGGCGGTCGACGCAGTTAAAGCACGCGTTCAGGATGCCGTCCTCGTACCATTTGATGGAAACGGGCGCGTTGAAACTGGTGTTCTTGATTTTGGTCGGTTCCTTGATCCAGGTGAGGCGCTTCGCCATCGCGCCCCAGAATTTATCCGGGTTCCTGAGCGATTGCGCGTACATGTCGCGATAATCTTCTTCGGAAATGGTGACAGTTTTAAGCGTGTCGTTCGATGGCGCGAAAATTTCGGTCATGGATTGTATATAGCATTATTGTCATTCCGAGCCAACAGAGCCGTCGTCCCGGCGAAAGCCGGGATTCATGGCCAAGCATCATGGTGCGGGAAAATGGATTCCAGCTTTCGCTGGAATGACGATCAAGAGGCTAATTTATTAATGGTTTCCCACTCGTCCTTCGTGATCGGCGTCACGGAGAGGCGGGATTGTTTGATGAGGGCCATGGATTTCAGCGCGGGCGTGGATTTCATCGTCGCGAGCGTAACGGATTTAGGCAATTTCTTGACAGCCTTCAAATCGACCATGCCGAATTTGCCCTCTTTATCCGTGTGGTCGGGATAATATTCCTTCGCGACCTCGACGATGCCGACGATCTCCTTGCCTTCGTTCGAATGATAGAAGAAAACCTTGTCGCCTTTCTTCATCGCTTTCATGTTATTGGCGGCCTGGTAATTGCGCACGCCGGACCAGAAGGTGGTTCCGTCTTTCACCATCTTGTCCCATGAATAAACCGAGGGTTCGGATTTCACCAGCCAGTAGGCCATTTCAGTTTTCCGTTCCAGCCGGGCGGCTCAGCAATTCCTCGATCGCCTTGTCGACGCTCAAGCCTTCATTCAGGCATTTATTGACGGCGGCGGTGACCGGCATTTCGACTTTAATTTTTTTTGCGAGTTCGACGGCGGCCTTCGCGGTGTGCACGCCTTCGGTCACTTCCTTGCGCGCGCCCAGAATTTCCTCGAGGTTTTTGCCCGCGCCGAGCGCCGCGCCGAGCGAGAAATTGCGCGACTGCATCGAAGAGCATGTGAGCATGAGGTCGCCGATGCCGCAAAGGCCCAGCATGGTTTCGCGGCGCCCTCCCAGCGCAACCGCAAGGCGCGTGATTTCGGCGAGGCCGCGCGTGACGAGCGCTGCGCGCGCGCTTTCGCCCATGCTGCGGCCATGGATGATGCCGCAAGCGATGGCGATGACGTTCTTGATCGCGCCGCTGACTTGCGCGCCCGCGACGTCATCCGTCACATAGGCGCGGAAATATTTCGAGCCGAGCGAGGACTGGAGCTGTTTCGCCAGCAATTCATCCTTGCAGGCGAGCGTCACCGCGCCGGGAAATCCCTTCGCGATTTCCGCGGCGAAGGTCGGGCCGGTGAGGATGGAAATTTTCGCTTTCGGCGCGACGTCTTCTGCAACTTGCGACAATAATAAGCCGGTGCCGGTCTCGATGCCCTTCGCGCAGATGACGACGGGTTTGTCGTTTAAATTTTTTTTCAGGCTGCCGAGGGTGGTGCGCACATATTGCGCCGGGGAAACGAGAACAAGAATGTCCTTCTTCGCGATGTCATCGAGCGAGCCGGTGACGTTGAGCGATTTCGAAAGCTCGATGCCCGGAAGAAAAACGGAATTCTGGTGATGGGTGCGGATGGAATTGACGACTTCGGGCTCGCGCACCCAGATCGTCGTGTCGCGCCCGTTTTTCGCAAACACTTGCGCGAGGGCCGTTCCCCATGCGCCGCCGCCGATAACGCCGATTGATTGCATTAACTTATATTCCTTAAGCCTTTACTCCCGCACCATGGCGCGGCTCGGCGGAGGGGTCAAGGGGCCAGCGGGGCCGCGCCCTGAAGTCGAGCGGATCGGTCATGCCCTTGTTCAGGCGTTCGATTCCCGCCCAGGCGATCATCGCGGCATTGTCGGCGCAGAGGTTCAGCGGCGGCGCGTACAGCTTCGCGTTTTGTTTCGTGGCGGTTTTCTCCAGTTCCTTGCGGATCGCCATGTTGGCGGCGACGCCGCCCGAGACGACCAGCGCCGGGTTTTTCGGCCTGTATGTCTGGATGAATTTTTCCAGGGCGCGGGCGCAGCGGTCCGCCAATGTTTCGGACATAGCCGCCTGCAGGGCGTGGCAGATATCCGCAACGTCGTCTTGTTTAAGCGTCCCTTCGGGTAAAGATTCGACCGCGTTGCGGATGGCGGTTTTGAGGCCTGAAAAGGAGAAATCCAGTTCCTTGCGGCCCAGCATCGGACGGGGCAGGTCAAAACGCCGGACCGCGCTTTCCGGGTTTTTGCAGAGCGCCGCCAGTTTCTCGACCTGCGGCCCGCCGGGATAGGGAAGGCCCATGAGCTTTGCCGATTTATCGAAACATTCACCGGCGGCATCGTCGAGCGTCGTGCCCCAGCGTTTATATTGCCCGACGCCCTCGGCAACAAGGATCTGCGTGTGGCCGCCGGAAATCAGGAGAAGCAAATAAGGAAAGTCCAACCGGTCGGTTAGGCGTGGGGTAAGGGCATGGCCTTCCAGATGATTCACCGCGATAAAAGGAATTTTCCGGGCGCTGGCGATGGCCTTGCCCGCCATCATACCGACCAGTACGCCTCCTATCAGGCCGGGACCGCAGGTGGCGGCGACGGCATTTATATCGTCAAACGAAAGTTTCGCGTCGTCAAGCGCGGCCCTGATCAATGTATGCAAATGATCGAGATGCGAGCGGGCGGCGATTTCCGGCACCACACCGCCGAAGGATTTGTGTTCCTTGATCTGGCTCAGCACCAGGCTGGACAGGATTTTGCCCTCGCCGGTCACGATCGCGGCGGCGGTTTCATCGCAACTTGTTTCTATGCCTAAAACATTCATAATGGCGCTCTAATTTACCTAAGTTGATAAGGCCACGGCGTATGACTGTCAAACCGGGAAAGCTTAAATTGGGCACGCGCGGCTCGCCGCTGGCGCTGCGGCAGGCGGAAATCGTCTGCGCGGAACTCGCGCGCGTACAGCCGGATCTGGAGATTGAAACCGTTATCATAAAGACATCCGGCGACTGGACCCCGGCGCAGGGGGAGCGCCCTTTGGATGCTCGCGGCGGGGGCAAGGCCCTGTTCGCCAAGGAGCTTCAGGAGGCTTTACTGGAAGACCGGATCGACGCCGCCGTCCACTCGATGAAGGACATGGATTCCTCTCCGCCGCCCGGGCTGGCGATTACCTGCATGCTGCCCCGGGAGGATGTCCGGGACGCGGTGATTCTGAGGGCGGGAAGCCCGTCCGCCGCCTCCCTCGACGACCTTCCTCAGGGGGCCAAAATCGGGACCTGCAGCCTGCGCCGCCAGGGCATGTTACTGGCTGTCCGGCCCGACCTGAACGTGGTCCCGATCCGGGGTAATGTGGGGACCAGAATTGAGAAAATGGAGGGCCAGAAATTGGCCGGGATTCTGTTGGCCAAAGCCGGATTAAATCGGCTAAAAATGGCTAAAAAAGCGGATTTTATGCTCCCTTTTGACGTGATGTTGCCCGCCGCCGGGCAGGGGGCTATCGGTATTGAAACTAAAGAAAATTCTGCTGATATTATAGCCATATTTAGCCAAATAAAACACGAAAAGACGTTTTTCGAGGTCGAATGCGAGCGCGCGGCCTTGGCCGCTTTGGGCGGCGGGTGCCATACGCCGGTCGGTTCCTACGCGGTTCTGGAGAATAATAATCTGTGGTTAAGGATGAAACTGGCTTCCCCGGACGGGACAAAAATTTACATTGAAGAGGGGCGTTCCGCCGCGAGTGATGGCCGGGCCCTTGGCGCCGAAATCGGAACCAAACTTCGCGAAAAAGCGCCAAAGGAGTTAATATACTAATATGACAAAAAACAGCGGGAATACGGTGTTGATTACCCGGCCCATTGAGGACGCCGATGACTTCGCGCGCGAGGTCCGCGGGCTGGGTTTGAATCCGCTGGTCGAGCCGATGCTCGGCATTGTCCCGGTGGACTACAAGATGCCGGATTTGAAGATTTACCCTGCCATCGTATTTACAAGCGCCAACGGCGTGCGGGTCTTCGGCTGCCCGCCGGGCATGGCTGACATATTGGTGTTCGCGGTTGGGGCCCACACGGCCGAAGAGGTGCGTAAACACGGTTATCACAAGATTTTTACCGCCGAGGGGGACGCCAACGACCTTGCGGCCCTTATAAATAAAAAACTTTTATCACCTGTGCGCATACTGCACATACGCGGCGAGCATACGGCGATGCAACTCGATGAATTGCTGAAACATGACCGTATCACGCTGGATTCCGTGGTGGTCTATACCGCCCGGAGCGAGGACCAGTTCAGTCCCGTATGCCGGGATGCCATCGCGAAAGGTACTTTGGAGGCCGTGACGTTCTTCTCAAGGCGTACGGCAGAGAATTTCGTCCATCTTATCGAAAAAGAAGGCTTGAGCGCGAAGCTTTCGGGCATTAAAGCCTTGTGCATCAGCCCTTCCGTGCTAGAGTGCGTACAAGGAACACATTGGGCCGGGGCGTACAGCGCCAGGCAGCCTGAAAGGGCCGCGATGCTCGACCTCCTTAAAGCCCACTGCGTTTCCAAAAACTAAAAAAAACCACCCGATCCGGAGTTTTCATGTCCCAGGATGAAGCCGCGCCGCTGGAGAATGCGGAAGCCATTATAGAAATGTTCGGCGGGATCCGCCCGATGGCCACGAAAATCAGCGTCCCGGTCACGACCGTGCAGGGCTGGAAGAAGCGGAACGTCATTCCCGGCGCAAGACGCGAGGAAATTCTCCACGCAGCCAGGCAATACGGCCTCGATATTTCCAAAATCATCCAGCCGGAGCAGCGCCCGGTGCAAGGAAGCGGCGCCAACATCCCGAATACGATCAATTCACCCGATTTCACCGCAAGAAATTCCGAAAAAACGCGCGAGGAGGCACGTGACGAAGCGCCGTCCTTCATCAAGCCCGAGCCGTATGTGCCACTGAAAGCCGAAAACACGCTTGAGAGCGAGTTGGTGCGCAGCGAGCGCCGCGCGGTCACCAAGAGCACGGCGATCAACCTGTTCCTGGTTCTTGTCGCAACCGTGTCCGTTATCCTGCTTTTGCTGCCCGAGCGCGAGCGCATCCAGGCGCTCGAAAGCGATGTCAGCGCGATCAAGGAGAAGCAAAGTTTCATCCGCAGCCTGATCCCGGACGATATCGAGGCGAAATTCGCCGCGTTGCAGGCGCAGCTGACCGGTTATCGTCCCGCGCTGGGTACCGCGCTCGACAAGGCGCAGACAGTTTCAAACGACGTGCTGGGCCCGCATGCAGGCAGTCTTGAGCAGCGCGTCCATAAGCTGGAAGGCCATGTCAGCGATATCACCGGCATCACCCCGCCCGTCAATTTCGCCGAGCTGGCCGCGCGCTTGCAGTCCTTAAGCGAAAGCGTGCACGGTCAGCAGCAGCTGAACCAGAGCACGGCGCAGCTCATGACCCTTCTTTCCGGCGTGCCGGAAGAAGATCCCGCGCAGGTCGAACAGGCGCTGCAAACCGCGCCGCAGCAGGATCCGGCGCTGGCGCAGACCTTCGCCGGCGTGCCCCCGCAGGATCTCAAGGCCGCCGCATTGCTCCTCGGCATGACCCAGTTCCGCTCCTCTCTGAACCGCGATAACCAGCCCTTCGAACAGGACCTCGCGCTGATGAAGAAACTGGTCGGCACGGACGACCCCGAACTCGCCGCCGCGATCGACCGGCTGGCCCCTTATGCCCAGCAAGGGGTGCTGACGCCATCGGGACTGTCACAGGAGTTCAGGGGGCTTGCAGGCGATGTTGTCGTGGCGTCGCTACAAGGCGACGACGTATCTATTCAGGAAAAAGCGCAGGCGCGGCTCGGCGATATGTTCCAGATCGAGAAAAACGGCGAGCCGGTGAGCGGCACGCCGACGCAAAAGACGATCGCCAAAACGGATAAACTGCTCCAGGAAGGCAATCTGGAGGGCGCGGTGGCCCAGATGCAGACGCTGCACGGCCCGGCTCTTGTCGCGGCGCAGCCCTGGCTGACGAAGGCGCAGGCGACGCTGATGGCGCAGAAATTCAAGCGCATGCTGACCAGCGCGATCAATGTCAAAAGCATGGGCGGCGGCGCGCCGATCTATAACAACAGCGGCCCGCTGCCGGGCGCGCGCGGCCTCAATCTCCCGCCAGCGCCATCCGGCCTGACCGAAGAGAACTTTCCCGCTCCGGCTCCTGCCGGCCAGTAACATGCGTTCAATACCGTCCCACAGGAATACGCAATGATCCGGGCAGTCTGGTACATCGTGAAAGTCGCGCTGCTGGTGGCGGTGGTCGTGTGGCTGGCCGACCGCCCCGGCACCGTGAATATCGAATGGCAGGAATACACGGTGCGCACGCAGGCGGGGCTGTTTCTTGCTGCGCTGATCGTTCTGATCATGTTCGGGATTTTGATTTACCGTGTGATCCGCACCATCGTCGACCTGCCGAAAACATGGCGACGCTACCGCGAAATCACGCGCCGCGACAAGGGTTACCGGGCGCTGGCGCTGGGGCTGACGGCGGTTTCGGCGGGCGATGCGCGGGCTGCCTCGCGCCATGCGAACCGCGCGGTGAAATTCCTGCCCAAAGACAGCGGCATGCCGCTTTTGCTGCTGGCCCAGGCCGAAAGACTGAAAGGAAACGAGGCGGAGGCGCGGCGGATTTTTGGCGAAATGCTGCAGAACAAGGATACGGCATTCCTCGGCGTGCGCGGTTTGCTGCAGGGCGCGCTCGAAGAAAAGGATTACGAGCGAGCGCTTGGCCTGGCACAGCAGGGGCTCGGTCTTTATCCCAAGCAGAAATGGGTTTTGCGCATTGCCTACGACCTCGAAATCCGCCTGCGGCACTGGGATGCTGCACGCAAAATCCTGACGCGCGCCGAGAAAGCCGGCGCCCTTACCAGGGACGAGGCGCGCAGCGACCGCGTCGCCATGCTGATGGCGGAAGGGGAAGAATTGCTGCGCTACGGGCAGCGCGGGCCGGCGCAGAAAAAATTCCATGCCGCCTATAAAATGGACCCGTATTTCGCGCCCGCCGTGATGGCGCTGACGCGGCTGCAGAAATATGACGGGCACAGAAAACGCGCAGCAAAACTGGTCATCAGCGCGTGGCAGCGCACGGGCCATGCCGTGCTGGCCGAACTCTGGATGGAGATGAAAGACACCGCGAAAAACAACGACCCGCTGTCGCGCCTGAAATGGGCGGAGTCGCTGCTGGAATCGCATCCCAACAGCGCTGACGCGCATCTGGTCATTGCGGAAGCGGCGATCGAGGCCGCGCTCTGGGGCGAGGCGCGCGATCATCTGCACAAGGCGGAAAAAGTCGTGGCCGATACGCGGGTATTCAGGCTCCGCGCCGAGATTGAAAAGCGCGCCTTCCAGGACAACAGCGAAGCCCTGATGTGGATGAAGAAGGCCGAGACCGCGCCCGAGCCGCGCATATGGGTTTGCCGCGCGACGGGGCGCATCTACGACACGTGGCATGCGATTGCCGAGCCGCACGGTTCGTTCAATACCATCATTTGGGATTTCCCCGGCATGCCGGGCGAGGCGGCCGTGCCGCTTCCTGTCGGCGCGGCGGATGCGCTGATCGAGGCGCCTTTGATCTTCAGGCCTAAAGCCTGATCTTGCCTTTTTGCATCAGGTGCAGCAGCCCGATGCCGGCCAGAAATCCGCCGATATGGGCCTGCCAGGCCACCCCGCCGCCGCTCAGCGATCCGGTCAGGATCATGAAAACAATCCAGAACCCGATGAGGGGCCATGGTCCGCGCGTTTTGTGGCCGAGTCCGCCGCGCTTGCCGAGCTGCATGATCAGCGCGCCGAACAGGCCGCTGACGCTGCCTGACGCGCCGATGACCGGGATTTCAGAAAAAGGATTGAGCGCGAAATAAACCAGCGCCCCGGCGATTCCGCAGATAAAGAAGAAAATGATCGTGCGCCTTGTTCCGAATTCGCGCTCGAAGAACACGCCGAGCGAAACCGCCATGACGGAGTTGAAGGCCAGGTGCATCCAGCCGCCATGGATGAAAATATGGGTGATGGGGCTTAATACTGCGCCATAAGGGAAGGGCTTGAGCACGCCGGTGAAATAGGCGGGCACGAAGCCGAATGTGTAGACGATCTGCGTGCGCAGTTCTTCCGGCGCCAGCATGATGCCGACCTGCACAACGACGAAAATCAGCAGCACTGCCCGGGTGAAAAGCGGGATCAGGCCGAAATTGAAAAAAGGTTCTTTAATCTTGTTTTTTGGGGGCGCCGCAGCGCGCAGGCGCAGTTCCTCCCGTTTTTTGCGTTCCTCGCGCGTGGGAAAGCGTACGATGCTTTTATCCTCGTCCGGGTCATGGCCGTTGCCGGAGCCGTTGGTTTTCTTGCCGTTCATGCGTCCAGTATAATAAAAAACACCGCCTGTTTTAAAGGCGGTGTTTGCTCAGTTAAACGCTTGATTGGAGACGTGTGACTGATTTTTAACCCGGACCGGGGCGGAAGCCGATATCGGCGTTCTTCTCGCGGTCGTATTTGTAAACTTTCTGTTCGTCGCCGGTCGGCGCCATGAAGGCGGGCGGCGTGTATTTGGTGACGAAATCGCCGGCTTGGGCCAGCAGGTCGGTCGCCTGGATCTTGGCATGGTGCAGCTGCTTCGCCAGAACGCCCATAACCTTGCCATAGGCTTCCGCAGCAATTTTCGTGCCCATGATCACCATTTCGACGATTTTGCCCATCTCAGGGATTTTTCCCTCGCGGACGCTGCCGAAGGCTTCGGATGCGAGCGAGCGCATGCTCTCAAGTGATTTTTTCGGTGATTTGCCCCCACCGCCACCCGAGCCGGTCGATTTGCCTTCCTTGTCGTCATCCTTGTTGTCGTTGACGATTTCGATGTCGACATAAGTCGGCGTCTGGAAACTTACGGGATAGGATTTCAGCTCCTTGATGCTGAGTTCCTTGCCGGTCAGTCCGGCCCGCAATTCAATGCGGATTTTTTCCGGGTTGCGCCAGTCCAGCACGACGGAGTGGCTTTTGAATTGCCCTTCCTGTCTGCAGGCATGGACCAGTCTTTTGCCCGGATAGAAGGCTTCGGTAATGCCGGCCTCTTCCAGAAACTGCTTCACGTTTACTCTCATTTACACCGCTCCTAATCTTCTTTTTTTATAGTCTTACCAGTCCGTTTGTCCTTAGCCCGGTTAAAATCCGGTTTATCGCTTACGGAAATTATGATTATAATGCTCTAAAAGGGTTAAGAAAGTATTAATGCCTCTAAGACTATGAACTAGCACAATTTTATTTGTCGTACGCGGATGTGTTATACTGGAATCGTTAAAAGGCGCGGAAAAACCAATGATTCGAGTTATTTTCCTTATTACATTAATGATGTGCGTGGCGTCAGCCCCGGCCACCGCGCAGGGATTGTGGATTTTCGGCAAGAAAAAGACTGAAAAAAGCGCCTCCCAACAGAACTCCGAACAGAATACGAATATCTTCAACAAGCCGGCTACAAAGAAGGTCAAGGACAGGCCCGGGCAATCCTTGATGAACAAGCTGTTCGGCCCCGGCGAGAAGAAAAAGGATGATCCCGATGTCGTTATCAACGGCGTCAAATTCAAAGGGCTGAAAAAGAGCATGCTGAGCTCTTCCTATATCCCGAAATCGCCTGAAGAAATCATGCTGGTCGCTTTCGCCCATAAAAGCTGGGAGGGCGATATCATGGCGGCTAAGGCCGCCGATGCCCGGAAGCGCATCGAAGCCGCGCGTCTCAAAAGCGATGCTGCGCTGGAAAAAATGAGGAAAGAGGCCGACAAAATAATGGCCGGCGCCGCAGAAGCGAACGCCAAGGCGCAGGCTGCAGAGAAGAAAGGGCAGAAACCCGCAGCAAGCAACGCAGCATTGCCCGCCGAGAAACAAATTTTCAACAAGCCCGGCGACAAGAAGCCTTCCAAGGTTTTTAAAGATTACCAATGAGTGGGCCGCGCATTTAAGGTGCAGCTTGCCTCTTTGAAATCATTCGCCGCGATGTTTTTATAAATGAGTCGGTATGACAGGACTCGGCAACGTAATAATCTCGCGGAGTCCGTCAATTTTCTTGGGAAATCGGGCGGGTATTTTTATTGCTGAAGAAGAGAGAAAAGTTGCATTGCGTCAGCAGCCCCGGATCATGGAGCCGCGTTGATACTTTGTGATGCCTGCTTTTGTTTCGCTTAAAGTTGCTTCCTGCGCCGGGGTATTGTATTCAAAAAGCTGCATATGCCCTCAAATTTAAAAAGATAATATTCCAGAGTTTTGATGCGTAATCCCTCTGTTCTATTCATGAACCGCGTTTATCCTCCTGCCACCGGCGCCACGGGCCGGGTGCTGCGCGATCTGGCGCGCGCATTCGCCAAGGCAGGCTGGCAGGTGACCGTCATTACCTGCGGGCCGAAATCGGGAACGGTTCGCGACGGCGGAGTCAGGGTCATCCGCGTCAAGGGACGGACGCGTCCGGGCGGAATTTTTTCATACAGCCTTGCCTGGATCAAGATGCTGGCGACGGCTTTGCGGTTGCCTGCAACGGATCTCATCGTGACGCTCACTGACCCGCCGATGCTGGTCACGGCGGGGCGCATCGTGCAGCGCGCGAAGAAAAACCGGCACATTCACTGGTGCCACGACCTCTACCCGGATATTTTCCCGGCGCTCAGCGTGCCCATGCCGGAATTCCTGATGAAACCTTTGAAGCGCATGTCGCGCCGCTCCATCCGCGCCTGCGATAAAACCATCGTCATCGGCCGCTGCATGGCCAAGCAGCTTGCGATGGGCGGCGTCGATCCGCGCCATATCACGGTCATTCCAAACTGGCCGGATTACGAGCTTGTTGTTGAGTCGGAACAAGAAGACTCAATTGAAATCGCTGAAAACCCTGGTTTTTCGAATGCGCATCTACGAGTTAACGGCGCCAAGGCCCATGCCGAGCAGGTTAAAGACCCCAATCCCAAATTCCGTGTCCTCTATGCAGGGAATATCGGGCGGGCGCATCCGCTGGGCACCATTCTCGATGCCGCGCAGCTTCTCGACCAGGAGAATCCGGAAATTGAATTCGTTTTTGTCGGCGACGGGCCGCGTTTCGATGAGATCGCCAAGGAGCGGGCGCGCAGGGGGCTGCACAATATTCGATTGATGCCGTTCCAGCCGCAGAAACGCCTAAAGCAGGTCATGGAGAGCGGCGACGTCCACCTGATCTCCATGCGCGAGGACGCTGCCGGGATGCTGGTGCCGTGCAAGCTATACGCCGCGCTGGCGGTGGGGCGGCCTTCGATCTTTGTCGGGCCGGAGCAATCCGAGACCGCCAAGGTCATCCATGATTTTCACGCAGGGGCGGTGATCGCGCAGGGCAATGCGCAGGCGCTGGCCGACCAGATCCGTCATTACCGTTTCAACGGCGAAGACTGGTTCGCGGCCCATAACGGCGCCCATGCGGCGGGCAAGATTTTCGTGCCCGGAGAGGCCATGAATGCCTGGATCGAGCGGGCGTGGAGCGTGGTCGAGCCGGACATGCATAAAAGCAGGTAAATTGCTGCGCTGAAATCCAGAAAACGATCTATTTCTTAGGAAATAACATTATTTTTGCCAAAAAATTGCTGCGCTAATTTTGCGCGAAGCGGGGCTGTTTAGACGCGCTTGGCTTTGACCGGCCGTGTAAGGCGGGCATGATTTTGCCACCCGCCCATATGGCCGCCTGCAGCAGGAAAATTGCTGCATTTTTCGTGGGTCCTGCCAGCTTTAAACGGCGGCGGATAAGGAGCTGTTCGCTGAATCCGCGCCAGGAATTTTGCTGCGCTTTTTCGAGGGCGCAGAGCGGCAGGGGGTAATATTCAACCTGTTTCGCATGCCGCAGCAATCTGGCGGTGAAGTCGTAATCTGCGGTGATTTTATACCGCGCATCAAAAGACAGCCCGTTCAGCGCCCCGCGCTTGTAGACCATGGCCGCGTGCCGCGTGAACATGCCGAGGCGAAGCTGCTCATGGGGCCGGGCGGTTTTGTAGGCGCTGTCCTCAAAAAAGTCGCCATAAATGAAACCGGGAATTTTTCGAGCTGAGCGGATGAAATTATGCAAACGGGCGAGCGTATTGGCGAAGGCGAGCTTATTCCCCGCATCCAGAAACAGGACATAATCGCCCGTGGCTCTGGCAAGGCCGAAATTCATGGCGTCATATTTGCTGCAGCTTTCGCGGGTTATCAAACTTGCATTGCTGTAGGTCAGAAAGCTTTCCGTACCATCCGCCGAGCCACAGTCAATCACGATCCATTCGAAATCCCGGAAAGACTGCAGCTTGAGGGAATGGTCGGTTTTCTGCAAGCCCGGCAGGTTATCATGCGTTACGGTAATAATTGAAAAAACGGGGTTTTCGCGCATTTATCTTTCTCTTGCGGTGTTCCCATCATCAGTAAAAAATGCGGCGTCCGCAAGATTGTCCTGAGCCTGGCGCAAGCTGTCCCCGCTTTTCGCGGAGAGAAGGGCTGCATCCTTGTCCAGGCCGAGCGTGGCGGCCAGGGCCTGTTTGTCCTCGCCGGGAATGAGCTCGTAAATGCCGGGGCGTCTGGTCTTGCCGGCGACGGCCATGACCGGGCCGATGGGCGGCACCATGATGCGGTCGCCATCCTGCAGCTGCAGGTCGGCGCCGGAGCCATGCAGCAAAAGCGCATAGAGATCTATGGGGGCGCTGGCGCCGCCGCGTACCAATCTGACCCGGCGCAATGAACCGTCTTTGGTAATGCCTCCGGCCTGGATCAGGGCATCGACCACCGTATGAAAGATGGTCAGGTTCTGGCGTCCCGGTTGCCGCACATGACCCGTCACCAGCACGCCGATCTGGCGCACCGAAGAAAGCGCGACATGAGCTTCGGTATTGTGCAGGGCGCGTGCCGCGGCCCTGACCGAAACCCGCACCTGCCCGATGGCGCGGCCTTCGGCCGGGATGGGCGGCAGGCCGGGTATGTCCAGAAGACCTTCAGGGGTGATTTTGTAGAAGCCATGATCGCTGCGCTGGCCGGTGAAAGCGATTTCCAGCTCATCGCCGGGGTGCAGCAAAAACTCATCCTGCGCATCGCCCGTCGGCATCCGGGGGCTGAAGGCGGCGGCCTTGTCCAGTTGCCTGCGTATGTCAGGGCCCGGCACGCCGAACAGATCATAGCCGAATTGCTGCAGTTTCTGCCCGGCGCGGACCGAATACATGGTTTCAAGCGCCGAAAGCTTTTCGGCGGGCACTGGCAGGGCGATTTTGTCAGCAAATGCGGGCTGCACAAAAAGCGCAGCAAAAATCAGTGAAGAGAGAAGAGCTTTTCTGAGCATCACAACGGTTCCGCCGCAGCATCCGGCAATGACGTCTCGGGGTCGTCGGGGCGGGTGGCGCGGCGGGTTTTATGCTGCTCGTGGTGGTCGATAATGGTGTAGGCGACCGAGGTCACGTAGCTGTTGATCCGGCGCAGGTCGCGGATGATGTCGAGGTGAATGTCGCTGGTCGCCATGGATTCGCTGAGGCGGTCGCGCAAGCGGTTAAAGTGGCTGCGCGAGCTTTCCACTTCGGCCATGCGGACGCTGCGCTTGTTTTCCACCAGGCGGGCGGCGAGGGCGGGGTCCTCGGACAGGAATATATTCTGGGCGAGGCGTAAATTCTGAAGGACATTACTGTGGAATTCCTTGATCTCGGCGAAGCCTTTTTCCGAGAATTTCTCCTGTTTGCGCATTTTCTTGAGCGCCATATCCATCAGGTTCTTGTCGATGATATCGCCGCAATTTTCGAGATTTGTGCAGAAGGTCAGGATCTGGATGTAACGGTCGGCCTCCTTGGGGTCGAGGCTCTCCTGAGTAAGTCTTGTTAAATAGAACTTGATCTCCTGGTTCAGGCGGTCGACGCGGTCGTCCATCTGGCGGATCGAGGCGACCAGCGTTTCATCGTTTTTCTCCAGCGCGGTGATGGTTTTCTCCAGCATGCGCTCGACGATCTCGGCCATGCGCAGGGTTTCCCGCGCCGCGCCGGCCAGCGCAATAACCGGCGTATCGAGCGCGGTGGCGTCGAGATAGGCCGCGCCATTGTCATCGCGCGCTCCCTGTTTGTCGGGGAATACCCGCACCAAAAGCAGCGCATATATCTTGGCCAGCGGCAGGAAAACAAGCGCCAGCGCGATGTTGAAGGCGGTATGGAAATTGACAACCTGGCGGTCGGCCGCGCCCGGGATATGCGCGTTCAGAAGCTCGGCGATCTGCGGAATGAACAGCATAACAGCGGCCATCATGACGAGTTTCATGACCAGGTTGCCGACGGTGATGCGTTTGACGCGGGGGCCGTCTCCCAGCGTGGCGACAAGCGTTATCAGCGCCGATCCGACATTGGCGCCCAGCACCAGCGCAAAGCCAAGCTCCATCGAGATAACGTGGTTGCCGACCATGGTCGCGAACAGCAGCACGGTGGCCAGGCTCGAATGGATCGCCCATGTGAAAAGCGCGGCAAAAACCACGGCGAGAATGGGCTCTTTTTCAAGCGGGTGCAGGATCAGCGGCAGCACTTCGGAGGTTTTCAGCGGCTGGGAAACTTCGCGGATCAATGTCAGCGAAAGCAGCATCAGGCCGATGCCGATCATGACGCGCGCGATGTGCCGCGTGCGTCCGCCATGCTCATAAAACGAGAAAATCAGCACGCCCGAGGAGAGCATCACGGGCGAAAGCCAGCGCAAATCAAAGGTCAGCACCTGCGCGACCAGTGTTGTCGCGACATCGGCGCCGATAATGACGGCCAGCGCCGCCGTTACGGTCATGAATCCTTTTTTGACGAAGGAAAGCGTGATGAGAATCGACGCGGTCGAGCTTTGCAGCAAGGCGGTGACGGCCGCGCCCGCCGCGAAAGCGCTGATGCGGCTCTTGGTGCCTTGTGAAATCGTGTGGCGCAGGTTCGTGCCGTAGGCGCGGCTGAAGCCGGTCTTGACCATGCGCGCGCCCCAAAGCAGGAGGCAGACGGCGCCTATAAGATGGATGATAATGGACGTAACGATAGCGAGTACTCCCGGGACAGGCCGTCTCAACGGCCAGAACTCTATTTATATCAAAAATTGAGGCGAAATTCTTAACAAAAGGTAAATTTTTGTTCTGACAGGTTTTTTTGACAAAAAAATCGACTCGGAGTATAATTTCTTAACATAATAATTAAAAAAATAAACGGTAATATTTTAGGGTAGTGGCATGAACGTAGCATTGGCTCTTGGCCAGGATAATAGAGCTATTCTCATCTATGATGAACCGCTCGGGTTTGCGCCGGCGTGGATTGAATCGTCCGAAGACGGGCGCGGCATGCGCATCATCGGCGAGGAAGGCCAGGAATATCTCGCGGGATTACTGTTCGATTCCTATTTCAACCAGCTTCTGTCCCTGAACGACATCATGATGGTGCGCATGGAAAACGACCAGCCGGTCGAAAGCCACAAAGTTTCCTTCGTAAACCAGACTTACAAGGATGACAGGTCATGAGCCAGGGTGCCTATAATACGAGCCTCAGTGCCAAGACGGAATTCACGAATGAAGACAGGCGGCAGATGCTAAACCTGCTGCAGACCGGTCCGAACACCGGCGGTTTGCAGGCGATGCTGATGAACGGCGGGCCGATTTCGGCGGATAATATGGCGGCGCTGATCGCCAAGCTGCGCGAGCTCGACACGCAAAATCAAATGCCGGAGAGCCTCAAGGATAAATTCAAACAGGTTGAAAAAACCATGGATTTATTCGCGCAAAAACCGAAAGACAATACGCCCACTATTAAGGATACGCTCGGGGATTTCCAGTTGCGGCAGCTTCTTACCGTCAATGGACCGACGGGATTCGCGGAGCGCGCGGGGGAAAATTTATTGGGTGCCAAGATGCAGGCTGAAGTGGCCGGCCCGCTGGGGTCGGAATCGCCCGCCCCGCTGCCGCAAGGGCTGGAGTTGTCTGGCCAGACCTTGCAATTTGGTAATTCTCCTGGTGCAAAAGTGTAAGGTGCAATGAATGGCGTCTGTCGTCGATCAGTTTTATAGAATGAAGGACGCCAACGGGAATAATCAATTTTATCATCGGATGAATGACCGTGACGGAAACAGCAAGCATGTGTTCGTTCAGGTGGATATTCGTACCAATGCCGACCATACGGAATTATTCCACAAATCAAATAATCTTATCAGGCTTTCCGAGGCGCTCTGGTTTCCCGAAGGACAAGTGCCTTCCGAACCCTATGACGCCCGATCAAGCAAAATAGTCGATATGGTTATGAACCGCGATTTGGGATTAAAGGAACTCGTGGATCTCAAGTCAAAAATAGATACGATGCTTGAGCAGGGATACAAGCCGAGCGCGTATGATCTCAGGGCTCTGAAAAGTTTCATGGAAGGCGCGCAATACAATGTCGCTCTGGATGGCGGCGACCCGAGGCTGGCTTTAGTTACGCTTTCAATCAACAGCGCGTTGTTGGGACGCGATCAAGTCTGGGCGCATCGTGGTACAGACGGGAAGTATATAGGCGGTAAAAAATTCGAAAACGCCCTCAATGAGTTTTTGAAAGATGAGGATGCTTTCTGGCGCAAGTTGCACGCAGCACCGGGTGCGCCTCAAGATTTACCCGATTTAAAAACTCCCGTTAAGTCGGAGCCGGAACTTCTTATTGACGAACCGGAGTTTAAGAAGCGGTTTTATTATCACGAGATCCCGAATATATGGCGGTATGAGGAACCGGAGCATAGAAAGCTGCCTATCGATCCAGATGAGTGGATTACCAAATATCTGCGGGAGCACCCGTTTAAAACAGAGCCGATGATCTACAGATACGAACCAGAACGAGATCCACTTGATCCCAAAGAATTTAAAATAAACCCTGAAATTTTTCGTATCGAAGAGGCTGCGCCTCTTAGAAAGTTCGAATATTCCAAAGGCGATTCCAGTCCTGATATTGCCTATGCGCAGCAATGCATGAATGACCTTAAAAAACTTGCGGGGGACGAACTTCAAGGCGTTGATCTCGGGAATTACGGTCTGAACAAGGATGGCGTCGATGCCAAACTCGGCGATAAGACCCATGATTCTGTGATCGCAATAGAAAAATATCTCGGTATTGATCCTCCAACAGGAAAAATCACGGATGAGCTTGTCGCGAAAATGAAGTTCAAATCTTTCGAATTAAATTTAAGTGAATATACGAGGTCGCATCCCTTGAAGCCCGATCGAGAGAAATACCCTGTCATCGGTGGAATCCAGGATCCGGACATGGCTTTGCCCCCGAGTTCCTTACCTATCAACGATCCGAAAATGATTATTCAACCTGATGAGTTCAGGAAACTACTTGAGCGCACGGATGTTCAGTTTATCGGCATCCGGGGGAGTGTTCCGGGGATCAAGGAAATGCTGGCCAATGCTGGTGCGCCTGTGGAACAGGCCAGTGTCCAGAACGGCCCCTTTGTGACGGCAGATTCGAAGGTTGCTCCGGCTGTCGATGCCCCTTTACCTCCCGCCCAGAAAAACACCCATACCGTCTAAAAAAAACTGATCCAAAACGTCTTTTGGCCCATAGAAATACGGGGCGAAAAGATTTTTTAATGAATCGTTAAAAAGTTGTTTGACAGGGTGGAACCAAGTGGGTATAACCCCGCTCACGCTTGTTTCTGGCCTTAGTCCGGGGCGGGCGGAGGGTGCTGAATTTCCTAGTCGTTTCAAGGGATTTTGCGCGGTGCGGTTGACGGCCCGAAGGTAATGGGTCTATATTGCGGCCATCGCCCAATTCGGTATGAGAAACGAGTGACAAGAAGTCGGACAAAGACTTCTTTTTTCTCGGGTCTTTTTTTTGCGGTCTTCGGACTGGAAGAAAAACTGAGTGGTTCTTATACATCGTGAATAGGAAAGAAGAGATGCGCAGGCAGCAGTGACTTGTGAACGCATTGAATGCGGTAAACAAGATATCTGTTTGCTAGTTTGCGCGTCTCTGACGCATTATTTACGACCTTCGGGTCGTAATTATAAAACGCAGAACATTGGTCTTTCTGTTAAAGGATCGGCCAATGGTCTAATGCAAGCAGGTCTCTGAAGATTCTATTTTAACTTCAGAAACAATTCTAGATTTCGATCTCGAATATGTTCTGATGGATTCAAACGTGAGAGTTTGATCCTGGCTCAGAACGAACGCTGGCGGCAGGCCTAACACATGCAAGTTGAACGATGTAGCAATACAGAGTAGCGCACGGGTGCGTAACGCGTGGGAATATGCCCTTGACTACGGAACAACGTCTGGAAACGGACGCTAATACCGTATAATGACTTCGGTCCAAAGATTTATCGGTCAAGGATTAGCCCGCGTCTGATTAGCTAGTTGGTGAGGTAATGGCTCACCAAGGCGACGATCAGTAGCTGGTCTGAGAGGATGATCAGCCACACTGGGACTGAGACACGGCCCAGACTCCTACGGGAGGCAGCAGTGAGGAATATTGGACAATGGGCGCAAGCCTGATCCAGCCATGCCGCGTGAGTGATGAAGGCCTTCGGGTTGTAAAGCTCTTTCAGATGCGAAGATAATGACGGTAACATCAGAAGAAGCCCCGGCTAAATTCGTGCCAGCAGCCGCGGTAATACGAATGGGGCAAGCGTTGTTCGGAATCACTGGGCTTAAAGCGTGCGTAGGCGGATTTGCAAGTCAGAAGTGAAATCCCAGGGCTTAACCCTGGAATTGCTTTTGAAACTGCAAATCTAGAAGATTGAAGAGGTTAGCAGAATTCCGAGTGTAGAGGTGAAATTCGCAGATATTCGGAGGAATACCAATGGCGTAGGCAGCTAACTGGGCAATTTTTGACGCTGAGGCACGAAAGCGTGGGGAGCAAACAGGATTAGATACCCTGGTAGTCCACGCCGTAAACGATGTGTGCTCGTTGTCGGGGCCTTAGGTCCCGGTAACAAAGCGAAAGTGATTAGCACACCGCCTGGGGAGTACGGTCGCAAGATTAAAACTCAAAGGAATTGACGGGGACCCGCACAAGCGGTGGAGCATGTTGTTCAATTCGAAGCTACGCGAAGAACCTTACCTACTCTTGACATACCTAGTATGGATTTCAGAGATGATTTCCTTCAGTTCGGCTGGCTAGGATACAGGTGCTGCATGGCTGTCGTCAGCTCGTGTCGTGAGATGTTGGGTTAAGTCCCGCAACGAGCGCAACCCCTATTGTCTGTTGCCATCAGGTTAAGCTGGGCACTCTGACAAGACTGCCGGTGACAAGCCGGAGGAAGGCGGGGACGACGTCAAGTCATCATGGCCCTTACGAGTAGGGCTACAAACGTGCTACAATGGCAATGACAATGAGCAGCCAGACCGCAAGGTTGAGCTAATCTCAAAAAGTTGTCTCAGTTCAGATTGTCCTCTGCAACTCGAGGGCATGAAGTTGGAATCGCTAGTAATCGTTAATCAGAATGTAACGGTGAATACGTTCCCGGGTCTTGTACACACCGCCCGTCACGTCATGGAAGTTGGTTTTACCTGAAGACGGTTTGCTAACCGCAAGGAGGCAGCCGGCCACGGTAAGGTCAGTAACTGGGACGAAGTCGTAACAAGGTAGCCGTAGGGGAACCTGCGGCTGGATCACCTCCTTTCTAAGGCTTGCATTTGGTGCTTTCGGTTGTCGATCTCACGATCACGCCGTAATAGCCGGTCTCTGCTGCCGCCGTATCTCTTCTTTCCGGATCCTGAACTCAGACATTTTCTGAATTCTGATCAGGGCTTGTAGCTCAGTTGGTTAGAGCACACGCTTGATAAGCGTGGGGTCGCAAGTTCAAGTCTTGCCAGGCCCACCATTTTTCTGAAGAGAGTGTGGGCCCGTAGCTCAGCTGGGAGAGCGCCTGATTTGCATTCAGGAGGTCGTCAGTTCGATCCTGATCGGGTCCACCATTCTTCTCGCATAAATGCGAGTTGGCATTCTTCTTCTGAAATTTTCTTCGGGAAGTTTCAGATGAGGAATGAAAGTTCCTCGGTTCTTATACATCGTGAATAGGTAATTATTGTAAAGACATCAAAAGTGTTAATAGCAAATTTTGGTTATTAGCAATTGATTATATTATTTATGAAGTTGTCTTTGGCACTATCAGCCACGCGGAGCAATCCACGTGATGTGCCGTAGACGTTTCATAAACCAATGTCTGACAAAACTGAGAATCATTTTAAACCACGTTGTTTCCTTTAATTACAAAAGGAAGGAAACTTTGCAGCGGATTTATCCCTGCGCGTGATTTGAATTCAAGCGTTTTGAAGGGCATCTGGTGGATGCCTAGGCGATCAGAGGCGAAGAAGGACGTGGCAGGCTGCGATAAGCCGCGGTTAGGGGTCAACACCCGTTAACCCGCGGATCTCCGAATGAGGAAACTCCACTCTTATGAGTGATCATGCAATGAATACATAGTTGCATTGAAGCGAACCAGGGGAATTGAAACATCTCAGTACCCTGAGGAAAGGACATCAACCGAGACTCCGTTAGTAGTGGCGAGCGAACGCGGATCAGCCCAGTGGTCTTTATGTAAGAATTAGAAGCTGTTGGAAACCAGCGCCAAAGTGGGTGATAGCCCCGTATAAGTAGAAAGCATAAAGATCCTTGAGTAGGACGGAACACGTGAAATTCTGTCTGAACATGGGGGGACCATCCTCCAAGGCTAAGTACTCTCGATCGACCGATAGTGAACTAGTACCGTGAGGGAAAGGTGAAAAGCACCCCAAGAAGGGGAGTGAAACAGTCCTGAAACCAGATGCCTACAAACAGTAGGAGGGGCCTTGCGCCCTGACTGCGTACCTTTTGTATAATGGGTCCGCGAGTTAGTCTTACATGCAAGCTTAAGCCGTTAGGTGGAGGCGCAGCGAAAGCGAGTCTGAATAGGGCGACATAGTATGTAGGATTAGACCCGAAACCCGGTGATCTAGCCACGACCAGATTGAAAGTAGGGTAACACCTACTGGAGGATCGAACCCATGCCTGTTGAAAAAGTCTGGGATGAGTTGTGGTTAGGGGTGAAAGGCCAATCAAACCGGGTAATAGCTGGTTCTCCGCGAAATCTATTTAGGTAGAGCGTCAGTCGAATACCATCGGGGGTAGAGCACTGGATGGACTAGGGGTGAGCGATCACTACCAAATCTAACCAAACTCCGAATACCGATGAGTAATGACTGGCAGACACACCATGGGTGATAAGGTCCGTGGTGAAAAGGGAAACAGCCCAGATCTACAGCTAAGGTCCCCAAGTAATGACTAAGTGGAAAAGGAAGTTGAATGTCCATAACAACCAGGAAGTTGGCTTAGAAGCAGCCATCTTTTAAAGAAAGCGTAACAGCTCACTGGTCTAATTAAGACGTTTGGCGCCGAAGATATAACGGGGCTTAAGTCATTCACCGAAGCTTAGAATGCATACTTAACTGTATGCGTGGTAGCGGAGCATTCTGTAAGCCTGCGAAGGTGACTCGCGAGAGTTGCTGGAGGTATCAGAAGAGAGAATGCGGACATGAGTAACGAGAAGAGTGTGAGAAACACTCTCGTCGAAATCCCAAGGGTTCCTGCGCAATGTTAATCAGCGCAGGGTGAGCCGGCTCCTAAGGCGAGGCCGAAAGGCGTAGTCGATGGGAACCACGTTAATATTCGTGGGCCAGTGGAATGTGACGGTAGCCGTAAGCGGTCAATCCTTATTGGATTGGTATTGGCCGTGAAGGATATCCAGGAAATAGCATCCACATCAGACCGTACCCGAAACCGACACAGGTGGGATGGTAGAGTATACCAAGACGCTTGAGAGAACTGTTCTGAAGGAACTCGGCAAATTGCATCCGTAACTTCGGAAGAAGGATGACCTGTCTGTAGGCAACTATGGACGGGTGGCACAAACTAGGTGGTGGCGACTGTTTATCAAAAACACAGGGCTCTGCGAAGTCGCAAGACGACGTATAGGGTCTGACGCCTGCCCGGTGCTGGAAGGTTAAAGGGAGGAGTGCAAGCTCCGAACTGAAGCCCCAGTAAACGGCGGCCGTAACTATAACGGTCCTAAGGTAGCGAAATTCCTTGTCGGGTAAGTTCCGACCTGCACGAATGGCGTAACGACTTCCACACTGTCTCCAGAGCAGACTCAGTGAAATTGAATTCCCCGTGAAGATGCGGGGTACTCGCGGTTAGACGGAAAGACCCTATGAACCTTTACTATAACTTCGCAGTGGCAATACGATTTTCTTGTGTAGCTTAGGTGGGAGACTTTGAAGTAGGGGCGCAAGCCTTTATGGAGTCATCAGTGAAATACCACCCTAGGACTTTGTGTTGTCTAACCTCTCTCCATTATCTGGAGAAGGGACCCTGCGTGGTGGGTAGTTTGACTGGGGCGGTCGCCTCCCAAATTGTAACGGAGGCGCGCGATGGTGAGCTCAGGACGGTCGGAAATCGTCCTTCGAGTGCATTGGCATAAGCTCGCCTGACTGTGACGCTGACAAGCGGAGCAGAGACGAAAGTCGGTCAAAGTGATCCGGTGGTTTCCGTATGGAAGGGCCATCGCTCAACGGATAAAAGGTACTCTAGGGATAACAGGCTGATAGCGCCCAAGCGCCCACAGCGACGGCGCTGTTTGGCACCTCGATGTCGGCTCATCTCATCCTGGGGCTGGAGAAGGTCCCAAGGGTATGGCTGTTCGCCATTTAAAGAGGTACGTGAGCTGGGTTCAGAACGTCGTGAGACAGTTCGGTCCCTATCTTCCGTGAGAGTTGGAGTTTTGAGAGGGTCTGTCCTTAGTACGAGAGGACCGGGATGGACGCACCTCTGGTGTACCTGTTGTCGCGCCAGCGGCATAGCAGGGTAGCTATGTGCGGAATGGATAAACGCTGAAAGCATCTAAGCGTGAAGCCAGCCTCAATACCAGAACTCCCTATTAGAGCCGTGGAAGACCACCACGTTGATAGGCGGGATGTGGAAGCGCTGTAAGGCGTGAAGCTAACCAGTACTAATTGCTCGATTGGCTTGAATTCATCTCATGCAATGGATTTTCCTCGGGAAATTCGCATGAAGTCGCGCGCAGTGATAAGTTCACTGCAAACGGTTTGAATTGAAGCTCGGTTTTGGTTTGATATTGATTGTCTTTACATGCGTGCGTTCGAATGAGCCGGTGGTTTAGCGAGAGTGAAACACCCCTTCCCATTCCGAACAGGTCCGTGAAACCTCTTTGCGTCGATGGTACTATGTCTTAAGGCATGGGAGAGTAGATTGCTGCCGGTTCTTTCGAACGCATGCGTTACCTAGACACGATATAAGAAATGAACGAGCGGCCCCGCACAACGGATGGCCGCTTTTTTATTGCCGATTAAGCGCCAATAAGCCCGGCATTTCTTTCTTGTGCTTTCAGATGGTTTTCTATAATTTTATCATTATGAAAATATATGCCAGGGAAAAGCCCGGAAATATGGCTGCCTCCGCCGGGGATGAAACTGCCCAAAGAGAGCTGATTGCCGAATTCTCCGGTAATCGCTGGTTTGATGCATGCGAAGTCAATCTCAGCGAACTCTTCGACCGCTGGGGCACTCCTGCATGCACGGTTTTATCCGGCCTGACAGGCTATGCCGGGGAGCCGCTGCTGGCGGGTGTGTTGGCCTTGAGACCTCTCACTGTCGTCTGCAACCACGTGATAAATTTTATCATGGGAAATTCCGCAGGCGCCGGAAACAAACCGACTCCCGGTTTCTGATTTTTCAGACTGATAAATTCGACCGCTTATTACTGCCCAACCGCCGACAGCAGCGTCACAGCATCGATGACTTTTTGCCTGTCCCGGCGGGATGCAGGGCGGGTTTTTCTTGGCCGGGCAGGACGCGACCGTTTTGAATTCGCGGCTTGAATTAAGGGAATGGGTCCAGTGAATCTGTGCGCGGCGGCGGCAATTTTCCTAGCTCTTCCATTTCCGCTTCGAGTATTTCCCATTCAGCCAGAACCTCCAGCGCGTCCTCGATCGCGAGTTTTTCATCCACGACGTCCTGTTGGAGCCTGTCCAGCACTTCCATGAATTGGGCTGCGGGATTTTTGGGATTTTTCCTGACGAGGGCGCAGACGGTTTCGAACAGTTTGCCGGGCGGCAAACCGTAATTGTCTGAAATTTTCCCGCACAGTGTTTTATGCGGAAGTGTTTTTCCTTCCTCTATTTTCAGCAAAATAAAATTTTTCGTTCCGAAGGCGGCGCTTGCATCTTCCAGGCTCTGGCCGGATTTTTCACGAAGTTCTTTTAGAAAATTTCCAAATTCCACCGCGGATTTTATTTCTTCCAAGTTTCGCATCTGCCCTCATTCGCGTTTTGCCCTGTGCTTACGCGTGGAATTAAAAACAACTCCAAATGCATAAAAAACTTCTTCGCATACCATAATATTCAGACTTCCGGGCAATAAAAAAAGCGCCCATAATGCAATTATAAGTTGTGTTATAGGGATTCCGTGTGAAAAGTTTTGTCCTTTTCCTCTGTCTGATATGCGCGGTTCTGGCTGCGGCCCCAACCCCGGCTTTCGCCGATATAGCCGGGGAGCGGCGCTATAATTTCGTGACCAAAAAATACGAATTTTACGACGGGACGGACTGGTACAATTTCGAGCTGGGCGTGGCCCTCGGCGCCTGTACGCACGAGGCGGAAACCGAATTCAACACGGTTTTGGGCATCTTCCAGTATTGCAACGGCACAAACTGGGTCCGCCTGGTCGGGACGCCGACCTTAAGCTTTTGCTCCGAGGCCGGCATGATGGACTATTTCAGCAACAGTTATTACTACTGTAATGGCCTTGTCTGGGTGAATATGAAGGGCCTGCTGGTCATATAGAAACCCCCGTAATATGCGTTTTTACTTGCTTTCAGGCCCAAAAACGGCTAGAAACTGCCCATTGTTGATCTATCTTTGGGACTTCGCGCTTTGACTACAATCGGCCGATCCAAAGGCGATTGAAACTAAAACTAACTAACGCGAGGAGTTCGCAAGAATGGCACAGACTGGTACAGTAAAATGGTTCAACGGAACCAAGGGTTACGGCTTTATCGTTCCCGATGGCGGCGGCAAGGACGTATTCGTTCATATCTCCGCAGTTGAGAAAGCAGGCCTGAAGACCCTGCACGAAGGCCAGAAGGTCGAGTTCGAAATCCAGGAAAACCGCGGCAAGGAAGCTGCAGCAAACCTGAGAGTTGTCGAGTAATAACCTTTCCGTTTTACCACGGGTTTAAGAGGAGGCAGACGCCTCCTTTTTTATTGCTGCGGCTTTTTTGCCGCGGCGCGGGCCCGTCAGAAATTCTTCTTGAAAAGCCTGCTGGCGGCGATGAGCAGGCAGGCGCCGACCAATCCGGCGAGCAGATAGCCCAGCCAACCTGTGGTTATGATGCCGAGCCAGATAAAGATTGTGTTGCCGATGCCGGCGCCGATCACGCCGAGTATTATGTTGGTGAGCAGGCCGTGGTCGGATTCCATGATTTTTTCCGCGAGCCAGCCTGCGAATGCACCGATGATAATGGCCCCGAGCCAGCCGATCTGTTGTTCTTCCATTTTCAATCCTCCAGCCGTTTAATTAAAGCGTATGACATGCATACGCCGGAAGTAGGATTTCGTTCCTTGGATTAAGCGGTAACCGTAATCGGCATCATCAGTACGCGCATCCATGCAAATCTTATTTTTTCATAATATTTGCATGGGTGCATTTTCGCTGTTAAGGTGGGTTGAAATTCATACATCAATAATACTGGAGAGATTTTATCGTGATTAAACTGGATGGAATTGTCGTGCGCGGTCTGGGCGCTGCTTCGGGCCAGGGTAAATATGCCGTGTCATACCCCGGCGGCACGATCGCCATGCAAAAAAAGGGATTTGTTGCTTTGGGTGTTCCCGATGTTCTGAAGTGGCACAACGGCACGATCAATGTCAGTTTGCGCAGTAATGTATATATAGTGCGTCCCACGTTCAGGCTTGATGAATTTGAATGGTCTCTGGGTGAAGTCGAAACCTTTGACTTGCTTCGCTGCGTTATCGAACATAAAGGGTGGAATTACGATGGCTATATATATCGCCCTCATCCGTCGGTGCATGCTGTTCATAAAGCCGATCTTGTGGAGCTTGTGGCGGAAAAAATTCCCGGACTTTCTTACGGCGACGCCATAAAGGTTGCGACCGACAAAAACGCTCTCAGTTTTCTTCCCTCTCCCGATTCACCGGGAATGCAACCGCTGTAATCCAAAATTTAATGGCCGGGGCGAGAGGATTCGAACCCCGCGCGGCATTCATGCCGCGCTTCTTTTTAAATCAGGAGGTTTCGAATCCTCTGTTCAAAATCGAGTCCGTTTATTAATGGTCGGGGCGAGAGGATTCGAACCTCCGGCCTCTTGCTCCCGAAGCAAGCGCGCTACCAGGCTGCGCCACGCCCCGACATTGGGAAAAGATAGAGCGTTATAGGGCGAAAGCGTCCGGCGGCGCAAGTTATCTTCTAACTGTATAGGGTATATATTTTACATAACTATAAAGAAGGCAAGGCGTGCTTCATAACGTATGGGGATGTGTGAAAGGCGGCTCAGGAAACCAGCGACTCCGCCTTGGCGAGGCAGGTTTTGAGGTCCGGGCAGACGAGGTGCTCGCCGATCCGGACGGCGAGACCGGAGCGCTTGAGGATCGAAAGCGGCTGGGCCTGTAGTCCCGCGAGCATCAGGCGGCTTTCATGTTTTTTCAAAAACCCGTGGAGGTTTTCGAGCGCCTCGAGCCCGGTCGTGTCGATGTTCAGGACGTTGCTCATGTCGAGGATGAGAATTTTCGGCAGCGGCCGCGAACTATCCATGAGACGCTCGAGCTTCATCGCCGCGCCGAAGAACAGCGAGCCGTAAATCCTGTAGGCCTCGATCGATCGGCCCAGATGCGGCGCGAGCATCGCTTCAACTTCCGGAACAGGCTCGACGCGGGTCAAATCCGCGACACGGCGGATGAAGAAGATGCAGGCGAGCACGAGGCCGACCTCGACCGCGACCGTGAGGTCGATAACGACGGTCAGGAAAAACGTGCTGAGCATGATGATCGCGTAGCTGCGCGAGAAATGCTTGAGCCGCGCGAATTCATGCCATTCGCCCATGTTCCAGGCGATGTTGAGCAGGATCGCGGCAAGAGCGGCGAGCGGGATGTTTTCAGCCAGCGGCGCGGCGATGAGAATGATGCCGAGCAGCGCGATGGCGTGGATCATGCCGGAAACAGGGCTGACCGCGCCGGAGCGAAGGTTGGTCATGGTGCGGGCGATGGTGCCGGTCGCGCAGTAGCCGCCCGCCAGCGGCGCGGCGATGTTGGCGAGGCCCTGCGCCATCAGTTCCTGGTTCGGGTCGTGGCGGTCGCCGGTGACGGAATCCGCGACGCGCGCGCAGAGGAGAGACTCAATCGCGCTCAGCATCGTAATCGTCAGGATCGCCGGGAACAGCAATTGCAGCGTCATGAAATCGATATTGGGAAATGTCAGTTCGGGCAGCGCGCGCGGCAGGCCGCCGAAGCGCGTGCCGATGGTCTCGATGTCGAGTTTGAAAAACCATGTCACGGCCGTCCCGAAGACGAGCGCGATGATGCTGCCGGGGACATAGCCCGTGCGCTTCAATCTTCCGGGAAGACGCCCGGCGATCAGCGGCCAGCTGAAGACGATCAGGAAGCACGCGGTGCCGACGATCACGGTTTGTGTATCGATCGTCGGCAGATGCGTAAAGATCACCGACATCTTGGCGAAAAATTCGGCCGGCAGCGGCCCGGTGCGCAGACCGAGGAAATCTTTTATTTGCGATAGCGCGATCAGCACCGCGATGCCGTTGGTGAAGCCGATGACGATGGAAACGGGAACGAAGCGCACCATGGTGCCGAGCCGGAACAGGCCGAGCAGGAACAAACAGACGCCGGAAATGAGCGTCGAGATAATCAGCCCGTCAATGCCATAACGTTCGACGATGCTGTAGACGACAACGATGAACGCCCCCGCCGGGCCGCCGATCTGAAGCCGCGTGCCGCCCAGGGCCGAGATGATGAAGCCCGCGACAATGGCGGTGAACAGCCCGGCCTCGGGCTTCAAACCCGATGCAATCGCGAAGGCCATGGCGAGCGGCAAGGCGACGATGCCGACCGTAATCCCGGCCAGCAGATCCTTGAAAAAATCGGCGCGGCTGTAGGTTTTCAGGGCGGTCAGAAGCCGCGGGCGGAAAGGGTGAAGGGTGAAAAACTGGTCGCTGGATGCCATGGCTATGCTCTATCGCAGGATATTCTGCACGTCCAGCGTATATCTTGCATAAAAATTTTAAAAGGCGCAGGGTGGGGCCGTCCCGTTACAGGAGATCCGCATGGACAATTCCCCGAACAACAAGCCGTATTTTCTTATTGCCTGCGCCGCGATGCTGGCGCTGGGTCCGGCCTTTGCCGGGTGGTCGGTGAAGAAGGGGCTCGAGACCTTCCGGATGGAAGACCGCGTCGTGTCGGTAAAGGGCCTGTCGGAAAAGGATGTCGAGGCCGACCTCGCGATCTGGACGCTTTCCACCACCTCGACGGCGAACGAGCTTTCCGCCGTCATCACCCAGACCGAGAACAACAAGAAGATCATCCTCGCGTTCCTTGAACATACCGGTTTCACCAAGGAGGAAATCGAGATTTCCCCCGTGCAGTCGCAGGATTTGCTGGCGCAGGCCTACCGCCCCGAGAATATCGACCAGGGCCGTTATATCGTCACGCAGAACATCAATATCCGCACCAGCGACATGACCAAGATGGAAAAGGCGCTGGCCAATGCCGGGACTTTGCTGCAGCAGGGCGTAACGTTGTCGAATACCCAACCGCCGGTTTACATGTTCACCAAGCTCAATGACATCAAGCCCGCGATGCTGGCCGAGGCGATTAAAAATGCGCGCACCAGCGCCGAGGAATTCGCCCGCGACTCCGGCGAGAATGTCGGCGGCATCAAGATGGCCTACCAGGGCATGTTCCAGATATTGCCGCGTGACCCGGTGCAATATGTATCCGAGCAGAACCAGCGCTACAAAACCGTGCGAGTCGTTTCCACCGTCGACTTTTTCGTGCGGTAGGCTATTCCATAACCTATTGTAATAATTTGCCTTTCCGCGCTGCAGCACATTAAAAGATTTCAGCCATCCGCCGTTTAAAGTAGGATGTACTTCCCGCGCAACACGGGGAGAAAACGGAGAATCGGTATGAGAGCATTCAGCACAGCCAATGGCGGGGTCATGTTTGTCCCTGATGAAATCGAGCGTATCGAGAAGCCCGTTTCTTACAAGACCCTCGTGAAAGACGAGCCCGAAACCCGTAAGCCCTCTTTCATGGATTATCTGCTGGGCCGCAGCAAAAAAGCCGAGAAAAAGCTGCGCGAAGCCGCTTAAGCTTTCAATTTTTGCCAGAATATGCAATAAAGCCGGAGTTTTTCTTCCGGCTTTTGTTTTTGAGGAGCATCCATGCCTAAACTTGTAAAGACCGCCACAGAATTCGAACTTTCCCCCACCCTCGGCATGAACGAGGAAGTGAAGCGCCAGCGCGGCGCGGGCAAGCAGGTCATGCATATGGGTTTCGGCGAAGGGCCGTTCCCGGTGCCGGAGCGTCTCAAGAAAGCGCTGGCCGATAACGTCCACCGCAAGGAATATCTGCCGACCGTCGGCATGGAAGAACTGCGCAATGTCGTAGCCACCTATTACAAAAAGAAAATCGGTTTGGATACCGACAAGTTCGACGTCATCGTCGCGCCGGGCAGCAAGCTTATTCTCTACGCGCTGCAGATGGCGATCGAGGGCGACCTGCTGATGCCGGTGCCGAGCTGGGTTTCCTACGCCCCGCAGGCGAAAATGCTGCGCACGCAGGTGATCAAGGTTCCGACGACGCTGGACGACAAGGGTTTCCACATCGATCCCGCCGTTCTTCGCGACACGATCAAGAGCGCGCGCGCGGAAGGCAAGAACCCGTCCAAGATCATTCTGAATTATCCGAGCAACCCGACCGGCCTCACCATTTCTGAAAGCGAGTTGAAGGAAATCGCCAAGGTCTGCGTCGAGGAAGACATCCTGATCATTTCCGACGAGATTTACGGCTTCGTGTCGTTCGACAATAAATACCGCAGCATCGCGCATTACGCGCCGACGCACACGGCGGTGACGAGCGGCCTGTCGAAGCATTTGTCATTAGGTGGATGGCGCGTCGGAGTCGGTTTCATCCCGAAGGCGATCACAGGGCTGCAGCAATTACTCTCGAACATCTCGAGCGAAACATGGTCGTGCGTTCCCGCGCCGATCCAGCAGGCAGTGGTCGAGGCCTATAAGGGTCACGAGGATGTCGAGCAGCACATCCAGCAATGTTCCGACATTCACTCGCTGATGAATAAATATATCGCGAAGGGCCTGCGCGATCTCGGCGTCAAGGCGCCGGAACCGCAGGGCGCGTTCTATAACTATCCCGATTTTGACGCGCACCGCGCGGACCTGGCGAAGGTCGGCATCAAGACCTCGAAAGAGCTTTCGGACGCGCTGTTGAAAAACTACGCGCTGGCGACGCTGCCCGGCACGGCGTTCGGCGCTGGCCCGGACGTCCTGACGCTGCGTCTTTCGGGCTGCGATTATGACGGCGCCGCCGCGCTGAAGGCCTATCAGTCGGGCGAGACGCTCGACGAGGCCTTCATCAACAAGAACGCCCCGCGCGTCGCAGCCTCCATCGAGACGTTCGGCCAGTTCCTGAAGGATGCGAAACAGGCAAAGGCGGCCTAGTCTCATAAACGAAACCCCGTCGCAAGACGGGGTCCATCAGTAAGTACGGCACTAATCCATGGGCCCCGGCTTTCGCCGGGGTTGCCACATAATAAGATTAGGCGGCCAGCTTGTCCGCTTCCACTTTCGGGAAGTCGACTTCGGTGTCGACGATGTGGTTGAAGTAATTCGTGAAGATGTTGAACGCGACAACCGCGATGATCTCCAGCACTTCGGCGTCGGTGTAGCCGGCGTCTTTCACGGCTTTCACTTCCGCGTCGCTCACCTGCGCTTTCGTGTCGACGATGCGTTTCGCGAAGGTCAGCGCGGCCTGCGTTTTCTTGTCGGCGGATTTACCGGCGAGATTCTGCGGCAGTTCGGAATCGGAAACGCCGGCTTTTTTACCAATAGCGGTATGGGCCGAGGCGCAGTAGTTGCACTTGTTGGCGCCCGCGACGGTAAGGGCGATCTGCTCGCGCAGCGCGGCGCTCAGGGTCGATTTGCCGAGGGCGGCGGAACCGTTCGCGTAAAACTCGCCGACAGCGGGCGAATGGGCGAAGGTGCGGAAAATATTCGGCGTCGCGCCGAGTTTGGCCTTGATGCCGTCCAGATATTCTTTTGCGGGTCCCTGAGCGGAAGCGTGATCGACTGGTTGAATGCGGGGCATGGTTATCTCCTTGTTATGAATGTTCTTTAAATTAAGCTTTAAATCGGCCGCGTCAACTTTTTCTTGCGTTATGACATCTGTATGTTAGGTTCTGGCCATGCCTGAAAGGGATATTTAAATGAACCGCGCTGCGTCCTTATTTTTTGCTGCTTTTGTTGCCGTCGCTGGGCTGGATGGCTGCGGGAGAGGAGCGGAAGAATCCGCTCTCCAGGAAAATCTGGAAGGGGAATATGTCGCGGAATATAAAGGCAAATATTACTCGATCATTTACAGTCATTCCGTCATTCAAGGCATTTCGCAGCTTCCTGCGCTGGAAGCTAAGATGAAGATTCATCTTCGCGAAAATTCCGGCTACCTTCAATATAAAGACGGCGAGAAAAAGACGAAGGATCTTGTATTGAAGCTGATCGAAAAGGGTATGATACAACCTAAAGACCAACCCGAGCCAGCGCAGTAATATCAGGCGCCCAGCGCATCCAGAACGCAGACGTTTTTATAACCCCGCGCATAGAGATATTCCGCGGCCACGCGGCTGCGCCTGTTTGACCGGCAGATGAACGCGATCGGTTTGTCGGTGGGCAGTTCGGCATAGCGCCCCGGGATGTCATCCAGGGGAATATGCAGCGCGTTTTCAATCGGCTTTTCGAATATTTCCTCGAAGGTGCGCACATCGACGACGACATGGTCTTTCAATTCATCGGGATGCAAGAGAGGGATGGCGGGTGGTTCGATTTTTTCGCGCTGCGCGCCGTATTGCGCCTTGCCGCAGATTTCGCATTCGGGATTTTTCGGCAGCGAAAGTTGCTGCGTTCTCATGGTTTTGAAATTGAGTGAAAGAACAGTGCCGGGTTTGACATCGCCGATGCCGAGCAGGAAGCAAAGCGTTAAATGCGCCTGGTACATGCCGGCGAGGCCGGCGACGGTGCCCAGAATGCCGCCCTCGACGCAGTTTTTGCAATCGAGCGGCAATTCCGGGAACAGGCACTGATAGCAGGGCGAATGTTGATCGAAGCCCGCAAAAACCGAAACGCTACCGCTGAATTGTTCGACGCTGGCGGCGATCAATGGCGTTTTGCTGCGGATGGAAATTTCGTTCAAAAGTTTTTTCGATTCAAAATTATCGGTGCCGTCGAGAATGACGTCGAAGCCGTCAATCTCATCGCCCGAATTCAGTCTTTGCGGAACGGCGGCAACTTTAATATCCGGATTCAGGTCGCGAATATATTGTGCCGCGAGTTCGGCCTTGTTCTTGCCAATGTCGGATGTTTTGAAAATCGTCTGGCGGTGCAGATTGGCGACGTCGACAACATCGTCATCAACGATTGTAATATGGCCTATCCCTGCGCCCGCGAGATAAGGCAATGCAGGCGCGGCAAGGCCGCCCGCGCCGACCATCAAAAGTTTCGTGTTCTTCAATAAGTCCTGGTGCCCTTGAGTGAATTCAGAGAGCGAGAGATGGCGGTCGTAACGATTTGTCATGCCCCACCTTTTTTAGAGTCCTGCTGATGCCAGAACGGCCGGTCGATCATGGGGGTCGAGGCGCTGGCTTTTTCCTGCGCGGCGATGATGCCCGACTGGTACGCCTCGCGGCCCGCTTCAATCGCGCGTGCCATGGCGTGCGCCATTTTAACGGGATCGCCCGCTTTGGCGACGGCGGTGTTGAGCAGCACGGCGTCGAAGCCAAGCTCCATCGCGGCGGCGGCGTGGCTCGGCGCGCCGATGCCCGCGTCGACGACCAGAATTTGATCCGGGAATTGTTCGCGCAGCATTTTCAAACCTAATGGATTATTGAGCCCGCGCCCCGAACCGATCGGCGCGCCCCACGGCATTAAAATATCGCAGCCCATATCGACGAGGCGGCGGGCGAGCGTCAGATCTTCCGTCATATACGGGAAGACTTTAAATCCCTTCACGATCAGTTTTTCGGCGGCGTCTGACAATCCAAACGCATCGGGCGCCAGCGTGTAATCGTCGGCGATGACTTCAAGTTTGATCCAGTCGGTTTCAAAAACCTCGCGCGCCATTTCGGCGGTGGTGATGGCGTCTTTCGCGGTGAAGCACCCGGCGGTGTTGGGCAGGACGGGAATGTTGAAGCCTTTCAGAATTTCCCAGAATTTCTGGCCTTTGCCGGCGGCGTTTTCGCGGCGGAGCGAGACGGTGATGAGGCCCGGCTGCGCGGTCTGGATGCACTGGCGCAGGATGTCAGGCGAGGGATACAAGGCGGTGCCGAGGAACAGCCTCCCGCTTAAAATTTTATCGCCGATGGCCAGCCCCCGCGCCATGGTTTATCCACCCTGCATCGGCGCGACGATTTCCAGCGCGTCGCCATCCTGCAGCTCGGTGTTCGCATAGGTTACGCGCGGCACGAATTCGCCATTGCGCGCAACCGCGACGAGCTTGCCCTCGAAGCCCTCGGCGTCGAGAATGCTGCGAATGTCAGGCGCGCAATCTATGCTTTTGCGCTGACCGTTGATGGTGATGATCATCGTTTTCACTCCTGAATAAAGATATAAAATTATTTTGCTTTCCGGCAACAAGATCCGCCACGCATTCGGCCATCACGGGCGCGAGCAGAAAGCCGTGCCTGAACAGGCCGTTGCAGCTTATGACATTGTCGTCGGTATTTATACGCGGCAAATTGTCGGAATAGGCGGGGCGGATGCCTGCGCGGATATCCAGAATCTCGGCCTCGGCAAATGACGGGTGCAGGCTGAAGGCGGCGCTCAGCAATTCCAGCGCAGATTTCACAGTCACTGCACGGTCCGCGCTTTCTAATAAGGTCGCGCCGATCATGAAAACATTATCCGGCCGCGGCACGATATAGAGCGGGTAACGCGGATGCGCCAGGCGAACCGGACGCGAGAGCGAAAATCCCTCGTTTCGCACAATGACAATTTCACCCTTCACGCCGCGTAAATCTTTATCCTCTTTTGCTGCGGCAAATCCCCGGCAATCGATCACGTAATCGAATTTTTCACGCAGTGCTTCCATATCAGCATTTTCACTGACAAATTTTGAAACGGACGCCGCCAGCGCGATCAATGCCTGCTGCGGGTTTGTGTGCGCTTCCTCCGCGATGAAAATGCCATGTGCAAAACGATTGCCGAGAGACGGTTCGATCACGGCAATTTTTTCCGCGCCGATGATTTTTTGCTGCGGCAGTTTTGCGGCGAGCCGCTCAAGAATATATTCGTCGTCCTCGTGCGCGACAATCAGGCTGCCGCTCCGATGAAACTCCACTTTTTCATTCAAGCCGCCGAGAATTTTTTCCCAGAGCGCGATGCCGTGTTGCGCAGCGTCCATAAAATTTTCGGGGAGGTGCTCCACTTCCGACCACGGCGCCAGCATGCCGCCCGCCATGGCGCTGGCGCTGCTTTCGCGGCCGCCGTCGAAAACCGTCACGTTATATTGACGTAATGCATGGGCGACGCTCAGGCCCATCACCCCCGCGCCTGCAACCGCGATACTGGGCTTCGAATTATGCTGGAACGGCTTCATGATTTCGACAATATGTTAAGGAATGACGCGCAAGTCAATGGCTGCCGGGTTCTTATTGATTTCCCGCGGCAGAAATGCAGTAATGCGTTCATTCGCTTCATAATTGTGAGATTTTTTCGATGGTCAGGCAGCTTCTTCTCGGCCTTTGCGCGGTTGCGTTTTTCGCAATGCCCGCGCTTGCGCAGGAGGAGGAGAAACCCGCTCCCTTGCCGCGTCTCATTTTCCTCGAGAAAGACAGCCCCGCGATAACCAAAGATTCCGGCCATCAGGGTTACGTCTACGACCAGAACGATCTGCCTTACCCGGTGACTTGGGAAGAAACACAAACATCTTGCGAGGCATGCGTGCCGCTTGCCGGCGCCTACACCACCACCATGCAGGCGCTGATGGATACGCGTTACTGGATCGCCGAGATCGAGGACAGGAAATCGGATATTGAGGGCCTCAAGAATCGCGCGAAAAATCACGACGCTGTTCTTTCAGGAAGCGTGGATCCGGCCGAGAGCGCTGAAAAGGAAAAGCAGGAGGCGGCGGAATTGTCGTACCGCATGGGCGTCGAGGATATGGCCGGCAGCCTGCCGGCGTTGCTGGCGCAGGAAGAAAGCCTGAAAACGCTCGGCGATGAACTGCTCCGGCAACTGGAAGAGTGCCAGGCCACTCTGTGCGCGGGCGATGGTCTTGAGCCTGTCACAAATGCAAAGGTTGAAAATCCGCCGGCGAATGTGCTGCCGTTCGAGTGGAAGGGCCCATATGAAGCGGTCTGCGAGACATGCGCGGTCCAGGCCGGGCAACTGAATGAGATACCGAGCGCGGCGCTCATCAAGATGGCCGAACTTGAAAAGGCGCGCGCCGAACTGATGTTCGCCGAGATGGAGCTTCTCTCGCTTCAGGCCGAGCATGACGGCATCGCTCTCAAGCATAAAATTCATGAAACAAATCCGGACGGCACGGAAAAAACCGGCGAGCAAATAAATGAAGAGATAAAACAGAGGGAAAAAGAACAGGCCGATTACGAGAAGAAAACGCGTAAGCGCCGCGACGAAATGGAACTCAAGAAGAGCAGCGCCGAGGATGAAATCGCAAAACATGAAACCGGCCTTGATGCGATCACAAGAAATTTCGAGGAAACGCTGATATCGCGTGAAGAGTGTGCCGCGTCGTGCCCGGCCAGCGGCATGGCGGCGGACACCGGCCCCGCGGAAGCGGCGGCGACGGACCCGGCGCCCGCTAACCCATAATAAATCCAGCTTTATCAGGCTTTTTCCGGCTTTATCCGCCTTTCGGGTTGCTTTTCCAGAGCATGGGGGCTATATAAGGGCCACCTTTATTAAGGCGTCTATCGCGGCCCGTTCCTTCGGGCCTTTCCATGGTGACGCGGGATGGAGCAGCCCGGTAGCTCGTCAGGCTCATAACCTGAAGGTCGTAGGTTCAAATCCTACTCCCGCAACCAA
>CAADGI010000019.1 GCA_900696495.1 uncultured Alphaproteobacteria bacterium
GCGGCACCGAGATGGTGATGCCCGGCGACAACATCAACAACATGGAAGTCGAGCTGATCACGCCGATCGCCATGAACGAAGGCCTGCGCTTCGCCATCCGCGAAGGCGGCAGAACCGTCGGCGCAGGCGTCGTCAGCAAGATTGTTGAGTAATTAAATGTCATCCCGGCGCAAGCCGGAATGACAATAAAGACAAAGGCCGGGATCTCTCCCGGCCTTTTTGCTTTAAGGCAAGCCATGCTAGAATAAGGCATGAGGCTTTTCATTCTCCCGGTTTTGATGGCTTTCCTTCTCGTACAGCCCGGCGTTGCCCGTGCGGCGGAGTCGACCGACGCGGGCAAGGTCAAGGAACTGCCGCCTGAACTGCTGAACCTTAAAACGGCGCCGCAGGAGAAGAAGAAAGAGAGGCCGCGGTTCGTGCGGCCGCGCCATGAAAGCGATTACATGAGCGTCCCGGAATATGACAGGCTGGTGCGCATGGCGATCCAGCTGCGGCCCGCGAATTTCGAATTCGGCACGCTGCGCAGCTATTACGCGCAGGTTCCCCAGTATGATCCCATGGGCGACGCCGCGCGGCGTGAAATTTTGAATCTTGCCTATGCGATTCAAAACGATCCCGATCCGGTCAAGCGCAAGGAAGCCTTCGATAAATATGGCGAGATGGTTTCCGCGCATCTTGCCAATATCGACGTCGTTTCACAGGCTTTGGTGCTTGCCCGCGAGGACAAGATTTTCGGCGATCCCAAATTTTTTGACTATATGCGGCGTGGATTGCTGAGAAGCATCATGCGCTCGGGCGACGGGCGCAATCTCGTTCACGCCTATGATGTCATGACGCTGGGCGAGGAGACGGCGCTGCTCCGCGCGTTGCAGGTGAAGCTGATCAAGACCGAGCCGCGGGAAGCCGGCGGCACCTATTACAACATGCACGATGTCCAGGATCCGCAGACCCACAAGACCTATACGATCTTTGTCAATGTCACCAAACCGATGGATTTTCTGGAATATCAGCGCCAGAACAAAGAGACCATTTTCGTCATTCCCAGGCAATAAGGCCGTATTTCGGGGCCTATAATTCCTTGAGGGTTTTACTGGTAAGCGCTAGGATTATGGTGTAAGTAAACGCCTTCTGCAGGGGTGTAGCTCAGCCGGTAGAGCGTGGGTCTCCAAAACCCGAGGTCGCAGGTTCGATCCCTGTCGCCCCTGCCAGTTTCTCCTTTTAAATCTTAAAAATTTAGTTGAGGCGATATGCCGCCCCGTTTGTCCGGAGGGGTGCGCAGGAATTTTAACTGTTTGGCGATTCCCGGCAACTCAGCAATAATTTTTCCATCGACTTCCTGCGTGGCGGAAAGCGCATGACGCGCAATTCGAAGCTTTTCCTCGTTGACGCCCAAAATAAACATATTCTCGTCGTGATTGATCGCGAGATAGTCACGGCCTGACATATTGAATATTCCGCCGAAGAAATAACGCGCATTATTTGCTATCAAATGTGCATGATTTGCTTCATAAACGCCCATTCGCCATGCTGTTCCATTAAAGGCCGCCACGCGCGCGCCCTTTTCTATTCCAGCCAATATATTTTCAGAATGGAGATCCGAGCTTTCCTTCCATGATGACGGCGCCATATCAAACGCGCGTTTGGCGAGTTGCGCGTTCGTAATAATCCAGTCTCTGCGGTCGCTGTCCATAGAGATATTGAATTCGCGCCATGTTGTTTCGATGCGGTAATTAGAAGGTATGGCGATATCATGGCCCGAAAATTCGCACGTGTCGCTCCAGTGTTTCGGCCTAACCTGAAGATCATCAAAAATGGCATAGGAATTAATCGCTTTCAGTCCCGGTTCCAGCGCCAGATCAAACGCGATGACCAGTTTGACTTCATTGAGATCGGGACCGTTCGAAAGATCGGAAGGGAATGCTGCGCTGTGCTGGTTATATACCGCCTGCATATGTTCCTTGCGGACACGTAATGGATCCGGCGTCGGAGAAAAATATGCAACATTGCCTGAAGCGTCAAAACGGATTTTTTTAGCGCCTTGCTCCAAAAACAGCGCGGTGAGATTGCCTTCATCCCAGTCCATGTGTCGTCCCGGCAGGATCTGGAAGATATGCTTGTTATAAGGATGAAGGCTTACACCCGGTCTTTCGGGATCTACGGCATATTTTCCCGAGCGATGAAAAACAACTTCCTGAGACGTTTCGTCGCGTGCACGGATTTTGTCACCATCCACGACCAGTTCAAGCAACGCATTCGTTTCATTATCGCGCAGCTTTATGTGACGATCTGATATATGTGTTTTGACAATGCGATTGTCGCTAGTATTTCTGAAATGACGGTCGGGCATATCCACCCAGTCCGGATCCAGCGTGCAACCTTGCCAATGCGCAGGATCGGCAAGATATTCGATAATAAATCTCTTCTGCCTGTAAGACAGCATTTCCCAACCCTGTTTTCTTATTATGATCAAAAGCTAATAAAAGCCCTGGAGTCTTGTCAACAGTTTCGTAAAATGGGCTGGACTCACGGCCTTCCTTTGTTAGGCTTTAACCCTAGATTCGTTGAAAAGGCGGCAAAAATGCGTAAAACCCCCCTGCACAGAAATCACACGGCCCTCGGCGCGAAAATGGGCGAATTCGCGGGCTACGACATGCCGCTCTATTACAAAGAGGGCGTCATTAAAGAACATGAATGGGTGCGGAGCCGCGCCGGGTTGTTCGATGTTTCGCATATGGGGCAGGTCATCCTGACCGGACCCGAGGAAGAGATCATTGAATTCTGGGAGCGCATGACGCCATCCGGTTTTGCGAAGCTCGGCGACGGCGCGGCGAAATACACGGTGCTGACCGGCCCGAAAGGCGGCATGATCGACGACCTGATCGTCACGCGCATATGGCGCGATAAATTTTTCGCGGTGTTGAATGCGGGCCGGAAGGATGTGGATATTGAATGGCTCCGCAAGCATCTGCCGGAATCGGTGACGCTGGATTATTCCGAAACGGAGGCGCTGCTCGCGCTGCAGGGGCAGGACGCGGAGAAAGTCATGCGCGAGACGTTCGGGCTGGATCTGGGTGACATGAATTACATGAGCGGAAAATATTTTGACCTGGATAAAATCCCGGCGCTCGTCAGCCGCCTCGGCTATACCGGCGAGGATGGATTCGAGATCAGCATCAGCGCGCAGGTAGCGCCGCACATCTGGGATGTGCTGATGAAGCACCCGGACGTGATGCCCATCGGACTCGCGGCGCGGGACTCTTTGCGGCTTGAAATGGGATATCCGCTTTATGGTCACGATATTGATGAAACGACATCGCCCGCCGAGGCGAATTTATCGTGGATTTTACGCGATAAATCCGGGCCGAAGCCGGAGCGCCTGCGTGTTGGCGTTAAACTTCTGGACAAGGGGGTTGCGCGCGAAGGCGCCGAAATCAGGAACGAGGTCGGCGAGAAAATCGGAAGCCTTACGTCCGGCGGCTTTTCGCCGAGTTTAAAAGAATCTATTGGCATGGGTTACATTGAAACGCCGATGTCGGCGCCGGGCACGAAAATATTCGTCCATGTGCGGGGCCGCGATATCCCGGCGGAAGTCGTCGCCATGCCCTTCTTGCCTGCGCGTACGAAGATGAAAAAGCAACGGGCGGCATAAATGGATATACCGGTTGCCGCTGAAATTGCTCTTAAATTAATTTTTCTGGTTATCATTCTCTTTATCGCGTTTATCCTGCATGAACTCGGCCATTTCATCGCGGCGAGAGTTTTCGGCATCGAGGTAAAAACGGTCGAGATCGGCGGGGGCCGCAGAATTTTCGAACGCACGGACAGGAAAGGCACGCGCTGGAGCTTGGGGATCATTCCCTTCGGCGCGCATGTGAACCTGGATGCCGGCGAGGGCGGCGGGTTTTTCACAAGACCCTACTGGCAGCGCGCGCTCACCATTGCCGCCGGGCCGCTGGTCAATCTTGCGCTTCCCTTTATTCTTTTCTCCGGGTTTTATGTGGCGATCGGCCAGCCTTCAACGCCGCCCGTGGTTGTCGGTATCGCGCAGGGCCTGCCCGCGAAAGAGGCGGGGGTCAAGCCGGGCGACCGCGTGCTCGCGGTCAATGGCCGCGAAGTCCTTAATTTCAGGGATATCTGGGAGGAAGCCTACACCGGCGGCGCGGTCGAAAGCGTTTTCAGGATCGACCGCGACGGAAAAATTCACGACATTGCCGTGATCCCGTTATGGGTCGATTACATGGATGACGGCATCCGCCGCCAGAATCCGCGCTTTGGCATGTTATGGACTCACACACCGTTTAAGTTCAGTGCATTACGCACAATCAACGGCGAGGCGATGAACGGCGATGACGACAAGGTGCGCAAAACGCTGCTCGCCAACATGGGCAGGACAACGCTGATCGATCTCAAGGTTACGGATGGCGAGATTTATAATTATTATTTCCGTCCGCTGCGCGAGGTGAACCCCGACATTCAAAACCCGGAAAGCCGCTATTACAAGCTGGCCTATCTTGGTCCTGCGCGTGACAATTTCTATCTCCGCCAGCCCCTCATGGCGCAGCTTCATGATGCGGCGCATTACGCGGCGGGGCGCATTGCACAAATCGCGAAGCTGCCGTTCCAGTTGCTCCCCATCGATGTCTATGCGCTGCGCGATGACGATGCCGTCGGTCTTAAAGAATCAGCGCTTAGAAACTATTGCTATAGTTTCATTCATGGGCTGGCGGTTGCGTCGATTCTCATAGGCCTGATCAACCTGCTGCCGCTGCCCTATCTTGATGGCGGGCATATTCTCGTGCAGGGAATCGAGGCGGCCCGCCGGAAACCGATGCCCAGGAAAGCAAAGGCGCTTTTGTTCGCCGGAACGTTTCTTGCGCTCTATCTCACTGTTTTGGGCGCAAATTTTGATAACGTGCCGCACTACATTGACTCGCGGCTTAAAAAAGCCCACGAATTTATAAAGCAAAAATAAAGAGAGGTTTCAATGGCCGGTCTGAAATACACCAATGACCATGAATGCGTGAAAGTGGAGGGTGATGTCGCCTGGGTCGGCATCACCAGGTACGCGCAGGAAGCTTTGGGCGATCTCGTTTATGTCGAACTGCCCGCGATCGGCAAGAAGGTGAAGAAAGGCGAATATTTCGCTGTCGTGGAATCGGTGAAAACCGCCGCCGAGGTCTACAGTCCCGTCGACGGCGAGGTGGTCGAGGCGAACGACAATATGCCGAACGACCTGGAGTCGATTAAAAGCCCGGTCGGCGAAAAGGGTTGGATCGCGAAAATCAAAATTTCTGACCCCGCGCAGCTTGCGAACCTTATGGACGAAGCGGCCTACAAGAAATATATTGAGAGTCTGTAATAATGTTTTCTCGCGCGCTTAAGTCATTAATGGAGGCGTGTGCTCTTTATCGGGATGGAAAAATTAGTATAGGTGATTACAAAGCTAGGGTTTATGAAGCTGCGCAGCAGTTGACGGCTTTGGAGGACAAGGAGCTACGGATTTTTTTACAAGAAAAAGAAGCTGAGCTTGACTCCATGCAATTCACCGTCGATGAAAAGAAATTATTTGATATGACCTTGCCGGTAGTTAACCAGATTGAACAAAGAATAAAAAATGCGCTACCTGCCCCAGACTAAAAAATCACGAGATGAGATGCTCCGCGCCGTTGGCGCAAAAAATGTCGATGATTTATTCAAAGACGTGCCCAAGAACGCCTTCATCAAGGGCAAGGCGAAACTGCCCGATCATATGGGCGAGCTGGAGATCGGGCGCGTGCTCGGCGGTTATGCGGCGCAGAATATGAACGCGGCGCAGGGTCCGTTTTTCCTCGGCGCAGGCACTTACTACCACCATATTCCCGCGAGCGTCGATCACATCATCCAGCGCAGCGAATTCCTGACGGCTTATACGCCCTACCAGCCGGAAATCGCGCAGGGCACGTTGCAGATGATCTACGAATTCCAGAGCTTCATCGCGCTGCTGACGGGGCAGGATATCGCCAACGCATCCATGTATGACGGCGCGACGGCCTGCGCGGAAGCGGCATTGATGGCGCAACGCGTGACGAAGCGCCGCAAGATTGTCATCGGCAACGATCTGCATCCCGATTACCGGGAAGTGCTTGGAACGTATATGGAGAGTTTCGGCGATGTCGAGATCACGAACGGCGAGCCGGACGGCGAGAGCGCCTGCGTGATCATTCAATCACCGGATTTCTTTGGCACGCCGCACGACTATGACGGCTGGCGCAGGAAATGCGATACCAGCGGCGCGCTGCTGGTGGTTGTGATTAATGAAATCGTTTCGCTTGGCTTGCTGCCGCCGCCGGACCAAGCCGATATTGTCTGCGGCGAGGCGCAAAGCATCGGCCTGCCGATGAGTTACGGCGGCCCGCATCTCGGGTTTTTCGCGTGCAGGGAGCAATATCTGCGCCAGATGCCGGGCCGTTTGTGCGGCATGACCGAGGACGCCGACGGACGGCGTGGTTTTGTGCTGACATTATCGACGCGCGAGCAGCATATCCGCCGCGACAAGGCGACATCGAATATCTGCACCAACCAGGGCCTGTGCGCGCTGGCCTTCACAGTGCATATGAGTCTGCTGGGAGAAGACGGATTCAAGGCGCTCGCGAAACTGAATCACGAAGCTGCGTGCGGACTCGCTGATGAATTGAAAAAGATAAAGGGCGTGAAAATCCTCAACGATAAATTCTTCAATGAATTTACCGTCGAGCTTTCAAAATCGTCTAGTGAAGCGGTGACTGCCCTTGCGGCGCGCGGGGTGACAGCAGGGTACGCACTTGATCGCAATCGCCTTTTACTGGCAGCCACCGAGATGACCCAAGACCGCGATGTAAAAGCACTGTGCGATGCGTTGAAAGATATATTGTCATGATGCCTTTCCTTTCCTTTAAATGCTGCGACGAAGGCCTTGCCTCTGGGGCAAGACCTTCGCGCTGCTACCAAGTGCAGGCCCTAAGGCCGCACAAGGTTAACCTATCTGTCGCGCTGCTCGGACGAACGGTCGCTTTGCGAGCTTTGACCACCGCCTTGACGGTTTTGGTCCTGGTTCTGGCGCTTTTCAGCAGGGTTATTCTGCGGTCTGTTTTGTTGATTATTTGGCATTACAGTCTCCATTTATGTAGGTGGGTTTGTGCGTTCACCAACACATGCGCCGCTTCAATGTTCCGGAGGAACATATTCACAGGACAGGAAGCCTAGCCATGAAATACGTCAAACAGGACAAAGGCGGATTGATGTATGAAGAGAATTTGCTCTGGGAAAAGCAGCGCAGCGATCATCCCGGCGTTGATCTTCCCGCGCCGAAAAATCTGAAATCCCGCACCGGCCAGAAGGAGCGCGGAGATATCGGTCTGCCCCAGGTGAGCGAACCGCAGGTACTGCGCCATTTCGTGCGCATGAGCACGTGGAATTATTCTATCGATCACGGATTTTTCCCGCTCGGCTCCTGCACGATGAAACACAACCCGCGCCTCAACGAAAAAATGGCGCGTCTTCCGGGTTTCGCGCATATCCACCCGAAACAGCCGGACGAAACCGTGCAGGGCGCGCTGCGCCTCATGTACGAGTTGCAAAACTGGCTGGCGGAACTCACGAATTTGCCGGGCGTGTGTTTGTCGCCGGCGGCGGGTGCGCATGGAGAGCTGGCGGGGTTGCTCACCATTCGCCGCGCGCATGAGCTGAAAGGCAATAAAGAGAAAAAAGTTCTGCTGATCCCGGATTCCGCGCACGGCACGAACCCCGCAACCGCGACGATGTGCGGTTTTACGGTGCGCAATATCCCGACTAAAAACACCGGGCGTCTGACACTCGAGGCATTCAAGGAAGCGCTTGGCGATGGGAAAGATGTCGCAGGCATGATGGTGACAAATCCCAATACATGCGGGCTGTTTGAAACGGAGATCGTTGAAATTGCTGATCTGCTGCACAGGCATGGCGGATATTTTTACTGCGACGGCGCGAATTTCAACGCCCTGGTCGGCAAGGTGCGCCCCGGCGATTTCGGCGTCGACATCATGCATATCAACCTGCACAAAACTTTCTCGACGCCGCATGGTGGCGGCGGTCCGGGCAGCGGCCCGATCTGTTGCACATCGGAGTTGGCGAAATACATGCCGGTGCCGACCGTGGTTAAAAAGGGCGATGGCTACAAACTCGAAACGAAAAAAGATCGCCCGGAGACGCTGGGACGCCTGAAAGGATTTCAGGGCCAATTCGGCATGCATGTGCGCGCGCTGGCTTATATGATGTCGCACGGCGCCGACGGGTTGAAACAGGTTTCGGAAGACGCAGTGCTGAATGCGAACTACATTCTCGCGCAACTGAAGAATGATTTTCATGCCCCCTTCGCGGAGCAGGGGCCGTGTATGCATGAGGCGCTGCTCACCGACAAGAAACAGAAAGACGCGGGCGTCAGCACACTGGATATGGCGACAGCGCTATGCGAGCGGGGCATTCACCCGATGACGGTTTATTTTCCGCTGGTGGTTCCCGGCGCCATGCTGATCGAGCCGACGGAAACCGAGAGCAAGGATTCCATGGATTATTTTATCGGCGTCATGAAGGATTTCGCGCAGGATGTCGCGGCGGGCGATACGCGGAAATTCCATGATTACCCGCTCTCGACCCCGCGCCGCAGGCTCGACGAAGTCAAGGCTGCAAGAGAGCCTAAATTACGTTGGAAAGCGTGATAGTCAGGGGGCTTTGGGGCCGCCGCCGAAAAGCGGGTCTATTATATATTTCTTGCCCATTCCATTAAGATCAAGAGGTTTGGCCGGTCCGCTTTTCGCGCCGGTCGCATCGTCAAAGGCTTTTACAAATGTTGCAAGAAGCATTGCTTAACGTAGCATTTTCAATAATTGATGTCCAGAAAAATCCTGAAGAGCGATCAACGCTGGTAGCGGTCCAGCACTTTTTGCAGCTCTTCAAGGAGCGGGCCGACCTCGCCGCGGAACTGGTCGCGGGCTTTCGGATCGATGCCGTTTTGCACGCTGTCAACGACGCCGGTGACGCGGTCCTGAAAATCGGTGAGCGTGGAATAATGTGTGAGCTGGTTTTTGGTGGCTGTTCTTAAACGTTCCGCCAGAACGTTGATGAGTGCGCGGACGGCAGTGTCTTCGATGCGCTTGATTTTACCCTCGATCTCATCACGTGAAATGACGGTAAGAGTGCAATCCTCGACAGCGCGCACGGTGGCAGAGCGCTTTGCATGCGTGATCAGCGCCATTTCACCGAAGATATCGCCCGGACCCATTTCAGCGACTTTCAGTTGATGCTTGCCGTCTTTGTCCTTGATAAGGATTTCGACGCGGCCGCGCTCGATGTAATAAGCGCGCACGCCGGTATCGCCTTGATCGATGATGGTTTTGCCCTTGAAGAACACTTCGCGGTGCAGGATTTTATGCCTGCTTTCCGGATTGTTCCGGGGATTGAGTTCGTCCTGTTTTTTCATCCGTAGTTTTAGCCCTTAAAGCCCTGGCTATTTTCCCCGTCCTTTAAGTATCCCATAAAAAGGTTAATAAAAACAGGCATGCCCGGAAGGCTTAAATTCTTCTGGATTCGCTGGAAATTTTAATGTAATAACTGTGCCATTCCCTGACATGACGGTTCGATGATTTCCCGAGAGCGCCTCGGGGCCCGAACCCTGCCCGGGAGAGAAAACCATATAAGAATTTGATAATAAAAGGATTTTTAAGGATGGCCGGAACCGGACCCATTGAATATATCCGCCAGGTGCGGGCCGAGATGAAAAAGGTCACCTGGCCGACCCGCCAGGAAACGACCGTCAGCGTCATGGCCGTTTTTGTGATGGTGTTTATCGCTTCGCTGTTTTTGTTTTTTGCCGACCAGGTGATTGCTTTCATCATCAAGCACATCCTGAGTCTGGGAATGTAACCGGGTTTTAATAAGGAGAAGAAAATCATGACACCCCGTTGGTACGTCGTTCACGTTTATTCAGGCTTCGAGAACAAGGTGGCCGAAGCCATTCGCGACAAGGCGCGCAAGCAGGGCCTTGAAGATCACATCCAGGAAATCCTGGTTCCGATGGAGGAAATCGTCGAGGTTCGCCGCGGCCAGCGCGTGAACGCCGAGCGCAAATTCTTCCCGGGTTACGTGCTCGCGAAACTCGTCATGGATGACGACATCTGGCACCTGATCAAAAACACGCCGAAAGTTTCGGGTTTCCTAGGCGCGGGCGGCAACAAGCCGGTCGCGATCAGCGAGGCCGAAGCCCAGCACATCCTGCGCCAGGTCCAGGAGGGCGTCGACCGCCCGAGACCCAGCGTGGTTTACGACATCGGCGAAGAGGTCAAGGTTACGGACGGTCCGTTCGCCTCGTTCAACGGCGTGGTCGAGGAAATCGACGAGGAAAAGGCCAAACTCAAGGTTTCGGTCTCGATCTTCGGCCGCGCGACCCCCGTCGAGCTGGAATACAGCCAGGTCGAGAAGATTTAATTACTTGCGTAAAAATGCGGCAGGCAGTAAGGTCCAGCGCATACCAATAATCGTATTGGCTGAACCGTGGAAGGTTTTCCGGCGAAATACGCCAGCCGGAGCCGCACCACAAACCCCTTAACCGGAGGAAAAATGGCAAAGAAAGTAAAAGGTTATATCAACCTTACCATCCAGGGCGGAGCGGCCAACCCGTCGCCGCCCATCGGTCCCGCGCTTGGTGCGCAGGGCGTCAACATCATGGAATTCTGCAAGGCGTTCAACGCCAGCACGGAAAAAGACAAGGGCATTCCGATTCCCGTCGTCATCACCGTGTATGAAGACCGCTCCTTTACCTTCATCAAGAAAACGCCGCCCGCGAGCTACTTCATCGCGCAGGCCGCGAAGATCGCGAAAGGTTCCGGCACGACCGGCAAGGAAACCATCGGCCGTATCACGAAAAAACAGGTCCGTGAGATCGCCGAGAAGAAAATGCCCGACCTGAATGCGAACGATATCGCCGCCGCGATGAAGATCATCGAAGGCAGCGCGCGTTCTATGGGCGTCGAAGTGGTGGAGGGCTAAGTCATGGCTGAGAAGAAAGCAAAAGCAACCGCGTCTAAAAAAGACACGAAAGCGAAAAAAGACAAGGCTCTTCCGGGCGGCAAGAAAATGCGCGCCGCACGTGAGCTGGTCGACCGCAACAAATTCTACACGGTGGAAGAGGCCGTGAAGATTTTGAAAACGGCAGCTAAGAACCGCAAGTTCGACGAGAGCATTGAAATCTCGATGAACCTCGCGATCGACCCGGCGCACGCCGACCAGGCCGTCCGCGGCATGGTCAGCCTGCCGAACGGCACGGGCAAATCGATGCGCGTCGCCGTTTTCGCGAAAGACGCGAAAGCCAAGGAAGCGAAAGAAGCCGGAGCCGACCTCGTCGGTGCGGACGATCTCGCTGAAACGATCCTGAAGGGCGAGATCAATTTCGACCGCCTGATCGCGACGCCCGACATGATGGGTGTTGTTGGTCGCCTCGGTAAGGTGCTGGGCCCGAAAGGCCTGATGCCGAACCCAAAACTCGGCACCGTGACGCCTGATGTTAAAAAGGCCGTCAAGGATGCGAAAGGCGGATCGATTGAATTCCGCGCCGAGAAATCGGGCATCGTCCAGGCCGGCGTCGGCAAGGCATCGTTCGAGGAAGCGAAGATCGTTGAAAACATCCGCTTCTTCATCGAGACGATCCAGCGCGCGAAACCCACCGGCGCGAAGGGCGGCACTTACATCAAGAAAGTGTCGGTCTCCTCGACCATGGGCCCGGGCCTCAAGCTCGATCTCGAGAGCCTCAAGAAAGCGGCTTAAATCAATTGCAATTCACAAAAGCCGGCGCCGCGAGGGCCGGCTTTTTTGTGCCTTTTTGCATTATAATTTAACATAATGTAAAATCATTTGGGAGTGTACAAACTATAAAAAAGAGGGTTTGTAATGGATATGGATTTGAAAATATTGGAATTAACGGATCTGACCGATCCTAAAGTTCTTAAGACTATGGGCACGCCCGACATCATCAAAGACCTGGAAAAACTACAGGAGCTGAAAGCGGACAGCGGCGATAACAGGGATGCCATTCTGGATAAAATGGCGTCGATCAGGGATAAATTAAACGACGCACTTCATAAAAAAGGCGGCCCTGATGCGACATTTATGTACGTCACGTATGATGATAAGAACAGCACGCCCACAAGAGGTTTCCGTGCAGGTAAGGACGATACAACTGTCAGCCAGGGAGGCCAGACTCTCAATCTTAACGAGCTTACGGAAGCGCTTAAGATAGCGCCTGCCGGACGTGTCTCGGTCGGCCCCATCCAGATTTTGGAAGGTCCGGGCCCGTAAGTTCTATTGCAAAAAAACCCCGCCAGGCTGAAAGGCCCGGCGGGTTTTTTATTTCAGTTAGGTTCATGTAAATGCGGATGCGCATTTTCAAGAGCCCTTGTCAGTGCAAATTGCAGTCCTTTTCTCAATTCCGGATTAGCATTGTCTCTCATAACTTCCAGCTGATGGCCTATGACAATTACATCTGCAAAGGAAGCTTTGGGGCTTGGCAGCGCCTTGCTCGGGGCATGAGGACTGTATCTCTCAAAAAGCTCGTTCAATGTTGTGTATTCACTCTCGCACATTCTTAGTCTCCATCGGTTACGCGCGCGGGCGCTCAGCCCCGCTTGCAGGGTTAAAAATCCGTTGGAAAAACGATTGGGCACGTCCCAATAGCTTCGCCGCCGGGGTTCCAGTTGGGAAACCACAGCGACTCGTACAAAAATGAGGGGAGCTGCAGCCGCTTTAGCCTTGGTGACGCGGTGCAAGCTGAATCCATCAAATGCCGCGGTTGCGTGGGCAACATTTTATTTATAAGAGAAACCGCATAAATGGTCAATGAAATTAAAGCTTGACGCTTGCGCTTTAGTTCTCTAAAACCACCCCCATATTTAAACCTGTCCGAGACTGCAGGGGCTTTTAAAGCTTAAACAGCCTGCAATAGATAGGAAGACGAAACACCCCGTATGGGGCGTGTTGTTTTCTGATTTCGGACGGGACGAACTCGAAAGGTTCGTCTTTTTTTTATTGTTACAACCTGTCATGCCCGCGCAGGCGGGCATCCGGCAAAATAAAGCCAGCCCCCCGCCTTCGCGGGGGTGACAAAAGAGAGATGGAGATATTGCCATGGCAATGACCCGCGCAGAAAAAGAAGCGGAAATCAAGGAACTGAACGAGCGTTTTTCGAAAGACGAACTCGTTGTTCTGACCCACTATAGCGGCCTGACGGTTGCGCAGATCACCCAGTTCCGCCGCGAGCTGGTGAAGAACGGCGCAAGCTACAAGGTCACGAAAAACAGCCTGGCGAAAATCGCGCTGAAAGGCACGAAGTTCGAGCAGATTGCTGACAAATTCACCGGCCCGACCGGCGTCGCGACCTCGAAAGACCCTGTCGCCGCCGCGAAAGTCGCGCACACGTTTGCCAAGACAAACGAGAAGCTGATCATCATCGGCGGCGCGCTCGGCGATAAAATTCTCGATGCAAATGCCGTCAAGGCGCTTGCGCAACTGCCCTCGCTCGACGAGATCCGCGCGAAGTTCCTGGGACTGCTCCAGGCGCCCGCGCAGAAAATCGCCGGCGTTCTCCAGGCCCCCGCAAGAGACCTGGTCGGCGTCACGAAGGCATATGGCGAGAAGAAATAGGTTTTGGTTTTAACTGTTTAATTTTTAGAAGGAGAAAGTAAATGTCTGCAAACTTAGAAAAACTGGTTGATGAACTCTCGAAGCTCAGCGTTCTTGAAGCTGCTGAACTCTCGAAACTGCTGGAAGAGAAGTGGGGCGTAACCGCTGCCGCTGCTGCTCCGGTGATGATGGCTGCCGGCGCTGCCGGCGGTGCCGCTGCTGCTGAAGAGAAAGACGCGTTTGACGTCGTTCTCGTCGATGGCGGTGCGAACAAGATCAACGTCATTAAAGAAGTCCGTGCGATCACGGGCCTCGGCCTTAAGGAAGCCAAAGACCTCGTTGAGGCCGGCGGCAAAGTCGTTAAGGAAGGCGCCAAGAAGGACGAAGCTGATAAAATCAAGAAGCAGCTCGAAGCCGCTGGCGCGAAAGTCGAGTTGAAGTAATTTATTACTTCAACGAAATCCCGGCGAAAGCCGGGATCTTGTGACGATTTCCCGGGTCCCCGCCTGCGCGGGGATGACACTGGAGAGAACACGAAAGAGGGGCCCGCCTTGAAAGCTTGGCCCCTCTTTTTTTATTGCCAGCCGATTTGGTTAATTGCTATAACACAGCATTAAATTTGGAGTTGGGAAATGAGAAATGTCGGTAATAATAATGCGAGTTCCGCGCTTGAAGCGCCCGGGGCGGCAGTGGCTGTTCTTGCGGTAATGTTGGTGGCTGGTTTCAGCATTGCAAGCGGTTGCGGCAAGCATGAAGAGTCTGTCCTGCAGGGAGATGCGAAAAGGGATGGTCAAAGTATGCCTGTCAGCGCGACTGCAATCGTTACCGAAACTCCGACGCCAGGCCGTGAATAAAGCCGTTTGGTTTTCATAATATATAACTGATGCCCTTGAAAAGATTCATTAGTGAATCCAGTTGACATTATTTTGGGCGTGGTCCATATAACTGACAAAATTTCGGGCACGACGTGAACGCTTTAAGACTGACCGGGGTTCCGCTCCGTAGATAAATATTTGTAAAAGCTGCATCTTTTTCTCGGAAACGAAGATAAAGACGCGGCCTTTTATGCTTTGAAACAAGGGGTCGCCGCCGATTCGTGCCCACGATCGGACAGGCCCGCAGAGGAAAAAACAAGGACTGAAAATTATGAGCGCCAGCAAATCAAAAAAACCCTCCAAAGCCCCCAAGAACCTGAAGCCGATCAAGATAGCAAAACACACGCCGATCCAGCGTCACGCAACGCCTGCCAACAGCGTTGAAAGCTTCACCGGCCGCAAGCGCATCCGCCGCTCCTTCGGCCGTATTGAAGAAGTCGCCCAGATGCCGAACCTGATCGAGGTTCAGCGCAACTCCTACGAACAATTTCTGCAGATGAACATTCCCGCCACAGAGCGCGCCAGTCAGGGCCTTGAGGAAGTGTTCAGTTCCGTATTCCCGATCAAGGATTTCGCCGACAAGGCCGAAATCGACTTCGTGCGTTACGAGCTCGAAGAGCCGAAATATGACGTCGAGGAATGCCAGCAGCGCGGCATGACCTATGCGGCCCCGCTCCGCGTGACGCTCCGCCTTTCAGTTTTCGATATCGACGAAGATTCAGGCCTGCGTTCGATCCGCGACATCAAAGAGCAGGATGTCTACATGGTCGATATGCCGCTGATGACCAACAACGGAACGTTTATTGTAAACGGTACGGAGCGTGTCATTGTATCGCAGATGCACCGCAGCCCCGGCGTTTTCTTCGATCATGACGGCGGCAAGACTCACGCCAGCGGTAAATATCTTTTCGCTGCCCGCGTCATTCCCTACCGCGGTTCCTGGCTGGATTTCGAATTCGATGCGAAGGACCATATGTATGTCCGCATCGACCGCCGCCGCAAACTGCCCGTAACCACCATGCTGCGCGCGCTGGACTCGGCCCAGACCGCCGCCTACCGCGCCAAGCAGGAAGATAAAGGCAAGGATATCGACACGCTGATGGTTCAGGGCATGACGAATGAGGAAATCCTCAGCACGTTCTACAAGACCATCACTTATAAGAAAGACAAGAAAGGCTGGAAGACGGATTTCGACGCCCAGCGTTTCCGCGGCGTTAAAATGACGTATGACCTCGTTGATGCCAAGACCGGCAAGGTCGTGGCCGAAGAGGGCGCCAAGATCACCCCGCGCAAGGCGCGCGAACTGGGTGAAAGCGGCCTGAAGGAAATTCTCGTTCAGGATGAGCAGCTCATTTCGCAATATCTTGCAATCGACGTTATCGACAACAAGACAGGCCAGGTCGTGTTCGAAGCCGGTTATGAGCTGTCGAAAGATGACCTCGCGAAACTGGAAGCCCTGAAAGTGGACGAAGTGCCGGTCCTGGCGATCGACCACCTCAATGTCGGCCCCTATGTCCGCAACACGATGCTGATCGATAAATGCGATACGCGTGAAGAGGCTTTAATCGACATCTACCGCGTGATGCGCCCCGGCGAACCGCCGACGGTTGAATCCGCCGAGACCTTGTTCAATTCGCTGTTCTTCGACGCCGAGCGTTACGACCTTTCGCCGGTCGGCCGCGTGAAAATGAACGGCCGCCTGGACCTGAAAGCTCCGGATACGTTCCGCGTTCTCTCGAAAGACGACATCCTCGCGATCCTGCGCTACCTGCACGAGCTCAAGGATGGCCGCGGCGAAGTCGACGACATCGACAATCTCGGCAACCGCCGCGTCCGCTCCGTCGGCGAACTGATGGAAAACCAGATCCGTATCGGTCTGCTCCGCATGGAGCGCGCGATCCGCGAGCGCATGAGCTCTGTCGATATCGACACCTTCATGCCGCACGACCTGATTAACTCGAAACCCGCGCAGGCGGCAGTTCGCGAGTTCTTCGGCTCCTCGCAGCTTTCGCAGTTCATGGACCAGACGAACCCGCTGTCCGAAATCACGCACAAGCGCCGCCTCTCGGCTCTCGGTCCGGGCGGTCTGACCCGCGAACGCGCAGGCTTCGAAGTCCGCGACGTTCACCCGACCCATTACGGCCGTATCTGTCCGATCGAAACACCGGAAGGTCCGAACATCGGCCTGATCAACTCGCTGGCCACGTTCGCCCGCGTCAACCAGTACGGTTTCATCGAGAGCCCGTACCGCAAGGTTGTCAGCGGCAAAGTGACCGGCGAAGTCGTGTACATGTCGGCGATGGAAGAGGCGAAATACACGATCGCCCAGGCCAACGCGGAACTCGACAAGAATGGCAAGTTCGTATCCGACCTCGTTCAGTGCCGTAAGGGCGGTGAAAACCTGATCGCGCCGACGGACCAGATTGAATATGCCGACGTTTCGCCGAAGCAGATCGTCTCCGTCGCCGCGTCGCTGATCCCGTTCCTCGAAAACGACGACGCGAACCGCGCGCTGATGGGCTCGAACATGCAACGCCAGGCCGTGCCGCTGCTGCGCTCCGACGCGCCGCTGGTTGGCACCGGCATGGAAGCAACCGTCGCCCGCGACTCCGGCGCCGCCGTTTCGGCAAGACGCTCCGGTGTCGTCACGAAAGTGGACGCAACCCGTATCGTCGTTCAGGCCACGGAAGAGCTGCGCTCGGACGAGCCGGTTGTCGACATCTACAAGCTGTCGAAATTCCAGCGTTCGAACCAGAACACCTGCATCCTGCAAAAACCGCTCGTCAAAGTGAACGACAAGGTGAAAGCCGGCGACATCATCGCCGACGGTCCCTCGACGCAGCTTGGCGAACTGGCCCTCGGCCGTAACGTGCTCGTCGCGTTCATGCCCTGGAACGGCTACAACTTCGAAGACTCGATCCTTGTTTCCGAACGTATTGTGTCTGACGACATCTTCACCTCGATCCACATCGAGGAATTCGAAGTCATGGCGCGCGATACGAAACTCGGCACCGAGGAAATCACGCGCGACATCCCGAACGTCGGCGAAGAAGCGCTGAAGCATCTCGACGAAGCCGGTATCGTCCATATCGGCGCCGAAGTCGGGCCCGGCGATATCCTCGTCGGTAAAGTCACGCCGAAAGGCGAAAGCCCGATGACGCCCGAGGAAAAACTCCTCCGCGCGATCTTCGGCGAAAAAGCCGCGGACGTAAAAGACACTTCGCTCCGCCTGCCTCCGGGCGCGCAGGGAACGATCGTCGAGGTCCGCGTGTTCAACCGCCGCGGCATCGACAAGGACGCCCGTGCGCTTTCGATTGAGCAACAGGAGATCGAGCGCCTCGCGAAAGACCGCGACGACGAACGCAAGATCCTGGAAGACGGCTTTTACGGCCGCCTCAGCGATATCCTCGTCGGCCAGACGGTTTCCACAGCGCCGAAAGATGCCAAGATCAAGAAGGGCACGAAGCTGAAAGTTTCGGACCTCGAGGAGATCAAGCGCGGTCTGTGGCGCGAAATCGTCATCGACAACGAAAAACGCATGACGGAAATCGAAGCCATGTCGAAGACATTCGATGAGGCCGTCGACAACCTGAAAGAGCGTTTCGAGAACAAGGTCGAAAAACTCCAGCGCGGCGATGAACTCCCGCCTGGCGTGATGAAGATGGTTAAAGTCTTCGTCGCCGTGAAGCGCAAGACCCAGCCCGGCGATAAAATGGCCGGACGTCACGGCAACAAGGGCGTGGTTTCGAAAATCATGCCTGCGGAAGACATGCCGTACCTGGAAGACGGCACGCCCGTCGACCTCGTGCTGAACCCGCTCGGCGTTCCTTCGCGTATGAACGTCGGTCAGATCCTCGAGACGCACCTGGGATGGGCTTCGGCCAACCTCGGTAAGCAGATCGGCCAGATGATCGACAGCTTCGCGAACAAGAAGAAGCCCGCAGAAGGCGAAGCCAAGAAGCTGCATGGTAAACTGAAAGAAGTTTACGGCGAGCGCGAGTACAAGGAAAAAGTCACGAAACTGGATGATAACCAGGTTCTTGAAATGGCGAACAACCTGCGCGGCGGCGTCCCGATGGCGACACCGGTATTCGATGGCGCGCAAGAGTCCGACATCACGGAACTGCTGAGCAAGGCAGGCCTCCAGACGTCGGGCCAGGTCACGCTGATCGACGGCCGTACGGGAGAGAAATTCTTCCGCCAGGTGACCGTCGGTTACATGTACATGCTGAAGCTGCACCACCTTGTCGACGACAAGATCCACGCACGCTCCATCGGTCCGTACTCGCTCGTCACGCAGCAGCCTCTCGGCGGTAAAGCCCAGTTCGGCGGCCAGCGCTTCGGGGAGATGGAAGTCTGGGCGCTGCAGGCCTACGGCGCGGCTTACACGCTGCAGGAACTGCTGACCGTGAAATCCGACGACGTCGCGGGCCGCTCGAAAGTCTACGAAGCGATCGTGCGCGGCGAAGACAATTTCGAAATCGGTATCCCGGAATCCTTCAACGTTCTCGTCAAGGAACTGAAGGCGCTGGGCCTGAATGTCGACATGAAACAGAGCAGCGGCTCTTAATAAGAAGATTGAGATAAAGGAAAAGAACCATGAACGAGCTAATGAACCTCTTCGGCACCCCAACGGGTCCGCAAAGCTTTGACAGCATCCGCATCTCGATCGCGAGCACGGAGCAAATCCGCAGCTGGTCGTTCGGCGAAGTCAAAAAGCCGGAAACGATCAACTACCGCACATTCAAGCCCGAGAAAGACGGTCTGTTCTGCGCGCGTATCTTTGGGCCGATCAAGGACTATGAATGTCTGTGCGGCAAGTACAAGCGCATGAAGTACAAGGGCATTATCTGCGAAAAATGCGGTGTTGAAGTTACCCTTACAAAAGTGCGCCGCGAGCGCATGGGTCACATCGACCTCGCATCGCCCGTCGCTCACATCTGGTTCCTGAAATCGCTGCCCTCGCGTATCGGCCTCATCATCGACATGACGCTGAAAGAGCTCGAGCGCGTTCTGTACTTCGAAAATTTCGTGGTTATCGAGCCGGGCATGACCTCGCTCAAGACGTTCCAGCTTCTGTCGGAAGAAGAATACTATGCCGCGCAGGATGAATTCGGCGAAGGCACGTTCGAAGCCGGTATCGGCGCCGAGGCCCTCAAGAAAATCCTGATGGCGATCGACCTCGATGCGGAAAAAGCCAAGGCCGAGGAAGATCTTCGCGAGACATCGTCGGAAGCCAAGCGCAAGAAGCTCGTGAAGCGCCTCAAACTGATCGAATCCTTTATTTCGTCCGGTGCGCGTCCCGAGTGGATGGTCATGGATATCGTTCCTGTCCTGCCCCCCGAACTGCGCCCGCTGGTGCCTCTGGATGGCGGCCGTTTCGCGACGTCGGATCTCAACGACCTGTACCGCCGCGTCATCAACCGTAACAACCGTTTGAAGCGCCTGATTGAACTGCGCGCCCCTGACATCATCGTGCGCAACGAAAAACGCATGCTGCAGGAATCCGTTGACGCATTGTTCGACAACGGCCGCCGCGGCCGCGTCATCACCGGCGCCAACAAGCGCCCGCTGAAATCGCTCTCCGACATGCTGAAAGGCAAGCAGGGCCGTTTCCGTCAGAACCTTCTCGGCAAGCGCGTCGACTATTCCGGCCGCTCCGTCATCGTCGTGGGTCCGGAACTGAAACTGCACCAGTGCGGCATCCCGAAGAAAATGGCGCTCGAACTGTTCAAGCCCTTCATCTATCACAAGCTGGAAATGTACGGCCTGGCCTCGACGGTCAAGGCGTCCAAGCGCATGGTCGAAAAAGAGCGTCCCGAAGTATGGGACATTCTTGAAGAAGTCATCCGCGAACACCCGGTCATGCTGAACCGCGCGCCGACGCTGCACCGCCTCGGCATCCAGGCGTTCGAGCCCGTCCTGATCGAAGGCAAGGCGATCCAGCTTCACCCGCTGGTCTGCACGGCGTTCAACGCGGACTTCGACGGCGACCAGATGGCCGTTCACGTTCCGCTCTCGATCGAGGCACAGCTTGAAAGCCGCGTCCTGATGATGGCGACGAACAACATTCTCTCTCCCGCGAACGGAAAACCGATCATCGTTCCGACGCAGGACATCATTCTCGGCCTGTATTACCTGTCTATCGCCCTTGATAAGCAAAAAGGCGAAGGCATGGTTTTCCGCGGCTCCGGTGAAATCCACCACGCGCTGACAGAGGGCGTTCTCTCGCTGCACGCGAAGATCAAGTGCCGTTACCACACGGTTGATGAAAATGGTGAGCCGAAGACGATCATTGTTGAATCGACACCGGGCCGGATTATCATGTCTGACCTGCTGCCGCGTAATAAAAACGTACCGTTCAGCGCGCTGAACACGGTTCTGACGAAAAAGGAAATCACGAACCTGATCGACACGATCTACCGCCACTGCGGTCAGAAAGAGACGGTCATTTTCTGCGACCGGATGATGAAGCTCGGCTTCCGCTATGCATGCGTCGCCGGTATTTCCTTCGGTAAGGATGACCTGATCATCCCCGAGGCGAAGCAGAAGCTCGTTGAATCCGCTTACCAGAAAGTGAAGGAGTTCGAGCAGCAGTACCAGGACGGACTCATCACTAAAGGTGAAAAATACAACAAGGTTGTCGACATCTGGTCGAAATGCACCGACGACGTGGCCGATGCCATGATGAAAGGCATTTCCGACATCTCGAGTGGCAATCTGAACTCGGTCTACATGATGGCGCACTCGGGCGCGCGGGGTTCCGCAGCCCAGATCCGCCAGCTCGCGGGTATGCGCGGCCTGATGGCCAAACCGTCCGGCGAGATCATCGAAACGCCGATCATCTCGAACTTCAAGGAAGGCCTCTCGGTTCTCGAATACTTCAACTCGACGCACGGCGCCCGTAAGGGTCTCGCCGATACGGCGCTGAAGACCGCGAACTCGGGTTACCTGACACGCCGCCTCGTCGATGTCGCGCAGGACGCGATCATCACGCAGGAAGACTGCAAGACGAAAAACGGCGTCACCATCGGCCCCGTCATGAGCGGCGCGGATGTGATCGTAACATTGTCCGAGCGTATCCTCGGCAGGACAGCTGCTATCGATGTGCAAAACCCGCTGACGGGCAAGCCCATCGTCAAGGCGGGCCAGTTGATCGACGAAACCGGCGCGGAGCAGATCGAAACCGCCGGCATCGACGAAGTGAAGGTCCGTTCGGTTCTCACCTGCGAAGGCGACAATCACGGCATCTGCGGCAAATGCTATGGCCGCGACCTCGCGCGCGGAACGTCCGTCAATATCGGCGAAGCGATCGGCGTCATGGCCGCGCAGTCGATCGGCGAACCCGGCACGCAGCTTACGATGCGTACGTTCCACATCGGCGGCGCCGCGCAAAGAGGCGCGGAACGCTCGAGCGTGGAAGCGAACATCGAGTCGACTGTCGAAATCCGCAACAAGAACATCGTCAAGAACTCGGAAGGCGTGCCGATTGTCATGGGCCGCAACACCGAGATCATCCTGAAGGACAAGAAGGGCGCGGAAAAAGCCGCACACCGTATTCCGTACGGCGCGCGCCTGACGATCGAAGATGGCGCCAAGGTGAAGCCCGGTCAGAAAATGGCTGAGTGGGATCCTTACACCATTCCTGTTCTGACGGAAAAAGACGGCGTCGCGCATTTCTTCGACCTCGTCGAGGGCGTCTCCGTCACCGAACAGATGGACGAAGCCACCGGTATTTCGAACAAGAAAGTCATCGACTGGCGTTCGCAGCCCAAGGGCGGCGATCTCAAGCCGAGAATTTCCCTGCTCGACAAGAAAGGCAAGATCATCACGCTGCCGAACGGCCTGCCGGCCAACTATTACCTGCCGGTTGACACCATTCTCTCGGTCGAGAACGGGCAGGACGTCAAGGCGGGCGACATCATCGGCCGTATCCCGCGCGAATCTTCGAAAACGCGCGACATCACGGGCGGTCTGCCGCGCGTGGCCGAGCTGTTCGAAGCGCGCCGTCCGAAGGACTTCGCTGTTATCTCCGACATCGACGGTTACGTTGAATTCGGCAAGGATTACAAGTCCAAGCGCCGCATCATCGTGAAGCCGTCGGCTGCCGGTGAAGAGCCGCGCGAATACCTGATCCCGAAAGGCCGCCACCTGGCGGTCCACGAGGGCGATTTCGTCCGCAAGGGCGATGCGATCCTCGACGGCGCGATGGTTCCGCACGACATCCTGGATGTTCTCGGCGTCGAGGCGCTCGCTGATTATCTCATCAACGAGATCCAGGACGTCTACCGTCTCCAGGGCGTCAAGATCAACGACAAGCACATCGAGGTGATCGTTCGCCAGATGATGCAGAAGATCGAAGTCCAGTCTGTTGGCGATTCCACATATCTCGTGGGCGAGCATATCGACCGCGAGGAATTCGACCAGGCAGTCCGCCAGTTCAAGGCAGACGGCAAACGTCCGCCCGCCGGCAAGCCGGTGCTGCAGGGTATTACGAAAGCGTCTCTGCAGACGCGCTCGTTCATCTCGGCCGCATCCTTCCAGGAAACCACGCGCGTCCTTACCGAAGCCGCGGTTCAGGGCAAGATGGACCGCCTCTCGGGTCTCAAGGAGAACGTTATCGTCGGCCGCCTCATTCCTGCGGGAACGGGCGCTTACGTCAACACGCTCAAGCGCGTTGCCGCCGAGCGCGACCGCGTTGCCCTCGATGCGCAGAAGGCCCAGCAGGCCGCTGCTGTCGCCGCCGGCGAAGTGGCAGCCGTCGCGCCGCCCGCAGCCGAAGAGGAAGCCGACAAGCCGCGCCGCCGCAAGGAAGCTGCTGCTTAGTCAGGTTAAAACAAATTGAAAAAGGGCTCCGCCTTTATAGGGGGAGCCCTTTTTTGTGCCTTTATTTAACAGCCTGTCTGCTTTAAACTTTCGCGTGCAAGCATAAAAAGGGGAAATAAACATGGAAGTGTTTTTTGTCGTCGTTGCCTTTGTGGGCCTCATTCTTGTCTTCAAGGGTGTCAAGCAGGTGCCGCAGGGTATGCAATACACGGTCGAACGCTTCGGCCGCTATACCAAGACATTATTTCCCGGCCTCAATTTTATCTTTCCGATCATCGACGCTATCGGCGCGCGCATGAACATGATGGAAACCGTTCTCGACGTTCCTTCTCAGGAAGTCATCACCAAGGACAACGCGCTGGTGAAAGTCGACGGCGTTGTGTTCTTTCAAGTCATAGATGCCGCCAAGGCCGCGTACGAAGTGCGCGATCTTGAAAATGCGATTTTGAATTTGACCATGACGAACCTGCGGACCGTGATGGGCTCGATGGCGCTGGATGATCTTCTGTCCGAGCGCGACCAGATCAACGCGCGTCTTTTGAAAATCGTCGACGATGCGACCGCGCCATGGGGCGTCAAGGTCGTGCGTATCGAAATCAAGGACATTTCACCGCCGCGCGATCTTGTTGACTCAATGGCCCGCCAGATGAAGGCCGAGCGCGACAAGCGCGCGACGGTTCTCGAAGCGTCCGGCGCAAGAGAAGCTGCGATCTTGCGCGCTGAAGGTGAAAAACAGGCAGCCGTTCTCGAGGCGGAAGGCCGCAAGGAGGCCGCGTTCCGCGATGCTGAAGCCCGCGAACGCGCCGCCGAAGCCGAAGCCCGTGCGACATCCATGGTCTCCGACGCGATTGCAAAAGGCGACGTCCAGGCGGTGAACTATTTCATCGCCCAGAAATATGTCGAGGCCCTGGCGGCTTTCGCTCATTCGCCGAACCAGAAAACGATCTTCATGCCGATGGAAACGAGCGGCATCATGAGCTCGATCGCCGGCATTACCGATCTCGTCAATGACGCGAAAAAAGGATTATCCAAGCCATGATCCAGTTTTTGAATACGATTGAATACTGGCACTGGCTGGTTCTGGGCGCGGCGCTGATCGTTCTCGAGATTTTCGTGCCGAGCGCGATTTTTCTCTGGCCCGGGATTGCGGCAATCATCGTCGGCGTTCTTGATTACGCTACGCCGGGAATTTCGGGACCGGTGCTCCTGCTTGTCTGGGCGGCGCTCTCGCTCGTGATGGCGGCGGGTTGGCAGGTCTACAAGAAAAGCAAAAAGGACGAAGTGCCGAAATCAACTATTAATCGCCGCGGCGAGCAATATGTTGGCCGCCATTTCACGCTGGCTTCCGATATCGTCAACGGCAACGGCGAGCTTTACGTCGATGACACGCGCTGGAAGGTGGTTTCGGCTCAGGACATTCCGGCGGGGCGCAAGGTCAAGGTTACGGCTGTCGAGAACACATCCCTCCGGGTCGAGGAAGCCGTTTAAAGCAATCGCGAAAGTTGTCAAAACTCTGGTTGCAATCAGAAAAAGACATGTCTATCAATTGTCATAGTTAATTATAAAGTAACTTAAAGGAAAAAAATGTCATCAACACGCGACAGAATTAAACAAGAACTCAGCCAAATCGTTAGCCAGTTCAGCATATATTCAACAGAAGGACCATTGTCCGATGCAAGGATAGTATTGCCGTCAAAACCTGGCCAATCCCCGACTTATATTGTTGATTTGGTAGGCCCCCTGACAGCGGAACAAAAAGAAAAATTACCGACTGAATCTCATGGTCACCAGGTACAGTACAATTTTTTTCACCCCGGAAGAGACATATAATTTACATAATATATTAATAAACACGCAGCCGGGAAGGGTTTGAGGGGCAAGCAAGGGTGGTTTTAGCAAAAGATTTTGGCTGTTTTTCCCTTCGTTACGATTGATTAATAATTCCTTGACCTTCCCGCGCTCTTTCCCTATATTCCGCCGCAATTGAATGGATGGGCTGGCCGTAGGCCGCTGTTTAAGGCTTAAACGCAGCTCGTTGGGTTTCCTGAAAAAGCCTGATTTTTAGTAGGGAAATGCAACATCCGAACAAGCGGTTTTGATCTCTCGTAGCGCGAATCGAAACTTGCCGGATGCTCTGTGGAAGACATGGATTTAATTGACTCGTCCCTGTAATCCGCGCTAAATGCCCCATCCAAAACAGAATTTGCCCTGGACCAATGTAGCCGGGGCCCGGTTGTTTGAGACTTTTATTTTTTATAAGGGAATTTTTAATGCCGACAATTCAACAACTCATCCGCAAGCCGCGCCAGAAAGCGGTGAACAGGAAAAAGAACCGCGCGCTGAAAAGCAACCCGCAACGTCGCGGCGTTTGCACGCGCGTTTATACAACGACCCCGAAAAAGCCGAACTCGGCGCTTCGTAAGGTCGCGAAGGTTCGCCTGACCACCGGCATGGAAGTGATCTGCTACATCCCCGGCGAAGGCCACAATTTGCAGGAGCACTCGGTCGTCATGGTGCGCGGCGGCCGTATTAAAGACCTTCCCGGCGTTCGCTACACCATCATCCGCGGCACGCTCGACACGCAGGGCGTTAAAGACCGTAAACAATCCCGTTCCCGCTACGGCGCGAAACGCCCTAAATAATCAGGAGAAAACATGTCACGTCGTCACAAGGCAGATAAACGCGAAATTCTTCCCGATCCGAAATTCGGGGATCTTGTTCTTTCCAAATTCATCAATTGCGTCATGACGCGCGGCAAGAAGTCCGTGGCGGAACGCATTGTTTACGGCGCGCTCGAGATCATCGAGAAAAAAGCCGCGAACCAGAATTTCGAAGGCGAGACGGAAGAAGCGACAAACAAGGGCATGATGGTTTTCCACCGTGCCCTTAAGCGTATCAAGCCGAAACTCGAAGTCCGCTCGCGCCGTGTCGGCGGCGCCACCTACCAGGTGCCGGTTGAAGTCCGCCATGACCGCGGCATTGCCCTCGCGATCCGCTGGATCATCGAAGGCGCCAACAGCCGCTCGGAAAAAACCATGACCGAACGCCTTGCATCGGAAATTCTCGACGCCGCCAACGACCGCGGCAACGCGATCAAGAAGCGCGACGACACCCACAAGATGGCCGAAGCCAACAAGGCTTTCGCGCACTACCGCTGGTAAGAAAAACGGATAAATAGAGGAACATATATAATGTCACGCGCTCACCCCATCGACCAATACCGCAACTTCGGCATCATGGCGCACATTGACGCCGGTAAGACGACGACGACCGAACGCGTCCTGTATTACACGGGCAAGTCGCACAAAATCGGCGAAGTGCATGACGGCGCGGCCACCATGGACTGGATGGAGCAGGAGCAGGAGCGCGGCATCACGATTACGTCTGCTGCGACGACGACCTTCTGGAAGGGCCCCGAGCACGGTACGCACCCCGGCCAGATGTTCCGCATGAATATTATCGACACGCCCGGCCACGTCGACTTCACGATTGAAGTTGAGCGCTCGCTCCGCGTTCTCGACGGCGCGGTCTGCCTTCTCGACGGCAACCAGGGCGTCGAACCGCAGACTGAAACCGTCTGGCGTCAGGGTGACAAATACCGCGTTCCGCGTATCATCTTCGCCAACAAGATGGATAAGATCGGCGCGAATTTCTATGACTGCATCGACTCCGTTAAAAAGCGCCTCGGAATCGACCCGGCTGTTCTGACGCTTCCCATCGGCGTTGAATCTGATTTCGTCGGCATTGTCGACCTGATCACGATGAAGGCGATCATCTGGGATTCGGACACGCTCGGCGCGACGTTCCAGATCAAGGACATTCCTGCCGACCTGCTGGACAAAGCCAAGGAATATCGCGAGAAGCTGATCGAGAAGGCCGTCGAAATGGACGACGCCGCGATGGAAGCGTACCTGAACGGCAAGGAGCCGGACATCGCAACGCTGAAACGCTGCATCCGCAAAGGCACGATTGCGTTCAAACTCGTTCCCATGATGTGCGGCAGCGCTTTCAAGAACAAAGGCGTTCAGCCGATGCTGGATGCGGTTGTTGACTTCCTCCCGTCTCCTCTGGATGTCGGCGCCGTTCAGGGTAAAAAAGTCGACAGCGATGAAGATGATACTCGTCCGCCGTCGGAAGACGCGCCGTTCTCCGGTCTTGCGTTCAAGATCATGAACGATCCGTTCGTCGGCACGCTGACCTTCGTCCGTATTTATTCAGGCAAGCTCGAAGCCGGTTCCTATGTCGTTAACTCTGTTAAAGACAAGAAAGAACGTATCGGCCGTATGCTGCTGATGCATGCCAACAACCGCGAAGAGATCAAGCAGGCGGAAGCCGGCGACATCGTGGCCCTCGTCGGTCTGAAAGACACGACGACCGGCGACACGCTGTGCGACCCGGGCGCGCCGATCGTTCTTGAGCGCATGGAAGTCCCCGATCCCGTTATCGAGATCGCCGTCGAGCCGAAAACCAAGGCCGACCAGGAGAAAATGGGTATCGCACTCCAACGCTTGGCTGGCGAAGACCCGTCCTTCCGCGTTTCGGTCGACCATGAATCCGGCCAGACGATCATGAAGGGCATGGGCGAACTGCACCTCGACATTCTCGTCGACCGCATGAAGCGCGAATTCAAGGTCGAAGCGAATATCGGCGCGCCGCAGGTTGCTTACCGCGAAACGATCACGAAAAAGGCCGAAGTCACCTACACGCACAAGAAACAGACCGGCGGTTCCGGCCAGTTCGCGAAAATGACGGTGGTGTTCGAGCCGAACGAGCCCGGAAAAGGCTATGAATTCCTGAACGAAATCGTCGGCGGCGCCATTCCCAAGGAATACATCCCCGGCGTTGAAAAAGGCCTTAATATCGCCAAGGAAACGGGCATCATTGCCGGCTTCCCGGTCGTCGATTTCAAGGTCCGCCTGATTGACGGTTCGTACCATGACGTCGACTCTTCGGCGCTGGCATTCGAAATCGCCGCCAAGGCCGCTTTCAAGGAAACCGTTGCCAAGGCCGGCCCGCAATTGCTCGAGCCGATGATGAAAGTCGAAGTCGTCACGCCCGAAGAATATATGGGCGACGTCATCGGCGATCTGAACTCGCGCCGCGGCCAGATCAACAACATGGAAGATCGCGGTAACGCGAAAGTAGTTACTGCATTGGTGCCGCTGGCTTCGATGTTCGGCTACATCAACACGCTGCGCTCGATGTCTCAGGGCCGCGCGCAATACACGATGCAATTCGATCACTACGCCGCGGTTCCGGCGAACGTGGCTGAAGAGGTCAAGGCGAAACTCGCCGGTTAAGATTTTATAACGATTTGAAAGTTTGAAAAAAGGAGCACTAAAATGTCAAAAGAGAAATTCGAGCGTAACAAGCCGCACGTGAACATTGGGACGATCGGTCACGTTGACCACGGCAAGACGACGCTGACGGCGGCTTTGACGAAGCTGTTTTCGAAGAACTTCC
>CAADGI010000020.1 GCA_900696495.1 uncultured Alphaproteobacteria bacterium
ATCGTCATCCCGGCTCCCTTATTGTCATCCCGGCGAAAGCCGGGATCCATTCATCCGTTAGCTCAATCTGCCTCCGGCCTTTCCATGGATTCCAGCTTTCGCCGGGATGACGGAGAAGAATAAACGCTTGATCTAAATCCCGAATAAGGTAATGGTGGCCAGAGATTTTAAACTTTAAACCCCTATCGGCGGGCCACCATGACCGATGAAAGCCTTAACGACATAACCGACAGCGCCGGCGATGCACCCTTCCTCCTGACCGACCGCGAGATCAGGGACATCACTGACGCCGTGCGCGCGCAGGACACCGACATGGTGCACGCCATCCTGCAGGGCATGCCGCCGTTCGACATCGCCGACCTCATTGCAAAGATCACCGACGAGGAACGCCGCGAGCTTCTCCTGATGTGCGCCGAAACGATGAACCCCATCGTCTTCGCGGAAATGGATTCCGAACTGCGCCGCGCCGCGCTCTCGGCTCTCTCCGCCGACCAGGTCGCCGAGATCATCTCGCGCCTTGAATCCGACGACGCGCTCGGCCTCGTCCTCGACCTCGACCAGGAATTCCGCCACGAAATCATCCGCAAGCTCTCCGCCAAAACCCGTCTCGCGGTTGAAGAAGGTTTGAACTTCCCCGAACACAGCGCAGGCCGCCTCATGCAGCGCGAGCTCGTCGCCGTCCCGCAATTCTGGACCGTTGGCAAAACCATCGACTATTTAAGAGAAGCCGGCGAAGACCTGCCCGAAGATTTTTTCGACATCTTCGTCATCGATCCCGCCTATCACGTGCTCGGGCAAATCCCGCTGAACCGCGTCATCCGCTCAAAACGCCCCGTCAAAATGGAAGACCTCGCGCTCGATGAAATCAAACCCATCCCCGCGACCATGGACCAGGAAGAGCTCGCCCACATCTTCCGCCGCGGCGACATCACCTCCGCGCCCGTGGTCGACGATAACAACCGCCTGCTCGGCGTCGTCACGATTGACGACATCGTCGACGTCATCGACGACGAAGCCGAGGAAGACCTCCTCAAGCTCGCCGGCGTCGACCAGGACGACATGTACCGCGCCGTGCTCTCCACCAGCGCGCTCCGCTTCCGCTGGCTGTTCGTCAATCTCATCACCGCCTTTCTCGCCGCCGGGGTTGTCTCGCTCTTCGGCGCGACGATCGAAAAAGTCGTGGCCCTCGCCATCCTCATGCCCATCGTCGCCGGCATGGGCGGCAATGCGGGCACTCAAGCTTTGGCAGTCGCCGTCCGCGCCATCGCGCTGCGCGAGCTTTCCGGCACCAACGCCGCCCGCGCCGTGTTCAAGGAAGCCCTCGTCGGCTTCATCAACGGATGCCTGTTCGCGATACTGGTGGGAATGATCGCCGCTTTATGGTTTCAGAACCCGATGCTCGGCGTGGTCATCGGCGCGGCCATGATCATCAACCTCGTGATCGCCGGGTTCTTCGGCGCCTTTATTCCCGTTCTGCTGAGCCGCATCGGCTCCGACCCGGCCGTTGCCTCCGGCGTGTTCCTCACCGCCGTGACCGACGTGGTCGGCTTCTTCGCTTTCCTCGGCCTCGCGGCCATTCTTCTTTTCTAAAGCCTCCGCCGGCGCAAACGCCCGCGCGATACGCGGCGCCGCTCTCCTAAACCGGGATCAACGAAGAAGGCCTCTTATAATTTCCATTCCGGAAGCTTCGATCCGTCGATCAATGACGGCGCAGCCCTCATCACGAATCTTATTGTATCCGCAATATTCCTCGCCCCGATCTTCAACCGGGCCCTGTATCGATGAGTCTCTACTGTTCTTGTGCTGATCTCTAAAAGATTGGCGATACCTTTGTTCGACCACGCCTGCGTAGACAGGTACAGCACTTCGCCCTCTCTTGGGGTAACATCTTTCTTCTTGAAAGCATCGATTAAGGAAGGTGGCAACGCATCAAACAATCTTCCGGGTTTGACATTTTCATTCACGCTGCGCATTCCGGAGTCTTCATTGAAAATATCCAGGCGCGCATTGACCTCGAACAATGAAAGATTCAGCTCTCGTGCAATTCTCTTCGGACTTTTTCCGTCGGCGGCGAGGGTGAAAACTTGCTGGGTTATTTTCTGGGTCATCGGCTTCCCTTTTCTGTAATGACTAACCGCTTTTTTATAGAAACCAATGATTATGTCAAGAAAGAAGCCTGCCCGGACGCCGGATTGCTTGATTATTGGCGTATAACAGGCTACTTGAAGGCACCATGGCGCGCAGAAAAACCGGAAAATCACGCAAAAACAGTAATAAAGCACCATTTTTCAATACCTCGTCCTTTCTGGGCTGGGCGTTGAAATGGGCATTCGTCGCCGCGCTTTGGGCCGGGATTTTCCTGGGCGCCCTCTGCGCCTGGTACGCCCAGGAACTGCCCGACATCACCCAGAAAGCCAATTTCGAGCGCAAGAACTCCATCACGGTCAAAGCCGCCGACGGCTCGGTCATCGCTCGCTACGGCGAGATCCGCGGCAACAGCATCACCGTCGAGGAAATGCCCCATCACCTCGTCTACGCCGTTCTCGCCATCGAGGACCGTCGCTTCTATACCCATTTCGGCATCGACCCTGTCGGCCTGCTCCGCGCCATGGGCACCAATCTTGTTCATGGCCGCTATGTTCAGGGCGGCTCGACCATCACGCAACAGCTCGCGAAAAATCTTTTCCTGTCGCAGGAACGCACCTTCAAAAGAAAAATCCAGGAAGCCATGCTCGCGCTCTGGCTGGAATATGAACTGACGAAAGATGAAATCCTCAGCGCCTATCTCAACCGCGTCTATATGGGCTCCGGCACCTACGGCGTCGACGCCGCCGCGCGCCTCTACTTCAATAAGGACATCAAGGATATCAATCTGCAGGAAGCCGCGACACTCGCGGGTCTCTTGAAAGCACCCTCGCGCTATTCGCCGCTGAACAATCCCGGCCTCTCCAAGGAACGCGCCGACATCGTGCTGAATGCCATGGTCGATGCGGGCTTCATCGAAAAAGAGGACGCTGAGAATTTCACCAAAGTCCCGCCCGTCCCGGCTCCCAAACCCACCGGCGGCAACGCCGAGCGTTATTTCTCCGACTGGGTCGTCGACGGCCTCGAAGATTTGATCGGCACGCCGCAGGAAGACATCATCGTCGAAACCACGATGGACACGAAAATCCAGCAGGCCGCCGAGGAAGCCTTGCTCAAGGCCCTTCTCGAACACGGCGAGGAAAAACACATCGCGCAGGGCGCCGTCATCGCCATGCGCCCCGACGGCCGCGTTCTCGCCATGGTCGGCGGGCGCGACTACGCCGCCAGCCAGTTTAACCGCGCCGTCCAGGCCAAGCGCCAGCCCGGCTCGTCCTTCAAACCCTACGTTTATCTCGCCGCGCTGGAATACGGCATCCGCCCCGACGACCTCTTCATGGACGCGAAAATCACCGAAGGAAAATACCGCCCGCAAAATTTCGGCGGCGAATATTGGGGTGAAGTCCCGATGAGCGCCGCGCTGACTCTCTCGCTCAACACCGTCGCCTTCCAGATCGCCAGGATCGTCGGCCCCGAACACATCGTCGACACCGCGCGCCGCCTCGGCATCATCTCGCAACTCAACCCCGATCTCTCCCTCGCCCTCGGCACGAATGAAGTCTCCCTGCTCGAGCACGCCACCGCCTACGCCGCGATCGCGAACGGCGGCGGCTCCGTGTTCCCCTACGCCATCACCAAAATCACCAGCGAGGACGGCACCCTGTACTATCAGAAACGCGAGGAACGCGGCCGCCGCCGCGTCGCCGACGCCCGCCTCATCGGCGACCTCGCTTATATGATGCAGGACGTTCTCGTGAACGGCACCGGCCAGCGCGCACGCCTCCCCTGGCCCGCGTCTGGTAAGACAGGAACCTCACAGGACAGCCGCGACGCCTGGTTCATGGGCTTCACCAGTGAAACCGTCGCGGGCGTCTGGATGGGTAACGATGATTATTCGCCGATGAAGAACGTCACGGGCGGCAGCTTCCCCGCCGATGTCTGGAAACAAACCATGATCGCCGCGCGCGGGCGCTATTCGCCTGTAAGAACGTCAGGCGGCTTCTCGGATAGTTTTGAAAATCTCCTCAGCCGGTTTACGGGCGCCGAGGAATCCCCCGACCAATACCGCTACCGCCGCGAAGCCGCCGAAGAGGAAATCCGCTGGAACGACGGCACCACCTCCCGTATCCCCGCCAGCGGCGCCTATAACGATTAACTCTCACGCCATCCCGAGCGAAGTCGAGGGATCTTCCCCGTTTCATTTATGAAGATTCCTCACCGCTAGCTCGGAATGACAATAAAAAAAATATTAAACGCGAAGCCCCGAAGTAACGAAGCCCTTCTTCGCTCCTTCGTAACTTCGCGTAAAAAAAATAGAACCACAGCGTTCACAGCGAATACACAGGAGCCTTAAAACCCAAAACGCGCTGTGATTTCGCCTGTGGCTTGTCCTCCGAAGCTTTAGCGAAGGAGGACCGCTGTGGTAAAATTTTAATTAATAATAAATCCGCTCATCGAGCAGCGTATACTCGCCCTTGAACGCCGCGAACTTATCCTCGCCTATGCGGTTCCAGTGACTGTGCAGCGCGATCAATCCATGCGTCGGCGCGCCGACCTCCCAGCCGTTGCGCATCATCGCCTCGCTGGCATATTTCAAAAAATCAGCCGGGAAAGCCATCTGCGGAGCGCGCAAACCCAAATCGACGAGCAGCTTCGCCACATGGGCGTCGCTGTACCCCAGCATGTCCGCTGTGAACTGGATGGCGGAGAGCACCTTGATCTCCATCCGGCTGTTCGGAACATTTCTCAGGTGACGCATGAAACGTGCGTAAAGCGCCATGTCATCGCCGTCCGCGGGTAGTTGCGGCGGCAGTGGCAGGATAACTTCGTCTTGGTTACTGCGGACTTGCGTATTCATTGAATGGCCTCCCGGTTGTTGAGTTGAGGTCGCTTCGAGACTACGATTTCAGCATCGCGCCCGCATGGTTAACGAAAGATTAATACCGGGAGTTCCATGGATATGGAATGTGGACGGAAGTTACTAACACTTTGGAATCGCTTGCCGAGCCAGCGCATCGCATCTTTCATTCTCCGCGTGCCCGTCATGGCCCCGAACCCAGTGAAATATCACTTTATGGTTCGAAAGCGCCGAATCGAGTCGCTTCCAGAGGTCCTGGTTCTTGATTCGCGCCGGCCATCCCTTTTTCTTCCAGCCCGGCATCCATTCCATCACGCCCTGCTGCAAATATTTGCTGTCGGTGTACAAATCAACAACAGAGTCCTTCTTCAGCGCCTCGAGCGCGCATATAGCCGCCATCATTTCCATGCGGTTGTTCGTGGTCCCGCACTCGCCGCCGGACAATTCCTTCTCGACGCCGTTATAGCGCAAGATCGCCCCCCAGCCCCCCGGCCCCGGGTTCCCGCTGCACGCGCCGTCGGTGAAGATTTCTACCTTTTTTCCCATTTAGTCTCTTTAAAAAATCAATAAAAAATTTAAAACGCAACGAACGCTACGGTCTCGACGATATCACTGAACGCGTTGCGTTCTTTGTGGTCGTTGCGTTTAATATTTTAAAACCCGATCGCCTTCAAAAACTCATCCACGTTTTTCAGCCCGCGCAATTCCTTCGACGACACCGTCACGCCATATTTATCCGCAATGCGTTGGTATTTCGGCAACCGCGAATAAAACAGCTTCGGAAACACCCACCGCGAAAACTCGTTACGCGAAAAATCCTCAGGTCCGCCGTAACCATGCTGCTTCATGAACTCCGCCAGCCATTCATCGAACTGCGCGGGCTGGAAATAAAGCGGCTTCGGCTCGTGGAACGCCTGCGCCACCAGTTCCTGCTCTTCTTCTTTCCCCGCCTTGATGTAAACGAACAGCGTATGCTCGCCCACAGTCCTGAACAGATCCTCGTCATTGATCTCGCAAATACTGCCCGTGGAATCGTTCACGAATTTATCCGGCGAATGATCGATGACGTCGCACATGTCATACAGCGATTGCCGCTCCGCCTCGATATACCGCGCCTGCCTGCGCTTGAATTCCTCAACCGCCACCGATCCCTTGCCCACCTGCCCGACATAATCCGACAGCGCCGTCAGATCGTCACACTTCACGCTGTCGCCCAATTCATCACGCAGATATTTCGTGCCGATCAGGTAATCATGATTGTAATGATGCCAGCCCGCCTTCTCCAGCGCCCACGACCAATGCGTCTTGCCGACGCCTGACATGCCCATCAGCGTGAGAGCCTTGCGTGGCCCGTTTTTGAATTTCTCGATCAGCGCATTCATGCGGCCCGCGAGGAAGTATCATTCAGGATATGCGGCACCTTGAAATGCACATCTTCCTTGATAATTGAAATTTCGCGGATAGTAACGGTGAATCTCTCCTGCAGCCGCTCGATCACCTCGTCCACCAGCACTTCCGGCGCCGACGCGCCCGCCGTTAAGCCCAAAGACTTCACGCCCTCCAGCCACGCCCAGTCAATTTCTGAAGCGCGTTGCACCAAGGTCGATTTCGGGCACCCGTTCAGCGCGGCCACTTCCACCAACCGCATCGAGTTCGATGAATTCGGCGCGCCGATCACGATAATCGCGTCGCTTTCCGGCGCGATCGCCTTCACCGCTGCCTGCCTGTTCGTGGTGGCGTAGCAGATATCTTCCTTATGTGGTCCCTGCATCTGCGGAAATTTTTTTTGCAGCGCCGCGACGATCTCCGCCGTGTCATCCACCGACAGCGTCGTCTGCGTGCAGTACGCCAGCTTCGACGCATCCGCGACATTCAGCTTCGCCACATCCTCGACCGTCTCCACCAGGAACACCGCCCCCGGCGGCAACTGCCCCATCGTCCCGATCACTTCCGGGTGCCCCGCATGGCCGATCAAAATAATCTGGTTGCCGTTCTTGTGGTAACGCTCCGCCTCCCAGTGCACCTTGCTCACCAGCGGGCATGTCGCGTCGATATAAAACATCTCCCGCGCCCGCGCAGTCTCGGGAACGCTTTTTGGCACGCCGTGCGCCGAAAAAATCACCGGCCTGTCCTCGTGCCCCGCCGGAATTTCATCCAGCTCCTCGATGAACACCGCGCCCTTCGCGCGCAAAGAATCCACCACATATTTATTGTGCACGATTTCATGCCGCACATAGACAGGCGCGCCGTATTTCCCCAGCGCCTTTTCCACGATCTGGATCGCGCGGTCCACCCCCGCGCAAAAGCCCCGCGGGGACGCCAGCAACACTGTCAAAGATGCCTTGTTCATGCCCATTTATTTACATCTCATCCCGAGCGAAGTCGAGGGATCTTAAATATTAATTACGCGAAGAAACGAAGCCACGAAGCGCTTCGCCTCTTCGTAACTTCGCGTAAAAACAATGAAATAGTACTATTGATTTGCCCTTCCCTGTCTCGTAATCTTGCCCCCACGACAAGATTTACTCCAGGAGCCCCGTCATGAAAAACCTGCGCCTGATTGCCCTGACTTCCTGCGTTGCCGCCCTTCTTTCCGCCTGCAATACCGTCGACGGGCTGGTCGAGGAGCTGCGCTTCACCGACTGGGGCGCGTTTAACGGCAAGGCCGGCGGCAAGTCCGAAAATTTCCTCTCCGACGGCTGCCCGCAGGCCGCCGTGGTGCCGGAACTGGCAAGCTTCACCGATTTCACCGACAATGCCCGCCCGACCACGAACAGCATGGTCTCGCACGCGGAGATGAGCTCCATCACCAGCCAGTGCCAGTTCGGCCCGCAAAGCGTCACCGTCGACGTTAAACTCAATTTCGAAGGCACGCTCGGGCCGCAGGGCCGCAGTGGCGGCCAGCCCGCCTTCTCCTACCCGTTCTTCGTCGCCGTGACCTCACCGACCGGCACCATTCTGGCCAAGGAAATCTTCGCCGCCGACATGTCGTATAATTCCGGCGACCAGCAATCCTACCAGGAAAGCATGCGCCAGATCATCCCGCTGCCGAACAAGGACCTCGCCGGTTCATATAAAGTCCTCGCGGGCTTCCAGCTCTCGCCCGAGCAGCTCGGCTATAACCGCGCCGCCGCTGCCGCCCATGCCGCCGCCGCGAAAGAACGGGCACGGGTCCAGCGTGAAAACGACGAGGCCGCGAAAAAACTCGCCGCCGACAAAAACGCGCCTCCCGGCGAAGTCGTCATCGTGCCGGATACGACGAATTAACTAACTGCTTCCCCCGCGCCCGCCGCGAATGCGGCAAACGTTATAAGCGGGGGCCTTGCAAAGATCCCCGCCTACGCGGGGAAGACAAAAGAGAAAAATGACACCCTTTGACCTTAACGACTTCTGGACTTCCGAAAGCGGCGAACATCTCGGCGTCGCCGAGAAAACGTTCGATACGCTACGTGGCGATTTCGGCGAAGTGGTCGAACTTTGCGCGAAATCCTTAAGCGGCGGCGGCAAGCTCCTGTTCTTCGGCAACGGCGGCAGCGCCGCCGACGCCCAGCACCTCGCCACCGAATTCACCGTCCGCTACGTGAAAAACCGCAAGCCCATGGCGGCCATCGCGCTCACCACCGACACCTCCACGCTGACGGCCATCGGCAATGACCTCGGCTTCGATGAACTCTTCGCGCGGCAGATCGAGGCTTTGGGAAATCCCGGCGATGTCGCCATCGGCATCAGCACTTCGGGCAAGAGCGCCAACGTCCTGAAAGCCCTCGCCGCCGCCCGGGACAAAAAACTCTCGACCGTCTGCTTCACCGGCGCGAACGGCGCCGCCATGGCCAAAATCTGCGATGCTGCGCTGAAAGTCCCGTCGAAAACCACCGCCCGCATCCAGGAAATGCACATCACCCTCGGCCAGATGCTCGTCGGCGCGCTCGAGAAAAAACTCGGGCTGGTTTAGGACAAATCCGATCCTATAGCTAACTCTTTAGCGCCATCCTTGTCGATAGTCGCAAGAGATTTTACCATTCCGGGCTTGAGTTCCAACCAGCTATTGGCATTGAATGACATTTTCACGGCATCGCCGGTCGACACCGCCATCTCTTCCCCCAAAAGCCTGATCGCGATGGCATTGATTTGAAACTCGTGCGTAACAAGCAGCACTTCCCTCACGCCATCCGGCAATTCATGCAGCATGGTCATGATGTCGGTAAAATCTGCGCTCTGGCCAAGAGCCTTGACCGGGAATACCGCCACCCTTCCTCCGTGCAGGTTTGAAACGATGTTGGCGCTTTGAACGCCGCGCAGTTCTGGCGTTGTCAGGATTTTCTCAATATTAAATTTATCCCGCAACGTCACGCCTGTGCGCTCGACCTCTTTCGCCCCTTGTTCGGTCAGGCCGCTAATATCATATCCGCCGTGCCGCATCGCGATGACGGTCCGTTGAGACTTTTCCGCTTCTGGTGAATCTGCCTGCATGTATTTCTCCCTGTTTTTTATGGAGGAATATTACACACTTGCCTATTAATATGTCAATTAATGGTTTTTTGCCGTTTTATTGGGAAAGAGCCGCCTTCCCGCCCCGAAATCCCTTGAGCTTCCCCCGCGCCTGACTTATGCTTTGCCGCCCAGAAATAAAAGCTTTAACACATTTTGATAAAACAAATGGCCGCCGCTAACGCACTGGAAAAAATGAGTTTTGAGGAAGCCCTCGAAGAGCTGGAAACCATCGTCCGCGACCTTGAAACCGGCAAGGCGCCGCTCGAAAAATCCATAAGCTCGTACGAGCGCGGCATCGCGCTGAAGCAGCACTGCGAAAACAAGCTGCGCGACGCCCGCTCGAAAATCGAAAAAATCACCGTCGGCAAAGACGGCTCGCTCTCCACCAAACCCTTCGACCAAAAAGAATGAAACCACAGATGAAGAGCGCAGAGAAAGTGAACCAGTTTTTTAAACCACAGCGGCCACAGGCGAAGCACAGCGACATTCGCGCTGAACGCGCCTGTGTTTTCGCTGTGGTTCAATTCTTTTTTCTAAGCCGCGCAAGATCTTTTAACTTACAACTTAGGACTTGTAACTGACATGGCCCCATCCCCCCGCGACGCCAGCCCCGGGCTGCAACAGGCGATGGACGACAGCGCCGAGGCCGTCAACCGCACCATCGAACGCTTGCTTCCCCAAACCGATCTCGCCGAGGCCCCGCTCTATGACGCCATGCGCCACGGCGTGCTGGCCGGCGGCAAACGCCTCCGCCCATTCCTCGCGGTTCATTCGGCGTTCCTGTTCAATGTCGATCCCGGCCGCGCGCGCCGCGTCGCCGCCGCCGTCGAATTCATTCACTGCTATTCGCTGATCCATGACGACCTCCCCGCCATGGACGACGCCGCCCTCCGCCGCGGCCACCCGACCGTTCACAAAAAATACGGCGAGGCCACCGCCATCCTCGCGGGCGACGCGCTGCTCACCCTCGCCTTCCAGGTTCTCTCCGAACCCGAAACCCATGAAGACCCGCGCGTGCGCTGCGAACTTATCCGCTCGCTCGCCGTCGCCTCAGGCGGCCACGGCATGGTCGGCGGCCAGATGCTCGATCTCATCGGCGAGCAGCAGGATTTCGACCTTGGCACCATCTCGCGCATGCAGCGCATGAAAACCGGCCAGCTCATGGCCTTCGCCTGTGAATCCGGCTCGATCCTCGGCAAGGCGTCCGAGCCGCACAGGAAAGCGCTCCGCAATTACGCCTACGACCTCGGCCTCGCCTTCCAGGTCACCGATGACATCCTGGATGTCGAAGCCGACCCGCAGGACACCGGCAAGGACACGAAAAAAGACGCGCAGGCCGGCAAATCGACCTTCGTCCGCGCCATGGGCAAGCAGCAGGCGCGCGAACGCGCCGAAATGCTGGTGCAACAAGCCATCGGCCATCTCTGGGTCTTCGAAGGCCGCGCCGAACTCCTCAAAGAACTCGCCCACCACGTCCTCAAACGCCGGGCTTAATTGCCATCCCCGGCAAGTGAGGCTGCAAGCCGAACGCAGACCGGGGATCCGGCACAAAACATGTCGCGCAGCGACACAAAATTAATCGTCACAGGGGGAACCAATGGATCAAGCTGAAAACCAAAAACCGGAAAATTCCCCCAACGCCTTCGTTCCCTTTCTTCTCGCGCCCGTTATTCCCGCCGTCCTTTTTATTATTGTGAATTTCGGACGCATGCGCCTGAGTCTTTTCCCAAGACTCCCACATGAAATAGTGAATCACTTTGAAAATCTGGCGATGCTTTCCATCGTGGTTATTTTCATCGCATGGGCCATTATTCTGGTCTTTGCCATGCCACTCTATTTTATTCTGAAAGCATCAGGCCGCCTGCGCCCGCTTTACATCATTTCAGCCGCTGGCTTCATCACGATAATCCCCGATCTGTTTATGGAGATTTATCGCCTGGGTGATATCGAAGATTCATCTTTCTATTCTTACGGCAATTGTGAAGCCATTATCGAAGGCGTTCGCACCGTTTGCGGTTACAGGCTATTCTTTCAGATGCTAATTGAGCACGCAGCCTATGGCTGCCTCGCAGGCTATATCTTCTGCGGTCTTTACTTCAAAAAATGGGCGCTGTGGAAGAAGGCTGCACCGGACTTGATTACCCCTGAACCATCCCGCGGAAAAAACTGATCTCGCCGCGAATATCTTTCGATAAAAATTGCGGTATTATATCCGTTTGAAAATCCTGAAAACTGTCACCCCCGCGCAGGCGGGGGTCCGGCACTAACAACAAGGCGCGCGGCAGCCACGCCTCTTTATAAATGATCGCGCTCGGGCGGCGCATGCGGATTTGCCGCGCCCGGCGTAAATTTTGCTTGAGCATCCTGAATCTTGATTGCGCCCGCCAAACGCTCCAGGGCGCCAAAATTTCCCACTCTCATCACTGCGACATCGTGCCCGTAACGATGCACGAGCAAATTTTCACCAACCCTCCCGGCAACATTTTCAATCCATTGCCGCACAAAATCTTCATAGGCCGCTGCCGGCATCGTTCCCTTTTCAGGAAATCTTTTCGTGTACGCAAGGCATGGATCCTGCGCCCTGAATTTCCGGTCCAGCAGCGAGGGATCCAGGTAGAACATTAAATTTTTGAGATTCGCGATCGTCGCCGTCTTTATCACGACATCGTCGCGTGAAAGCCCGACCGCAACCGCCACTCCGGAAATTCTTGAAAACGCTTCCGCCATGCCGCCGAACGCACCGATTTCCCCGCCGGGCGTCCCGGCCGGGAATTTTTTGGTATAAGAGAACGGCCAGCTCTCCTCCTGCTTTATCGGCGCTGACATGACTGCCTTTACCTTCCCGGTTTATCTGGATGACCTTCCCCGGATCATCCGAATGACCATCCCCGAATTACACTGAATTATAATTATGTATAATAAATCCCGGCCGTTCTTGTCAATAAACTAATAAAGCTTTGGCGGACGCGGCTATTTGCGCTACATAAGCAGGTCTATGAAACAGGCCCCGAAACATAACCCCGCGCCCCAGCCGGACTCCCTTCTTGACCGCGTTCACGTCCCCGCCGACATGAAAGCGCTGAGCGACGCCGAACTGAAAATCCTCGCCGAAGAACTCCGCCGCGACATGATTCAATCCGTCTCCAAAACCGGCGGCCACCTCGGCGCCGGCCTCGGCGTCGTCGAGCTCACCGTCGCCATCCACGCCGTGTTCGACACGCCCGCTGACAAACTCATCTGGGATGTCGGCCACCAGGCCTACCCGCACAAAATCCTCACCGGCCGCCGCAGGCAAATGCACACGCTTCGTCAGGGCGGCGGGCTCTCCGGCTTCACCAAACGCTCCGAGTCCGAATACGATCCCTTCGGCGCCGCGCACTCCTCCACTTCCATCTCCGCTGCTCTTGGAATGGCGGTTGCACGTGATTTAAATCAAAAACAAAATCACCAGGTCACCAGATCGCCAAACCACGTCATCGCCGTCATCGGCGACGGCGCCATGTCCGCCGGCATGGCCTACGAAGCCATGAACAACGCCGGGACCTTGAAATCCCGCCTCATCGTCATCCTCAACGACAACGACATGTCCATCGCCCCGCCCGTCGGCGCCATGTCGCGCTACCTCACCAAACTCGTCTCGTCGCAGCCTTACATGAACGCGAGGCAAGCCGGAAAAAAATTCACCGAAATCCTCCCCGCCCCGCTGCGCCACGCCGCCAAGCGCGCGGAAGAAGCCGCCCGCGTCGCGCTCGGCACCGGCACGCTGTTCGAGGAAATGGGCTTCTACTACATCGGCCCCGTCGACGGCCACAACTTGGACGCCCTCCTCCCGATCCTGCGCAATATCCGCGACTCCGATCACGAAGGCCCCGTCCTCATCCATGCCATCACCCAAAAAGGAAAAGGTTACCTCCCCGCCGAAAATTCCTCCGACAAAATGCACGGCGTCAAAAAATTCGACGTCGTCACCGGCGAACAGGCCAAGGGCAAAATCGGCGCGCCGACCTACACCAAAGTCTTCGCGCAATCTTTAATCGCCGAAGCCAAACGCGACGAAAAAATCATCGCCATCACCGCCGCCATGCCCGACGGCACCGGCCTCGACCTCTTCTCCTATGAATTCCCCGACCGCGCCTTCGATGTCGGCATTGCCGAGCAGCACGCCGTCACCTTCGCCGCCGGCCTCGCCGCCGAAGGCTTCAAACCCTTCTGCGCCATCTACTCCACATTCCTGCAGCGCGCCTACGACCAGGTCGTGCACGACGTCGCCATACAAAATCTCCCCGTCCGCTTTGCGCTCGACCGCGCCGGGCTGGTCGGCGCCGACGGCCAGACCCACGCCGGATCGTTCGACATCGCCTATCTCGGCTGTTTACCAAACTTTGTCCTCATGGCCGCCAGCGACGAAGCCGAACTCGCCCACATGGTCGCCACTGCCGCCGCGCATGATGCGGGCCCCATCGCTTTCCGCTACCCGCGCGGCGAAGGCACCGGCGCCGGGCTTCCGGCACAGGGCGAAATTTTAGAAATCGGTAAGGGAAGAATTGTTTATGAATCCCCATTATCCTCGTCACCCCGGCGAAAGCCGGGGTCCATGGAACCCACCAGCGCTAACGTCGAAATGGATTCCGGCTTGCGCCGGAATGACAGTGTAGAGAGCGTAGCCATCCTCTCCTACGGCACCCGCCTATCGGAATCCCTCAAGGCCGCCAAACTCCTCGAGGAAAAAAACATCCGCGTCACCGTCGCCGACGCCCGCTTCGCAAAACCGCTCGATGAATCTCTCATCCGCACCCTCGCCGCCAACCACGCCACGCTCATCACCATCGAGGAAGGCTCCATCGGCGGCTTCGGCGCCTTCGTGCTGGATTTCATGAATCGCGAAGGCCTGCTCGCCCATTGCCGCGTGAAAAATCTCTACCTCCCCGACATCTTCCAGGACCACGACGACCCCGCCAGGCAATACGAAACCGCCGGCCTGACGGCGCGGGATATTGTTAAGATGATTTATTAGTGAAAATGCCAGAATTTGGTGATTATATTATTTATGTTGATGAAAGCGGAGACCATTCGCTAACCACAATTGACACTTCTTATCCTGTATTTGTTTTAGCTTTTTGTATTGTACCAAAAGACCATTACGCAGATTCTCTTTCTCCTCAGATAAAAAAGCTCAAATTTGAGTTATTTGGTCACGACAATATTATTTTTCATGAACGTGAAATTAGGAAAGCGGAAGATGAATTTTCTATTCTCTTAAATCCCCGCACCCGAAAACTTTTTAATGACAGAATAGCTCATATCGTAGAAAATTCCTCGGCCACCATAATCGCTGCCGCCATTAATAAAACAGGACTTACTCAGCGCTATACTCAACCAGACAATCCTTACAATCTGGGATTAGGGTTTTGCATGGAACGGGCTGCAATGTTTTTAGAATCAAAAGGGCAGGCAGGAAAGCTAACTCACATAGTTGTCGAGAGTCGGGGTAAAAATGAAGATAGGGATTTGGAGTTGTCTTTTAGACAAGTAATCGATGGTGTAAAAGTGGGTACAGGTTTAAGTTATAACGTTGGAAAATGTAAATTTGATATTCAATTTACAACCAAAGCTGCAAATATGGCCGGATTGCAATTTGCAGATTTGATAGCACGGCCTATAGGACGGCATGTGATAGATAAAGAACAGCCCAACCGAGCGATGGACATTATAAAAACAAAACTACTTACAAACGGAAAAGGCGGTATTGAGGACTCAGGATTAAAAGTTTTTCCAAATTACCCCAAAAAAAGCTAAAGGCTTCGGTGTTCACCGAAGCCATTTCGCCGACCGGGCATTCCCAATCCACTTACTATTAGTATATAGAACAACATATAGTATTACCAACCATATTAAAATATATAAGTAATACAAATGATTGGATTGAAATGGTTGATGATTGTCTAATAGCAAATCTCACTTGACATCCTAGGAATAATTTCCTACACTCTCCCTATGACACTTCCCACACTCCCCGACCCGAAACAGGCGGAGGCCGAGGCCCGCCACACCCTTACGCAGCTCTCTGATGAGCTGCGCGAGCTGACCATGACCGAAGACATTTCGCTCGCGCGCCAGGCACAGCTTCTCGAATATGCGTTTGCCTTTCTGCTGCGCGAAGGCCTGCACGCCAAATGGGACGCGAATGGCACCTTGCGCCTCGCCCTGCAATCCCAGCGCCAATGCGTCGATACGCTGCGTGCCGAAACATCCCGGCGCTACATGGAATCGTTCATGTCTGGAAAACCCAACATCACAACCATCCCCCTCCCCGGAAAAACGCCGAAGTGAAACCGAAAAGCCGAAAGAAAAGAAGGCCATGGCCCGACAAGCATAAACGAAGGCTCTCCGAGGCCGCCCTTGAGCGCTGGTCGTCGAAGCCCGGCCTCCGCCGCGGGCAACTCCGCGATTTCGCCCGCCTCCTAAAACGTCAACAGGCCCTGATTCGCAGTGTTTTCAATGCTTCCCATGATAGTACATGACGCCTATAATACGCCCCCATGACCCTGCCGAAGCCCACAATCGTGCTGTTCGACATGGACGGCACCAGCGTCCGCCACATCAACCCGGTCTTCCTGCATATCCTCGAATGGCTGGACGACAACGCGTTCAAGCTGCGCAAGCTGATGAACAAAATCCTCCCGCGCAAGAGTTACAATCTCGACGTTACCGACCTCGCGCCGCGCAAGACGCCCAAGCTCCTCGTCCACCGCGCCATCCATAAGGCCCGCCGCAAGCCGGTGGAACAAATCGTCGAGCCCTGCCCCGGCATTTATTACGTTCTCGAATTGCTGAAGCGCCACAACATCCCGATGGCGCTCGCGAGTAATGGTTTGGGCAAGGGCTACGGCCACGACATTCTCCAGAAATTCGACCTCGAAAAATATTTCCGCGTCTCGATCTTCCGCGAGGACATCAAGCGCTCGAAACCCAACCCCGAGCCGATTTTGCTCACGCTTCAGAAAATGAACATCGCGCTCAGCGCGGACGACGTCATCTGGTATATCGGCGACCGCCACAAGGACGTCATCGCCGTGCTCGCCGCGCGCGCGCATCTGCCCTGCCGGATCGAACCGATCGCCTACGGTTTCAACGCTGCCGTCGCCGTGATCGAAAAAAACATCGGCCCCGATCACATCCTGATGTCATACCTGGATATCTATACGAAACTCGACATGCTGCTCGGCCCGCCGCCGCTTATAAGTCATCCCCGCGATTCATCTGGTCATCCCGGCGATTCATCTGGTCATCCCCGCGAAGGCGGGGATCCGGCAATATTTACCGAACCTTCAAAGGCTCATAAGTCGTAAAACCGGGCTGATTGATGACTTCCACCTGGTCCATGAACGGTTTCGTCACCCGCCCCAGCTTCGCCTGGAATTTCAGCCCCTCATACACCGCCCCCTGCTCGCTCAGGAACGCCATCAATTCTTCAAACGTCGTCAGCGGTTTCGGCAGCAGGATAATATCGAGGCCAAAACGGTTTTCCGTCTTCAGCAGCGTCGCCGTGTAATCCAGCGCGTTCTGCAATCCGCCGATTTCATCCACCAATCCGACGCGTTTCGCCGCTTCGCCCGACCAAACGCGCCCGCCGGCAATCTTGTCGACCTGCTGGACAGACATTTTCCGTCCTTCCGAAACACGATTCAGGAATGCGTCGTAAACCTGGTCCAACATGGCATTGATGCGTTCGGCTTCGCTGGCGCTGAAGGGCGTGTTGAACGACCATAAACCGGCATTTCGTCCCCATTCGACGCGCTCCCAGTTCACACCGAGCTTCGGCCAGACATCCTTGGCCGAGAACTTGCCGCCGACAACGCCGATCGAACCCGTGATCGTCGTCGGCGTCGCGAATATCCGGTCCGCGTGCGCCGCAACCCAGTAACCGCCGCTCGCGGCCGTCGAACCCATGGACACAATGACGGGTTTGCCTTCCTCCCTCGCCTTGTCGATGGCGCGCAGGATGGTCTCCGACGCGACCGGCGATCCGCCTGGACTGTCGATCCGGACCACGATCGCCTTAATATCCTTATCTTCCGCAGCATCCAGAATCGCCGGCGCAATCTCGTCCGCAGCGGCAATGCCTTCATCCGCAAACCCTGAAGGCGTAGAAACACCAATGCGCGTATCCATGATCGCCCCGCTAATATGCACCAGCGCCACGCGCGGACGCGGATCGCTGAAACGCCCGCGCACAAGATTGCGCTCGGACTGCTCGCGGCCAATTCCGATGAGATAGGCTTTCGGATCGATAAAGATATCTTTCTGGCTTTCCGGATCGCCGGTGATTTCCTCCGTGATCTTGTTCACCAGCACATCGACATAATTAAGCTCGGTGACCAGCTTCTCCTGCAGCGCTTCCGGTCCGGTGAACAGGCCCTTATTCACCAGCGCCTCGAACTTCACCGGGCTGATCTTGAGGTCGGCAGCGATATCGTGCGTCAGAACGGCGCGCATGTCACGCACAATACTCTCGATCGTCTCGCGGTTCTGCGGCGACATTTTCCTGGCGGTCAGGTTTTCATAGGCGGTCTTGTATTCCTTGCGCTGGAAAAACTGCGGCTCGACCCCGATCTTGTCGAGCGTCTCCCGGAAGAACGGCATCTCGGCGGCCATGCCGGGAATGGAAACAATGCCAAGCGGCTGCATCCAGCGTTCCTCGAACGCCGAAGCCAGGTAGAACCGCCCGAGCCCGCCGCCCGCCTCGCCGTACGACGCCGAATAAATCCGCGTGAATTTTCCGGCCGCGCGGAAACGCGCCAGCGCGTCGCGCACTTCTTTGGTCTGGGCAGTGGAGAAAGTACCGCCATCCATCCGCGCCATGATGCCCAGCACGCGCCCGTCCTTCGCGGCAAGATCGATAGCGCTGACCAACTGGTGCACCGTCGGCGGCTCAAGATTGAAAGAACCCGCCAGCGCCGAGCCTGAAGGCTTCTCTGTAAATCCATCACTAAATTCGATATAAAGCGCCATTTTCTGCGGCAACGGCGGCGCGGCGCTTTCATTCAGACCCGAAAGCATGAGCACGCTGAGGAACACCATCACCAGCACAAACGCGCCGATCACCGTGCAGGTTTTCTTGATCGCCAGCCAGACGATCGGAAGCACGCGCCAATGAATTTTATTCCGGCGCATATCGCGCGAAACCGGATCGGAAAAAAGCGGCCTGTGTCTGTTCCAGCGGTTACGGGGCATATCTTTTATCCGCACTGCGCCTTGTGCCGCAGCCAGTGATCGGCCAGCACGCAGGCCATCATCGCCTCGACAACCGGCGCGCCGCGAATACCAACGCATGGATCATGGCGGCCCTTGGTGGAAATTTCAGTTTCCTTGCCTTTAACGTCAATCGTCTTGCGAGATGTTAAAATAGAGCTGGTCGGCTTGAAGGCGACGCGCACGATAATATCCTGCCCCGTCGAGATGCCGCCGAGAATACCGCCCGCATTGTTGGATAAAAACTTCTTTCCCTTGCGGATTTCATCGGCGTTTTTCTCGCCGCCCCATTCGACGGTCTCGAAGCCAGCGCCGATTTCCACGGCTTTCGTTGCATTGATCGACATCATCGCCTTGGCGAGATCGGCATCGAGCTTGTCATACACCGGCGCGCCGAGCCCGGCCGGAATTCCGCTCGCCACGCATTCGATCATCGCGCCCGCGCTGCTGCCCGCCTTGCGCTGCTTGTCGAGGAACGACGCCCATTTTTCGGTAACGCCCGCATCCGCCGCGAAGAAATCATTCCTGTCGATATTCTTGAGGTCGCGCTTGGCCGCATTATCCTTGTGCGGACCGATCTGCACGACATAGGCGCTGATCTTCACCTTGGCGCCGATCTCATGCGCGAGAATTTTCCGCGCAATCGCGCCCGCCGCAACACGCATCGCGGTCTCGCGCGCAGAGGAACGTCCGCCGCCGCGATAATCACGAATGCCGTATTTCTCCATATAGGTGAAATCGGCGTGACCGGGACGGAACTTGTCCTTGATGTCGGCGTAGTCTTTCGATTTCACATCCATGTTCTCGACCAGCAGGCCAATCGGCGTTCCCGTCGTCTGCCCCTCGAACACGCCGGAAAGAATTTTGATCTCGTCCGCCTCGCGCCGCTGCGTCGTGAAACGCGACTGGCCGGGCTTGCGGCGATTTAAATACTTTTGAATGTCAGCCTCGGACAATTTGATCTTCGGCGGCACGCCGTCAACCACGCAGCCGATCGCCGGCCCGTGGCTCTCGCCGAAGCTCTGGTACTGGAACAATGTGCCGAAACGGTTTCCTGACATGATTTACAGTTTTAACCAATTTAAACCCTTCTGAACACTGCCAAAGTTTTCATTGACATAACCAATAACCGCCCTTATGTATAAAACCATCACTAAAAAAGCAGGGAAACGATGGACATCGCGGAAGAATTTTCTTTAAGCAGAAAAAAGATCAAAGAGCTGGAGCAGATTGCGAGCGGCCAATGCACGGCCTTCGACAAACACGACCTCATCAAGCTTTTCAGCAAAGCCGGCGCATCCAGCGTGGGCAATCCTCAGAACATCGTTCTCGAGTTTAATGATCGCCGTATATATGTCTCCACACATCAAAGCCGCGGCTCTCAGTTAAAAACGCAAATATCGAGTAATGTGCGTTGCATGGCGCATGATCTGCTCAGACACGTGCAGGCGCAGCACGCCGAACCTGTCAGCGCCCAGGCTTAAGGAGGTATTCATGAGCAAGGAAGAAATCAAGGTTGTGCGCATTACAGACCCCGATCAGGTCATCGGAAAATCAACGCCCCTGTCATCCATACTGAAACAGGCAGCGGTCAGCCCATGGAAAGACGAATATTCAAGGGAATGGAACGCACTGCGCGCCGGAAATTTCTCGGCCTATCAGGGTTTGAAAGACCGCGGCGCGCGTTTCAACTGGGTCGATCCGTGCGGCAGGCACCCGCTTCATGTCGCGGCGCAAGGCGGTAATGTCACCATACTGGCGGACCTCGTGGATTCTTTTGGCCATGACATCAACGTCATCAATGAGAAGAACGGCGAAACGCCCGCTCTTTACGCTCTGTCAGAGACAAACACCAAAGCCCTCCTTTTCTTCAAGAAGCGCGGCGCCGACCTCACGATTAAACCTCATCATGCCGAGACTTTTGAAACGCGCATGCGCGCCAAGGGCCTCACCCTGGAAATGCTCTAGAGAAGTATCTTTTCTTTTTGCGCAGACAGCGTGCCCTGGTCGATGATCGCCACGGTCAGGCGCGAAATCGCGACGCGTTTTCCGGTCGCTTCCTCGGTAATGTCCGTCTGCCAGACCTGCGTGCGCTTGCCCACATGCAGCGGCGTGCAGGTGCCGATGACATGACCTTTCGTCACCGCGCGGATATGGTTGGCGTTTATTTCAATGCCCACGGCGCGGTATTTGTCCGGATCGATCGTCATCCATGAGGCGACGCTCCCCAAACTCTCGGCAAGAACGCAACTCGCGCCGCCATGCAGAATGCCGAATGGTTGAGTCGTGCGCTTGTCCACCGGCAGACGCCCTTTCAGGAAATCCGGCCCCACCTCGGTGAATTCAAAACCGATATGCGCGCTCATATTCGTATTGCGAAAGGATTTAAGATCGCCAAGCGTGTAATTTTTAAACCAGATCATTTTCCTATACCGTCATTCCGGCGAAAGCCGGAATCCATTCATCCATCTGCGCGATAAACTGAAAATTACTCTCATTCTCTCCATGGACCCCGGCCTTCGCCGGGGTGACGAGGGGTTTATCACGCGGCCGCATCTTTCTTCGGCGCGATGCCCTGCAAAAGCTCGGCGGTCTGAGAAGCGGAATCGACGGAAACCATGCCCACCGTGTGATAGCCGGAATCGACATGCAGCACTTCGCCCGTAACGCCGGAACCCAGATCCGACAGGAGGAACAGGCCCGAGCGGCCCACATCCTCGATCGTCACGTTACGGCGCAGCGGCGAATTGAGTTCATTCCACTTGAGAATATAACGGAAATCGCCGATGCCGCTCGCGGCCAGAGTTTTAATCGGTCCGGCGGAAATGGCATTCACCCGGATATTCTGCGGGCCGAGATCGGTGGCGAGATAACGCACGCTCGCCTCCAGCGCCGCCTTCGCCACGCCCATGACATTGTAATGCGGCATCACGCGCTCGGACCCGTAATAGGTGAGCGTCACCAGCGACCCGCCGTTTTTCATCAGCGGCGCGGCGCGCTGCGCGACCGCCGTGAAGGAATAAACCGAGATGTCCATCGTGCGCTGGAAATTCGCGCGCGTGGTGTTGAGGTACAAACCGTCCAGCTCGTTCTTGTCCGAGAATGCAATCGCGTGAACGACGAAATCGAGGCTCCCCCATTTCTGCTCGATCGCCTTGAAGGTGCGGTCGATGCTGGCCTCGTCCGTGACGTCGCACGCCTCGACGATGGGCGATTTGACGCTCTCGGCCAACGGCCTCACGCGCTTTTCCAGCGCATCGCCCTGGTAGGTAAAGGCAAGCTCCGCCCCGCTGGCGGCCGCCATTTCGGCGATTCCCCAGGCGATCGAACGGTCGTTGGCGACCCCCATGATCAGCCCGCGCTTGCCCTTAAGAAACTGGTTGTTGTTGTCCATGACATAAAACCCTAAAAACCTGAGTATCCTACACATTTCAGGGGCTTCGTCCAGTCTCTATAGAGTGGTAGACTGTGGGCCATGGGACTTGAAACCGCCGCCGTCGATCATGCCTGCAACGTCGTCCGCAGGGAAATTCAGGAAGAATTTCCTCAACTGACCCTGCTTTATATCGTCCACCAGGACGGCCAGCGCGCCAGGGCCCTCGAGGCAAGGCGTTCCGAACTGCTCGAACACCCCGCCGGCGAGGCTTTTCTACCCTATCTCCAGAAGCAGGCCGAAAAGAACGGCTCCGAGTTTTCCGGAATATGCATCAAGCGCGAAAAGAAGCTCCTCAGGCTCATGGCCAAGGATAAAATCCTCGCCTGTTTCTTTGTGAACGCGGAACTGCTGGAAACCACCGACGAGGCAAGACGGCACGCCCTCTTCCTCGCCTGGCAGGCGATTTCCCTCGTCGAAGATTATGAAGAGGAAAAGAAAGACGACTTCCAGGAATCCGGCGGCGTCATCATTCCCAAAGCCGACAAAATGCTCCGCGCCTGGAAATACATGCTGGGCGAAGCCTTTTCCGTCCTGATGCTCGAGATGGAAAAAAAGCGTGATTCAATCGGCGCGTTGGGACGCGCGCGCAGCGCCATGGTGCTGACGGCGAAATCCGGGTCAAAGCCCGAACATTACGCCTTCCCGCTTATTTATGACGCCACGCGCCTTCTGTACCACGAAATGGGAAAAGCGGCCGGCGCCGAGGGGCATGTCCGCCACGCGCTTCACCTGACGAAGGAAATCGGTGAAACGTTCGACCGCACCGCCGTGCGCCAATGGTGGCTCTTCAGCCGCACCGCCCAGGAAATGGCGTGGCTCGGCGCCGATAACAAAACCATCCTCGGCGCCGCGGTTTACAGCAGTGAAGACCCTTATATCCGCGCAACCGCCTATCTCGTCGCCGAAGCCTTGAATATCCAGACACTCCTGCCTTCGCCGGTAGGCGCATACAACCCGTTCGCGGAACCGGAAACCAACGAGCGGCACCATTTAAAAGCCTGCGAGGAAACATTCCGCAACACGATCGCCCGCGCCAACCAGAACAACAGTTCGCTGCCCTTCGTCGAGGAAGCGCAGAAACATAATCGCAAACTGATAAGCGGCAATCCGATCGGCTGGTGCGCATGGCCGCTCATGTGCGCGGAAGTTGCCTGCCGCACCTCGCCGACCGAGGCGAAAATCATTTTCGACAAGGCGCTCACTGAAGCGCCGTGGGCGAAAGTTCAGGATATCGTGCGCATGATCATCCTGCTCCGCCGCGAGGGCGTGGAAATTACGTCCGATCTGCTCACGGAAAAGCTCATGGAAGTCGATGATCTGAAATTTCTCGCGCCCTGTTTCAGCGCGCGCACGGCATAATAAAAAACCGCCGGGATCGCCGGCGGTTTTCTCAAATTTTCTTAGGCGGGATTAACCGTTGACGATTTCCCAGCTGCCGTCAGGCTGCTGGCACGCCGTGCCGTAACCTTTTTCCGTGCGGCCGCCGACCACGATGGTCTGCTGGTACTCACGGCAGTAACGGCCGGAAGAGCTGTAGCCGTCGCGGGTCGGCGTATAGGTGCCGTAGTTGCCGCTGTTGGGGTTGTTCCACGAGATGCTCTCGCCGACCGGTGCGCTGTAAGCGCGGGTCTGGGCCTGAGCCGCATAAGCGCGGTCTGCGTTATCGAGCGAGGCGCCGATTTCAGAACCGGCCAGCGCGCCAAGCAGAACGCCGGCGCCGGTGGCCCACAGACGGCCGGAACCGCCGCCAACCTGCGAACCGAGCAAGCCGCCGGCCACCGCGCCGAGACCCGTACCGACAACCTGCTTGTTGCCCGCGCCGCGCATTGTGTTGGTGCAGCCCACCATGGCAAGCGCCGCGACGGTCATGACTGTCAGAGCAAAACTATTCTTCATAAAAAAGCCTTTCTTTATTGCGATTTTGGTCCCACACCATATATCTAAACAGGTTGTGTGTATATGTTATACGCTTGAAATAGGAATTCCTCCCGCTATGGTCGATAATATTTTTAAAGAATATGGAAAAAACCCGGTCGCCCTCTTTCATAAATGGCATGCCGAGGCTGAAAAATCCGAAATAAACGACCCCAATGCCATGGCCCTGGCCACTGTGGATAAAGAGGGCCGCCCGGAAGTCCGCATGGTTTTATTGAAGAGCGCCGATGAACAAGGCTTCACATTTTATACCAATCTCGAAAGCGCCAAGGCCGAAGCGCTCGGGGTTCACCCTTATGCCGCCCTGAATTTTCACTGGAAAAGCCTCGAGAAACAAATCCGGATTTCAGGCCCCGTCGTAAAAACAACCGATGAAGAAAATGACAAATATTTCACCAGCCGCAGCCGCGCCAGCCGGCTTGGGGCGTGGGCCTCAAGCCAGAGCCGGCCGTGCGGGAGTTACAGCGAGTTCGAAAAACTCGTGGCCAAAGCCGAAAAGAAATTCGCCGGGCAGGATGTCCCCCGCCCGAAACACTGGGGCGGATTCCGCGTTATGCCCGAACGCATGGAATTCTGGATCGGCCACCCCGACCGGCTGCATAAGAGATTTGTGTATGTTAAAGATGACAATGAGTGGACGGCTTGCTGGTTATTCCCCTAAACTCTGCCGTCGCCCCGGCGAAAGCCGGGGTCCATTTTCGAACATGAATACTGAAAAAAATGGATTCCGGCTTTCGCCGGAATGACAAAAAAAGAAAGAATAAAAATGACTGCAGAAACAATGAATTTCAGCGCCGACGTTTCCCGCCTCCTCGATATCGTGGCGAACGCGCTCTATACGAACCACGACGTTTTCCTGCGCGAGCTGATATCGAACGCCGCCGATGCCTGCGACCGTTTGCGCTATGACGCCATTCAAAACCCGGCCCTGACGAAAGACAACCCCGACTTCCGCATTCATGTCTATAAGGACACCACCACCCGCACGCTCACGCTTGTCGATAACGGCACCGGCATGAGCAAGGGCGAACTGATCGACCATCTCGGCACCATAGCCAAATCCGGCACCGCCGCGCTGATGGAAAAAATGAAGGGCAGCAGTGATTCACTCAAACTCATCGGCCAGTTCGGCGTCGGCTTTTACGCGAGTTACATGGTCGCCTCGAAAGTCACCGTGATCAGCCGCAAGGCGGGCGAAAGCGAAACATGGGCCTGGGTCTCGGACGGCCGCACCGGTTTCGACGTGCGCGAAGCAACCAAAGAAGAAATCGACAGGCTCGATGGCGCGCGCGGCACCGCGGTAATTTTAAATATCAAAGATGAGGCCGCCGAATTCCTGATCGATGAAAAAATAAAGCACACCGCCCTGCATTATTCCGACCATATCGACGTGCCGATCTTCCTGGGCGAGCCCGGCGCCGCCGACAAGGGAAAACCGCTGAACAAGGCCTCCGCCCTCTGGACGCGGCCCAAAGCCGATATCACGCAGGAGCAATACACCGAATTCTACCGCCACATCTCGCACGGCTTCGACGAACCGCTGATGATTTCGCACTGGCACGCGGAAGGAAAAATCGAATATACCGGCCTGCTGTTTATCCCGACGCTTCGCCCGTGGGACCTGTTCGACCCTTCGCGCCGCAGCTTCGTGAATTTATATGTCCGCCGCGTCTTTATCACCGACAGCCTTGAAACACTGATGTTCCCGTGGCTGCGTTTCGTGCGCGGCGTCATCGACAGCCAGGACCTGCCGCTCAACATCAGCCGTGAAAGCCTGCAGTTCAACCCGCTCCTGCCGAAAATACGCTCCGGCGTCGCCAAGAAAATCCTCGGCGACCTCGATAAACTGTCGCGCGACGATTTCCACGGCTTCATCGCCTTCTGGGGCCAGTTCGGCGCGGTCATTAAAGAGGGATTATACGACGCCGCCGAGCACCGCGACGATATTTTCAAAATCTGCCGCTTCTACTCCACACTCAATGACGGCGAAAAATTCATCAGCCTCGACGATTATGTCGGCCGCATGAAGGAAGGTCAGGAGGAAATCTATTACATCAGCGGCGAAAAAATCGACACGCTGATCTCCTCGCCACAGATCGAGGGTTTCCGCGCGCGCGGGATCGAGGTCCTCTATCTCACCGACACGATCGATGATTTCTGGCTCCAGAACGTGCCCGAATATAAAGGCAGGAAATTCAAATCCGTTACCAAGGGCGACATCAATCTCGGCCAAGACGATAAAAAGCCGGAAGCGCCGAAAGAATCCGCCGACCTGATCAGGCAGTTGAAAGAAGTCCTGAAAGACGACGTCGCCGACGTCCGCATTTCAAAACGCCTGACCGAATCTCCCGTCTGCCTCGTCGCGCAGGAACGAGGCGTCGACATGCACATGGAGCGCGTGCTGAAAATTCACCAGAAATACGCGGGCAATTCGAAACCCGTTCTTGAAATCAACATCAAGCACCCGCTGATCGAAAAACTCGGCGCCAAAACCGCCGACAGCGCGCTGTTCGCCGATGCCGCGCATCTCCTGCTCGACCAGGCGCGCATCGTGCAGGGCGAACCCGTGAACGATGCGGGCGCGTTCGCGCGGCGCATGAGCGCCTTCATGGCGAGCGGCCTTTAATTAAAACTATTCGTTGCAGGTCAGGTTGTTGTAATCGTACCAGCAATTGAGGCCGGGACAGACCGCGTCCTGGCGGAAGGCGCCGTCAAGCTCGATGACAACGCCGGTGCGCACGGGCGGAACAGCGGCGCAGGGCGGCGGATGCCAGAAAGTATCATACAAAATAAATATCCTGTCGACGCCCGGGCCCACGGCCGGGGGCATGACAGGCGGCGGATTGGCGACTTCCAGCGCGTTGCTCCACGTGCCGCGGCAACCTTCGCATTCGCGCCTGTCCGTGCAGATATGCTGGTCGTACGTGAGCCAGTTGTCTTTGTTTATGTTCGAGCATTTCGCTTCCATCCAGATTTCAGCCATGCTGCCGCAGATCACGGTCGGCGGCATCGGCAGCGGCGTGGCGGGCCGGTGCATCACAAAATTTTCTCTCCAGTAAGGCCGAAGCGACCAGCGAACCAGCATGGTGACGGCGCGGTCAAGATAGATGGCATCCATGGGAGCGCCGGGCGGGTTTGGGCCGGGCTCGGGCAGGATCAAAGGCTGGAAAATATCGATCGGCATCTGCAACACGATCACGAGCGGGTTGATAGGGTTTGGGATCAAGGCGCCGGTGAGCCAGGGAATCGGGGCGCATGCCGGCCCGAAACAAAGCGGCGGCATGCGGAATAATGTTCCATACGGGGCGCCGGTGCCCACAAACCGGAACGCGCCGTCGCTGAACAGCACGTCGTCCCGCTCGGGCATTTCACGCATGTGATGATCGAAACAGGACATATAAAGAATGCTGTCTCTAAAAGTGATGTCTTTACTCAACTGGATAAGAGTCTGGGCGGTTTCGAATTGGCGTTTGCCGCCCATCCATGAATGCGCCGATTGCGCTTCGTAAATACCAGGGTCGCAGGTCGGGGGGATCGGCTGGGCCCGCGCTCCGCCGCCCCATGCCAGGACAAGCATAAAAATCGCCAAAAAAACGTGTATTTTCAAGACAAACCGCCCGGGCCCCGAATAATTCATGTCGCTTTATAAGTTTATCACAGGACGGGAAGACGTGACCAGCTTGTCCTTAAAGCATGCCCTGATAATGCCGACGGGCCATTTCCTCGATTTCGTCGTCCGGAAAGTCGAAATGGCGGCCCAACTCCTCGATCATCACCTGCCGCAGCAGGCTGAGCAGGTCGTCGCAGGATTCGCACCACATATCCAGCAGCGGGCGGCGGTAGATCACCAGAACATCGTCGTCATTGGCGGTTTTCTTCTCGACGCCCGGGGATATTTCCTTGCCGCTTTTATATTGCGCCAGAAGATCGTAGGGATTCTCGAGATCAAGCTCTTCCACCGTCGTTTCGTCGGGAAAATCCTCGACGCGGATCGCAAGCCCGTCGCAATGCTCCAGCAACTCTTCCGGCAGATTATCCAACATCGAACCGGCTATGGCCTCGATCTCGTCGGTGCCGGGCGGCACCGAATAGTTCATGATGATCCGTTGTTGTTGCGCTCCCATGACGTTAGCCATTTTGCATTCCCACCGCGGAATTCATCCGCCAACTTTTTTGATTCTGTATATAAGCGTACGATGATTTACAGGCCTGCACAATCCTGTAAAGCCTTTATGGACGGCTGCGTGTGGAAATCTGCCTTGGATCCATTCTGATTTCGATTAAAGCCGCTTTGCCTGATTTGGAAACTTCAGGCCATAATTTTTTGAAATCACTGGCATTATTCACGCGAGCTGAGACGGCGCCGTAACTCTCCGCCAGCTTCACGAAATCCGGGTTCGTCAGCGCCGTGCCGCTCACCCGCCCGGGGAATTCCCGTTCCTGGTGCATGCGGATCGTGCCGTACATGTTGTTATTGCAAACGATGATGATCGGTTTCGCCTTGTGATGAATTGCCGTCGCCAGCTCCTGCCCGGTCATCATGAACCCGCCATCGCCGCAAAACCCGATCACGGTTCTGTCAGGATATTGAAGCGACGCCGCCACCGCAGCCGGCACGCCGTAACCCATCGCGCCGCTGACGGGCCCGAGAAAACGACCGGGCCGCGCATAACGCAAATAACGCTGCGGCCAGCCCGCGAAATTCCCCGCATCGACCGTCACGATTGAATCGCGCGGGAACAACTCCTGCGCATGACGCATGATTTCCGTCATATCCGCGCCCTTCCATCCCTGCGCGGCGTCTTTAATCGCCGTCCATTCCATGTAGTCTTTACGGCCATCCGCGCACCACGCCGCCCATTTGCGCCCGTCCAGCGTGAACGCCGCCGCCAGCGCCGCACTCAAGGCCTGCGCATGCGCCGCGATCGCAAGGTCGGGCGTGAACGCTTTTCCGAACGCGTCCGCCGAAGGATAAACATGGATCGTCTTCTGCCCTTTTTTCGGCAGCGTATAGGCCTGCACCGTCGTCTCATCCGGCCGCGCGCCGAGAAACAGCAAGAGGCCGGCGGCCTCAAGCCGCTCGATCAGTTTCGGGTTGGAGCCGAAACTCATTTCGCCGATATAGCAGGGATGATTGTGATCCATGATGTCCTGCTGACGGAATCCCGCAACAACAGGCAAATGCGCCGCGCGCGCGAAGCTCGCAAGATTTTCGCAATCGGAATCTTTCCATGTACCGCCGCCGCCGATAACCACGGGCCGCTCCGCCGCCGCGAGCATATCCGTCAGCGCCTTCACATCCTGCGGCGACGGCTTAGTTTCCACCACCGGCAAAACATTGGCCTGCACGGATTTTCCGCCCTCAAATAAAATATCTTCCGGCAGACCCACCACCACCGGCCCCGGCCTTCCCGACAGCGCCGCATAAAATGCCCGCGCGATCAAATCCGGAATGGAGGGAATTGCCTCGATGACGAATGCTTCCTTCGCCAGCGGCGCGAACATGGCCGCGATATCGAATTCCTGGAACGCCTCCCGCCCGCGGTCGCGTGAATGAATAAGACCCGAGAATAAAATCACCGGCACGGAGGATTGCTTCGCCGTATGAATCCCGATCGACGCATTGCAGGCGCCCGGCCCGCGCGTCACGAAAATAATTCCCGGCTGTCCGGTCAGTTGCGCATGCGCCTCGGCCATGAACGCCGCGCCCGACTCATGGCGGCAGGTAATCACCTCTATATGAGGAAAATCTAAAAAAGCATCGAGGGCTGGAAGGTAACTCTCCCCCGCCACGCAAAACACGCGGCTTACGCCATGTACCGCCAGGCATTCAACAAGCAACCGACCGCCGGAAATCATGATAACCCTCGAAAAACAGCCGTTTCCGCATTCATCATATGGAACCCGGCGTAAAAAACAATCACGCGTATGGAAAGACGGCCAAAATCCCTTTATAATTGTGAGGTTGTTTAATTCTCGCAGCAGGCCTCATGCCCTATTCACTCGACAGAGTCAAAATCCTCATCGTTGATGACATGGTTCCCATGCTCTCGCTGGTGAAATCGGTGCTGTCGATTTACGGCTTCAAGGAAATCTTCACGGCCAACGACGGCGAAGAGGCGTTCGAGCTCGTCTGCCGCCACGACCCAGACCTCATCATCACCGACTGGGTGATGGAGCCCATGGACGGGCTGGAATTCACCAAGAAAGTGCGCCGCAGCCCGCTAAGCCCTAACCCTTACGTCCCGATCCTGATGATGACGGGTTTCAGCTCGCGTATCCGTGTCGAAAGTTCGCGCGACACCGGCATCACCGAATTCCTGGTCAAACCGTTCAACTCCAGGGACTTATGCGCGCGCATCGTGCAGATCGTCGAAAACCCGCGCCAGTTCGTCGACGCCGTGGAATTTTTCGGGCCCGACCGCCGCCGCCGCGATGACCGCGATTATGAAGGCACGCGCAAGCGCGGTGACGATGCCACGCGCGGCAAGAGCGACGACAAAACCACCGACATTCTCAAAAAACTGCGTGAAGAAGCAAAAACCATCTCATGAAACAAGACAAGCCGCGTAAACCCCGCTTTATCAAGCCCCCGAATGTCCTCAAGCAGAAGGTCGGCATCGGCGGCTTTGATGAAAAGCTCATCGCGCGCAGCCAGGAATTCATCGAAAAGGTCGAGGTCGATTTCATCCCCTACGCCGAAAAATACCTTCAGGACTTCTCAAGGGGCGTCAAAGCGGCAGCTGGCAGCAACGATAATTTCAGCAAGGTACGAAACGACATCATCTATCCCGTCATGCAGCTTAAGGCCAATGGCGGCATGTTCCAATATCAACTCGTGAGCGAGGTCGCTGATATCGCCCTGCAATTCCTCGAGGCCGTCGATAACGATACGGTCAATAACGAAACGCTGGATGTCCTGCGGGCGCATGAAAAGACGCTGAAAGTCATCATCGCCAACAAGCTGAAAGGCAGCGGCGGCCAGGAAGGATTCCGCCTGATCCAGGAGCTCGACAAGGCCTGCAAACGCTACTTCTCGAAGTACAAAAAAGCTGAGTAGAACAGGAATATCTTCCGCACCCTGCGGTTTATCTTTCGTTAATTTTGATGTAGGATAATGAAAGAGTAAGGGGATTCTCACATGGAAATACCAGCCCAGTTTGCAGCCGAACAGGCCATATTAAGGCAGAATGTCGCGCTGTCGCTGATCAAGTCGGCCGCCGACGCCGAGAAACAGCTGGTCGGCATTCTCGAGGATTCCGCTCGCCAGATCGCCGCTTCCAACCGCGGCAACAACGTCAATTTCCAGGTTTAATTAGCTTAAGCGACCGCTCTCAGCGCGTGGTGTGAATTCCACAGCTCTTCAAGCGCGCCTGCAAGCCTCTCTATATCTTCAGTCGAATGCGCCGCCGTCGCCGTCAAACGCAGGCGCTCCGTGCCGCGCGGCACGGTCGGGTAATTGATCGGCTGCACGTAAATCCCGTAATCGCGCATCAATATATCCGTCACCTCGCGGCAGCAATTCGGATCGCCCACCACCAGCGGCACGATATGCGTCGGCCCCTGCATAAAGGGCAGGTCCGCCCGCGTAAGCAAATCTTTCAATAGCTTTACATTGCGGCGTTGTTTCTCGCGTTCGATCTGTGAAACCTTCAGATGCTCCACCGCCGCATGCGCGGACGCCAATACAGATGGCGGCAGGCTGGTCGTGAAAATAAACCCGCCGGCAAAACAACGAATGGAATCGATCACATTCTTTTTGCCCGTGATAAATCCGCCCATCGCGCCGTAAGCCTTGCCAAACGTACCCTCGATAATATCAATACGGCCCAGAACGCTTCGCTCTTCGGCGACGCCGCCGCCGCGCGGTCCGTAGATTCCAACCGCGTGCACCTCATCGAGATACGTCATCGCGTTATATTTTTCCGCGAGGTCCGCAATCTGCTCGATCGGGCCGATATCCCCGTCCATCGAATAGACCGATTCAAAAACGATGATCTTCGGCCGCTTGATATCCACCGCTTGCAGCAAAGATTCCAGATGCTCGACATCGTTATGTCTGAAGATCTGCTTCTCCGCGCCGCTGCTGCGGATGCCGTGGATCATCGAGGCATGATTCATCGCGTCGGAAAAAATTACGCAGCCCGGCATTAATTTGCCGAGCACGCCGAGCGCGCCTTCATTCGCCACATAACCCGAGGAGAAAACCAGCCCCGCTTCCTTGCCGTGCAGTTCAGCAACCGAAGCCTCCAGCTCCACATGATATTTCGTCGTGCCGGAAATATTGCGCGTGCCGCCTGCGCCCGCGCCGGAATTGTAAAGCGCGTCACGCGCCGCCGCGATCACTTTCGGGTGCTGTCCCATGCCGAGATAATCGTTGCTGCACCAGATCGTGACTTCTTTCTGGCCGCCGTCCAGCGCGTGATAAATCGCTTTCGGGAACTTGCCGACGATACGTTCGAGCGTCGCAAAAGTGCGGTAGCGCCCTTCGCGCTTCACACCCTCGACACAGTTTTTAAAATGTTCGTTGTAATCCATCTCGGCCTTCAGAATGCCAGATATATAGTTATAACCCAATCGAATTTGCAAGGCTTTCGGCCCGGCTTAAATCCTTGTCCAAAGCTGCCATAACCTTGGCCAGATCGGCGCTTTCATCGCCCGCCCAGACCCTTAAATTCTTAATATAAATGCCCGTCAGCCCGGCCAGCCGCAGCGCCCCGTCCCAGCCATTGGCATCCTGCCCTGCCGCCTCCAGCATCCAGTTCATCGATTTGCATAGATGCGGCAGCCCTATGAAAACCTGCTTGGGATCGGATTTGAACGACTCCAATACGGAAACCAGACCGGGCCGGTACGCATTCAGCGCTTCATACCGCTCCATCAGCAGGTCGAACAGCCGGTCGCGCGGCGAAACGTCCGGGTCCGGCTCGCCCGCCGCCTCCAATACCTGTTTATCGATCATCCTTCCCAGCGCGGCCAGGATGTCGCCCTTATCCTCGAAATGCTCGCGAAGCCGGGCCAATGTGATCTTGTTGGCCCTGGCCAGGCCCGCCAGCGTCAGGTCCTGCCACCCTTCCCGGGCGGCCAGTTCCAGCGCCGATTCAACCAGCTTCTCTTTAGTGTGTCGGAGCGTGTCTTTTTGCTGTTTTTTGGCCATGTTCCGGGTTATATACCCGTTTTGGGAAACTGTAAAAAGGATTAAAAACTGATGTCTGCTAAACTCGGAGTTGTCGCCGTCGGCAACGCGCTCGTTGATGTTCTCTCGCAAGCCACGGATAATTTTATCGCCGCCCAGAAGAAAAAGCACGGCATGGAAAAAGGCGCGATGACCCTGATCGACGAACCGCGCGCGGTCGAGCTTTACAGCGAAATGGGCCCGGGCATCGAAACCTCCGGCGGCTCGGCGGCGAACACGATGGCGGGCTTCGCATCCTTCGGCGGCAAGGGCGGCTTCATCGGCAAGGTCGCGAACGACAAACTCGGCCAGACATTCCAGCACGACATCCGCGCACAAGGCGTAACCTTCACCACCGTCCCCCTCGCCATCGGCGCGCCGACGGGCCGCTGCCTGATCCTCGTCACGCCGGATGCCCAGCGCACCATGAACACCTTCCTCGGCGCCAGCGTCGAACTCAACGAAGACGACATCGATGAAAAACTGGTCGCCTCCGCGCAAGTGACGTATCTCGAGGGCTACCTCTTCGACCGCGAACAGGCCAAGCGGGCCTTCGTCCGCGCCGCCGACGCCGCGCATGATGCCGGCCAGCGCGTTGCGCTGACATTATCAGACCCTTTCTGCGTCGACCGTCACCGCGGCGATTTCCGCAAGCTGGTTGAAAATCACATCGACATTCTTTTCGCGAACGAGGACGAAATCATTTCGCTCTACCAGACGAAAAATTTCGAACAGGCCGCCGCCACCGTGAAGGACAAATGCGAAATCGCCGTCCTGACTCGCAGCGAAAAGGGCGCCGTCGTTCTTGGCAGGGGCGAGCAGATCGCTGTTCCCGCCGCGCCCGTCGCCAAGATCGTCGATACCACCGGCGCAGGCGACCAGTTCGCCGCCGGCTTCCTCTATGGCTTCACGGAAAAAATGCCGCTCGAGAAATGCGCGAAACTCGGTGCCGCCGCCGCCGCCGAAGTCATCGGCCATATCGGTCCCCGCCCGCAGCAGCGTTATTCCGAACTGATCAGACAGGCAGCCTAAAGCATTATCGTCTTGAGCCGTTCGCGGTAAACGCTGAGAGTCTTCTCCGTGCGCGCGACGATGCGCACCTCTTCCATATTTTCATCAAGCCGCTCGGAAATCCCCTGCAGCATCAGCCGCGCCGCGCGCGGCTTCGGAAATCCCTGCTTGCCCGACCCCAGAGGCGGAAACCCGATCGTCCGCAACCCCATCGCATGCGCGGTTTCCATCGCCTTGCGGCACGCATTGACCAGATATCTGTCCGGCCTGTCGGTATCGAGACGCCTGATCGGCACGATGCAGAAAAAGATATGCAAGGCGGGAAGATCGAAACCCGGCACGGTATAAACATCGCCCACGCGCGGGCGGAAAATATTTTCCAGCACGAAATCGTCGAGCTTCTTCCCCGCCTCTTTTAAAATGCAGCGGTTGATCTCGCCCCTGTATTCAAGATTCTGCGGAATAAAAGTGACGATGGCATCCACATCCTGGCGCGTGATATCCCCCTGCACCAGCGTAATACGGTTGAGATAGGGGTTGGAACGCCTGTTGGGGTCTGTTATCACTATGTCCATGAGGAACTATACTCTTCTTTTCATTACCATTTTCTTTATTTTTAGCGCCGAAGCCAGCGCCGAAGAGTTTTTTGGCCTCGCTATGCACGGCAAAGCGAAATACGGGCCCGAAGCCACGCATCTCGACTATGCCAATCCAGAAGCGCCCAAGGGCGGCTCCATCACGCTGGCCGGCCTCGGCACCTATGACAGCATCAATCCCTATGCCCTCAAGGGAAAGGCGGCGGAAGGCCTGAACCTCGTCTATGACCGCCTGATGGCCCGGGTCTGGGACGAGCCCTTCACCATGTACCCGCTCATCGCCGAAAAAGTCGACGTGCCGGAAGACCGCTCCTCGATCACATTTTATCTAAACCCGAAAGCGCGCTTTCATGACGGCAGCCCCGTCACCGCCGACGATGTCGTGTTCTCGTTCGAGACCTTACGCGATCATGGCCGCCCGAACATGCGCCGCGTTTATAAAATCGTCAGCGAGGTTAAAAAACTCGGCGACCGCACCGTGCAGTTCAAACTTGGGCCTGAGCGCGACCGCGAAACCATCATGATCATCGCCATGATGCCCGTGCTTTCGAAAACATGGTGGTCGGGCCGCAATTTCGATGAAAGCGTTCTCGAAAAACCGCTGCTGAACGGCCCCTACAAAATCGCTGAAATCGATCCGGGCCGCCGCATCGTCTATGAACGCGTGCCCGATTACTGGGCGAAGGATCTGTTGCCCAATGTCGGCCACTTCAACATCGACCGCATCGTCTACGATTACTACCGCGACGACACCGTCGCCTTCGAAGCCTTCAAGGCCGGCACTCTCTCTCTGCGCCGCGAATGGGACGCCGGCAAATGGGCGGGCGGTTATAATTTTCCCGCCGCGAAAGACGGCCGCGTCGCGATGGACGAGCTTCCCCATGGCCGCCCGGAAAAAGTCCGCTCCTTCATCTTCAACACCCGACGTGCGCCCTTCGACGACATCCGCGTGCGCCAGGCGCTCATTCTTATGTTTGATTTCGACTGGATGAATAAAAATCTTTTCCACGGCCAGTACAAACATATCAATAGTTATTTCCCCAATTCCGAACTCGCCGTGCCGGACGCGCCGCCGCCTCCCCCGGCGGACCCCCGCGCCAACATGCGCAAGGCCAACGAACTCCTGAACGAAGCGGGCTGGAACATCGTCAAGGGCTGGCGCATGAAGAATGGCAAGCCGCTGGCCTTCGAAATCATTCTCAGCGCGCCGGAAGATGAAAAAATCGCGTTGCAGTTTAAAAACGCGCTTCAGAAAATCGGTGTTGATATCAGCGTCCGCCTGCTCGACAGCGCGCAATATATCCGCCGCCTCAACGAATATGATTACGACATGACACTTTACTATTGGCTCTCGACCCTCTCGCCCGGCACCGAACAGGTACTCTACTGGACCTGCGAAGCCGCCAAGCAACCCGCCCGGTTTAATTACGCCGGCATATGCGATTCCGAAATCGACGCCCTCGCCCGCCAGGTCGCCCAGGCGCGCGACCGGGCCGAGCTTGTCTCCACGGTCCGGAAGCTGGACAAAAAACTGCTGGAAGGCGCCTACATGATTCCCCTTTATTACGCAGGCGTCGATGACGTCGCCTACTGGAAACCCCTGCGCAGGCCGGAACAGACGCCCCTCTACGGCATGGTTCAGGAGACCTGGTGGATTGATCCTGCCGGGACAGGCAAACAGCATTGAGTAGAAGCCCCGCTCCTGCTATCATTTTACAGTGTTCATTAATGATTCTGGCAGATTCTCATGATATTCCGGCTTAAATCCCTCGGTCTTCCGCTTGTTTTTGCATCTGTTTTGGCGCTTGGCGCCTGCTCGACGCCGGATATCGATAACGGCCAGTACTGGCAACGCTCCAGCGTTTCCGACGCCATCTATACCGAAGGCCCCAAAGCCCAGCAGATGCTCAACCGCGACATCAGCCGCTGCGTCGTTGAACTGCGCGAACTCGAAGGTCTCGGTTCTATCAAGGACGCGATCCCGACCGACCGTCACGGCAAGGTCCTGGATCCCGATGAAATGGACAAGGACGAACTGGCCGACTGGGACACGCCTGAGCGCGACGGCGCCCTGCTCGCCGAGCACACCGATTACACCGATTTCGAAGGCTGCATGCTCGCCAAGGGCTGGGAGCGGATAAAATACGTTCCTTATGAAGTCTCGACCAAGGCCCGGCGTTCATGGTTCCAGTCGCACGTCGATTACGGCAAGGACCCGCGCGATGCGCCGATCTCCGCGCCGAAAAACAGAGACCAGCAATATAATGATTAAGCCGCGCCTTTTAGTTTAGCCCGGAATTTTTCCAGCCGCTCGCGCACGGAATCGACGCTTAATGACGTCATCAGGCTCGGCGCTGTCGCCGGATCGTAATCCTCATAAGCAATCAACTCGTCATAGCTCTCCGGCGTTGAAACATAATCCGCGTGCGCGCCCCACGGCCGGTAAAGCTGCGGATAGCTCGGGCCGAACAACCCTAACGTGGGAACGCCCGCCGCCGCCGCCGTGTGCATGAGGCCGGAATCGTTTCCGATATAAAGCGCGCAGCGCGCCAGCGCCGCCGCCACCGTCCCCGCATCGGCCTTGGCGATCATGTTGATTTGCCTCTCAGGCGGCACGGAATGAAGAACTTCCTCGGCAACGCTCTCCTCGCCCGGCGCGGCAAACACCGCCACCCGCGCCCCCGGCAGGATGCCCGCCGGTTCCGTGATATGCCGGATGATCTCGATGAATCTTTCCGCCGGCCACATCTTGCCTTGCCAGTTCGCCGCCGGGCCGACGCCCAGCACCGCCCCGCCCGCAGGAACAAACCGCTCGGCCGCGTTCTTCTGCCCCTGCGTGAACCACACTTCCGGCGATGGCACACCCGTCAGCTTCATCACCTGCGCCGCCTGCTCGACCTTGTGCCGTTGGGAATTCTGCCGTCCTAAAATGAAACGCTGCTTCGCATAGATCAGACGCGACACGGCAGAATTGCGCATGTCCACCACCATGTCCCATTGCGTGCCCGCCACCTGCCGCCACAGATCCAGCCAGTGCAGGCTGAATTGACGCTTCTCCAGCGAAATGACTTTATCAAGGGCCGGATATCCCGCGAACAGCGACGCCGCGATCGGCCCCGCCACGATCGTCACGCTGGCGCCCGGGTATGTTTGCGTTATATAACCGAGAAGGCCGGTCGAAAGAACGGCATCGCCCAGGCGGCTCGATGTGATGAACAGGACCTTCATAAAGAAATCATGGCAGAAACAGCGTTTTATACAACCCTGAAAAATCGAGGGATCGTGCGGGTTTCCGGCCCGGACGCCCGCAAATTCCTGCAGGACATCATCAGCAACGACATCAACCTGCTGGACGCGCAACCCTGTATCTACGCCTGCCTGCTGAACGCGCAGGGAAAATTCCTGCATGATTTTTTCATCACTGGAAAAGACGGCGCGCTTCTCCTCGAATGCGAGGGCGGCCCGCGCGCGCAGGATTTATTCTCCCGCCTCTCAAAATACAAACTCCGCGCCAATGTGAAAATTGAATGTGAGGAAAGCGTTGCCGTTTATATAATATTGTCATCCCGGCGAAAGCCGGGATCTATGGTTAACACAATTGAAAATGTTGAAATGGATCCCGGCTTTCGCCGGGATGACAACTTTGTTGCTGACCCGCGCCATCCTGATCTCGGCTTCCGCACATTTGAAAAACCAAAACTTCCTGAACAACCATTCGAAACATGGGACCGCTTCCGCATTTCTCTTACCATCCCCGACGGCAGCCGCGATCTCATCCCTGAAAAATCCACGCTCGACGAAGGCCGCATCGATAAATTAAACGGCGTCTCCTACGACAAGGGCTGTTACGTAGGCCAGGAACTTACCGCGCGCATGCATCACCGCGGCCTCGGCAAAAAACATCTTTATACGATTAACGGCGAACTGCTTCGCGAACCCGGCGGGGAAATCCGCGTGAACGACGCCCTGCTCGGCGAAATGCGCTCGCGCTGCGGCGATATCGGGCTGGCGCTGCTTAAGGATGAATATGGCGGCAGTGAATGATTTTCGGATATTTTTTGGTATATTTACTTGAATTACGAGCAATATAATTGCGTATTAATTTGACATATTATAAAAAAACTGCTAAAGTTGGGTTTACTCCTGATTCTTCAGTTCAGTAGAGAGAGGCACTATGGTTTCGAAATATTTTGAAAAGACGGTTGAACCCGTTAGCGGTTATGAAGATCCGCGTTTTGTGGACCTGACCGATCCTGACACCGGCATTGCCGTAATCGGATTCAGGGACTATCCCGACCATCGATATACTGAAGAAGAGCTTCACAACATTCTGCTCGGCAACGGACACTCCTATATGGATACCCAAACGTTGAGCGATGCGCACTACGCGATAAAAGCGTTCATAAGAAAACAAAGCCCGTCTTCAGACGCAGTCGAGACTCTGACAAGCCCCACTCTTTAAAGGACTGTTCAGGCCCTTGCTTTTAAAAGCGCCTGCCGGGACTCGCGGCTGGCTTTGCCGAGGGATGAAGCGGCCGGATGATTTTTATTGCCATTCCCGCCCCCATCCCGCTATTGTCTGCATTATGACAAACAAATTCGATGAAATTACAGGGTTTTTGGACCCAAGGCGCGACTTCGACCGCGCCTGCATCGAGCCATCGGAAAAAGAATTTCTGAGAAAATTTGCCAACGGCAAGTTTGAGGCCAGAGTAAATGAGGCGGATTTGGGATTGGCCGTGATGAGAGGATTTTACAGGGGCGGCTCTGTCGGCCTGCTGCTGGGTTCTTTTTACGATGCCGCCTCCGGACATCCGGGCTCGGCCTCCGCGCTCGGCGCTGTCTTGGGCATCGTGCTGGACAGCGGGCAGATTTTAGTGAGGCATACAATGCGCGAGCCCGCGCGCGAAAAAGCCGCGATAAATTCCCAAAACGATCAAATCTGATTAATCAGGCCGCTTTACTTTTTTTTAAAGGCGCCGTTTTTTGCCGGCCTTCGCGAATACTGGCCTGCGCGGCAGCGAGCCTTGCGATCGGCACGCGGTATGGCGAACACGAAACATAATCCAGCCCGACTTTCTCGCAGAACGCGATCGAGGACGGGTCGCCCCCATGCTCGCCGCAAATGCCAAGCTTCAGTTTCGCATTCGTGGAGCGCCCGCGCTCTTTCGCGATCTCGATCAATTGCCCGACGCCGGTCGTATCCAGCGAGGCAAACGGGTCGCGCTCGAAAATACCCTTGCCGACATAGGCAGGCATGAAATTCGCCGCGTCGTCGCGTGAAACGCCAAGCGTCGTCTGCGTCAAATCGTTCGTGCCGAAGCTGAAGAAATCCGCCTCTTCCGCGATTTCATTGGCTGTCAGCGCCGCGCGCGGCAGCTCGATCATCGTCCCGGTCATGAATTCGATTTTAGTTTTCTTCTCGGCAAACACGGCCTCGGCGGTGTCCTCGACGACTTTGCGCATCAGCGCGAGTTCTTTTTTTGTCGCCACCAGCGGGATCATGATTTCAACGGCAACTGCCTGCCCGGTTTTCTTTCCGGCCTCCAGCGCGCCCTCTATGATCGCCCTTGCCTGCATCTCGTAAATCTCGGGATAGGTAATGCCGAGACGGCAGCCCCGGTGGCCGAGCATCGGGTTCATCTCGTGCAGATCGTTCAGGCGCCTCCGCACCGCGTCGCTTTCGATGCCGGCGGCCTTCGCGAAGGAAACGATATCCTCCGGCTCATGCGGCAGGAATTCGTGCAGCGGCGGATCCAGCAGACGCACGGTCACCGGCAGGCCCTGCATGATCTCGAACAACTGCGCGAAATCGCTGCGCTGCTCGGGCAGAAGTTTCGCCAGGGCCTTGCGGCGCTTGTCTTCATTGTCCGCGAAAATCATCTCGCGCACGCTTTGAATGCGCGAGGGCTCGAAGAACATGTGCTCGGTACGGCAAAGACCGATGCCTTCCGCGCCGAAATCACGCGCCGTGCGCGCATCCAGCGGCGTTTCCGCGTTCGCACGCACTTTCATGCGGCGGCGCTCGTCGGCCCATTGCATCACCAGGCCGAAATCGCCCGAAAGCTCCGGCTTGATCGTCTTGACCGCGCCGAGCATCACCTCGCCCGTGGAACCGTCAATCGTGATGATATCGCCTTCGTTGATTTTCTGATCTCTGAAACGAATGACTTTCGCCTTCTGGTCGATATGGAGCTCACCCGCGCCGGCGACGCACGCCTTGCCCATGCCGCGCGCGACCACCGCCGCGTGGCTCGTCATGCCGCCGCGCGAGGTCAAAATTCCTTGAGCCGCATGCATGCCGTGAATGTCTTCCGGCGACGTTTCCTGGCGGCAGAGAATAACCGCCTCGCCCGCATGCGCCTTCATCTCGGCATCATCCGAATTGAACACGATTCTACCGCTTGCCGCGCCGGGCGAAGCCGGCAGGCCCTTGGTGATGATATTTTTCTCGGCTTTGGGGTCCAGCGTCGGGTGTAGAAGTTGATCCAGCGATTGGGGGTCAAGACGCAGCAGCGCCTCTTCCTGCGTGATCAGTTTTTCATTCACCATATCGACGGCGATTTTCAGCGCCGCCGCCGCCGTGCGCTTCCCGTTCCGGGTCTGGAGCATATAGAGTTCGCCCTTCTGCACGGTGAATTCGATGTCCTGGATGTCACGGAAATGCTTCTCGAGCTTCTCGCGCAGCGCCGCCAGTTGCTTGAACACGCCCGGCATCGACTCTTCCATCGACGGCAGGTCGCTGCCTTCCTTTTCGCGGCCTTTTTTCGTCAGCGATTGCGGCGTGCGGATGCCCGCGACGACATCTTCGCCCTGCGCATTGATCAGATATTCGCCATAAAAATAATTCTCGCCGTTCGACGGGTCGCGCGTGAACGCAACGCCGGTCGCGCAGTCATCGCCCATATTGCCGAATACCATCGACTGCACATTCACCGCCGTGCCCCAGCTCTCGGGAATTTCATTGAGCTTGCGGTACGTCACCGCGCGCGGCGTCATCCACGAATTGAACACGGCGCCGATCGCGCCCCAGAGCTGCTCATGAACATCATCGGGGAACGGGCGGCTAAGTTCGCGCTGAACGATTTCCTTGAACTCGCCGACAATCTCGCGCCAGCCCTCGGCCGTAATGGCCGTGTCCTGCGTGATCTTGTTGAAGCGCTTGTAGTTATCAATCACGTCTTCAAACTCATGGTGGTCGACTTCCAGAACCACGTCCGAATACATCTGGATAAAGCGGCGATAGGAATCCCACGCGAAACGCGCGTCTCCTGAATTTTTCGCCAGCCCCTCGACCGTCTTGTCGTTGAGGCCGAGGTTAAGAACCGTGTCCATCATACCCGGCATCGATGCCCGCGCGCCCGAGCGCACCGAAACCAGCAACGGATTCCCCGCATCGCCGAATTTCATGTTCATGGATTTCTCGACAAGGCCGAGGGCCGCTTCGACTTCTTTCTTCAGCGTATCGGGATATTTTTTGCCGTTGGCGTAATAATGGCCGCAGACATCGGTGACGATCGTAAAACCGGGAGGCACCGGCAGCCCCAGATTGGACATTTCGGCGAGATTCGCGCCCTTGCCGCCCAGCAATTCCTTCATCGTGGCATTGCCGTCAGTCTTGCTGGCGCCGAAACTATAGACCCACTTGGTCATACGTAACTCCCTGAACTCTATTCTAAAAGGGTGTAGCCTTTTTAAACGTCCCGAATGAAAAAGTTAAGCAAAAAACACCGGTTTTGAGCCGTTTTAAGCTTAATTTTACAGGTTTTTCACCAACATCAGGCATAACTGGTCGTCTATAGGCTTGAATTCGCCCTCTGCGACGATTTTCCGGTCATAAGTCGCCCCGTAACCGTCAGGAACATAGCCAAGCTTTATATAAAGCCTCTGCGCCGCCCCGAACCCCGGATGCAGCCCGAAACTGATGCCCATACGCTTACACCCCTTGCGTGCAGCAAGTTCCTCGCAATACAAAATCATTTTGGTGGCAATGCCCTGCCTCCTGAATTCAGGCAGAACATTCAGGTCCTGGATTTCCGGAATTTCATGCGCCTTGAAATATCCGTATTTCGGCTCCCAGTTCAGCAGGCAGTACCCCGCATCCTCACCTTCTTCCGCCGCGATGAGAATCAGCCGCTCCCCCGCTTCCTGGAATTCTATCTGCTGCTCGAAATAATCCGGCTCCTTGGCCTGGCGCATCGCCAGCGACATTTCTCGCAAGGAATCCAGGTCTTTATATCCGGCCTGCCGAATCTGTATGTCAGGCATGTCCTTTTGTATTTGTGTATCGGCCATAAAATTCCTAATAATAGAGGATGCGTATGCTTATCCGTTTCACACTTATAGCACTTCTCGCCGGTTTTGCCTCCCCCGCCTTGGCGGAAGGCACCAGCGGCATGCATTACACGAAAATACAGGACACCGCGCCCGACAGTGGCACCACCCACATCCGCATGAAAACGGTCGGGCAGGATGAGGAGCCCCCCAGGCAGGAAGAACCGGCGCAGATCCGCATCTGGAACAAATACAAGGCCCTCGCCTCCGGCAAACCCGAAATGACGGAAGAAGAAAAAGAAGCGCAGGAAGCAGCCGATAAAAAAGAGGCCGGGGAAAAAGCCGCCGCCGCTGAAAAAGCCAAACAGGAGGAAGCGGAAAAAGCGGCCAGGGTTGAACAGCAGCCCGCGCCGCCCACCGGCATCGCCGCGATCATCGATGAATACCGCCGCAACAAGGCGCAGCGCAGCCAGATGCGCAGCCTGACGATTACTAAACCCGCCGATTTCCAGCCCGCCGCCGGTGAAACCGAAGAAACCAGGCCCCAGCCGAAGCCGGAAGGTTAAAGTTTTTCGTCATCGCGAGCCGACGTAGTCGGCGTGGCGATCCATTTTTGGATTGCTTCGCGCAGCTTGCCCTCGCGAAGGCAGGGGCTCGCAATGACGCTGGTATTTTTGCCATTGTTCCTATAAAAATCATTTCATGACAGCACAGGCCGGAAAGAAACAAGCCGCACAGCCAAGCCCGCTCGACAGGCTCTCCGACCTGCTCGCCGGCGACATGAAATCGGTGAACGCCGAAATCATCCGCCGCATGGATTCCCCCGTCGCTCTCATTCCAAAACTCGCGAGCTATCTGATCGCCGCGGGCGGCAAACGCATTCGTCCCCTGATGACTCTTGCTTCAACTTCGATTTTCAGCGGCGACATGACACGCGCGCACAACCTCGCCGCCGCCGTTGAATTCATCCACACCGCCACGCTGCTCCATGACGATGTTGTCGATGAAAGCACCGCGCGGCGCGGACAGGATTCCGCCAATCTCGTCTTCGGCAACCAGGCCAGCGTCCTCGTCGGTGATTTTTTATTCTCCCGCGCTTTCCAGTTGATGGTCGATGACGGCTCGCTGGATGTCCTGCGCATTCTCTCCGACGCCTCCGCCATCATCGCGCAAGGGGAGGTCATGCAGCTCTCCACCGCCAACAATCTCTCGACCGGCATGGGCGAATCTCTCGAGGTCATCCGCGCCAAGACCGCCGCCCTCTTCGCCGCCGCCTGCGAAGTGGGCCCTGTTGTCGCGGGCGCCGACGCCGCCGCGACCCGCGCCATGGCCGAATACGGCCTCAATCTCGGCATCGCCTTCCAGATCGCCGACGACGCGCTCGATTACGCCGCCACGCAGGAAAAAATCGGCAAAACGCCGGGCGATGATTTCCGCGAAGGCAAGATGACCGCGCCTGTCATCCTCGCGCTGATGAAAGCCTCGCCCGGGGAACTGAAATTCTGGTCGCGCACGCTCGGCGAAAAACAGCAGACCGAACAGGATTTCACCGAAGCGCAACGCCTGATCAAAAAGCACGATTCAATCGCCGAATCCCTCGCCCTCGCCAATGATTACGGCGAAAAGGCGCGCCTCGCCCTCGCCGAAGCGCCCGATCACCCGATACGGGCCTTACTCGATGAATTGATTTTCTACACGATCAACCGCGATAATTAACCGACCGCCGCGCTGCGCTCCTGCCACAATTTTTCAATCTGCGAACGCAGATTCTTCGGCTCCAGCGGTTTGTAAATAACGCCGATCACACCGAGCGCCTTGTAATCCTCGATCATTTTTACTTTCTGCCGGTCGGTCACGAAAATCACCGGCGAATTTGTATAGGCCGGGCTCTTGCGCAGCGCGTCGATCGTGTCCGGCCCGTTCATGTCCGGCATGCGCAGGTCGAGCAGGATCAATTCCGGCTGCAGCTCGCGCAGCCGCGCGATCAACTCCCGCCCCGTCGCGCAGGTCACCAGGAAATGCGGATCGTCCTCGTCCCCGCCCAGCGCGTCCTTGACGATTTTGCGCGCCTGCGGCTCGTCGTCGACATAAACCATGCGTTTTGGAAAGTCCGTCATAGCAACTGGAGTTTACCATTTTTCACGGCCATTCCGAAGAGGCCTTGAATTGACTATATACCCCTTAGGGGTATATTATAAGAAATGAGAATTTTAAACCTGCTGGTCTTATTGCTGGTTTTACCTATAACCGCCCACGCCCGCCCCGTGTCATGGCCCGGCAGCTGGATGGTCATGATCATGAACGATATGGTCAGCAACGGCGCACAGGTGAATTACACCGTCACGCCGAAATACGCGCTGGGCGTCCAGCATGAATATTTCCGTGAGGAAAAATTCAACATGGATGCCGCCACGCTCGATGTGCTGCTGAAGCGCTGGAACAACCAGGGCTCGCAGGCCAATCTCTATCTCAAATCCGGTGCGGGCGTTGCATATGGCAGCGGCGAAACCGACCCCGCCGCCTTCGCCGGGCTGGAGATCGACTGGGAAAATCGCCGCTTCTTCACGCTCTACGAAAACCGCGTCCTCTGGGCGGGCGACCAGGACAAATTCATCAAGCACAAGGCCCGCCTCGGCGTCGCGCCATACGAGGGCGATTACGGCGACCTGCATACATGGCTGATGCTGCAGGCCGATTACGACGCCGGAGCTGACGATACATTCTCGCTTACGCCGCTGGTCCGGCTGTTCAGGGGCACGACACTGGTCGAGGCCGGCTACAATCTCGACGGCGCGGTTTTATTTAATTTCACCCAACAATTCTAGGAGGCGCATATGAAAAAACTTTTCCTTATCCTCACGGCGATTATAACTTTCTCGTCCCCGGCCCTCGCCAATCATAATGGCAAATCGCATGGTCCGATAAAAACCATCGTCGTCGGCGTCGACGGCATGGTCTGCGATTTCTGCGCCCGCTCGATGGAAAAAATCTTTTACCAGGAGGACGGCGTGGAAGGAGTCATCATCGATCTCGATAAAGAATCCATGACCCTTGAAATCGACGAAGCCGCCGCCATCTCGGACGAAAGAATAAAAGAACGCGTCTATTACGCTGGCTACAAAGTCAGGGACATCACGCGATGAGCAAACATCCCAGCCACGCAAACGAACTGAAAAAACTCAACCGCATCGCCGGGCAGGTCGAGGGCATATCGCGCATGATCACGGAAGGCCGCTATTGCCCCGACATCATCGCCCAGATCCGCGCCGCGCGCGCCGCCCTGCGCTCGGTCGAGGCCAATATTCTCGAAACCCACTTGCAGCATTGCGTCGCCGATGCCATAACCACGGGAAACCGTAAAAAATCCTCCGAGAAAATCATGGAACTCGGCGAGTTACTGAAAAGATACGACCAATGACCAGTTGTTGCTCAACCAAAACCGACAATCACGAACACGAAAAGCACCGCTTCGACTACATATTATGGGGTAGCGTCTCCGTGATCGCGACCGCGCTCGCGCTCCATTTCGCGGGACTGAACCTTCCCTACGTCCATCATTTCGCAAGCACCGTTCTCGAATTTCTCTCCACCATGTGGTGGGGCATCGTGCTCGGCATCCTTATCGTCGGCCTGATGAACAAAGTCCCCCGCGAATATTTCCAGGTCGCCATGGGCCGCGGTAATTCCGCCGGCGGCATCTTCCGCGCCGTGTTCGCAGGCCTGCTCCTCGACATGTGTAACCACGGCATTCTCATGGTCGGCGCAAAATTATACGAGCGCGGCGTCAGCCTGCCGCAGGTCATGGCCTTCCTGATCGCCAGCCCGTGGAACTCCATCTCGCTGACAATCATCCTCATCACGCTGATCGGCCTGAAATGGACGCTTGCCTTCATCTTCCTGTCCGCCGTCGTCGCCATGATTTCCGGTTTCATCTTCATGGCATTGATCAAAGCGGGCATTCTTCCCGACAACCCCAACAAACCCGAAATCGCCGCTGATTTTTCCGTCATCGCGGATTGCAAGGCGCGGCTTAAAACTTTCAAGCCGTCTGGCAGGTTTTTCGTCGAACTCGTCACCGGCGGCATGCACGAGGCCCGCATGCTGCTGCGCTGGCTGCTGCTCGGCGTCGTCATCGCCGCCGCGGTGCGCACCTTCGTGCCGCATGAAACTTTCGCCGAATGGTTCGGCCCCACCCTCTTCGGCCTCGGCATGACGCTGCTCGCCACCACCGTGCTCGAGGTCTGCTCCGAAGGCTCCGCCCCCGTCGCCGCCGACATCATGGCCCGCGCCGCCGCGCCCGGTAACGCCTTCGCCTTCCTGATGGCGGGCGTCGCCACCGACTACACGGAAATTCTCGTCATGCGCGAGGCGACAAAATCATGGAAGATCGCGTTCTTCCTGCCGCTCGTCACCGTGCCGCAGGTCGTCCTGCTCGGCTGGATTCTCAACCAGTTCTAATGAATGAAGTTTAATATCGCGCCGTGAATAAGCGCCGTCAGGCCCATCGCGGTTAAAGGATATGCCGCAAAGGCAGGCAGCCCGCCCTTCACGAAAAAAATATACATGATGAACAAAACCGGCAGCGTCGCCGCGAAATAAACCCGCAGGCCGTAGACATGCGCCTCGGGAAACAAAACAAAACTCGAAATCAAAATCATCGTCATCAGCGCCGCGACGATCTTGTACCAGATATCCGCAAGGTGATTGTAGATCGGGCTGCCGTTCACAATGATCCATATAATCGCCGGCACGGAAACCCACGCCGCCACCATCAACGCCATCACATACGCGCTCTTGTCCTCGAACAGGTAATGGATCAGGCTGCCCTTCTCGGCGGCAATGCCAATCAGCACCGAAATATAAGTCAGGCTCAAAACGGGAAGAAAACGCCGCGCCAATATTTCGCCGAAATCCTTGGGCACCAGCCTGTCCGGCCCGCCGCGTTCCAGTTCGACTTTCCTCCGCCGCGCCGTCATTTTTTCTTTTTCCCGCACGGATAGGCATTGAACAAAGCCAGCGCCACCGCCGGGGCCGCGATAAATGCGCCGTGCTGGCTCTTGTTTTTATAAAGATAACTTGCGACATCCTTCTGCAACTGGTTCAGCCCGACATTCTCCGGCACGCAGAACTCGACGCTGGGCGACGTGCCAAGCGAGCGAATGAGATTGTGGTAATCGAGAACCCCGGCGATATAGGACTGGCACGCCACATGCCCGCCCGGCACCAGCTCCTTGCCGTTCTTGTCGCTTAAACACATCTGCAGAAGATAATCGCCGGAAAAACGGGCCGCCTGCGCCGGCGCCGTCCATGACAAAAGCAAAGCCGCGAGAATGCCGAGCCTAAGCCCCATCTTTTCCGGCCTTCTTGAGTTGCCCCAATATCGCGAAGGGCGAGTCGGCCGGGTTGGTTTTTGCCTCGGCGGAAATCATGCGCGGGCGCTCGGACTTTTTCTCTTTGTCCTTGCGGCCATGCTTGCGGTCGCCGCGCGGCTTCTTGTCCTTGTCCGATTTTTCCCGGCGCGGCTTGTCCGATTTCGGCTTCGGCTCGCGCCTTTCAAACGCCTTGCCTTTTTTCAGCGCAAACACCGCCAGCTCCGGCTTCGCTTTCGCCTCTTCCGGTTTCTCATCAGCGGGTTTTTCCCCCGCAGGTTTTTCAGCGGCAGCTTCTTCCGCAGACTTCTCAGCCACCTCGGTTTTATTCTCAACCGGGTCGCTGATCTTCCGGTGCCCCATCGCAGTCAACACCCCATAGAGGTCATCGATCTGGCAGCCGAGCCACTCGGCCATCTTGTGCTGCGCCTGGAATTTCCCGTCTTTCGCGCTATCGTAAACGGCGCTGATGACACGGTCGAGCATGTCGATCCTGATCGCGCGCGGCCCGTAAACCGGGTAACCGATCGCGCGGTAAAAATCCCGGTCCGCGCCCTCGTCCACTTTCTGCGACACAACCCCGTCACGCGGCAGCGGCGGCGGCAACGGCTTGTCGTTCCACAGCGCATACAACAACCCGCGCAGCTTCACCCCGGCGGGCTTGTTGAGCGCCGGCAGGAAAACCAATACAGGCCCCAGCCGCACGTGTTTTCCGCGCAGCACCTGCCGCATCTCCGGGTCGAGCGAAGCCGTCAGGCTTTGAATCTCTTCGCGCGGTATAATCCCGAGCGCGTTGTATAATTTCTCGCAGATGCCGCGCACCGGCTCGGCCATGCCTTCCGTCTGCTCCAGCGCCACCAGCGGCTCCAACACCGTACGCACGTGATTCTTGATCCACTCGCGCAGGATGCCGCGCACCGCGTCCGTATCATGTCCGGCGGCGTCGATGACCTCGATATCCGGCTCGAAAATCTTCGCGCCCTTCACCGCTTTGGCGAAAGGTTCGCCCGGCAGGGGATTGCTGGCGTCGGGCTGGTAGCGGACAAGTCCGTCATCGCCCAGCTTGAATTGCGTAATGGCTGCGTTCAACATTGTTTTAAAAGCGTTTTATACCGTTTCGTACGATATAGACCGAAAATTAAGCCCCTGTCCATTGAATGATACGCAGACTATATGTTTTACTCTTGATCCTGTTTCCAGCCACGGAGCCATAAATGACCTTTCGCCGTTCCTTTCTCGTCATCGCCCTCGCTTTGCTCGCCTGGCCCGCTTATGCCGCCGACATTAATAAAGAAGGCGCCGCCCGGGTCAAAACCCTGGTCGAGACCTTTATCGCCGAGCAGAAAAAACTCACCGAGATCGACGGCGTCACCAAGATCGAATACCAGGGCGAGGTGCTGGTCGAGGAGGCCGGCGATTTCTACGCCGTCACCCTTCCCTACACAAAACTGATCAACGCCAGCAGCGAACAGGTCGATATCGGCATGGTATCGATCAATGTCTCCCCCGCCGACGAACCCGGCCAGTGGAAAATGCGCGTCGCCGTTCCCACGCCCATCGTCATCACCGACAAAACCGGCGTCGAAATCATGCGCGTCACCATCGGCGGCCAGCGCGCCGCGGGCATCTGGGACGAAAAACTCCAGAGCTTCGTCAAGCTCGACGCTCTTTATAAAGACGTGGCCTTCACCGGCCCCGACGGCAGCGTCAAAATCCCCGAAACCAAAATTATTTATGATTTCGTCAAGGACGCCACCGGAAAATGGTCCGGTCCCGGCTCGCTCACTCTCAAAAACGTCGATGCGGCAAGCGTGAAGGATTCCAGCGCCTTCAAGGCCGCTTCGGTGAACATCGATTTTTCCATCGACCAATATGATTCCTCCGCCATCAGGACCTACCGCGAAAAGCTCGCCGGCCTTGCCGAAACCCTTGCCAGGAACGCGACCCAAAATGGAAAAGTCTCGGCCGCCCACACCAGCGCCATCGGCGGCATGATGATGGAATTCTTCACCGGCGCAGGCAACGGCGTAAAAATCCGCTACGACGTCACCGGCCTGCAGATCAGCAAAACCGACCCCTCGACCAAAGCGCTTCACACGCTGACCATGCCCAAGGCATTTGCCGGGCTTGACCTTACCGGCTTCACCACCGGCAAGGTGCGTCTCGCGCTTCAGGCTGGGCATAACGGCCTTGTCGTCACGCCCGAACCCGCACAGAAGGGCCTGACGCCGACGGAATCCAACATCGATATCCTTGTTGAAAATATCCCGGTGAAGGAAATCGTCGGCCTTGGAAAAAACACGCTCGATGCCACGATCCAGCAGCCTGAAATGCAAAAGCTCGCCGGGATTTCCTTCCTCTTTAAACTCCCCGCCCTGCTCTCGCAGGCCGGCACGCACATGGCTGTCACCAACACCCATATCGGCAACGCCGACATCGATGTGAATATCGAGGGCCGCGCCCGCGCCGACATCAGCGCCGTCAACAGCGCCACGGCGGAGTCAAAGGCAACCATCCGCGGCCTTGATCTGCTTCTCGCGCGCCTCAAGGAACAGCAGAAAGCAGGTACGGCCATCGACCAGCAGAAACTGGGCATGACCATCACCCAGCTCGAACAGATCAAGCAAAAAGCCAAAGTCGTGAAAAACGCCAGCGGCGAAGACGTGCATGTTTTAGAATTCGTGATGAACCCGCAAGGGCAGATGCTTATGAACGGCAGCGACATGCGCACCGGCACACCCGCGGGAATCGAAAAACCCGCGCCGGTCCCCACGCCTTAAGTGCAGGTATATTTGTGATTACGTCATTCCTAGGCGGTATTGTATCCGTTTGAAGATCCTGAAAACTGTCACCCCCGCGCAGGCGGGGGTCCGGCAATAACACTAAGGCGCGCGGCAAGAGCCGCGCACATTATGGATCCCCGCCGTTCAAGCGCGGCTGACGCCGCGCCGCGGAGATGACGGGGATATTTCAAACGGATACAATACCGCGAAGGCCGGGATCCATTCATCCGTTAGCCCAGATGATTATTATCGGTCACCAGTCCATCCATGGATTGCAAACATTCGCTCTACTAAAAATCGTCTTTCAGAATAAACGGCACCAGCGAATTGAGCCGCAGCCAGCCCTCGCGCGTCGCCTGCAGGTGCTTGGCGTCCTTCACCAGCCAACCCTCACCCACCGCCTGCTTCAGTTTTTTCGGGTGCAGCGCTTCGCTCGCATTGATTCCCGATTTCGTCCGTAGATGCTCCAGCGTCACCCCTTCCCGCAGCCTCAGGCCCATCATCAACGCTTCGAGGAATTTGTCGCGCGGTGTCAGCGCCTGTTCCGGATGTGCCCCATGCCCCTTCAGTTCCACCCGGTCCAACCAGATTCCGGGCGCCTGATGATCCCTTATAGCAACTTTGTATCTATTAGCGTCATCCAGCAAATCATCCAAAAAGTCGCTATTAGAAACTTTGTCGCTTAATAATGATATTCTGCCATGAGCCCCCGGCCCGATCCCAATATAATCGCCATATTCCCAGTAAAGCCGGTTATGGCGGCTCTCCTGCCCTGGCTGCGCATGGTTCGAAACCTCGTAAGCCGGCAGACCCGCCCCTTCCATGACCTCCTGCGTCAGCGTATAGAAATCGGCGGCCAGCTCCTGCGCAGGCATCGTGAATTTTCCCTGCTCATGGGCGAGGTAAAAGGGCGTGCTGCGTTCGATCGTGAGTTGGTAAAGCGACATATGCCCCTCCGCGTGCGCCAGCGCCCCGCGTAATTCCGACTCCCATGCCTGCAATGTCTGCCCGGGCCGCGCATAAATCAGGTCGAACGAATAGCGATCAAAAATTTTCCGTGCTGTTTCAATCGCCTGCACAGCTTCTTTCGCATTATGCATTCGCCCGAGGAATTTGAGCTGTCCGTCATCCAGCGACTGCACGCCCAGCGACACGCGGTTGATTCCCGCCGCGCGAAAGCCTTTGAATTTCTCCGCCTCCACCGATGTCGGGTTCGCCTCAAGCGTCACTTCCGCATCCGGCGCTAATATCCATGAATCATTTATCGTTTTTAAAATTTCACCGACCGTCTCCACCGGCATCAGCGACGGCGTCCCGCCGCCGAAAAATACCGATACGATACGTCTTTCGGGAAAACGCGCTGCGTAATGTCCAAGCGCGCGCGCATAAGCATGCTTCCATGCCCCCTGGTCGATGCTGTCATGAACATGAACGTTGAAATCGCAATACGGGCATTTCGATTTGCAGAACGGCCAGTGGATATAAATCCCGGTATCTATCGCGTTGGCTATTTTTGAGTCAGACATTGCTCCACCAGCTTCGCAAATGCCCGCGCCCGGTGCGACGTGGCGCTTTTTTCCTCAGGCGTAATCTCGGCATAGGTCCGCGTTTCGCCCTCGGGGATAAAAATGGGGTCATACCCGAACCCCTTCTCGCCCCGCGGCGGCCAGATCAGATTGCCGTCAATCCGTCCCTCGAACGTCTCCACATGCCCGTCCGGCCACGCAATCGCCAGCGCACAGATAAAGGCCGCCGAGCGGTCGGCGCTTTTGCCGAGCCGCCTGTTCACCTCGGCCATGGCGATATTGAAATCCTTGTTTGGCGCCCAGCGCGCAGAAAAAATCCCCGGCTCGCCGTTCAAAGCCGTGACGGCCAGACCGCTGTCATCAGCCAGCGCAGGCATGCCGCTCCCCTTCGCCGCCGCCACCGCCTTGATCGAGGCATTGCCGGTGAAGGTGCGCGCGGTTTCCTCCGGCTCGGGCAGATCGAGCTCGGCGGCGGTATGGAATTTTTCAATATAGGGTTTCAGCAGGTCCGAAATTTCCCGGGCCTTGCCGGAATTGTGCGTGGCGATGACCAGTTTATTTTCTTTAAATTTTCTCATAAAAAACTTTTTGCACGAAGATTCGAAGTAACGAAGAAGAATAAAATAAAAACTTCGTTTCTTCGTTACTTCGCGTTTAAATTTTTTTAAATTTCCAAAACTTTCTTCTGCAGCGCGCTCAACTCCGCGCACCCCTGCTTGGCGAGGTTCAGCATGGATAAAAACTGCTGCTCCGAAAACGGCTCCCGCTCCGCCGTACCCTGAATTTCGACCAACCCGCCCTTGCCGGTAATCACGAAATTCGCATCCGTCTCCGCCGTGGAATCCTCGGCGTAATCGAGGTCGAGCACATTGTCGTTCTGGTGCACGCCGCACGAAATCGCCGCTACTGTATCGGTAACCGGCACCGCTTTCAGCATCCCGATTTTCACCAGGTGCTGAAACGCCAGATGCATCGCAACAAAACCACCCGTCACCGACGCCGTTCTTGTGCCGCCATCGGCTTGAATAACATCGCAGTCCACTTTGACTTGAATCTCGCCCATCGCCTGCACATCGACCACCGCGCGCAGCGCTCGCCCGATCAGCCTTTGAATCTCCTGCGTACGCCCTGACTGGCGGCCTTTATACGCCTCGCGGTCCATGCGCGTGCCCGTCGAACGCGGCAGCATGCCGTATTCGCTCGTCACCCAGCCCTTGCCCGAATTCTTCATCCAGTGCGGAATTTTATCCTCGACCGTGGCGAGACACAGCACATGCGTATCGCCGAATTTCACCAGGCACGACCCTTCCGCGTGCTTGTTCACGTTCGGGATCAATTCGACGGTTCTGATCTGGCCCGGTTTGCGGCCCGAAGGTCTGGTCATGGGGGTTTTCCTTTAGTTTCGCCGCAGTCTAAAAGGATAACGGGAATTGTCAATTCAGCTCATTACTGTCATTCCGGCGAAAGCCGGAATCCAAGCTGACGATAGCGCAGGCGTCTCCATGGACCCCGGCTTTCGCCGGGGTGACGACTTTTGTTTAATAGCCAAATATGCAATATTTCCCTCATGATCACCGAGCTGAACGAGCGTTCGCGGACCATTTTCCGCTTTATCGTCGACACCTATCTCGCCACCGGCGAACCCGTCGGCTCGCGCACGATTTCCAAGGTGGCGGGGCTAAGCCTCTCGCCCGCCAGCATCCGCAACACCATGGCCGACCTCGAACAATCCGGCCTTCTCTACGCGCCGCACACTTCCGCCGGGCGCCTGCCCACCGAACAGGGCATCCGCCTTTACATCGACGGCCTGATGCAACTCGGCAATCTCGCACAGGAAGACCGCCGCCGCATCGAGGCCGCCTGCGCCGCCCAGAATCGCCCCATCACCGAAGTCCTCGAACAGGCCACCTCGCTTCTCTCGGGCCTTTCCTCCTGCGCCAGCCTCGTCGTCGCGCCGAAAATGAGCGGCGCAGTGAAGCAGGTGCAATTCGTCCAGCTCGCGCCCGGAAAAATCCTCACAGTCCTCGTCTTCCAGAACGGCCTCGTCGAAAACCGCATCCTCGAAATGGACGGCGAATTGCCCGTTACGGCATTAATGGCCGCCAGCAACTATCTCAACGCCAAGCTCGCCGGAAAAACAATTGAAGACGCCGAGAAAAACATTCTCGCCGAAATCCGCGAAAACCGTTCACAGCTTGATCAGATTACAGCTGGCCTCGTCGAAAAAGGCATCGCCCTGCCGCCGCAGAACAAGCGCGACAGCCATATCATCATCCGCGGCCAGTCGCGCCTGCTCGAAGACGTCAAGGCCCTGCAGGACCTCGAACGCGCCCGCACCCTCCTCGGCTATCTCGAGCAGCAGCAGAACATGCTCGAATTGCTGGGCTCGGTGAACAACGCGCAAGGGGTGCAGATTTTCATCGGCGCCGAAAACCGGATTTTCGACCAGGCGGGCTGGTCGCTGATCATCGCGCCCTACAAAAACGCCAGCGAGCAGATTGTCGGCGCCATCGGCGTCATCGGTCCCACCCGGCTGGACTACGACCGCATTATCCCGATGGTCGATTATACCTCCCAGATCGTTTCGAAACTGGTGGACGGCACCTGACGATGCCTTGCCTGCCCCCGGCCTATTACCTATAATCTTGTGAAGATTGGAAATTCCACAGGTTTTATTCCTATGAGTCGCCCGCTTCTACCAGCCCTCCTGTTTGCCCTCGTTCTGGCCGCGCTGCCCGCGCACGCGCAGCAGAACAACCAGCAAAACAAGAACACGCCTTACGGTTCCTATGTGCAGGACCTCTATGGCAGCGGCAACCAGGACAATGACCAGAAACCCGCAACCTGGCAGTACGATAAAAAATACAGAATGCTCGGCAAGGGTCCCGCGCACAATTTCAAAACCGGGACGAACCCGCTCCCGCTCGGCATGCAGCAGATATATCTCGTCCGCAAGGAGGGCCTGAAAAACAACGAGGCCGCCCTGCGCATGATGACGCCTGTTTCGCTCGGTGGATGCATTAACGTCGCGCCGCCCGTCATCAAGATGCGCAAAAGCGCCAACATGCTGATCCTGAACATCGAAGACGGCGTCATCTCCGTCAATAAAAAACCGCAATACGGACATTTCCAGTGCGACAGTGGTTCGCACACGGCTTCCGCCGATCTCATCCTCAACCGCGATGAACTGATCCAGGACAATATCAGGTCGTTATCGTTCCAGGCATCTAACGGCGCGATGGATGTCTATGACGTCAAGGTCACGCCCGACCGGCTTACGCTCGTCCCGCGCAGCACCGTGGCTTTCGTGCCTTACGCCGCCAGCACAAAACTCGATCCGCTTGTCTATGATTTCTACCCTGACAACCTTGTCATTCTTTATGCGTCCTCGGCGCCTGAAGGCGCCGACCTCTCTGCGCAGATCACCACGCTCGCCCAGAGCAAGGGCCTTGTCGAAAGCACGGTCTTGAAAAACGGCCGCGGCCTCTATTTTATTGACCGGACCGGGGCGCTGGCTGGTACGCTTGCTTTTGACGCCAATGCCTTTATCGGCACTGTACGCGTCGAGGAAACGTATCAGGGTCCGGACGGCCCCTACCAGCAGGCCCGCGCCGTCGACGTTTACGCGAAACGTCCCGGCACGCTGGACTGACAATTAAGAAGAACAAGGCATGATGTCCGAAACGCAAAAAAGTTCGATGAACAACGAAGAACCTGACGAAAACGTAACGCCGCTGGAGCAGCCTGCCGAAACCGGCGAAGATCCGCGCATCGCGTCACTTCAGGAAGAGCTGGTAAAAACCAAGGACCAGATGCTCCGCGCGCTGGCCGAAGCCGAGAATTCCCGCAAGCGCGCGCTGAAGGAACGCGACGACGCTTCGAAATATTCAATCGCGGGCTTCGCCAAAGATCTGCTTTCCGTTGCCGACAATCTCCAGCGCGCGCTGGCCGCCATTCCGCCCGAAGCGCTCGCTGCCGAACCGCGCCTCAAAAATCTCGTTGACGGCATCGAAGCCACGCAGCGCGAAATGCAAAAAACTTTTGAACAAAACGGCATCCGCAAAATCGACCCCGTGGATGAACCCTTCAACCCGAACTATCACGAAGTCATGTTCGAAGCGCCCGGCACCGGCAAGCGTCCCGGCTTCATCGTCCAGGTTATCGAGGTGGGTTATCTCCTGCACGACCGCCTGCTCCGCCCCGCCCGCGTCGGCGTCGCCAAGGACGAAGGCCAGGGCAACGGCACGCCCGGCGTCAATCTCGACATCCAGTCCTGATTTGCCATTGACATAACGAAAAACACTGCGCTAAATTCGGCTTGAAATTGATTAGGAAAGCCTTATGAAGCACTTGTTTTATTCCGTCGCGCACGAGCATACGCCGCGCCCCAAAATCAGGCGGAGAATTCAGACATTGGACGAAACCTATGCGTATCTCTACAAGGATTCGCAAAGAATTCATTCCTGCAATGTCTATCTGACGCGCAGCCATGAAATCCTGCCGGCCACGTTTGTCGGAAACTTGCTTCCTCACGAGCTCTGGCTTCAATACCCCGATTATAAAGAAGTAAACGCTTCCATCACGGGCGACGACGACTGCCTGGTTAAAGACGGCACAATTACAAGACGGGGGCAAGAAGTCGCGAAACAACTGAAGATGCCTGCCGATGCCCAGGTCTTTATAAGACTCGCCCGCGAGAACATGCATTTCAAACATCAACTCGGCGTCATCTATATAACGACATCCGACAAAGATCCCGAGCGGCGCAGCTTGCAGCCCTCGCTCTGAAACAGCCGTAGAAACGCATCACGAAATCATTGACATAACCTGACACGAAGGTTACGGTCCGATTTTACAGTAACTGAGGAGTATTCATGTCACCGTCGCCTGCCCGTGTCCCGCTTTATTATTGCTTCGAATACGCGGCAGAATACGCGGCTGTATCTGGAAAACTGAAGGATCACTTCGGAAAGAAAGCGCCGGATTATAAATCCTTTTATGTTTTCGAAACGGACGCCGGCAAAATCGTACCGGTTACGCAGATCGGCACGCCGTCGGCGCATTTCCCGAAGTCAGACCTTATCGGACAGGCGCGCAACCGCACGCCTCTCGTCAGGAGAAACGGCGAACTTTCCGATCGCGCCAGGGAAATTCTGGACCGGGAAGGAAAAGCCCATAACCCTGATATTCTCAGGGACCGCGCCGTCTCCACCCTGCCCTGGAACAAGAGACCCGATGATTACAGGAATCCGTTTGAGGGTAAAAAACACTCGGCCGGAAAACCGTATGAAGACCTTCAGGAACGGTTGATGGCCATGGGGTCCGCCGGCGCCAACCCGCCTTCTCCGGCCTGAAACGGCTGGTTTTTTCTGTGATCCATGCTATATAAACGCCCGTATAAAGCTGTAGGTAATCGTTGCGGCACCGCCTTCGGGCCGCTAGTGTATGGACCTGATTAAAGGGAAAAATAAATGAGCAAAATTATCGGCATCGACCTTGGAACCACCAACTCCTGCGTGGCGATCATGGAGGGCAAGGAGCCCCGTGTTATTGAAAACTCCGAGGGCGCCCGCACCACCCCCTCGATGGTGGCTTTCAGCAAGGACGGCGAACGCCTCGTCGGCCAGCCCGCGAAACGCCAGGCCGTCACCAACCCTGACAATACATTATATGCCGTCAAGCGCCTGATCGGCCGCCGCTTCGACGATCCCGAAGTTCAGAAAATGGCGAAAACCGCGCCCTTCAAAATCGTCAAGGGCGACAACGGCGACGCTTGGGTCGAAGTCAACGGCGAGAAAAAATCGCCCGCGCAAATTTCCGCCATGATCCTGCAGAAGATGAAGGAAACCGCCGAGGCGTTCCTCGGCCAGACGGTCACCAAGGCCGTCATCACCGTTCCCGCCTACTTCAACGACAGCCAGCGCCAGGCGACGAAAGACGCCGGTAAAATCGCCGGCCTCGAGGTCGAGCGCATCATCAACGAACCCACGGCCGCTGCTCTCGCCTACGGCCTCGACAAGAAATCCTCCGGCATCATCGCGGTCTACGACCTCGGCGGCGGTACATTCGATATTTCCATTCTTGAAATCGGCGACGGCGTATTCGAAGTCAAATCGACAAACGGCGACACGTTCCTCGGGGGCGAAGACTTCGACGCCCGCATCATCGACTTCCTCGCCGATGAATTCAAAAAAGAACAGGCGATCGACCTCCGTAAGGACAAGCTCGCGCTCCAACGCCTGAAAGAGGCCGCAGAAAAAGCGAAAATCGAACTCTCTTCGACGACTCAAACCGACGTCAACCTGCCCTTCATCACGGCGGATGCATCCGGTCCGAAACACCTCAACATCAAGCTCACCCGCGCGAAACTTGAAAGCTTGGTCGATGACCTCATCAAGCGCACCGCCGGCCCGGTCAGGGCCGCGCTGAAAGACGCTGGCGTCAAGGCGTCCGACATCAACGAAGTCGTCCTCGTCGGCGGCATGACGCGCATGCCGAAAATCATCGAGACGGTGAAGGAAATCTTCGGCAAGGAGCCGCACAAGGGCGTCAACCCGGACGAAGTCGTCGCCGATGGCGCGGCCATCCAGGGCGGCGTTCTGCAGGGCGACGTCAAAGACGTCCTTCTCCTCGACGTTACCCCGCTCTCGCTCGGTATCGAAACGCTGGGCGGCGTGTTCACACGCCTCATTGAGCGCAACACGACAATCCCGACCAAAAAATCGCAGACCTTCTCGACCGCGGAAGACAGCCAGAGCGCCGTCACCATCCGCGTCTTCCAGGGCGAGCGTGAAATGGCCGCCGACAATAAACTTCTCGGCCAGTTCGACCTCGTCGGTATTCCCGCCGCCCCGCGGGGCGTGCCGCAGATCGAGGTCACTTTCGACATCGACGCCAACGGCATCGTGCAGGTCTCCGCGAAAGACAAGGCGACCGGCAAGGAACAGCAGATCCGCATCCAGGCCAGCGGCGGTCTTTCGGAAGCCGACATCGAAAAAATGGTCAAGGACGCGGAATCGAACGCCGAGTCCGACAAGAAGCGCCGCGAACTGGTCGAAACCAGGAACCAGGCCGAGACGCTCATCCACAACACCGAGAAATCGATTAAAGATCTCGGCGCCCAGGTGCCCGACAGCGACAAAACAGCCGCCGAAGCCGCGGCCGCCGACCTTAAATCCGCGCTTGAAGGCGATGACAAGGAAGCCATCGAGAGCAAGATGCAGGCCCTCATGCAGGCCAGCATGAAAATCGGTGAAATGGCCTATCGCAAGGCGCAGGAAGAAAACGCCGGTTCGCCGGATAACGCTGCCGCGCCCGAAAATTCCGCCACGGCCGGCGATGACGGGGTGCTGGAAGCCGATTTCACGGACCTCGAGCTCGACGACGACGAGGGGAAAAAAGAGGGGAAAAAATAGGAAATTTACCTCTCCCTTTAGGGAGAGGAAGGGGCCCGCGCTGAAAGCGCGGGAAGGTGAGGGACACCCCCTGTACAATCCCTCACCCCGGCCCTCTCCCTGAAGGGAGAGGGAGAAGAGGGGGATAGGTTTTAGAATCCCTTTGCCGCTGGCCCGAATCATCCTGTAAAATCTGAATATGGCTCCCGAAAACCTGACCACCCCCGTCTGCTACTACGACGTGCTGCAAGTGACGCCGCGCTCCGGTGACGACGAGATCAAGCGCGCCTACCGCAGGCTGGCGATGGTCTATCACCCGGACATGAACCCGCAGAACCGCGTCGTGGCCGAACTCCGTTTCCGGCTGATTAACGAAGCCTATGCCCATCTGAAAACGCGGGAGAAGCGCCTGCGTTATAATTTGAACCAGAAATCCCGCGCCGCCGCCGGCAACGACAACCGCGCCGCGGCGCCGTCATGGTTCGAACAGTTCACCGCCTTCTTCCGCGCCCCCGGCGTAGGACAGAATTCCGGCTCCAAGGCATAGACGAAAACGTGATGGTTTAGAAATATGAGCAAGGATTTTTACAAAACCCTCGGCGTCCAGAAGGGCGCGTCGGCGGATGAGATTAAAAAATCCTACCGCAAGCTCGCCATGCAATACCACCCCGACCAGAACAAGGGCAACGCCGACGCCGAGAAGAAATTCAAGGAAATCAGCGAAGCCTACGATGTCCTGAAGGACGAGCAGAAACGCGCCGCTTACGACCGCTTCGGCGCGGCGGCGTTCGATGGTTCCATGGGCGGCATGGGCGCCGGGCGCCCCGGCGGCGGTTTCAACGCGCAGGATTTCTCCGGCTTCGGCAGCGCCTTCACCGATATTTTCGAAGACATGTTCGGCGACCTCGGCGGGCGCGGGCGCTCCTCGCCCGGACGCGGCCAGGACATGCAATACACGCTCGAGATTTCCCTCGAGGATGCCTTCAAGGGCCGCGAAGCCGTCATCAAGGTGCCGCTCAACGATGTCTGCGAACAATGCAAGGGCTCCGGCTCCGAAGGCGGCGCGGCGGGCGTCGAAAATTGCGACACCTGCGACGGCCATGGCCGCATCCGCCAGCAGCAGGGCTTCTTCACCATCGAACGCGTCTGCCCCACCTGCGGCGGCCAGGGCAAAACCGTCAAGAATCCCTGCAAAAAATGCGGCGGCTCCGGGCGCACGCAAAAAGAAAAACAACTCAAGATCAAAATCCCGCCCGGCGTTGATCACGGCCGCCGCATCCGCCTCTCCGGCGAAGGCGAAGCGGGTCTGCGCGGCGGCGAGCGCGGCGATCTGTTCGTCCTGCTGGCATTGAAGCCGCACAAATTCTTCAAACGCGATGGCGCGCACCTTCACTGCCGCGTGCCGATCACCATGACTCTCGCCGGGCTCGGCGGCGACGTCGAAGTTCCCACGATCGAAGGCGTGCGCTCGAAAGTCAAAATCCCGCCGGGCACCCAGACCGGCCAGCAATTCCGCCTCAAAGGCAAGGGCATGACCGTGCTCGGCTCCGACGCGCGCGGCGACATGTTCATCGAGATTTTCGTCGAAACGCCCGTCAACCTTGATAAAAAACAACAGGAACTGCTCAAACAGCTTGAAAAAACCATGGGCGGCACACGCGAAGCGAGCAAGAATTCGCCTGAATCCAGCGGCTTTTTCAGCAAGATGAAAGATATATGGTCGGACCTGAAGGAATAAAAAATAAAAAATGATTTAAACGCGAAGTTACGAAGGAACGAAGATTATTAAACCACAGAGTTCACAGAGAAAAATTGGAGTTGACAGAGAAGCATAAAAAAAACTCCACGATCTCTTTTAAACTCTGTGTTCTCTGTGGTTAAAATTTTTACTTCGTTTCTTCGTTGCTTCGCGTAAACTAATTTTAATGCGTGTTCATTCGTGGTTAAAAAGGCATTGAAATGAAAATCGGCATCGTCGGCTGCAAGGGCAGGGTCGGAACCCTCCTCGTCAATGAAATCCGCTCCGGCAACTGGAAGGGCGTTGGCCTGTCCGGCGGCACCGTGCTGCCCCAGGACATGAAAGGCAAAAGCGATTTTTTTATCACCACCGACGCCGAGGAGCTTTTCAAAAAATCCGACGCCGTCATTGATTTCACTTCCCCCGCCGCGACGCGCAAACACGCCGCGCTCGCCGCGAAACATAAAAAGGCGCTGATCATCGGCACCACCGGCCTCTCCGTCGCCGATGAAAAGGAAATCGCCAATGCGGCGAAAAAAACAACCATCGTCCAGTCCGCGAATTTCAGCGTCGGCGTCAACGTCCTGCTGGCTCTCGTCGAGCGTGGCGCCGCGACGCTGGACGAGGATTTCGATATCGAGATTTTCGAGGCGCACCACAAGAACAAGGTCGACTCGCCCTCCGGCACCGCCCTCGCCCTCGGCAAATCCGCCGCCAAAGGCCGCAAGGTCGACCTCAAACGCGCCGCCGACTACGCCCGTCACGGCGAAACCGGCAAACGCAAGCGGGGCAAAATCGGGTTCTCGGTCGCGCGCGGCGGCGATGTCGTCGGCGATCACCGTGTCTTTTTCTACGGCGAAGGCGAGCGCGTCGAGCTTTCGCACATCGCCACGAACCGTTCGCTCTACGCCCGCGGCGCCATCCGCGCCGCCCTCTGGACGAAAGGAAAAAAACCCGGCCTCTACTCCATGAAAGACATCCTGGGACTTTAAAATAAAAAAATTTAACCACAGCGAACACACAGGAGCCTTGGTGCATAACGCGCTGTGATTTCGTCTGTGGCCGTTGTGGTTAAAAATTAAATTTGAGATTCCATAGCAAGAAGAAGTTTCTTCCTCGGGCTGCCCCAGCCGTAATTATCGATGATCCCCGTCGCCCGTATCACCCGGTGACACGGGATCAATAACGACACCGGGTTCGCGCCCACGGCATTCCCCACCGCCCGCGAGGATTTCGGCCGCCCGATCTGCTGCGCGATATCCTGGTACGTCATCGTCTCGCCGAACGGGATTTTCAGCAGCGCCTGCCACACCTGGATTTGAAAATTCGTTCCGTAAACGTCGAGCTTCAATCTTCCCTTCCCCTCGCCGCGCCACAACCCGGCGATAATTTCGCCTTCCTTGGCAATCCCTGCATCGTCATGCGCGAAACTCGCCTCCGGCCACCAGCGTTTCATCCGCCGCACCGGCTCCTCCCGCTTCTCCTCCATCAAAAACCCGAGATAACAGATCCCGCGCGCCGTCTTCGCGATCATCACCTCGCCGAGCTGCGTCGGGTAAAATCCGTAAACCACCTTCAGCCCCGCCCCGCGCCGCGTGATATCCCCCGGCGTCATTGCCTCGCAGGTGATGAACAGGTCATGCAGCCGCCCGTTGCCCGACAACCCCGTCTCATACGCCGCCTCCAGCGTCGGCTTGCCTTGGCTAAGCAAATCCCGCGCATGCTTCATATTCATATATTGCACGAGGCGCTTGGGGCTCAGTCCCACATGCTCGCTGAAAATCTTCTGAAAATGCGTCGATTCGTACCCCGCCCGCTTCGCAAGAAAATCAAGGTCCGGCTGCGCCGTATGGTTCGCGGCCAGGTAATCGATTGTGTTGGCTATCACAGCTTCTCGGCTCATATATTTTATTTAAAGCAAGCCACCCTCCAGGCCAATCCGTTTTTTGGCTTTATTTTTACGCGAAGTCCCGAAGAAGCGAAGTTTATATTATTCTTCGGAACTTCGGATCTTCGCGTAAAAAATCTAATTTTTATCTGTGTCCATCTGTGGTAAAAATTTCTATGCAAAAGAAGATCCATTTCATCATCACCGGCGGCACCATCGACAAGGTCTACGACCCCGTCTCGCAGATCACCCGGATGGCCCCCGAATCGATCATCCCGCTTTATCTCAAAAACGCGATCAACCCGGCGCTGCACGATATTTCCTATGAAACCCTGTTCATGGTCGACAGCAACGAGATCACGGAATCCATGCGCAAAAAAATCCTGCATGCGATCACGTCGTCCAAGGAAAACTGGGTCATCATCACGCACCGCACCGACACCATGTCCGTCACCGCCGAATTCCTGAAAGACCACCTGCCGCCCACCCATGGCCGCACGATCATCTTCACAGGCTCGATGACTCCGCTTCGCGAATTCACGCTCAGCGACGGCGGCTTCAATCTCGGCTACGCCATCAGTTCGCTCGAACATCTCGACCCCGGCATCTACATGGCCATGCACGCGCAGATTTTCCCGGCCGGCGACGTCCTGAAAGACCGCGCCACCGCGCGGTTTGAATTCAAGGGCATATGAAGTCTGAAAACATTAAAAGATTCTTCGCGATATTAAAGGCCAAAAATCCCGAGCCGAAAAGCGAGCTGGAATACACCAATCCTTACACGCTTCTCGTCGCCGTCGTTCTCTCCGCGCAGGCCACGGATACGGGTGTCAACAAGGCTACCAAAGAACTTTTCAAAAAAGTAAGCACGCCCCGGGAAATGGTCGCGCTCGGACTGGAGCGTCTCAAAACCCACATTAAGACCATCGGCCTTTTCAACACCAAGGCCAAAAACATCATCGCCCTCTCGGAAATTTTGATCAGGGAACATAACGGCCAGATCCCGAAAACGCGCGACGAACTCGTGAAGCTTCCCGGCGTCGGTCGCAAGACCGCCAACGTGGTTCTCAACGTCGCCTTCGGCGAACCCACCATGGCCGTCGACACACACATCTTCCGCGTTTCAAACCGCACGAACCTTGCGCCGGGCAAAACCGTGGAACAGGTCGAGGATAAATTGATGAAAGTGGTGCCGAAGCAATTCGCCATGCACGCGCATCACTGGCTCATCCTGCACGGGCGCTATATCTGCAAGGCCCGCACGCCCCTGTGTGCAGAATGTCCTGTATATAATCAATGCGAATACAAAGATAAAACCGCTTAACCGTCATTGCGAGGAGGCCGCAAGGCCGACGAAGCAATCCACCTTTGAACTGGATTGCTTCGCGCAGTTTACCCTCGCGAAGGCGGGGGCTCGCAATGACGTGAAAATTAATTTCTTTTGTAGAGTCGACTTACGTCGACCATGCGCGGACGACCCGATTTACGCGAGAGTTCACGCACGCAGGTCTCCTGGATCTCCGCGTCGCCCGCATCCTTGCCGCGCGCGCGGATTTCATAATGCGCAACGGGAAGCAGCAGCGCATCCGTCTCGCCTGCGAAATAAATATCCAGCACGCACGCATCGGTGCGGTACTGCCAGATCGTCGTCGGCGATTCATGACGCACCAGCTCCGGCTCGCGCAGGATCGATTTGATGTCCTGCCCGCGCACGCTCAGCATTTTTTCCGGATGCAGGCTGATATCCTTCGCGAGGCCCTTGCGGCTGGCCTGCCGCGCTTCGCCGAACGGCGCGCCCATCGCGCCAAGAGATGCCTGCGCCGTGCCGTCGCCATCCATGTGCGTGATAAAACGGTGAACCGCCGCCGATGTGATAACGGCGCCCAGGATAATGATAAAACTCAGTAATTTCCTACGCATTTCAATGCCTTCAGTAGTTACCCCTATGATGGACAAGCCAGGCTAACGGGCCTGGCTTGTTCGTAGTTCCTTATAATAATCCGTGCTGAATCTATTCAGCAGCCGCTTTGCTGGCGAACAGCTCGCCGTCATCCGAACCGCTCTCTTTGCGCTTGGAAGCGTCGCGGTTCTTGGACTGGCCTTTTTTGCTGTCATGCTGCGCAGCGCCGATCGGCGACAGGCGGCCGTCGATAGTCGCACCGGCTTCGACTTCCAGTTCCTTGTAAGCGATGGAGCCGGTGATCGCGCCGCCGGCACGGATCGTCAGGCGGCCCTTAACCTGGATGTCGCCTTCGAAACGGCCTGCAATGGTCGCTTCGTCGATTTCAACCGTGCCGTAGAACACGCCGCTCTCGGCGATGTCCAGCACGCTCGCGCCTTTCAGCGTCGCTTCAACCGTACCCTCGACGATCAGGTGATCGCAGGACTCGATTTCGCCCGACATGGTGATGCCGCGGCCGATGATCAGGCGGCGGTCGGTCGAGGTCAGCGCGCCAACGGCGGCATGAGGATTGTAACCAGGATACGATCCCGGAAAATTACCGGCAGTGCGCACAGGCGGCTGGCCGGGGCGCTGATAAGCACCGCTTCCCGGAATTTCAAGAGCGCGGGGCGCGTTGTCTTGGGCTGCTTCGGGTTTTTTAGGTTGGTCGATCATGGTAGGTGCTTCCTCTTTCTTGGTGGTGTTCTCTTTGGATTGTGTGGCGGCAGGTGCGTTTGTTACGGCCTGCTCGAGTTTGTCCTGCACGGGCTTTTGGGCCGGGGCCGGACGGTTTTCTTCCTGGCGCGTTTCCTGTTTGGGTTGCTGCTGGTGCAGTTGCTGCGGCAGCGGGCGGGCCTGTGTTTGTTGCGGCGTCGGAGTCTGGGGTGCCTGGTTATACGGCCCCTGCGCCGGCTCCGGTTTTACGCGGTGAAACATTGTGCTCGCCTTTCTCAGTCTATGTTTTACAAAAAGATTTAACCCTGTTTATCAGGGTCGTTTTTGATTTAACAAAGTCTACGAAATTAACCGCAGGACCTTATCACCCGGTGGATAAAACCGCAACAATTAATAAATCCAGCCTTTTCAGGGGCTTTATTGACAAAACCTTTGTTTTTTCATAACTTTATCTCCGCAACCCGAAAGTCACTGGAGTAAATCATGAGCAAAAATGGCGCACCGAAAATTCATTTCGTCGAACTCGTCACAGATAAAAACGGTCCCCTTTTCGAGCCAACATTCAACACATCCACCCAAAAGCTTGTAGCATTCCTCCAGGGTCGCGGTGAATTTCTTGGCATGCTTGACGGCAAGGAACTCAATGGCGCTCTCGTCAATATCGATTCCACACTGGCTGCCGAACTGCATGAGCAAGATTTCGTTGCCCGGCTTCCCATCGCCGGTGCGCACAAAAGCATCCATCCTCTTCACGACATAGATGTTCCTTCGTTCGATGAAGGTAAAATCGCTACTGCACTTACTCTCTAATGAAAATGATCGTAGATTTTCTGCGCGAAGGCGCGTGAAATACCTTTGACCTTCATCAGATCGTGAACGCCCGCTTCGCCCACGCCCTTGGCCGAACCGAAATATTCCAGCAGCAGCTTCTTCCGCCGCGCGCCGATGCCCTGAATCTCGTCCAGTGCCGAGCGCCCGATCTCCATCTTCCGCCGCGTCCGGTGTGCGCCGATCGCGAACCTGTGCGCCTCGTCCCGCAGCCGTTGCATGTAATGCAGCACCGGATCGTTCGGCGGTAACATGAACGACTTTTTATCCGCCGTAAAAAACTTCTCGCGCCCCGCATTGCGGTCTTCGCCCTTCGCAATCCCCACCAGCTTCACTATTTCCGCCAGCCCGAAATTCGCCAGCACATCGGCGGCGACATTGAACTGCCCCTGCCCGCCATCGATGATCACCACGTCCGGCCAGTTCTCGCCCGCCATCTCCGGGTCTTCCTTCATCGCGCGCGAAAACCGCCGCGTCAGAACCTCGCGCATCATCCCGTAATCGTCCGACGCCTCGGCCTGCTTGATATTGAATTTCCGGTACGCCGATTTGCGCAGCCCCTCCGGCCCCGCCACGATCATCGCACCCACCATATTCGTTCCTGAAATATGGCTGTTATCGTAAACCTCGATCCGGCGTGGCAAACTTTCAAGCCCCAGCAAATCCGCGAGTCCCCGCAGCACTTTCTCTTCGCCCGCCCGCTCCGCCTGGTGCCGCTCCAGCGCCGCTTCCGCGTTCGTGATCACGAAATTCAAAACGCGTTTCCTCACCCCGCCCTGCGGCTTGGCGATTTTCACTTTATGTTTCACCTTGCCGCCCAAAGCCTCTTCCAGCAGTTTCTTCTCCTGCATGTCATGGCTGACGATGATCTCGCGCGGCACCGGCTTGTTCTCGTAAAACTGCGCGAGAAACGCGGCCAATATATTTTCCCCCGGCTCCTCCGCATCATGCCTCGGAAAATACGAACGGTTGCCGTAGTTCTGGCCCGAACGGAAAAAGAAAATCTCGACGCAGCTCCGGCCATGCTTGCGCGCCAGCGCCAGCACATCCACATCGCCCAGCCCTTCGATATTCACATCCTGCCGCGCCTGTATCGCCGTCAGCGCCCTTATGCGGTCGCGGTAATAACCGGCTTCCTCGTAATCCTGCGCGGCGCTGGCCTCATCCATCGCCTTTTTGAAACGCTCCTGAACGCTGCGGCTTTTACCATCCAGGAAATCCTGCGCGCCCGCGATCTGCTCCGCATATTGCTCTTTCGTGACATAGGCAACGCACGGCGCCGTGCAGCGCTTGATGTGATATTGCAGACAAGGCCGCTTCCGCGCCGCGAAATAGCTGTCGCTGCAATTCCGCAGCATGAAAATCCGCTGCAGCAGCGCAATCGTATGGTTCACGTCGGCCGCCCCGGCGAACGGCCCGTAATATACACCCTTCTGTTTCTTCGCGCCGCGATGCTTGCGGATGGTCGGAAAATCATGATCCCCGCTCAGGAAAATATACGGAAATGATTTGTCATCCCGCAGCAGCACGTTATACCGCGGCTTCAATTTCTTGATCAGGTTCGATTCCAGCAGCAGCGCCTCGGCCTCGGTATGCGTCTGCACGAATTCCATCGTCTCCGTCATCGCGATCATGCGCTGGATGCGGATCGGCTGCTTGTCCGGCCGCGTATAGGACGTCACGCGTTTTTTCAGCGAGCGCGCCTTGCCGACATACAGCACTTCGGCGCGCGGGCCGATCATGCGGTACACGCCCGGCCTGTCGTCGAGATTGCGGACATACTCCAGTATCGCCGCCGCGCCGCGTTTCAAATTCTCTATGCCGGGTGCTTCTTCCATTCCATAAATTTAGGACGGGCCGCGCTTTTAAACAATCCGTCAATTAGCCCTTGACAAAACTTGCAAGATATCAACTATTAAGTTCCGTGCGCAATTATCGTACATAAGCGTGCATAGTATGATTTTAATTAAACAAGCCAAAAGAATATTGAGCAATAAAGTTTCAACATATCAATACAAGAGTGTAGGGAGAGTAAAAAAATGAAAATCCAGTCCATCCATTCCGCCGCCACCGGCGCCATGCTTTTCGAAGGCAGATACGATTCCTTTATCGAATGTCTCGAACAGGCCGTGCAACTGCGCGTCCTTCTCAACGGCGCCGATCTCCGCAACCGCAATCTATCCAACGCCTGTCTCGATGACGGGCTTTTCGCCGGCGCGGATTTTTCAGGCGCCAACCTCACCGGCGCCAATCTGTCCGAAGCCTCCCTGCCCGGCGCCTGCTTTGAAAATGCCGATCTCTACAATGCCTGCTTCGCCTATGCCGACCTGCGGAACTCCATTTTCAGCCACGCCAATTTCGGCGGCACCGACATCACCGGCGCGGACATCAGCCACGCGCATTTCGCCGCGCTCTCCTGCTTCTCGCTCGACTTTATGCATACGGCCGCCATGAAGGATTGCCGGTTTTCTGGCGAGGACGGCGCTGAATTCACCTTCTCCGATCCCCCTGTCGTCATCCGCGGCCTCGGACCCCGGCTCATGGTGATGGCCCCTGGTTTCTGGTTGAACGGTACAGTAGTCATACCCTGCCCCGAACAGTTCCGATCTCTCCTTTTACCCCCGGAAAAGGCTAAATTCCCAGGTTAATCTAATAAAACCTATGGTTGAATTAACGCTTGACAGGTTCATTATTTATGTAATATAAAACAGCTTGAAAAAATCAAAATAACCCTGAAAAACGGGAAGAATATGGGGATTGAGTAATGTTTGCGTATGTTAAATACGGAAAGCGGTTCGCCGTGTATGCGGAAGCTTCGAAAGAGCTTGGCATCCGGCCGGTTTTCCGGTTAAACACTTGCAATGGTGAAACCATTTTGAACTTCCCTTACGTGCAGGTCATCCTGACGCCGGGAAGAAAACTGAAAGCCGGGCTTGAAAATGACGGTGAAAAACAAGACAAGGACATTCCTCCGCCTTCTGAGGGAACTTCAGAAGATTGACGCGGAATTTCCGCTGCAATACGCGGTATGCCTGGCGGAAATCTCGCAGGAGGAAGGACTGTCCCTAACCGACCTCTCCGTCCGCACCGGCATGGCGCTCTCGACCGTCTCGCGCATCGTCGGCGCTCTCGCCAAGAACCGCCAGAAGGGCACGCCCTACAATCTCATCCGGATCAAAATTTCGCTTACCGAGCGCCGCCGCAAGGAACTCTATTTGACCACCCGCGGCCGCGCCGTCATCGACAGCATCCTCGAAATCCTCTGAATCGCGGGCTCAAACGCCCCTCGGCGCCCAAATAAACCCCACGGATAAGATTTCAAAACCCGGCCTGAAACGTTGAATTTCCAGCACCCCCTGCTTATTATGCCCATAGAAAGCCCTCGTGGCGAAATGGTAGACGCACCGGACTTAAAATCTGATTGGACTACTTTTAACAGTCAAAATCTGATTAAAAATCAATCACTTAAAATCATTAACTTTTCCGTATTATACTTACACATGTCTTACACACTTTTGAGTGTGATCGGAGGAATGTGATGAGTACGGAATCGCACAGCTTTATGGATGGAAAAGTTCACGTTTATAAACGTGACAACAGCCGCTTCTGGCAATG
>CAADGI010000021.1 GCA_900696495.1 uncultured Alphaproteobacteria bacterium
AATGGCGGAGAGGACAGGATTCGAACCTGCGAGACGTTGCCGCCAACACGCTTTCCAGGCGTGCGCCTTAAACCACTCGGCCACCTCTCCATAATGTGGTGTGCGGGATGTTTTTTATAGGCTTTCCGCTTTTTCCGCAAGCCGCCAATGGCGTGAGCGCCAGCCCGGACGGTTTTTCCAGATAAACGCGGCCGGGGGAAAATTGCCCCCACCCACGATCGAAACCTGTAAAATTCCTCTTCCGGCGACTCTGTGATTTTTCATGACTCAAATAACCGGCACGAACGCATCGTCCCTTTTGTGCATTTTTGCGGCCATCGACGGGCGCGGCTCGGTCTCGCTCAGCCTCTGAAGAACCGCTATGCCTGCGAATGTAAGATTACTTCCGGCCACGAACTCCCCGCTCTTTTTGATCAGGCCCGCCTCAAAAAGATGGCTCATTTCGCTCTGCGGCACAGTGACGAAAGGATCGGTATTGAACCGGTATGTCCCATCGCCCGGCGCGGCGCCGCCGAACTGCGAAAAATAAAGAAGATCGCGGCAATAATCCTGAAAAGCGATTCTCGTCGAACGCGGATCGGCGGCAAGATTTTTTGCGATCACATCGTCAATTCTTGTTTCCATGCGTCGACGCACTTCGGCGACTTCGGAATACATGAACAGATACGCTTGCAGGTTATGCAGATGCCTTTCTTCCCGCTTTACAAAATCTCTGAGCTCTTGATTGTCCTGCAGCAGGTTGGCGCGCAGCTCAGACCATTCCTGCTCAACGCCATAGCGCATCGCCTTCCTGACGAAACCGACAACCCTGCCAAAAACCGATTTTAATTCCGGGGGCTTTTCCGCTTCGTCCAGAGCCTGCAGGATTTCGTTGTTCTTCTTTATTCTCTCTCTGATATCGCTCTTCAACTTGGAAAAATCGGTTTCTCTCTCGCTGAACAATATATGCTGCGCATGGCTGTCCGAGATCATGCGCGGAAGGTCCCGAAATATGACTTCCCAGCTTTGGTCGTAATCCATGTCAGTGAACATATGTCTGCGCGTTTGTCCCGGCATTTCCTGGCTGTGCCTGCTCAAAAAATGAATAATCGCCGTAGAATACCCATAAAAGCGGCTTTCCCGTCAATTATTTTTTATGAAAATATACCCCTATTGTCCCGCCGCCCGTCCTCGGTTACTCTGAATCCCTGAAATAAGGGGAGTTTTTCATGCGCGGTGTGCATTTATTCATGTTTCTGGTCGCTTTGCCGGCTTTAGCGGCGCTCGGCCACGACGCCTATCTCTTTTACATGAACCAGGACAAGGGCTTCGAGCTCGCCGCGCTCGGCTTCATCTGGACGAAATACGAGCCCGAAAGCTACCGCTGGACGGTCGAGGCCACCGAACCCATGGGTTACTGGCCCTACATCAATTTGATCCTCGCCCAAAAGGCCGTCTTCGTCGGCGCCGCCTTCGCCGGTTTCTTCTATGTCATTTTGTTAATTCTGAAGATTCTGGGCCTATGGCCGTTCAATGAGCCCAATCTTGCCAACTTCACGGGCAACCGCCGCGTGGACGAAGCGCTGGGGGGCAAGAAATCCGGCCGCTTCAAATACAAGCGCAAATAATCAGATCTTACAAAGAGAGCGGATTTCCCGGTCGATGACCTCGAGGTCCTCCGGCCGCGACAATCTGTGCCCGCCATCCTCGATGAACACCACGTCGACATCGCCGCCGGTGAATGTTTTCTGGATTTTCACCGCTGTCTCCCACGGCACGTCCTTATCCTGCATGCCTTGAATCAGCGTCATGCGGCAATCGATGCGGCGCTCGCGATCCAGCAGCAGGTGCTTTTTCGCCTCGTCATAAAGCCTACGCGTGAATTCGTACGGCTCGTCGCTGTAATCATTCTCCGCGCGGATAAGCCCGGTTTCATCGAGCTCGCGCTGCTGCGCCGGGCTCAGGCCTGCATAAACCTGCTCGGTAAAATCCGGCGCGGCGGCGATGCCGACCAGTCCCGCCAGCGTCCCTTTCCATGTCGTCGCCACCAGCAGCGCAATCCACCCGCCCATCGACGACCCCACCAGCAGAACCGGCCCCGAAGGACAGACATGATCAAGGATATCCAGCGCGTCTTTCAGCCAGCTTCCCATAGTCCCGTCGGAAAAAACGCCTTCCGACTGGCCGTGGCCTGAATAATCGAACCGCAGGAACGCCTGCCCGCGTGCCCGACATTGCTCTTCCAGGTAAACCGCCTTGGTCCCGTTCATGTCCGAGCGGTACCCGCCGCAGAACATGACCAATGGGAGCTTCTTGCCCTCCCCGGCGCTTTCCGTGTAAACATAAGCCAGGCCGGGCAATCCCGGCCGGGACAGTTTCTGGACGCGCTCTTTAATGGAAATCTGGGCCTTCATAGCGTCCTACTATAATTTAATGCGTCAGCTCTGTTAAGGGATACATGAACGGATTAACCGCCCAGCCTGTCATAATGCAGATTATCCCCGAACTGGGCCCCGGCGGGGCCGAACAGGGCTGCATCGACATCGCCGCCGAACTGGTCGCCAGCGGCGCGCAGGCGATCATCGTCTCGCATGGCGGATCGCGCGTGCACGAGCTTTCGCGTTTCGGCGCGGTCCACATCAACCTCCCGGTCCACAGCAAGAATCCCATCATCATGTGGCAGAACGTCCTGCGCCTCCGCCAGATCATCCGCCGCTACAACGTCAATATCGTCCACGCTCGCTCCCGCGCGCCCGCCTGGAGCGCCATGCAAGCCTGCAAGAAAACCAACGCGCATTTCATCACCACCTGCCACGCGCCCTACAACATCGCGGGCGAAAGCAAGCGTTTTTACAACAGCTCCATCGCGCGCGGCGAGCGCGTCATCGCCATCTCGGAAACCGTCGCGCAATATCTCCGCGACAATTACCGTCTCGACAATTCCAAAATCCGCGTCATTCCGCGCGGCATCGCGCTGGAAAAATTTCATCCGACCGCCGTCACGCCCGAGCGTCTGATCGCTCTGTCGCGTGAATGGCGCGTGCCCGACGGCGCGAACATCATCATGATGCCGGGCCGCATCACGCGCTGGAAAGGCCACCCGGTTCTGATCGAGGCCATCGCGCGCTTGGGGCGCCGCGATATTTTCTGCGTCATGATCGGCTCCGACCAGGGCCGCAGCGAATACCGCCGCGAACTTGAGGAAAGCATTTCGAACAAGGGCCTCAGCGGCCGCGTCCGCATCGTCGACCACTGCAACGACATGCCCTCCGCGTACATGCTCGCCACCGTCGTCGTTTCGGCCTCCACCGATCCCGAAGGTTTTGGCCGCGTGCCGGTGGAAGCACAAGCCATGGGCCGCCCGATCATTGCCTCCGACCATGGCGGCGCGCAGGAAACGATTCTCCGCGGCGAGACCGGCTGGCTCGTGAAGCCGGGCGACCCGGCCGCGCTCGAGGCCGCGATCCACGAAGCGCTCGCCCTCAACCCGACCCAACGCGCCATTCTCGCCACCCGCGCCATGGCGCATGTCGCCGCGAATTTCACGCGCGAGCAGATGGCCGACCGGACATTGAACGTCTATGCTGAACTGCTGCAGGGCAAATTGATGGCCGCGCCCGCGCCCCAGCCTTTTCATGGCGGTAACAACCGCCACTCCGCTTTCCGCACGGCAGCCGAATAGGAATGAGCGACGAAACTAAAATCCTGATCATCAAGCTCGGCGCGCTTGGGGATTTCATCCAGGCGCTCGGCCCCATGGCCGCCATCCGCCGTCATCATCCGCAGGCCAAAATCGTTTTGATGACCACCGCGCCTTTCGAAAAATTCGCCGAGGATTGCGGCTATTTCGACGGCGTGCTGGTCGACGAACGTCCCGGCACGATGAACATATCGGCCTGGATGCGCCTGCGTAAAAACCTCAACGCCGAAAATTTCACCCGCGTCTACGATCTTCAGAACAACGACCGCACGGGTCTCTACTTCAAACTCTTCTCGAAAAAACCCGAATGGGTCGGCATCGCCAGGGGCGCGTCGCACCGCAACGCCGATCCCGATCGCTCCAAGGGCCACGCCTTCGACGGCCACGTGCAAACCCTGCGTCTCGCGGGCATCAATGATGTCAAAATCGACACGCTCGAATGGATGCAGGCCAGCATCGATTCCTTCGCGCTTCGCAAACCTTACATTCTTCTTGTTCCCGGCTCCGCGCCCGCGCGCCCCGAGAAACGCTGGCCTGCCGAACATTATGCCCGCCTCGCGCAGATCCTCGTCCAGCTCGGCTACCAGCCCGTCCTCATCGGCGGCGCGGCGGAAGCCGAGACGGTCACGAAAATCATCCGCGCCTGCCCCGAGGCCGTCAATCTCGCCGGGCAAACCTCGCTGCAGCAGATCGCGGTGCTGGCGCGCGATGCCGCCGCCGCCATCGGCAACGATACCGGCCCGATGCACCTCATCGCCGCCACCGGCTGCCCCTGCCTCGCGCTGTTTTCAAAAGCCAGCAACCCGGTCAAGCACGCGCCGATGGGCGCGAACGTCACGGTTATTCTGGAATCGGATTTGCAAAACCTGCCGCCGGAAAAAGTTCTGGAATCATTCCGCCCGCGACAGGAACCGCCGAAGAAATCGGCCGCGCTGCACTAGTCGTGTTTTTTATCGAGCTGCTCTTCAGGGCTGTAAATATCGTACAGGCATTTCAGCACATGCTCGATCGCCCGGTCGCTTAAGGAATAATAAATCGTCTGCGCGTGGCGGCGGTTGTTCACCAGCCCGTCGCGCCGCAATCTTGCAAGATGCTGTGAAAGGGCCGACTGGCTGAGCCCCACGATTTTTTCCAGTTCGCCGACATTCTTCTCGCCCTTGTAAAGAGCGCACACCACCATCAACCTTTTCTCGTTGGACAAAGCCTTGAGAAGGTTGACTGCGAATTCGACGTTCCGTTCGACATCATGGATGTCCATGGGGCCTGCCCTTAAGAGCCCCGGCTTGCTGACAAGTGCTCCATAACCCGGGGCGAGTCTAGGAAAACATTACTACCCAGAATAGCAGCGCAATAAATTACAATAGGGAAGGTTTTGTCAATACTAAGCTGGAAATAAGAATAAGGGCAATAAAATCCGGTGGAACAAAATTGCGCGTTCAGCCCATTTCGCGTTTCGCCGGTAAGGCCCGCTGCAGGCGGCTTGCAAGCGAATCAGGCATCACCGACAGGCACCAGACGGCCATATGGACCGGCCAGGGAAAAGCGATCCGTCCCCGGCCCCGCGCGATTCCATTTGCGATAATATTTGCAGCCTTGTCCGCCCCCATGAGGAAGGGCATCGGGAATTCATTCACATCCGTAATCCGCGACTTCACGAATCCCGGACAGATGACATGCACCTTCACGCCGCTGCCGCTCAGCGCGCCCCGCAACGCCTCGCCGTAAAGCCGCACCGCGCCCTTGCTCGCCGAATAGGCCGGCGCGCCCGGCCAGCCGCGAAACCCCGCCAGCGAACTCATCAGCGCGATATGTCCCGTTCTCCGCGCGATCATGCGCGGCAGGATCGGCTCGATCGTGTTCAGCTTGCCGCTCAGGTTCACATCGAACAGCCGCCGCACCTGGTCGGACTTCTCGCCCGATATGCTGGACCCCATCCCGGCAGAAATCCCCGCATTGGCAATGACCAGGTCCACCGGCTGCGCGTCATCGGCGCGCTCCAGCCATGCTTTCATGGCATCGCGATCCGTCACGCAAAGAACCGCGCTTTCCACGTCCGCGCCTTTGTCGCGGCATTCTTTTGCAATCCCCTCAAGCCTCTCCGCGTTCTGCCCGGTGAGGCCCAGCCGCACGCCCGGCGCCGCATAACGAAGCGCCAGCGCCGCACCGATCCCGCTCGACGCACCGGTGATGATGATATGTTTAAAATTGCTGTTTGAATTGCCCCGCATTTGTACTTTAATACACTCAGGAGACGCCGAATGACAGAAATTAAACGCCGCGGCCTGATGTACGTAATGTCCAGTCCTTCGGGCGCGGGCAAAACCACCATCACGCGCGCGCTCCTCAAAAACAACGAGGACGTCACCATCTCCATCTCCTGCACCACGCGCCAGCGCCGCGCCGGCGAAGTGCACAAGCAGGATTATATTTTCCTCTCCGTCGATGAATTCCGCAACATGGTCGACAACCGCGAAATGCTCGAGCACGCGAAAGTCTTCGACAATTATTACGGCACGCCGAAGGCGCCCGTCGAGGCCGCGCTCGAGGCCGGCAAGGATGTTCTCTTCGATATCGACTGGCAGGGCACACAGCAGCTCTGCGAATTCGCCCGCGAGGATGTCGTCAGCGTGTTCGTCCTGCCGCCCTCGCGCAAAGCTTTGGAAGACCGCCTGCGCGACCGCGCCAAGGACACCAAGGAAACCGAGGAGCAGATCCAGCACCGCATGTCCAAGGCCGCCGATGAAATGTCGCACTACATGGAATACGACTATGTCATCATCAACAAGGATGTGAACAAGGCAATCGCGAAAGCGCAACTCATTCTCGACGCCGAGCGCCTGAAGCGCACCCGCGCCAAAGGTCTCTCCGGATTTGTCCGTGGTCTTATTAGCGGCCTTTAGCCAGGTTGATAAAATCCTGCACCGATAGATTTTCCGCGCGCAAAGTCGGATCGAGCCCGAGCGCCGCGATCACGTCCGCATAATCCTTCAGGCTTCCCCGGATCATCTTGCGCCGCTGCCCGAACGCCGCCGCCGTGACCCTTTCAACGCTGCGGAAATCCGGCGCATCCTTATCAAGCCTCTTGGGAGTGAAATGGACGACGCTGCTCGACACTTTCGGCGGCGGGGAGAAAGCCGACGGCGGCAAATCGAAACACACGCGGCAATCGCAAATCCACTGCGAGATGATCGACAGCCGCCCGTAATCCTTACTGCCCGGCACCGCAGTAATGCGCTCCGCCACTTCTTTTTGAAACATCAGCGTCATGGAATCAAACGCGCCCGGCCTTTCCCGCATCTGCTTAAGCCAGCTCGTCAGCAGCGGCGTCGCGATATTATAGGGCAGGTTCGCGACAATCGCCCTCGGCCCTTCCGCGAGATCCAGAAGATTCACACGCAGCGCATCGCCGTGAACAATCTCGACCCGTTCGCCCCCCTTATTATTAGTTAGCGGCTGCAGCGCCGCCACCGCGCGCGGATCGAATTCCACCGCAATGATCTTCGCAGCATTCGAGCCAATCAGGCTCCGCGTCAGCCCGCCCGGCCCCGGCCCGATTTCAAAAACACTCTTGCCGGATAAATCGCCCGCCTGCCGCGCGATCTTGTCGGTGATATTCAGGTCGAGAAGGAAATTCTGCCCCAGCGCCTTTTTCGCGCGCAGTTCATACGCCGCGATTACGTCGCGCAGCGGCGGCAAATTTTTCAGGAAATCATCAGGATTCGACACGGGTCTCGATAAAGGCCGTCGTCTTTAATTCCATCAGCTGGCGCTCCTGCATGCGCTCCAGCCGTCGCAGGCCGATTGTCTGCATCACCTGGTCGCGCGAGGGCATGGTCTCGTCGCTCACGGTGCGCAAATCGCGCAGGAATAAAATGTGATAGCCGTCGCTCGTGCGCACCGGGTTGCTCACCGCCCCTTTTTGCATGCCCGGCAAGGCCGCATCCAGTTCCGGCTCCAGTTGCCCTTCACGCACCCAACCCAGATCGCCGCCATTCTCCGCCCCCGCTGCGCCGGAGAATTGCTGCGCGAGCTTGAAGAAATCCGCCTTGCCCGAATTCATCTCCTGCACCAGCCTGTTCGCGAGCTGCTGCGCGTCGGCTTCAGGGCTGTTCTCGCCCACGGGGAGGAAAATTTCCGCCACCCTGTATTCCGACTTTCCCTTGGCATTCTGCAGGCGCGAAAGATAATCGTCGATGTCGCTGTCGGTTACTTCTATTTGCGGGCGCATGACTTTCTGTATGACTTTCGACCACCCTATTTGCGCCTTGATCTGGCGCTCCAGCGTGCCGGGGCTGATCCCGTCATGCTGCATCGCGCCGCGAAACTGATCGATGGTCAGGTTGTTCTGCTGGGCGAGCATCGCGAACCCCGAATTGATTTCATCCTGCGACACCGCGAGATCGAGACGGTTCGCCTCCTGCATTTTCAACTGCTCGTCGATGAGGTCGTTCAGGACCTGGCGCAAGAGTTTCTGCTGGATTTCCTTGGTCGCGGGCAGCCGCGTCGAGGCGATGATCATCCGCAGCCGGTCGTTAAGGTCCGTCATGCTGATTGCATCCTGGTTGACGACGGCGGCGATGCCTTCGGTGCTCGGGCGCGCCGGGGCCGCCGGCAGGATCAGCGCAAGAATTAAGGCGAGGAGGATAATCCGCATGGGGTTGCTCTTTGTGTTGTTGAGACCGCTATATAATACTGTTTTTCACGCTCTTGCAAACTTTACGCCGCGCGCTTGCTGGCGAATTTTCCGCCCGGCCGGTAGCTCTCCAGATAGGTCGGCAATATGGCTTCCGGCGCGGTCGGCGTGATCCCCAGATCCTCGAGCTTGAGCGCGTCGTTGGCGATCACGTAATCGGTTTTCAGCGATTCCACCTGGTCCGGCGTCAACAGCGGCGAAGGCAACAGCGACATGAAACACGCCTGGACCTTGGCAATGCCCCACGGCAGGTTGATCAATGGCCGCGTGCGGCCCGTATAATGAAACAGCATCTCGTAAATCTCGCGGAACGTCATTGTCTCCGGTCCGGCCAGTTCGAAAACCCGCCCCGCCGCAGCCGGGTTATGCGCGGCGGCAATCACCGCGTCCGCGACATCGCCGACATAAACCGGCTGGAACTTCGTCCGCCCGCCGCCGATCAGCGGCAGCACCGGCATGATGCGCGCCAGCCTGGCGAATTTGTTGAAGAAATTATCGTCCGCGCCGAAAATCACGCTCGGCCTTAGAATCGTCGCCGCCGGAAAGGCGTTCATGATCGCACGCTCACCCTCCAGCTTCGTCTTCGCATATTGCGAATTATCCTGCTCGATATTCGGAATCGAAATATGGATGAGGCGCTTCACGCCCTCCGCAGCGCACGCGCTCGCGATCGTCCCCGGCAGTTCAGCCTGCACGCGTTTGAAATCGCCCTTGCGGCGCTCGTACAAAATCCCGATGCAGTTCACGGCAATCTCGGCGCCGCGCACCGCCTCGGCGATGCTTGCCGGGTTTTTATAATCGCAGGCGAACGGCACGATCTGCCCGACGAACCCCGCCGTGCGCAGGAAAAACGCGCTCTCCGGCACCCGGCTTGCCACCTTGACCGTGTAGCCCGCCTTCGCGAGGCCACGCACGACCTGCCGGCCGACAAAACCCGTACCGCCAAAAACCGTCGCTATTTTCGCTGATGCGCTCATGATCCATAAGCCTTTCTATTGCATAAAGAATATGAACTTTTAACGCTTCGAAGTCCAGCCACCCTGCGCGATTTTCTTTACATAATGAAATATATTCGCTATCGTGCGGCGCTATGAACGGTAAACAAAAATCGACGGAAAAAGTAACCACGAAAAAAACGGACGCATTTTGCCGCGCTGTTGAAAAACCCGGCGCCCCGATAGTTATTTATAACCGTCCGGAAACATATAATAAGCTATCAAAAACCCAGATACGGGAATCTTTTGCCTCGTGGGCATGGACCCAGCGAAGATACCCCGTTCCGGGATTGGTTCATACCAGGCCAGATGCTGTAAGCATACTCAACGCAGAACTCCCGCCGACTGCGCGCGAATACCTGCTCGAGTTAAAGGGCATATTTGACCAGCTTACGGGTCTCGGTTTTCTTAATTCCAATATTTATGTCCTGCAGAGCTCTGAAGCGATGTTGGGGCGCGCCGGGAAAGAACGCGTATCGCCTGTGCTCATGGCGCATTGGACAGCCGCAGGGACCGGCGCCATGACGGCCGAACAAAAAGAAATCATCCCGGAAGGCGCTCTCGGCTTCTTCCCGGTAAAGGCGAATATTCCCCTGCACAGATACAATAACGACAGTAATTCATCAGTCTCGATTATTATCGTGCCCTCTATCCCAAAGCCGCAACAATAAGATCATGCCTTCTCGACGAATGAATCCATCACGCGCTTGATGTCGCTGTGATCGAAGCGGACATCGAGCTTGTGGCCTTCGACATTGATAACCTCGCCATAGCCGAACTTGTCGTGAAACACCTTGTCGCCTCGTGAAAATTCCGATTTTGTTGCCGTCACCCGCCGCGCTTCCACCTGCCTGCCGCCCGAATACCCGCTCGAATCCCAATGCTGCGATCGCCCCGGCTGGTACAGCCCCGCATCCGAACTCACCTCCGTGTGATCGCCCGGCAATTCATCGACGAAACGCGACGGGATCGAACTCATGAAATTCCCGTACAATCTCCTGTTCGCCGCGAACGAAACAAACGCGCGTTTTCTCGCGCGTGTCAGCCCGACATACGCAAGCCTGCGCTCCTCCTCCAGCCCTTTAATCCCATGCTCATCCATCGTCCGCTGCGAGGGAAACAATCCATCTTCCCATCCCGGCAAAAATACCGCGTCGAACTCCAGCCCCTTCGCGCTGTGCAGCGTCATCAGCGAAATAAATTCGCCGCTGCTGTTATCCTGGTTCTCCAGCACCAACGCCACGTGCTCTAAAAACTCGGCTAAACTCTCATATTCCTGCATGCCGGAAATCAACTCTTTAAGGTTCTCGATTCGCCCCGGCGCCTCGATCGATTTATCCGTCTTCCACATCTGCATGTAGCCGGATTCGTCCAGCACTAATGAGGCCAGCTCCGCGTGATTCATGGAATCGACCAGCGAACGCCAGCGCCCGAAATCATCCATAAGCTTCATCAGCGTCGTCTTCACCTTCGGCTTCAGCTCGTCGGTCTGCGTCAGGTCTAGAATCGCCGAACTCAGCGAAATATTTTTGCTCCGCGCGAACGCATACAATGTCTGGATCGTGGTATCGCCTAACCCCCGCTTCGGCGTGTTGATAATGCGCTCCAGCGCCAGGTCGTCCGCCGGCTGCGCGATCACGCGTAAATAAGCCAGCGCATCCCGGATTTCCATGCGTTCATAAAAACGCAATCCGCCGATCACCTTGTAAGACAGCCCGAGCTGGATGAACCGCTCCTCGAATTCCCGCGTCTGCGATCCGGTGCGCACCAGCACCGCGATTTCATTCAACGAATATTTCTTCCGCTGCAATTGCTCGATCTCTTCCGAAACCCAGCGCGCTTCCGCCGCGCCGTCCCACAGCCCGCGCACGAGAATTTTCTCGCCCTCGCCCGCCTCCGACCACAGCTCCTTGCCGAGCCGCCCGTCATTATGCGAGATCACCTTGCCCGCCGCTTTCAAAATCGTGTTCGTCGAGCGGTAATTCTGCTCGAGGCGAATGATCTTCGCGCCCGGAAAATCTTTTTCGAACCGTAAAATATTCCCGACCTCCGCGCCGCGCCATCCATAGATCGACTGGTCGTCGTCACCCACGCAACAGATATTGTTCGATCCCTGCGCAAGCAATCTCAGCCACATATACTGCGCCACGTTCGTATCCTGGTATTCATCGACAAGAATATATTTGAACCGCCGGTGATAATCGCCCAGCACTTCCGCGTTTTTCGGATCGCGCAAAATCGTGATCATGTGCAAAAGCAGATCGCCGAAATCGCACGCATTGATCGCGCGCAGCCGGTCCTGGTACGCGCGGTAAAGCGACGGCAGCAGCCCGCCCGCGACATCGCCCACATCATCCGCGGAAATCGCCGCCGGTCCCAGCCCGCGGTCCTTCCAGCGGTCGATATAATCGATCATCGCCTTCGGCGCCCATTTCTTGGAATCGATATTCAGCCCCTCCATGATCTGCTTCAATAAACGAAGCTGATCGTCCGGATCGAGAATCGTGAAGTTGCTTTGCAGGCCCACAAGATCCGCATGTCGCCGCAGCATCCGCGCCGCGATCGAGTGAAACGTCCCCAGCCACCACCCTTCCACCGGTTGCCCGCCCAGCAAACCCGAAACCCGGTGCTTCATTTCCTGCGCGGCCTTGTTGGTGAATGTGACGGCAAGGATTTGCGACGGATATGCCCGGCCCGTCTGCAGGATATGCGCGAGCCGCGTGGTCAGAACCCGCGTCTTCCCCGTCCCCGCGCCCGCCAGCACCAGCACCGGCCCGTCGATGCTCTCCACCGCCTCGCGCTGCTGCGGGTTCAGGTTTTCGAGATAGGTTGGAAAATGAGAGGTTTTTTCAGCTTGCATCTTTTATTTTCTGCAAACTGTCCTTCCCCTTGGCAAGTTTTTTATCTTCGGATTTCAATTTTCTCTCAATTTTTTTGATGTCTTCTTCGGCGGGCAATCTTTCAGGCAATATGCCGCTCTTTCCCAACACCTGGCGAACATGCGTATTATTTTTTACATGTTCGCTTCCTATTTTTTCTGCTCCAAACAGGCTTTGCTTTTTAACATTGAATTCAGTGATGGCCGAAGCAAACTCTTTGGCTTTCAAGGTTACAGTGGGAAGGAAATCTGCAAGCGCCCTTGCTGGTTTTATTCCAAGCCTGCTTTTCATTTCACGCGTCGCATAACCGAAAAGAGCCTTGTCGCCTTTCGATCTGATGATCGCGAACCCTTTATCATCGACACCATGTTGATAAAGCGTTCCGACTAGTTTTTTCTCTGTTTCCGTTAGATCTATTCTAGCTTGAAGTCTTTCTGCGATCTGCAAGCGTTCTTCGACAAGCTCTTGCCTCCTTGTCTGGATGGCAAAGTAACTCTGGGCGAAGGCGATCACTTCTTTGCGAGGGTCGCCGTTCTGGGCGATCAGATAACAAGCATAGCGGGTAAGCATGATATCCTGTATTTCCCGCTCGCCCCCGGAACCGATTTTGACCATTTTCCCGACGTCGGCAAAATGGTCGTCTATTGATTGGCCACTGTTTTTACAGGCGTTTTTGGCTTTTTCTATAACATCCAAGAAATTATCCCATTTTGTATAACCCAATAAATTCTGGATATCTCTGGCGTACCAGAAAGTAATTTCGCCCTTGGTCTGGGCAAATTCTTCGAAATTCTGATTTAATTGGATTATTAAATCCTTGTTCATGATTGATTCCGTTTCTGGTTTGTTCCGCGATGATTATGGGCGATTCTTGCTTTAAAAAGCAAGCGTTGGACGACTTTTACGCGCTTGCTTTTTTCTGCCCCGGCGCGGGCGCGGACGCGATCTGGTTGCGCCCGTTATGCTTCGCGGTGTAAAGCGCCGCGTCCGCCCGCTCGATCAGGTCCTCGACCGCCTCGCCGTCCACATATTGCGCGATGCCGCCCGAAAGCGTGATCCGCCCGAGCTTGTCGCCCGTGTTGCGGTTGATGACTTCCTTGCCGGCCACGGCCTTGCGAAGGCTCTCGGCCACCCTGATCGCCGCCTGCAGATTTGTCTCGGGCAGGATGATCGCGAATTCTTCTCCGCCGAAGCGCGCCGCCATGTCGCGCCCCTTGACGCCGTCCACCAGCGTGCGCGCCACCAGCCTCAAGACCTGGTCGCCGACCTGGTGGCCGTAGGAATCGTTGAAGCTCTTGAAATGGTCGATATCCAGCATCATCAGCGAGAAAGTCTGGCCGTCCTTCTGCGCCTCGCGCGCGACGCGGCGAATCTCGGCATCGAAAGCCTTCCTGTTCGACAAATTCGTCAGCCCGTCCGTCAGCGCCTCTTTCCGCACCAGGTCAAGGTCGCGCTGCAATTCCTTCATCGCCTTCGACGAACGCCCCAGTTCCTCTTCCAGCGTCTGGTTATGCCGCATCATGTCCTGCGTGCCTTCCATGACGTCGGAAATGATGTTCTCGATATCCTCGCGGCTGAGATTCTCTTTTTTGCTGATCTCGCCGGTCATCTCGTTCAGGCGCGCATTGTATTTGCTCGTCGCCTCTTTGACGTTGCTGACCATGCCGCTGACGGTTTTGATCGTTGTTTGAATCTTGTCGCCCGCCTGGCGCACGCGCTCGTTCTCGCTGGAATCGCTTAAGAATCTCTGGTGAATTTCCTGGCACCGCTCGTCGGTCAGCGCCTGCCCCGTCGCTGTCAGCACATCGATCGCCCGCGTGATCTCCGGGTTCTCCTCGGAATAATAGACATACCAGAGCTGGTAATTCTCCGGCGTCGGCAGCAGCTTTTCCTTCTCAATCCGCGCCAGCGCGGCTTGTGAAAGTTTCTGGGCTTTTTCTGGCGTGTGGGCAAGCACTTGGAAGGTCCGTTTATAATGGCCCGAAGGCCGCTCTACTCATTATACATGAACTTAAACCACGAGATAAAACAGTATTTTAACGCCTTTTACAACCGCTTTAAATGGGTTTCCAGCGCGCCCGCGTCGGCCAGAACCGTATATAACCGCGCATCCTGCGGCCTCAGGAATTTTTCGCCTTCCGCATGGCCCGCAAAATTCATGAGCGAATCCCAATATCCGAAAACATTCACCAGCATGATCGGCTTGTCGTGCAGGCCCAATTGCTTCCACGTCAAGACCTCGAAAAATTCCGCCAATGTTCCGAGGCCACCCGGCAAAATGACAAACGCGTCCGCTCGCACCGCCATCCCGACCTGACGTTCATGCATCGTATCGGTCAGGTGCAGTTCGGTTAATCCCGTATGCGCGACTTCCTGATCCTTCAGGAATTTCGGAATGACGCCGATGACTTTCCCGCCGCGCTCCAGCGCCGCGTCGGCCACTGCGCCCATCAACCCGATATTGCTGCCGCCATAGACGACGCCATACCCGTTCCGCGCCAGCATGACGCCGACATCGCGCCCGGCGCTCAGATATTTTTCATCCACGGCCGTCGACGATCCGCAGAACACGCAGATATTTTTTATTGATATCATGGAAAAATTATAATGGGAAAATTAGGCGCTGGCCATGGGCGTAATGGCCATACGCATCTCTTTCGGCGGCTCGTTGCGCAGGAGCATTTCCGCCACGTCTCTGGTGCGGGCGCTAAATCCGGTAATATCGTTTTGATCGAAATTCTTGCCGGCTTTCATCCCGCTGATGGAGCCAACGTCCAGCATTGTTGCGAAATCATCGATCGATAATTCTTTTTTCATGGCGACCTGAAGGTCGCCGGTCTTCTTGAGAAGCTCTGCGTTTTCCTGGCCAACCATGGTGGCGACGCGTCCCATATCGCCGATTTCAAAGGCCTGCGCAAGCTTGCCGCCCGTGACTTCGCCTTTGCCCATCAAATATTCTTCTTTATAAACTCTCACATTTTCTTCGCGCGCCTGGATGTTCAGGTCGACATCTTCCGCTTCTTTCATGAACGGATCGTTCTCGACATTGCGTGTCATGAAATTCATGACCTGTTCCGACGTCTTGAATTTCGTCCAGTCGATTTCCGGCGCGGGCGCCTTGCCGGCTTTGTAGGCTTCTTTCTGTGCGATCGTTGCGTCCTGCAGACCGCTCAGCGTTTTGTCGATCGCGGCGGCAATACGGTCGTTGCTGGGATTCTCTTTCATTAAATTGCTGAGCGCGGAATATAAATCGCCGACGCCCGGATCCATGGCGCGCATCGAGTCCACGGCGGTCGATCCGCCGCCAGGCGCCGAAAGCATCTGCTCCAATGCATTCCCGACCTCCAGATCCTGTTCTTTCAGCGCCTCGATGAAGGTTCCTTTGATTTTCTGGTCGGCCTCGAGATAATTCGTGACGGCCGCCGTATGCTGGTCGCGCAGCGGCTGCGCATCGGGCGGCGGCGCGTCGACCTTTTTGTTTACATCCAGCTTCGGCACGGGATCGAGCTGCGGAAGCTTGCAATCGACCTTCATCACATCGGTCGGATAAATCGGTTTTTCGGCGTCCTTGTCAGGGCCGTCATTGAAGGGATTGGCACTGGCTTTGAATTGGCTGCGTAAAGATGTGGCCGAAGTCGATTTGGCGCTACCGAGATCCGTGCTGACCTCTGCCGCCTTTTTTCTTACCGCATCAATATCGCCGCGTTCATACGACATCGAAAACACACCCTTTTATCGCCATAAGGGATTGTAGACTTGGGCTTGTTAATTTTTTATTACCCTGTCCCTTATTTCTTAAGTCCATCATACGCTTAAATCCTGAAAAATGCCAAAAAACGGCGGTTTTTATGCCGTACGCTTCCATAACTCATTGATAATTAAGGCCCGTACGAATATATTATGTAAATACTATATTAATTGAACCCTGCGGTAACTTAAGGCTTCCGCCATGTGGCTTCGCCCTATTTCCGGGCTTACCACCCCCGATTGGGCGGCTTCCAGGTCCGCAACCGTCCGGGCCGTCCGCAGCACCCGGTAATAGGCCCGGGCCGAAAATTTGCGGTTTTCCATGGCCCGGTTCAGCAGTTCTTTCGCCCCGCTGTCCGGAACCGCAATCTCCTCGAGGATCTTGCCGTCCGCATCAGCGTTTAGCATGCCTGCGTCGTTTTCTGCAAATTTCGCGAAACGCTCGGCCTGGATTCTTCGCGCCGCCGCCACCCGCGCCGCGACGCTGGCCGAATTTTCGCCGCCGCTGACATTTAAATCCGCGACCTTCACCGCCGGCACATCCGTCTGCAGATCGATGCGGTCCATCAGCGGCCCGGAAATTTTCGACTGGTAATCCGCGCCGCACCGCGGCGCCTTTGCGCATTCCAGATCCTCTTCACCGAGATGGCCGCAGCGGCAAGGATTCATCGCCGCGACCAGCTGGAACCACGCCGGGAATCTGACATGATGATTCACCCGCGCCACCAACGCTTCCCCCGTCTCCAGTGGCTGCCGCAAAGATTCCAGGGTCGCCCGCGCGAATTCCGGCAGCTCGTCCAGAAATAAAACGCCCCGGTGCGCCAGCGAGATTTCTCCCGGCTTCACCCTGTGCCCGCCGCCGATCAGCGCCGGTAATGACGCCGAGTGATGCGGGTCGCGAAACGGCCTGTGTTTCAAAAGCCCTCCATCCGGCAGCGTCCCCGCCAGCGAATGAATCATCGAAACCTCGAGCGCCTCGCGCGGGGACAGCGGCGGCAAAATTCCCGGCAGGCACGACGCCAGCATCGATTTCCCCGATCCCGGCGGCCCGATCATCAATAAATTATGCCCGCCCGCTGCGGCAATCTCCAGCGCGCGCTTCGCTGTCTCCTGCCCTTTGACTTCCGAAATATCCGGCCCGCCACGCAGCGTTTCATTCCCGAGCTTCGCCGACGGCGGCGAAAGAACCTGGGTGCCCTTGATATGATTGATGAGTTGAAGCAGATCGCGCGGCGCGAGAATATCCAGGCCACCCGCCCACGCCGCCTCGCCGCCGCAATCTTCCGGGCAGATAAGCCGGTTATCATTCGCGCTCGCATGCATCGCGGCAGGCAAAATTCCCGTCACCGGCCTGATCGACGCATCCAGCGAGAGTTCCCCTAGCACAAGAAAATCCTGCAAACTGTCTTTCGGAATCACCTCCATCGCCGCCAGCAGCCCCAGCGCGATCGGCAGATCGAAATGACTTCCCTCTTTTGATAAATCCGCGGGCGCGAGATTAACGGTCAGATGCTTCGCCGGGAGCGACAGCCCCAGCGCATGCAGTGCGCCGCGCACGCGTTCTTTACTCTCCGCCACCGCCTTGTCCGGCAACCCGACGATCGTGAACGCAGGCAGCCCCGACGAAATCTGCACCTGCACGTCGATCGGCCGCACATCGATGCCCTGGAACGAAACCGTGTTGACCCGCGCGACCATATTTCCTCTCGCTCAAAAAAAATTCACGCAGAAACGCAGCCGCAGAAACGCATACATAAGAATGGAATGGGAATTTATGCCACGCCGCGCCAGGCCCGGGCAACATGTTAAAAATCCCGTATAGCGTGTAAATAAGCCGCAATATTTTTGACATAACCTGATCTGGCTGCTAGCGTCCCGCGCATGAGCGTTTCCGAGACAGTTTCCTCCGCTTGCGCGCCGCTGAATGTATGCTTTTCCTTTAATGCGGAAGCGTCCGAACAGGATCATCATAAAATCTACGACAAGATTATCGCCGGCGGCGGCCCCGCCGCGATTTTTACCGCGCACCGGATCCTGGAGCAGGCTAAAGACGCGAAAACAAACATCAGCGTTCTCGTCATCGCCGACAGGTTAAGCGCGCCCTGCGGCGCCGGCAGCCAGATCGTGCCCGAAGTCGAGGGAGTGTTTGCCGAAGAGGTGCGCAATCCCGCCGAAATCGGTGAGATGATGCGCGAAACATATATCGATTTTAAATCGATGATCACGCGCCGCCGCATTGCCTGCCGTCTGTCGGAAGGTTACGAAATCAAGGCTGCGACCAGGGACGAACTGGACTACGCCGTAACCCAGATGACCCGCTGCAATGTTTTTAAAGACGATGAAATCATTGCCAACTCGCGCGGCCAGATTTTCAACCTGCCCGGTCACGATCACAGCATTCTGGTCAACAGTTTCGCCGGACAGCTGAACATGCCTGAATTACTGGAACATCTCATTGCTGAAATCGGCGAAATGGGCGGCAGAATAGAAAAGGCGGTTTATCAGGGCCACACCGCAGGCGAAAATATTTTCTCCGTGCAGACGGATAAGGGAATTTTTCGTTCGCGAACCCCGCTCCTCATCGCCACCGGCGCGCTGCATCACAAATCGCTTTTCGAGGCGCGCAATATTGAATGCGGCGTGCTGCATACGATGGGCCTTGTGCTCGGGCCCCTCTCGGGCGCCGACGCTTCCGCGATAAGAAAACGCACCATGGCGATGACCAATGCGCTTCTGGTCGGCGATTTTCTCTGGGGCGGCGTCGATGACAAAAACTTCTTTACCTTCGGGCGCGGCGACACTGATGACCCCGGCCCCGCCAACATGATGCGGATATATGAAAGCATCACGCAGCAGCTGGATCAGCTTTACCCCGGCCTCGTGCAGAAATACGCGCCGCGCATTTTCTTCGGGCCGATGCTTATTCCTCCCGGGCGCATGCCGGTCGTAGGCCGCATGGCGGATTGCGATGTCGCCGGCGGCTGGTCGGGCATGGGCATTATTCCCGGATATGCGGCAGCGCGCGCCTATGCCGACTGGATCGTTCACGGCCGCGATCAGAAATTGAAACTGTTTGAATCTTTTCATCCCAAAATATTTGCCGCGCATGCGCCGCCTGAAAAACCTGCGCTCCTGCAGAGCGGGCCAGCCATCGTTGTGCCCGCCCTGTGATATGTTATGTATAACTCTGCGCTTATCCACCGCTGAAAAATCAGTGCTTACGCAACTTTTCCGGTGAATCTCGTTTCCGTTAACGAAGGATTCATCTTTACCCCTTACACCGGGAAGTATGAGACGTAAGGAATCAAAAAATTCAGGTGTGACCATGTTGGACAAAAAAGAACTGGCGAGCGTGGCGAACAGACTCCAGGTGCCGCTGATCATTTCGGACATTCTGGCGGGAGAGGGTGAACTGACCGACGATGTTCATTACGCATTGCACAGCGTCATCAGCGATCTGCAGCCGGACTCGGCCCTGATCTGCATCGCGCTCGGCGGCCTTAAGATCGCGGGCGCGCATCATATCGCATCGCCTGCGCTCGCGGTTTTGAAAATCCAGTGCGAAGGCGTGATCGATGATTACGCCGGCCTCTGGCTCCGGAACGCGGAGAAGGAAGACGTCGCCGAGCATGACGCGCTCGATGCGTTGTCAAATGTCTCGGAAGATCTCGAAGGCCTTTCCGATCTTCTGGCGCTCGCCGTTGACTCGCTTCAATCCAAAAATGCCGACGCCGCGGCGCTCGCAAAAATTCTTTCCATCCAGGCGAAATCGCATGCCGTCATCGCGGATGAACTTTTCGGCGCGCTCTACTCTGAAATTTCCGCCGACATGGCGGAAGAGAAAATCGCGCCGGTCATCGCCGGGAACATGAATGACAACGTCATTCCGTTCCCCGCCAAACGCCAGGCCTGACCGCCTGAATCCGCATTTTTAAAACGGCATTGGCTTGATATTCCAAATAATTTGACCCGCCTTCAGGGTTATGGTAACAAATGCGGCTTCGCGAAAGGGGCTGCATTTGACGTACCGGCGTATATATTTCAGGGAAAAAGGCGAGGATTTACCAGGTGCAATTCCTCTCGCGAGCGATCACAGCGTCTCGAATGTCATTTACAGCCTCCGGAAAATAAATGCTGTCCGGTATTTCGAGAACATCGCGGACAATGATGAAAATCTGGAATCATTTCAAAAGCACTGGCGCGAAATTCCAAGCGTCATCACCGAGCCCCGCGACCTCTCGGTAGTCATCGCCAAGGTCGCGGACTGGGTAAACGCACTGCCCGACAATCACAAATCTTTCGTTGTCGATTTCCTGAACAACAATCTGCAGTTCTGGGAAGAAGGCGCGCGCAACGCGATCAGGGGGTTCGATCCGGAAGATCTTGGCCGTTCCATTATGGCTTTTGCAACCCTGAGCATGCACCCGTCACCTGGTTTTCTCAACCTGTTTGAAAAACATGCCATACGCAGGATGGAACAATTCGAACAGGAAAAATTATTCGATCTTCTCTGGGCGTTTTCCGTGCCCGGCCTGCGGCCCTCGAATAAATTCCTGAACGCATGGGAAACGGAAGCATTGAAGAGATCGCGGGAATGGAACTGGCGCAACGCCAAAACAATGCTCTCGTCTTATGCGGTTTTCGGCATCCAACCCTCGGAAAAAATGCTCGAAGCCTGCCGGAACATTTTGGAAAGAAAGTTTCCCCAGGCCCAGGCGCTGACTGTTCCGAGCATTATGCGCGCCCTCGCGATCGTGGATTCACTGGAACCGCACAAAGCCAACGGGGAAATCGCTTTTCGCATCAACCGCCATTTTGAAAGGGCTTTTTCCTCTTCTGAACTCCCGAGAAAATTGGCGCGGCAGGTTTCTCACGCGCGACTGTGGTTCGATTTCAACTTCAATGCGATCCCGATTCCCGAGACGGAGAATATCGGGGGCTATGAATACCGGCTCTCCGGCCTTTTCCGCCACGCCGGGTTGCCGCTTTTCGACAAGCGCATAAAAGAGACGGGCCACAAAGTCGATTTCGCAGTCAAGGGTCCGAAGCCCGTCGCGATAGAATTCGATGGAACCCAGCATTTTGTCAAAAGCTACTCCAGCGGAAAACCGGAATCATTTTACGACGGCGGTACGCTTTTCCAGTCCGAGCTGATGGCCAAGCTCGAGCCCGATTTGAGAATTCTCCGCATGCCCTACGGCTCCACGGCCATATTCTTCGGGAACGGCAGGGAAAAATCCGCGCGGACCTTGCGCGATATATACTGCGAGATGCTCGGCAAATCTCCCGGCAACTACATGCTCAGCGCCGGTCAAAAATCTTATTCGATCGATCCGCTGACGAGCCTGATCCCGGTCTAGATCACGCCGCCTGCGCCAGCATCGGCCCGAGCTTTTTTCCGCCCAGTATATGCACGTGGAAATGCGGCACTTCCTGCCCGCCGTTCAGTCCGGTGTTTGCGATCACGCGAAACCCCGCTTCTGCCAGTCCCTGCTCCTGGGCGATTGCCGACACGGCGGCATAAAAGGCCTTAACTTCTTCCGCGCTGCCCTTGGCGCCGAAATCCGCGATCGATTCATATTTCCCCTTCGGAATCACCAGGATATGCACCGGCGCCCTTGGCGAAATATCGTGAAACGCCAGCACATGCTCGTCCTCGTGAACCTTCTTGCAGGGAATGTCCCCGCGCAGGATCTTCGCGAATATATTATTGTCGTCATAGCTCATGAAACGCTCTCCTCTTGACTTGGATGCCATATCCTATACTTGTACTTACGTCATGTATATCAGGATGCTCAAAAGCAAGATTCACCGCGCCGCGGTGACGCAATCCGACCTTCATTATGAGGGCTCGATCACCATCGACCGCGCCATCATGGACAAGGCCGACATCGTGCCATACGAGCAGGTGGACGTTTTGAACATCAACAACGGCCACCGTTTCACCACCTACGCCATCGAGGGCAAAAAAAATTCGGGCGTCATCGGCATCAACGGCGCCGCCGCCCGCCTCGCGCAGAAGGGCGATCTCGTCATCATCTGCGCCTACGCCCATGTCGAAAAGAAAGACGGCAAAAAACACAAACCCGTCATCGTCCTGATGGATTCAAAAAACAAGGTCAAAAAGAAATAACTTGAGCTGTCATCCCGGCGACCCGTCCTGCGAAGCCCGGAGGGCGTAGCGGGAAAACCGGGATCGGGTTGACGAACGCTTGACTCCTAAAATGTTATAATATAACACTGTTACTTTATAACATATAAAGAGGCAAAAAATGGCGGAAAAATCGGTTCTCGAGGATATATTTTTTCACGCGGCGGTTTTGATCCCGCTGGAATTCGGCCTGCTGCATGCCACACCGCTGGGTCATATAATCACATCCGGGTTTGAAAACCTGTTCACGGCTGCGGGATTCATGGCGGGCGCGGAACACCTTCACGAACACCCGGCGTTCGATTAAGCTATTATTTTCTGGAGGCTTTTTCCGCGTGGCCGCTCTGGCCGAAACGTTTCTCGAGAACGGCGAACACATCATCCGGCGACACGCCCTGATCCGCCCATAAAACCGAGAGATGAAAAAGCAAATCCGCGGATTCCTCTTTCAGCCTCTCCCTGTCGCCCTTGATCGCCTCGGCGATTGTCTCTTCCGCCTCCTCGATCACCTTGTCGGAAATATGCTGCGTGCCCTTCGCATACAGGCTCGCGACATACGACTCGCCCGCATCCGCGTTTTTGCGCTGCTGTAAAATTAAATAAAGATCATTAAGAATATTATTGTTCATTCAATATCCAAAAAATTAAACTCTGTGCCTTCCTCTGTGTTCTCAGTGTTCTCTGTGGTTAAAAATCTTTTATAACCGCACCGCAATCCCGGCTTTTTTCATCGCTTCCTTGGCCTGCTTCACTGTATACTCCCCGAAGTGAAAAATCGAGGCCGCCAGCACCGCCGACGCATGCCCTTCTTTCACGCCTTCAATCAGGTGTTCTAAATTCCCCACACCACCCGATGCGATCACCGGCACCTTCACCGCGTCCGACACCGCGCGCGTCAATGGAATATTAAATCCTTTTTTCGTGCCGTCGCGGTCCATCGAGGTCAGCAGAATTTCCCCGGCGCCGTATTCCGCCATGCGTTGCGCCCATTTCACGGCATCAAGCCCCGTGCCCTGCCGCCCGCCATGCGTGAAAACTTCCCAGCCGCCATTGCCCCCCACATTCAAAGACTCTTTCGCATCAATCGCCACGACGATGCACTGGCTGCCGCATTTAGTCGCCGCCTCGCGCACGAACTCCGGGTTCTTCACCGCCGCCGAATTGATCGAAACCTTGTCCGCGCCCGCTTCCAGCAATTTGCGGATATCTTCAAGCGCCCGCACCCCGCCGCCCACGGTCAGGGGCATAAAAACTTTCTCCGCCGTACGGCCCACCACGTCATAAATCGTGTCGCGGTTTTCATGGGTGGCGGTGATGTCTAAAAACGTCAGCTCGTCCGCGCCCTGCGCGTCATAGATTTTCGCCTGTTCTACGGGATCGCCCGCATCGCGCAGGGACTCGAAATTGATTCCCTTGACCACGCGGCCATTATTCACGTCGAGGCAGGGAATGATGCGTGTCTTCAGCATATTAACGTGATCGCAGACCACGGCCTGTAAATCAAGCCGTACGCGCCTAAGCCGCCGGATTATTTTCCTGCCGGGCCTTGTTACAATTGATAAACCCCCGGCACGGCTTGTCATTCACAAGTAACAAAGTTATGATTAAACAACGGATTCAATCCCTTTGATTTTGCCTCGGACTCAATGCGAACTCTTGGATTTACAGGCGCAGCAACCCTGCTCATGCTTTGCGCCGCCATACCCGCAAAGGCGGCAGAGCCCCTGAAGCCGCGCGCCGAGGTCAACGGCCGCTACAGCAACGACCGCGCCATCCTCATGACCGAATTCTGGCTCCCCGTTATGCAGGACGAAGACAGCGTCCTCTACGGCGATCTCCGCATGATGGGCGACAATGATGACAACCGCGAAGGCAATCTCGGCATCGGCTACCGCGAAGTCACGAACCTGCCCGCGCTCGGCGACGGCGTCGCGGGCGTGCATGGCTGGATCGACCGCCGCCAGACGAAACGCGGTTCCTATTTCAACCAGCTCACGCTGGGCGGCGAATGGCTGGGCGAAAAGATGGACGTCCTCGCCAACGGCTACGTCCCGCTGTCCGACGGCAAGGAATACGACATCCCCAACGCCGACCCGCAGGGCCCCGCGCTGGTCGGAACCGGCATCGTCGTCGACACGAATGGCAGGATCATCGAGGAACCCCGCCACGGCCTCGACCTCGAATTCGGCTGGCAGCTCCCGCTCCTGCAGGACCATACCGACAGCGTACGCGCATACGCGGGCGCTTATTATTTCAACAGCGCGCATACCGAAAGCATCACCGGCTTCCGCGCGCGCCTCGCAGCCGACATCACGCCCGACATCCAGATCGGCGGGCGCTTCCAGCGCGACGACGAGCGCGGCTCGCAGGCTTTCCTTGAGGCCACAATCCGCTTCCCCTTCGGCCAGAAAAAAAGCTACCGGAAAAACGGCCTCCGCGCCCGCATGGATGACAGCCCCGAGCGCGACATCGACATCGTCACCGGCAGCGAAGTCACCGACCCCGGCAGCCGCGTGCCGGTCATCAATGCCGTCACCGGCGAAACGCAAAAAGTATTTCATGTCGACAACACCGCCGCCCCCGGCGGCAACGGCAGTGTCGAACAACCCTTCGACACGCTGGCAAACGCACAAGCCGCCGCGCAGGAACATGCCGTCATCTACGTCCACACCGGCGATGGAACCTCCGCGGGCCAAAACCAGGGCGTAACGCTGAACAAAACAGGCGTGCAGCTTATCGGCGCGGGCGTCAATTTCGTTTACGACGAAGGCCGCTTCAAAACCGCCAACGGCGCGCGGCCCCTCGCGACGCTGCTGATCGCGGCCGGCGGCGCGCCCGTCATTTCCAACGTCAACGCCAACAGCGACGGCGTCACGGTCTCTGCCGCCGATGTCGTCGTCGCCGGGGTAACAATCGACGGCGCGACGCGCGATGGCGTCGTCATCAGCGCAAACAACACCGCCGTTGAATCCGTCACCGCGCGCAACAACACGCGCCACGGCCTCTACGCACTGAACGTCAGTAATTTAAACATCAGCCAGCTTTCAGCCACCGGCAACGACGAGGACGGCGTCCGGCTCGAAGCTTCCGGCGCCGCGGGCAATCTTCAGAATGCCGTGCTTTCCGACGTCGTCGCCACGGGCAACAAGAACGGCATTCGTTTCTACGCGCATGATGATGCCACCCTCTCCGGCGTGCTCGTCGCTTCAACCGCCAGCGCCAACACCCGGCACGGCGTCATCGTTTACGACGACAGCACGGCCGGAAGCGTCAATGTCGATCTCGGCGGCGGCCATGCGGGCGGCGCGGGCCTCAATATTCTCGCCGCCAACACACTCGAGGATCTTGCGGTCGATCTCGACGGCGGCACGCTCGCCGCGCGCAACAACTGGTGGGGTGACGCCTCCGGCCTTTACCAGGCCGCGCCTTCCGGCGGCCGCAAGCCCCAGATTTATTACGGCGCGCCCCTCGACGATGGCCTTGCCGGTCACTGGACGCTGGACAGCTATTCGGTTTCGGGAACGACCGTTTATGACCGCTCGGGTTTCGGCAATAACGGCACGATGTTCGGCGGCATGACGGCGGCGGGCAATGCCGTGGGCGGCATGGCCCGGGAAGCCCTCACCTTCGATGGCGTCAACGACTATATCCAGATCGCCAACGAATCCCATTTCGATTACGGCGCGTCGGACTTCAGTCTGAGCGCATGGGTCTTTATAGGCACTGCGCCCAATCCGGCGAATGGCGCGTTTATCACAAAAAACATCACTGGCGCCTGCTGTGATCCCCAGGGTTATCCGGGTTACGAGATCGGGGAAAATTTCAACACGGTGAATTTCCGGATGGAAGATACAGCGGCAGGCATTAATACAAAAAACACCAACAACGCGTCATCGGTGCCTTTTGAAAATTCATGGCACCTGGTGACAGGCACGCGCGTCGGCTCGACCGCTTACCTGTATATTGATGGCGCGCTGGTGGCGACGAACGCCACTCTGGGCGCAGGATACAACACCGATAATAATTCTCCGGTGGGACTCGGCGCGCGGCTTTATTTCGCCCAAAGCGCTTTCATGAGCGGCCATATCGATGACGCGCGTATTTACAGCCGCGCGCTATCGGCAAATGAAATAATGGAAATCTATCGCATGAACACCGCGAGCGCCGTCGACTCTTCCGGCTTCCTGACCGCCGCGCCCTGATCACGCGATCGCCGCCAGCGCCTCTTTCGGATCCACGCTTTTATTATAAAACGCCTTGCCGACGATCACGCCCGGCAGCCCGGCATTTTTCACGGCGCGGATATCGCCCAGCGTGCCGACGCCGCCCGACGCGATTACCGGGATCGACGTCCCGCTCGCCAGTTCGACTGTTTCTCCCACGTTGATCCCGCCGCCCGTGCCGTCACGTGAAATGTCGGTATAGATGATCGCCGCCACGCCCGCGTCCTCGAAATGCTTCGCCAGCTCCGCCGCGGAAATATTCGCGTCATGCACCCAGCCCTCGACGGAAACGCGGCCCTCGCGCGCATCGATCCCCACCGCGATCTGCCCCGGGAATTCCCGGCACGCGCGCTTCACTAATTCGGGATCACGCACCGCCGCCGTCCCCAAAATCACGCGGCTCACACCCTCCTGCAGCCAGTGCTCGATCTGCGCATGCGTGCGAATACCCCCGCCGAGCTGCACAGGCAGATCGACCGCCTTGATAATCTCGCGCACGGCATGCGCATTCGCCGGCATGCCCTTGATCGCCCCGTCTAGGTCCACGACATGCAGCCACGAAAATCCCGCCCGCGCCCATTCATGCGCCTGCGCCGCCGGGTCGTCGTTATAGACGGTGTCCTGCGTCATATCCCCCTGGAAAAGCCGCACGCATTTGCCGCCTTTCAGGTCTATGGCCGGGTAGATGATCATGGGCCTGACATATAGAGAAACCCCGCCCCCTCCGCAAGCCCGGACCTCGCCTGAAGCCCGGATTTATTGGCTTTTTCGGCAAAACCCTTTCCTTTCTGCTATACTGTCCTATATAGTGTTCCGGCGGTAATGCTAACCCGCTGAATTCTAATTTTTGGAAAGGAAGTGACTGTCATGACAGAGAACACGAAAAAAGACGATCAGAAGATCAAGGACAAAGACGGCAAAATGACCGGCGGTGGCTGCGGCTCCGGCGGTTGCGGTTGCCAGTAACCTGAACCGAATTTAAAAAGCCCCGCTTGCGGGGCTTTTTTATTGCTTCACCGTCATCGCGAGCCGCCATTTATGGCGGCGTGGCGATCCAGCCTGAATATTAAAAAAAGACTGGATTGCTTCGTCGGCTAAAGCCTCCTCGCAATGACGTGTGGAAATATTTTAAAACAATTTTACTTTGCGTGACGTCGCGTACTTTGCGTTAAAAATATTTGGCACCGAATGCGCTGTGATTTCGTCTGTGAGCGCTGTGGTTCAAAAACCTACTTCAATCTCTTCGTGTAATAAAATCCCTTAAGCGTTTTTCCGCCCACCTGCGCGTAAAACGGGTGCGTCCCGATCCGTTCATACCCCAGACCTTCATACAGCCCGATTGCATGCTCCATCGTTTCGCGCACATCCAGGTTGATCACCGATAACCCTTCTTCAACCGCCGTCTGCTCCGCTTTCGCCAGCAGCATTTTTGATAGCCCATGCCCGCGCGCCCACGGCGCGATGAAATGCGTCGTCAGGTGCGCGGCGAATTTCTGCGCCTCGTTGTTCGAGGGCGGCTTCACCAATTGGCACGATCCGCAGATCACGCCGTCCAGCCGCGCGACAAATAAAATCCGCGACGGCATCGCCGTCACGCCCTGCCAGTATCTCTCCAGCACATCGCGCGGCGGTTTTGTCACCCATCCGAATCCGCCGCCCGCCTCGATGCCCGCATAGGTCGCGTCGCATAAATCATTCAGTTCCGCAGGCGTGAATTCGTCGATCCGCTCGACAGTCGGCGACGGCACCAATGGTTTTGTGCTGGTTTTGTCTGTCATATTTTATGCTCCCTCATGCGCCCTGAAAATAAAAACAAATATTAAGGCTTCCACTGCAAAAAATCCGAAATCAGCCTCAAACCGTCCTGCTGGCTTTTCTCCGGGTGAAACTGCACGCCCACCATATTATCTTTCCCGACCACGGCGTTCACTAATCCGCCGTAATCCGTCATCCCGAGAATGTGGTGGTCATACTCACATTTGAACATGAAAGAATGAACAAAATAGTAATGCGTCCCGTTATTTGCGCTGCGCAGCACAAAATGCCTGTTATCCTGCGCGGATGAAGGCGACGGGATCACCAGCTCGTTCCACCCCATATGCGGTATTTTCAGGCTGTCATTGGCGGGCTTCATGGGCACCGCCTCGCCCGGAATCCAGTCCAGTCCGGCATGAATTCCATGCTCCATCCCCCGCGTTGCCATCAACTGCATCCCAACGCAGATGCCGAGGAAAGGTTTCGCCTTTTTTATGACATTCTCCTGCAGCGCCTCGCGCATGCCCTTGATGCCCGTGAGGCCCTGGAGGCAATCGCCGAACGCGCCCTGCCCGGGCAGCACGATTCGCGTGGCTTTTTTAAGGTCCTCGGGCTTTGCGGAAACCTTGACCTCCAGCTCCAGCCCCTCATCGTCCCGCACACGCTCGAACGCCTTTGCCGCGCTGCGCAAATTGCCTGAACCATAATCGATAATTACAACGGATTCTCTTGCCATTTTTTCTGGTTTTTTAGTAAACGTCCTGTCATATATAAAGTGCCACTAAAAGCTACGGAAGAAAAATTATGACGGTCGCCTTTTACAGATGGAGAGACACCGATCCGCGCACGCGCTGGAAGCTTATGCGCCGCGGCCAGGCCGACATCGATTCCGTCATCACCAAGATCCGTCCTATCGTCGACGACGTCCGCAAAGGCGGCGACGACGCGCTCCGCAAATACGCGAAAAAATTCGGCTGTCCGGAACTGAAAACCATCAAGGTCACCGAGGAGGAATTCGACAACGCGGTCAAAACGCTCGACGATTCCATGAAAAAGGCCATCCGTCGCTGCGTCGGCAACGTCCGCAAGTTCCACGAGGAACAGATGCGCCGGGTCGAGAAACACTGGATGATCGACATCGAGCCCGGCGTACGCGCCGGCGAACAGGTCACGCCCATCGATTCCGTCGGCCTGTACGTGCCGCGCGGCAAGGGTTTCTTCCCCTCGACCGTGTACATGCTCTCCCTGCCTGCCGTCATCGCCGGCGTGCCCGGCATCCATATCGCCACCCCGCCCAACGCCGACGGCTCCACCGGCCTCGCCACGCTTTTCACCGCCAAACTCTGCGGCGTCAACAACGTCTACAAGGTCGGCGGCGCGCAGGCCATCGCCGCGCTCGCCTTCGGCACGCAATCCGTCCCGCGCGTGCGCAAGACTCTCGGCCCCGGCAGCCCCTTCGTGCAGGCCGCCAAGCAAATGCTGTTCGGCATGCTCGACCCCGGCATGCCCGCCTGCTCCAGCGAATCCGTCATCCTCGCCGACGACACGGCCGACCCGCACAACACCTGCCTCGACATGCTCAACGAAGCCGAACACGGCGAGGACAGCGCGGTTCTTCTCATCACGCACAGCGACCGGCTCGCCCGCTACGTCCAGGACAACCTGCCCCGCTATATCGAGGACCTGCCCGAGCCGCACCGCACGATCTGCGCGAAAGTCATGAAAGGCTTCGGCGGCATCATCGTCACTGAAAGCCTCGAGGATTCCATCGCGCTCTCGAACGAATACGCGCCCGAACACCTCCATTTGAAAGTCGAAAACGCGCACGATCTCGTGCCGCAACTGAAAAACGCGGGCGAAATCCTGATCGGCGAACACACGCCCTCCTCGCTCGCCAATTACGGCATCGGCGTCAACCACGTCCTGCCCACCGGCGGCTTCGCGCATTCCTATTCGGCGACGACTGTCTGGGATTTCCTCAAGCGCACGTCTTTATCCGAAGTCACGAAGGAAGGCCTCGTCGCGCTGAAGGACGCCGTCACCACCATGACCGATTTCGAAGGCTTCCCCGCCCATGGCGACGTCCTGCGCAAAAGAAAGCTCTGATTTTTAAACCACTGAGAACACGGGGCACACTGAGAATAATAAAAAATCTTCTCGGTGATCTCTGTGTGCTCTGTGGTTCAAAATTTTTTTATAGAGAACCCTTAGTGCTCGGAATGACATCCGCCGCGCGTTCATCGATGGAGACCGCCATCCGCAGCGCTTTCGCGAACGCCTTGAACGTGCTCTCGATGATGTGGTGATTGTTCTCGCCGTACAGATTTTCGCAATGCAGCGTGATGCCGCCGGTCTGCGCGACCGAGTGGAAAAATTCCTTGAACAATTCCACTTCCATTTCGCCGACATGCTCGCGCGTGAAATTCAGCCGCCACACGCAGTACGGCCGCCCCGACAAATCCAGCGCGACGCGTGACAGCGTTTCATCCATCGGCGCATAGGAATGACCGTAGCGCGCGATGCCGCGCTTCTCGCCGAGCGCCTGCGCCAGCGCCTGCCCCAAAGTCAGCCCGACATCCTCAACCGTGTGATGCCCGTCGATATGCAGGTCGCCCTTCGCCTCGACGCTGATATCGATCAGTGAATGTTTCGCGAGCTGCTCCAGCATGTGATCGAAAAACCCGATGCCCGTATTCATCTCCGCCTTGCCCGTGCCGTCCAGGTTGATGGAAACGCGGATGTCGGTTTCCTTCGTCTTGCGGTTCAAGGTCGCGGTGCGGTGCTTGGCGTTGTCGCGCGGCATGATCGTCCTCTTCATTGACTCCAGTGTACTCTATCACACCGGTGGCTCCTTTGCTTGATTTTAACTGCTTTCCCGTCGTATAGATCATTTCTGTAAATATTGGAATCTTTTAAAAAGGGCTTCAGAAATGTTCGAAAAATTTCAAAAACACGCACCCGCTGCACTCCTGCTGACATCACTCGCCGCCCCTTTCAATGCCGGGGCCGAGCCTGCCAGATGCACGACCAGCCTCTCCGTCGAGCCCAGCAGCGGCAATGACAGCAATCTCTGGAGCACTATAAAAAAGATCCGGACTTCCGCAAAGGAACAGGGCGTTGAGGTGGATGTGCGTGTTTACCCGACATCCGGCACGCCCCGTGTCTATATCGTCAACAACGGGACGCACGGCGAAGACTTCTCCATAGACGATCTTTCCGTTGCGGGCGACAAGGCCATTCAGGAATGCAAGAGCGGCGCCGCGAAGACCGTCCCTGTTTCCGCCCCCGATCTTTCCCTGAACCGCTGATTTCAGGGCAAAACCCACCCTTTTTCATCATTGGAGAAGGCTCTTGCCCGCTGCCGCGGCTTTTATTGCCTTTTTACTGGTCAAACCCCCGCAAAATATTGCATCATGGGTTTTAATTGTTTCATAAATACATCTTATGATTGTTTAAAGGAAACTGCGCGGCGCGCAGGCCGCCGGGCCAAAAATTCCTTGTGCGGATTGCGGGCCGTTCGTTACAATCCAGGCGCTACGATAAAAAGACTGCGAACACGGAGAGAAAACTATGGCTGCATCACATCACACCGGGGAATCCCCCGGCGGGAATTACCAGCACGAGGATCACTATGGCCGCGGCGGCCACCTGTACGGCACCGAGCTTGTGCTTGAACGCATAATCTTCGCGAGCCGTTGGCTGCTGATGCCGATGTTCATCGGCCTTGCCGCGTCGCTGGCGCTGTTCTCGATGAATTTCGTCATCATGATCTTCAAGTTCGGCATGCATATTTTCGAATACGACAAGAACGAACTGCTATTGATGATGCTGACCTTCGTCGACAAGGTCCTGGTCGGCACACTCATCATCATGGTCATTATTTCCGGCTACGAAAACTCGGTCGGCAAGCTCGATGTCCGCGACGGCAAGCTCTCCTGGCTCGGCAAGCTCGATTCCTCTTCGTTGAAAATCAAGCTCGCGACCTCGATCGTCTCGATCTCCTCGATCCACCTGCTGAAAATCTTTCTGGATGTCGGGCGCTACTCCAACATGGAACTGGCCTGGACGACGGGAATCCATTTCATCATGGTGCTCACCGCGATCATGCTCGCCTCCATGGACCGCATCCAGGGCCAGCATTAGCGGGTTAGAGGCTCAGGCTCATCTGCCTTGGCTTGTCGCCGCCATCGCTTTCCTCGCGGGGCGGAGCAACGGGAATAATGCTGTCCGGTTTGCTTCCGGCGGGGCCAGGCAACTGATAGCGCGGCCCAAAGCCCTCCGCAAGCTGGCTTCGCCAGTGAACGTCAAGCAAAAGCTTCGCCCACACGATGCGGTCTGCGCCCGCGGCATTCTGAAACTGTTTTTCGACGCTCCGCGCGTCATTCAGGTTCACGCATAGATACCCGATCACATAAACACTTTTCGGCGATACTAAAATCTCTCTCAGTTTTTCAACTTTTTCGCGGCGCTCATAAATTCCTGCTTCTTCAAGCAGGATTTTTCTCGTGCGGCCGCTGGCGCCTGCGATACCCACATATCCATCTACCAGATGCCTTCTCTTCCAGTGGGAACGCGCATCCACCATTGCGTTTGTGCGCGAGAAATTTATAAAGCGCAGAACCCGGGCCGGATGTGCTGATAATTCGTTATACAAAGCCACAAGTCTGGCCGGACTTTGCTCATCCATCGCAAATTGCTTGTGCGGAATTCGATCATAACGATACGAAACCTCGAGCCGCTCATCGAGATTGAGCCGCGCGTCGTGCAGCATGCTGCCCAGATACTGGCGCACGGCTACATATTCGCCGGCGCTCTTTAAAGTGACCAGGTGATACTGTTTGGGATTGCGCGTGAGGCCTTCGGTCTTCCTGTCTGAATCGACGGAAAAGGAAAGTTTTAGAACGATTGGTTTGTTGTCATTGATGGCCGCCAGGCGCAAAGCCGCCAGCTCCTTTTCGAACCTTTTTGTCCTGGGCAGGTGAAGCGGGCTTTTTTCATCGTCGTCGATCATGGTCCGGCTCCTTTGCCTTTATCCATGACTCGACTTATATTTTAATATGGAAATCGTGTCAAATTTACTTTCTTATGCGCCTAAGCAGCACATAAATGGCGCCCAGGCCCCCATCCTGCTGCTTGGCCTGCGCGGTTTTAAGAACCATGGACTCCAAAGGCGCTTCGTCGAGCCATTCCGGCACGCGTTCGCGTAAAATCCCCGGCTTGTCCTGCCTGCCCTTGCCGGTGATGACGAGCACGCATCTTCGTCCGCGCTCGTAACTGCTCTTGATGAACCGGGCCAAGGCCGTACGCGCCTCCTGCTGGTTCATGCCGTGAAGATCCAGCGTTCCCTCGATCGCCATTTTTCCGCGCTCGAGTCGCTGCGCCGTACGCCTGTCGACGCCGCGTCCTTGGACTTGCGTTTTCGTCTCCCGGAATTCTATCCCGGCGCGTTCGATGATTTTTTTCTGCGGCGCGGGAATCTCCTCATGGTTGTCGTCATATCCGCGCCCCGGCAGAAGCTGTACGTCCGCCGTCATCGCCTTCCACAGCGCCGCGTCTTTTTTGCTCAAACCGGCTCTGGATTTGTTCTTGTCTTTCTTCCCAGTCATACAATAAGTTTATGCTGTGAAAATGACCGTAGCAACAACCGCCATGCGCGCGTCCGCGCGTCTTGTTCTTTCGATTTTCCTGCTGTGCTTCGCTGGCATGGCGCTCGCGCAGACTGGCGAAATCACTGAAAGCGACAAGGCCGTCTTCGCTTTTTTCACGCTGAACGGCCACACGCCGGCCTATGAGGAATGGGTCGAGAATTCGCCGAAATATCTCGCGCAGACGACATACGAAGGCAAGCGCGAGGTTCTTGAAACGGAACTGCTGCGGCTTAAGTGGGGTTTCGGAACATATAATGTCGAGCGCGACTTCATCAAAATCCGCACGCCCGTGAAACTTCTTATCCAGGGCAATTATCTTGCCTTCTCGTTTCATGAGGCCTCCGGGAAAAACGTTCCGTACTTCCCGTTTCCATACGGCAAGGAATGGATCGCGCTGCTCATCAACGACCTCGATCCGCTGTTCGAGCTTGAACTCACGCCGGAAGAAAGGGCGCGTACGGCCTCTTTGCCGAAGAACCGCGTATTCGACGGTGAAATTGTCCTGCGCCTGCGCCCGATCAAGGCCGACAATAACAACACGCAAAAGCTCGACGGCACCGACCACTGGCTGATGATGGCCGACACCGGCCGCCTCGAACTCCTCTCCGGGGACACTGTCCTGGCCACGTACACCGCCCCCTGGTTCCTGGAAAGCGCGGAAAAAGGCGTTTTACCCTCCCTCCAGCAATAAAATTACCCAAAATTGCCCTGAAATACCGTGTTTTGGCATCGCTTTTGCATTACTGGTAGAATAATAGTACGGGCTTATCGCAACATAAGGGCAGACGATGTTCTCGACCTTCGGCAACCTTTTCATTACCCGGCCGCGCCAGGCGGAACATGCCGACACGCGCCTTGATATCCGCCGCCACGATCCCGACCAGGAAGGCCGCCGGAAAAAAGACGGCGCGCCCGGGGAAAATGTCGCCTTCGACACCGACGACAACGCCACCGTCACCATCGAGGCGCTGCGCATCTTCCTCGAAAATTTTCTTGTCTCTCTCCAACCGCAGAAATCCGACGGCGGCCACAAAATCACCGCGCCGCAAAATCACGATCCTGAATTGGCGACGCGCCCGCACGCCGACGGCGAAGCCGCCAAGGCCGCGGGCGTCTATCAACATGTCGCGCAGAAGGTCGATCGCAATGCACCGCACGCGTCCCATACGCACGATGATACGCCGCCGCCGGTCGAGCTCGCTGCCGCCGACATCCGCGCCATCCATCAATTGCTTGCTGATCTGGGGCCGCTTACTGAGCGCGGCATTGAATATCTCGTCATCGAGCGCAGCGACAGCTTCCTCGGCAGCCTCGTCGCCGCCGTCGAAAAAGCCAAAAATTTATAACCGCAGAGAACACAAGAATTAGAAAGAGTTCGCAGAGTGGTTATTTTAAAAATATAAAATCTCCGTGATCTCTGGTTTTTCTCTGTGAACTCTGTGGTAAAACTTTCCGCCCGCCTGTAACGCTTAAATGATTTTATATCCCGCGCCGTCAGTGAGCAAAATTTCCGGCTTCGCCGGATCGCGCTCGATTTTTTGCCGCAGCCTGTAGATATGAGTCTCAAGCGTATGCGTATCCAGGTCCGACGCGTAGCCCCACACTTTTTCCAGCAGCGCCTCGCGCCCCACCGCCTCACCCTTCGCCTCGCTCAGCAAAAGCAAAATTTCCTTTTCCTTCTCCGTCAGCCGCACCGCCCGGTCTTCGGCCAGCAGGATTTCATTGCTGTGCGCGTCCAGCTCGAACGGCCCGATCGCGATTTTTCTGCCCTTGTCCTTCGCCATCGCCTGCAGCCTGCGTACGCGCTCCAGCACCGCCCCGGCGCGTACAGGCCTCGTAAACCGGTCATTTTCGCCTGTTTTGAGACCCGCAGGCGGCTTTTCGTCTCTGTCCCCGATCCACAGGCACAAATCCCCCGCCCCGGCAGTGTCCGCCACAACCGCGCAATTTTCTATCCTTTCACGCGCCAAAAGGGCCTCCAGCTGCTTCCGGCTGGCCCCGTCGCGGTCGATGATCGTGATTTTAACGCTGGTTTTATCGCCCATGGCCCTGTTTCTGGCCTTCTGGCACGGCTTTTGCAAGTCCAAAAGCAGGTTTATGAGGCCTTTATGATCGAGAGTATCGGCGGAAACAGCCCGGACGGCCATTCCGGCAGGATCCTGAAAATGGTGCACAACCCGCGCATGGGCGGGGCCGTGCCCGCATGGGTGAAAGCCGAAACCGCCCGGGGCGCCGTTCTCAGCAACCTGGCGCAAGCCCAAAGCCCTGACGCTTCCTTCAAAACCGCCCTCTCCTACCAGATGCAGGAACCCGCGAAATCCGAAAACGAGGAATTCGGATTTTACGACCTGCTCGACATGGTCAACCCGCTCCAGCACATCCCGCTCGTCAGCCATCTCTACCGCAAGCTCACCGGCGATGAAATCAAATCCGCGCCCATGGTCATCGGCGGCGCCATTTTCGGCGGTCCTGTCGGCGTCGCCAGCGGTTTGGCCAACGTCATCGTCCGCGAAGAAACCGGCACCGATATCGCCGGCAACGCGCTTGGACTTTTATCGGGCGATAAACCGCACATGAAAAAACAAATTGCCGACGATCCTGAAAAACGTCTCGCCGCGGCGCTGGCGGGAACGAAGCCGGATGAACTCCCCGTCTCATTGCTCGCCTTCACCGATCGCGGCCTCGCCAAAGCGCCGCAGCCTGCAAAAAAAATCACCGAATATTTCTCGCCCTACGAACTTTATTAAAATTCCTTGTCATCCCGAACGAATGTAAGGGATCTTCCCCTTTTGATTTTATGAAGATTCCTCGGCCTTGCCTCGGAATGACAATATAAAAAATCTTTACGCGAAGTAACGAAGACATCGATATTCAAAACTTCGCTTCTTCGTTACTTCGCGTAAAAAACACCTTTAACCACAACGTTCACAGCGAATACACAGGAGCCGGAAGCGCAAAACGCGCCGTGATTTCGCCTGTGTTCGCTGTGGTTTAAATTTTTTTATTGGACAGGCCTGCGCGGCTGCCTTGTCCCGAAAATCGCCTCGCCGACCCTGATATGCGTCGCGCCCAGCGCCAGCGCCTTTTCGAAATCCATGCTCATGCCCATGCTGACATTCTTTAATCCATGCTCATCCGCGAGCTTTTTCAAAAGCGCGAAATGCAGCGCGGGCGGCTCGTCGATCGGCGGGATGCACATCAGCCCCGTGATTTCCAGCCCGCATTCACGGCAGGCTTTCAACAACGCCGGCAACCCGGCAGGCGCAACCCCGCCTTTTTGCTCCTCCTCGCCCGTATTCACCTCGATATAGCAGGCGGGAAATTTATTCTGCTTTTTCATCTCCGCCGCCAGCGCCTTCGCCAGTTTTTCGCGGTCCACCGTCTGGATCACGTCGAACAGCGCCACCGCGTCTTTCGCCTTGTTCGTCTGCAGCGACCCGATCAGGTGCAGTTCAAGACCGGGAAATTTTTCATGCGCGCCGCTCCAGTGCGCCTGCGCTTCCTGCACGCGGTTCTCGCCGTAAACCCTGTGCCCCGCCGCCAGCGCCTCGTCGATTTTTTCCTGCGGCTGCTGCTTGCTCACCGCGATCAGCGTGGCATTCCCCGCGAGGGCTTTTATCTTCTTTAAATTTTCCGCAATGGTCATTTAAAATTCCTGATACAAAAAATAATTCTAAACCACTGGGCGCACTGAGATCACTGAGAATATTCATATCTATATTGTCATCCCGAGGCAAAGCCGAGGGATCTCCCCCTATTCATTTTATGAGATTCCTCGCTTACGCTCGGAATGACAAATAAAAAAACTCTCAGTGATCTCAGTGTTCTCTGTGGTTTAGAAAATCTTTAAATAAAGAAAGGGCGACCGAAGCCGCCCTTCCCGTATTCTGAATTCCGTTAGGAATTAGAAGTTGATTTGCGTACCAATAACAACCGAGGTCGCGTCTGCGTCCGTCGAGCCGCCGGCGATGCCAGCAACATTCTCGAACTCAGCGTGGCTGATCGATCCGCGGAAGGTCATTCCGGGGCCGTAGGTGTATACAACACCGCCGGTGTAACGATCAACTTCAACGCCGTCATCGCCGCTTGCGCCGGTGATGTTGGCTGCGCCATCCTGGTTCATGTAGGATGCGCCGAGCTTGAAGGGGCCCGTCGTGTAGTCGACGCCGACTACCCAGGTCTCTTCGTCTTCCTGCTCAGTCGTTGCCGACAGAGCGCGGTCGCCGAAATCGTCGTTCAGGTAAGCAACGCCTACGCCGAACGGTCCGATGTCGAGGTCAAGACCTGCGTTCCAGACAGTACGGTCATCCGTATTGTCGTTGAGGGCTTGTGCGCCGATTTGCTCTTCGAGGTCAACGTGGGTGTAACCCGCACCGGCGATGATGCCGATGTTGTTGAACTGGCCTTCATAACGAACGCCAGCTTCCCATGCTGAACCGAACAGGTTGTCGACATCATCGAAGTTCGCTGCGTTTTCGCTGGAACCATCGATAACATCCGGGGTGTACGACAGACCGAGTTGGAAGCCGTTCATGATCGGCGACAGGTAGGTGATTTTGTCGCTGATGCCGGTCGGATCCTGGTCATAGTCCAGACCGCCGGTCGTACCGGAATTGCCGATGTTCAGACCTGCGAGGGCCGAAGCGCCGACAATACCGTCGATAGCGGCATAGTTGATCGGGTTGACGAACTGACGGATACCGTCGAGGTTGTCGTCAGCCGAAGGAGCTTCCACCTGCAGGAGGTAAGCTGCGCCATCTTCGGAACCGAAGTTGACACGGCCCCAGCCGCCCGAGAAGTAAGCGTAGGTTTCGTTGACATCGAACGTGTCCTGGTTGTCCGCGCCCGCTTCAACGTGCATACCGACAGTCAGGCCGTTGTCCAGCGTCGTTTCGCCGCTGAAGTGAACTTCCGTGTTACGGATGATGGTGATTTCGCGGTTCTCACCGGTACCGGCGGCTCCGTTTTCATCATCGAGGTCCGTATAGATGCCGTAGCCCTTGAAGTAACCGCCGACGTCCAGCGTCAGGCCGTCTTCAGCCTGTGCCGGTGTGGCAGCTATTGCAAGGCCGATAACGGCAGCACTGCAAAGTAGTTTTTTCATTTTCATTTCTCCAATCAAAGAATGAAATCAGTTTAGAATTCAGCATTCCCTAAAGAACACCAACAAAATCCCCCGGAATCCCAGTGGACAAGGGGTAGTTAGCCAGCGTTTGGGGCCGCCTTCAACGCCGATTTGGACTTTCCTGCAACAAATTTTACAAAGCGTTGTATTTTTGCAACACAACTGAAACCGCCTGAAACACTCTTGAGACCCGTATAGCCTCGTGCTAAGCACATATGGCTCAATTGGAACGCATAACGTCGCATTATATATGTTGAATATATGTTGATTTATACACGTCCCTCCAGGATATAGGAAAGATTAGCATTATGGAAAATAATATTGTAACAAACAAAGCCCTTCTTATAGCTCTGTTCTCCGTTCTTCTTTCCTTCGGCCTGGCCGCCTGCGGCAAAACGGTGGAGACCGAGGCCAAATACCCGACCGGCCTCGACCGTCCCGAAACCGGCGGCGACATCTACGAAAAACCCCAGAGCATTTTCGGCAAGGGCGGCATGTTCGGCCGCGCCCAGGACCAGGGCGGCGATTCCGGCATCGGCGTCAACAGCTTCCTGTGGCGCGCGTCGCTCGACACGGTGTCCTTCATGCCGCTCGCCAGCGCCGATCCGTTCGGCGGCACGATTTTGACCGACTGGTACAGCGCGCCTGAAACACCGAACGAACGCTACAAGGCGAACGTCTTCATTCTCGGACGCCAACTCCGCTCCGATGGCGTGCGCGTGCGCGTCTTCAAGCAGGAACAGACGAAAGGCGGCTGGAAAGACATCGCCGTTTCCGACGAAACCGCGCGCCAGCTCGAGGACGCGATCCTCACGCGGGCCCGTCAATTACGTGTCGCGCAGATCGGCCCCGTCGAGGATTAATCAAAAATATATAGGCTAAAAAAAATAAGGGGCCGTATGGCCCCTTATTTAATTTCACATCGTAAATCATTATTCCGGAGCAACGACCGGCTGCGCTTCTCTTTCTTTGCTGATGCTTTCTGCATGCAGGCGAAGGGCTTCGTCATGTTCTGGATGATATGGACCGAGCGCGCCTAAATGGATCGCCTCCACCAGAATTTTATTTCTCACTTCCGGCGTAATGGCTTTAACTTCTTCCTCCGTCACCTGCACTTCCGGCCAGTGAATAAGACGACTGTTGTGCGCAAAACGCTCTACTAAAAGTATTTCAAATTTCACGGGGTCATCTTTTTTAAACTGTTCAACTTTGCGGGCTCTCAGATGGTCGTGAGCAAAATGTTCAAAATCCTTAACGGCTCGCGCGCTTAACTCATCTAAAGGCTGAGGATCCTTGGCAACGAGAGAATCAGGATTCATAGCTGGTGCGGCACTCATTATCATATACTCCATGTTCATTTATCATAATATTTTGGCGAATAGTACGTATTTTATACCTGATTGTCTATAAAATTTATAGCCATTGCCCGGCGTTAACCTTTGCTGTAATCATCAAAACCCGAAGGACACAATGACGACAACCCGCTACAACATAAAAGAAACCGAGACCAAATGGCGCCAGGCGTGGGAAAGCCGCGACTCTTTCCGCGTCACCGAGGATTCCAAAAAAGAAAAATACTACGTCCTCGAGATGTTCCCCTATCCCTCGGGGCGCATCCATGTCGGCCACGTGCGCAACTACACGCTCGGCGACGTCGTCGCGCGCTATAGAAAAGCCTGCGGCTTCAATGTCATCCACCCGATGGGCTGGGACGCGTTCGGCCTCCCTGCCGAAAACGCCGCCATCGAGCGCGGCGAGCACCCGCATAAATGGACGCATGAAAATATCCGCATGATGCGCGATCAATTGAAATCGATGGGCCTTTCCATCGACTGGTCCCGTGAAATCGCCACCTGCGACGCCGACTATTACCGCCACGAACAGAAAATGTTTCTGGACTTCTACAGGAACGGCATCGCCTACCGTAAAGAATCCATGGTCAACTGGGACCCGGTCGACAACACGGTGCTCGCCAACGAACAGGTCATCGACGGCAAGGGCTGGCGCACCGGCGCGCCTGTCGAACGCCGGAAATTAAATCAGTGGTTCCTCAAAATCACCGACTACGCCGACGAACTTCTGGAGTCGCTCAAAAATCTCCCACGCTGGCCGGAAAAAGTCCGCATCATGCAGGAAAACTGGATCGGCAAATCCAGGGGTCTGCAATTCAAATGGAATATTGTTGGCAGCAGTGAACAAATCGAGGTCTTCACCACGCGCCCCGACACGCTCTTCGGCGCCAGCTTCCTCGCGCTCGCGCCCGACCATCCGATGTCGCAAAAACTCTGCGGCGACAAACCCGAATTCAAAAAATTCCTCGCCGCCTGCCAGGCCGGCGGCACCTCCGAAGTCGCCATCGAACCGGCCGAGAAACTTGGGCATGACACCGGCCTCAAAGCCACGCACCCGCTGCTGGGCCGCGAGATACCTGTATATGTGGCGAATTTCATCCTGATGGATTACGGCACCGGCGCAATTTTCGGCGTCCCCGCCCACGACCAGCGCGACTTTGAATTTGCGACAAAATATAAATTGCCAATTCTTCCGGTAATTTCTCCCTCACCCGCCTCCGCTAACGCTCCGGCGCCCTCTCCCTTAAGGGAGAGGGAGGGACCCGCGAAGCAGGAGGGTGAGGGACAAACCGAAGCCTACACCGGCTCCGGCACTTTGATGAATTCCGAATTTCTCAACGGTCTCGACATCGAATCAGCGAAACAGCGCATCATCGACGAGTGCGAAAAAATCGGTAACGGTTTCGGCACCACACAATTCCGCCTCCGCGACTGGGGTGTTTCCAGACAAAGATACTGGGGCTGCCCGATCCCGATGATCCACTGCGAAAAATGCGGCGTCGTTCCGGTTCCTGAAAAAGATCTCCCCGTCACCCTGCCGCCCGACGTCACCTTCGACAAACCCGGCAACCCGCTCGAGCGCCACCCGACCTGGAAAAACGTCAAGTGCCCGTCCTGCAAATCGGACGCCCGCCGCGAAACCGACACGTTCGACACGTTTTTTGAATCGAGCTGGTACCAGTTCCGCTACTGCGACCCCAAAAACGAAAACCTTCCCTTCGCGAAGGACAAGGCCGCCTACTGGATGCCGGTCGAGCAATATATCGGCGGCGTCGAGCACGCTGTGCTGCACCTCCTCTATGCCCGCTTCTTCACCAAGGCGATGCGCGATTGCGGCTACACCGAAGTCTCCGAGCCTTTCACCGGCCTCTTCACGCAGGGCATGGTCACGCACGAAACCTACCAGGACGAAAAAGGCGCGTGGCTCTTCCCCACCGACGTCAAAAAAGACGGCGAAAAATTCGTCACGGTCAAAGACGGCAAGCCCGTCAAGGTCGGCGGCATCGTCAAGATGTCGAAATCGAAAAAGAATGTCGTCGACCCCGAGGACATTCTCTCGACTTACGGCGCCGACGCCGCGCGCCTGTTCATCCTCTCCGACTCGCCGCCCGAGCGCGACCTTGAATGGACCGAATCCGGCATCGAGGGCGCATGGCGATACGTGAATAAACTCCACCGTATGATTAACGAATCATTGCCCCTTCTCCCTCTCCCCAACGGGGAGAGGGCCGGGGTGAGGGGGCCCTTGCCTGAATTCAGCAAGGAAGCCCTAACGCTCCGCCGCGCCACGCATAAAACAATTAAAGGCGTCGGCGAGGACATCGAGGCCTTCGCCATGAACAAAGCCGTCGCCAAGGTGCGCGAGCTTTCAAACGCCATCTCTGAACATTGTCATCCCGGCTCCCCCATTTGTCATCCCGGCGAAAGCCGGGATCGGGTTGACGAGAGCCTCGCATGGGCCCTGCGCGAATCCATCGAAACGCTCGTCATTCTCATGAACCCGATGATGCCGCACCTCGCCGAGGAACTCTGGGAAATTTTGGGCCATAAAACCCTGCTCGTCGAAACGCCGTGGCCGAAAGCCGACCCCGCGCTGCTGGTGCAGGAATCCGTCACCATCGGCGTGCAGGTCAACGGCAAGCTCCGCGCGCAGATCACGCTCCCTTCCAACGCCGATCAGAAAACCGCCGAACAAACCGCGCTCGGCGAACCCGGCGTTCAGAAAGCGCTCGAGGGGCTGCAGGTGCGCAAGGTCATCGTCGTCCCCGGCAGGATTGTAAACGTGGTGGCCGGATGAAAATTGTAAGTTTTAAGAAAAAAGTTATAAGCAGCAAAAGATTCCAAATCTTATTGCTTATTACTTGTTGCTTATTACTTCCTTCTTGCGGCATGCGCCCGGTCTACGGCGTCAACCGCGACATGCCGGTCGGCGTCGAGGAAAAACTGGGGCAAGTCAGCATCGGCAATATCCCCGACCGCGAGGGGCAATACTTACGCAACGCGCTGATCGACCGCTTCTACCGGTCTGGCCGCCCGTCCGACCCGGCCTATACGCTGAACTTCACGCCCGTCACCGAAAACCGTACGGAACTTGATATCACCAAGGCGTCCGACACCACCCGCGCCCAGCTTCGCCTCTACACAACCATGACGCTGAATAATTTAGTCACGGGACAGGTGCTTTTTTCTCGTGATCTTACTGCCATCACAAGCTATAACGTCCTTGGCAGCGAATTTGCCACCCGCGTGACAGAAGATAACGCCCGCACCAACGCGCTTGACGAGTTGGCCCGCCAAGCGGAGATGCACACGGGACTTTATTTCAGACGGCAGTAAACGCCGCGTATAAAAAAACTAAAAAATAAAACAAAAAACTGGGAGCGAAAAATATGCCTGCACAATCTATCAAGAAACACGACATCGATGTGGAATATACCCCCGACGATAAAAGCTTCCATGTCCTGCGCGATCTGAATGAAGTTTTTGTTGCCAGCGCGGACATGCTGAAAACGATCGGCGTACGCGTTCACCCGGACGCGATGTATGGTTTTGGCGAAAAGATTTTGAAGCCTTCCTTCATCCGCGCCGCCTCCAAAACAGACGACTTGAAAACGATGATCGAACTGGCCCTCATTGACGTGGCAGGCCCTAAGGCCCGGGAAAACCACAAAACAGAATTTGACAGCCTCGTGGCAAGAGTTTAATAGATTAATTGTCACTTTTTAGTGACCGCGGCATTTGATGGACTCAGCTTGCACCGCGACAACAAAGCTAAAGCGCCACAGCTCCCGGACAATATGACATGGGCGCCGTGGTTCTCCAAGAACCCGGCGGGCGCGCATGCGTTTTTCACATCACTCCCGCAGGATTTTTTAACCGCGCCCTCGGGCGCAGAACCTATGGGAGTAACCAGACCATGACTGAACAAACCAGGCCCAACATCCGGGCCGACTACGACGCAAGCGCCTTCAGAATCCATATCGTTTCTGACAATAAACTGATCGAGGAAATTCCTGTTACCAGGATTTTGTTCCAGGCGGAGATTTCGGGTGTGCGCACCGGCCCGCTCAGTGAATTTGCGGCCGGACCCCTGACGAGAGCATTGCAGAACTTTCCCCTTGATAAGGCGCTCACACAAGCGCTGGTCGAAGCGGAAGCCAGCCAGCAAGGATACAGCATGCCCGTTTATACCGGCCCGGACGCACAGGCATATGAGTAATTTTTAACCGCGCCCTCGTGCGCATAACCTATAGGAGTAAATTGACTATGACTGAACAAAACAAACCCGTCGTTAGAGCCACCTATCGCCCTACCACGCATTCCATCGGGGTAAGGGTTAATTATCAGCAGGTCGCCGATATTCCGGTCGCGCACCTGACAGCCATAGGCGCGATTAAAGATGGAAGCGACCTGAACGAGATCAGGGGAGCGGCAAGCACGTTGCGACACGGCTTCAAAGCCGCTTATAAAGACATTGATGCTGCCGCCATCGCGCAAGAATATTCAGGCTTAACCACCATTTCTTACGACGACTATAACAAGGAAGGCGGCCGCAACGCGCGCCACACTTTCGAGGACCCTTTCTCGGGAGTCAGCCTGAAAGACACATTCGCCCGGTTTAATGAGAGGGCAATCGCAAGGGTACTGCCGCAGCAGAAAGAATCCCGGCCTGCCCTGCCTCAGACTCAAATAGACCCCGTTGTTACCGGCGTCCTGACGGCTCACCTCCGCTAAGCCTTCTCGAACGCCAAAAAGCCGCCCTCTGGACGGGGCGGCTTTTTATTTCTGCGCGACTCATTTAATATCGCGCCATGAAACTCAACTTCCGCAATATTGAGTCCTTCCTCAAAAAACCGGACCCCGCCGCGCGCGTCATCCTCGTCTACGGCCCCGACAACGGCCTGATGCGCGAGCGCGCCAAAGCCCTCGCCCTCACCGTGGTGAAGGATTTCTCCGACCCCTTCAACGTCGCCGTCCTCTCCACCGACATCCTCATCGACGACCCCGCCCGCCTCGCCGACGAAGCCGGCGCGATTTCCATGATGGGCGGCGACCGCGTCATCCGCGTGGAAGAAGCCGCCGACAAGCTCACCCCGCTCATCAAATCCTACCTCGCCAATCCCTCGCCCTCCTCCCTCGTCATTCTCGAGGCCGGCGAGCTGACGACGAAATCATCCCTCCGCCGCCTGTGCGAAACCGCCGCCAACGCCGCCGCCATGCCCTGCTATGTCGAGGAGGAACGCGACCTCGCCCGCCTCATCCGCGAAACCATGCAATCGCATAATTTACAAATCGACAACGACGCCGTCGCCTGGCTCGCCGCCGGCATCTCGGGCGATCGGCTAAAGGCCCGCGGCGAACTTGAAAAACTCGCAACCTATAAAGGCGAGGAAAATTCACCCGTCTCTCTGGCCGACGCGCAGGCCGCCTGCGGCGAAAGCGGCGCCCGCTCGCTCGACGACCTCATCTTCAGCGTCGGCAACAGGCAAAGCGAAAAATCGCTGCAGGTCTACACCCAGCTTCAGGAAGAAGGCGTGCCCTTCATCGTCGTCCTGCGCGCCCTGCAAAATCATTTCCGCCGCCTGCATCTCGTGAAAGCCGGAATGGACGGCGGCGACAATCCGCAAAGCGCCATGACCGGCCTTTCGCCGCCCGTCTTTTTCAAATACGAAAACGCCTTCCGCGATCAGGTCAATACATGGTCGTTGAATGCGCTGGGCCGCGTCATGACCCGCCTCGCCGACGTCGAGGCCTCCTGCAAAAAAACAGGCGCCCCGGTCGAAACCCTCTGCGCCCAGGCCGTTCTCGGCATTTCAGCAATGCGGGGATAACCCCACGACGTCATCCCGGCGCAAGCCGGGATCCATTAAAATAATTTACCACAGCGATCACAGCGAATGCACAGGAGCCTGATACTCGAAACACGCTGTGATTTCGTCTGTGGCCGCTGTGGTAAATAAAATGGATTGCTTCGTCGCTGCGCTCCTCGCAATGACGGAAAACTAATCCGAAAGCGCAACCTTCGGAATTTTGCTCAACCTGTGAATCAGCTCATCCAGCTGGTCGAGCGATTTGAACTGCACGCGCAGCTTGCCCGATTTACCGTCGCGCGTCTCGATCCCGACCTTCATGCCGAGCAAATTCGACAGGTCGTTCTCGAGCGCGATCGTATCGACATCCTTGCGCGCGGTATTAAGTTTCTTGCGCAGCGTGCCGCCCTTCTCCGCCGTCAGCGCTTCCGCCTGCCGTACGTTCAGGTTCTTGGTCACGATCTCGTCCGCCAGAACTTGCGGATTGCTCACCGTCACCAGCGCCCGCGCGTGACCGATCGTCAGCTTCCCTTCACGCAGGTAATCCTGCACACGCTCGGGCAAAGTCAGCAGACGCACCATGTTGGCGATATGGCTGCGGCTCTTGCCGAGCACCTTGGAAACCTCTTCCTGCGTGCGGTCGAATTCATTCATCAGGCGGCTGTAACCCATCGCTTCGTCGACGGGGTTGAGGTCCTCGCGCTGCAAATTTTCAACAAGCCCGACTTCCAGCGCCTGCGAATCGTCCAGCGTCGAGATGATCACCGGCACCTTGTACAAATTCGCCCTCTGCGATGCGCGCCAGCGGCGTTCGCCCGCGATGATTTCGTACTTGCCCGGCTCGCCCTTAAGCGCGCGCACCAGGATCGGCTGCAACAGCCCATGTTCCTTGATCGAATCCGCCAGCGTGTTCAGCGGCTCTTCCTCGAATGTCATCCGCGGTTGGAACGTACCGGGCTGAAGCTGGTCGATATCCAGTTCGACGCGGCCCGGCGCGTTGCTGCGCGGCGCAGGCGCGGCGGGCGCCGCGTCATCGTCATTCGCGCGCGGCGCGTTCTTCTGCTGCGCCAGCGGCTGGTAATCCTCTTCGTCGTCGTCGAACAACGCCGAAAGCCCGCGCCCCAAACCTCTTTTTGTTTCAGTCTTTGCCATTTTTATTTTCCTTCTAAAATTTTATTTTTCGTCATTGCGAGAGGCTCTTGCCGACGAAGCAATCCATTTTTCCTCAGCGGAGAACTGGATTGCTTCGCTTCGCTCGCAATGACGAGCCAAAAATTCCTTACGCCACTTGCGCTGAATCGTCGGCACCTTCATTGGCGGCGGCGATGCTGCGCTCGCGCAAAATCACTTCCTTCGCCAGCTTGATATAGGCCTGCGCCCCCGCGCATTTCATGTCGTAAACGATCGCGGGCAATCCGAACGACGGCGCTTCCGAAAGCCGGACGTTGCGCGGAATGACCGTCTTGTAAACCTTGTCGCCGAAATGGCCGCGTACATCTTCCTCGACCTGCGCCGACAATTTATTTCTGAGGTCGAACATCGTGAGAATGATGCCGTGAATATCCAGGCCGGGATTGAACGATTTCTGCACGCGCTCGATCGTCTTTACAAGATGGCTCAATCCTTCCAGCGCATAAAACTCGCATTGCAGCGGCACCAGGATCGAATCCGCCGCCACCAGCGCATTCAGCGTCAGGAGATTGAGCGACGGCGGGCAGTCGATAATCACATAGTCATAGGGCAGCGGGCGGTGCAGCGCTTTTTTCAATCTGAATTCGCGGTTGTCGGCGGTGACCAGTTCGATCTCCGCGCCCGACAAATGAATCGATGACGGGATGACCGACAAATTCGGAACGCGCGTGGTGACGGCGGCCTCGACCATGTCCGCGCCTTCGAACAGCACGTCATATACACTCGTGCGGATCGCGCTGCGGCGGATGCCGAGGCCCGTGCTCGCATTGCCCTGCGGATCCATGTCGATGATCGCGACGCTTTTGCCGATCGCCGCCAGCGCTGTCGCCAGGTTCACGGCCGTCGTCGTTTTGCCGACGCCGCCTTTCTGGTTGCAGATGCCGATCAGGCGCGGGCGCTGCTGCGCTCCCGTTTTTTCCGTCGGCGTTTTTCCGGTCAGCGGTTTCTTCGTATAGGTCTTCTGTCCCGCACCTGCCGCGCCCGTCTTCATCGACAGCGGCGCATCCTGTTTCGCTTCGGCGCGGAAAGTCTCTTCACCCTGCCCCGATGCTTCTTGCTTCGCGAGTCCTTGTCTTCCCCGCGAGGCGTCCGCTGAAACCCCTTGCCCCGCACGCTCTTCTTGCCTTCCCCGCTCCTCCTCTTGTCTTTCCCGTGCCTCCTCTTGTCTTCCCCGCGCAGGCGGGGATCCGGCATCTTCTTGTCTCGCGAACCCCTCTTGCTTTCCCCGCACAAACGGGGACCTTAAAACCTCATCCCGGTCCGAACCCTCATACATCATCCGCTCCCGCGCGGCCTGGTCGAACGCCGTATTATCAACCTGCCCCTCCAAACCTCTCGCACTCGAAGCACCCTGGGAAGCACCCTCGGGAGCGCCCTGAGAAGCAGCAACCCCGCCCTCCACATACAATTTTCCATATTGTCCGTCATCCGGATTCCGGCTTTTCTCTGCTTTCGAAAGAAATTCTTTGAAGGAATATTTTTGAACTGGCTGGTCGCTCATTGGCTTCCCCACGTGACAGAATTTATATTTGTTATGGTCCCGATACTGCAACGGCTGGAATATATCGTCAAGAAAATCTGAAAATTTTTTGAACTAACCGCGGCGGGAAATTTCTAAAATCTTTGCGCCCTCTTCCGTCCGGCTCGGAAAATCCGCGTATTCGAAACTGAATTTCTTCCGCGCCTCCTCCACTTCCTCCAGCGCCATCCGGCCCTTTAAAAGCAGCAGCGGAACCCCCGGAATAGGCTGGGTCATCTCCAGAATTTCGACCAGCGGCGCGAACGCCCGGGCGGTAATAATGTCCGGCCCGATAGACGCCAGAGCATTCTCCGCCCGGTCGTTATGAACCCGGACGACCGACTTTGTTTCACGTGAAACATTTTTCAGGAACTCGGATTTCCTCAAATCCGATTCGACCAGGTGCATTTCCAGATCGGGCCGCATAATCGCAAGAACCAGCCCCGGGAACCCGCCCCCGCTTCCCAGATCGGCGACTTTTGCGTTCCGGGGAATACGCTCCGCCAGTTGCGCCGAATCGGCGAAATGCCGCGCCCAGATATCGTCCAAAGTCCTGGGACTGACGATATTGATTGCCTTCTGCCATTTCACCAGAAGATCATGATAAGCCTGCAAACGCGAAATTGTTTCACGTGAAACACCGAACGCCTTGGCGAATTCCTCAGGCGACATTTTTCTTCGGCTGGGCTCTTTTGCCCTTTTTGACATGCTTCAGAAGCGCGACCATGGCCGCCGGGGTCACGCCGGGAATACGCGACGCCGCACCCAAAGTCGCCGGTTGCGCCTGCTGGAGTTTTTGACGGATCTCGTTGGAAAGGCTCCCCACCGCCCCGTAATCCAGATCTTCCGGAAGCTCCAAGGCCTCATCTTTCCTGAAGGCGATAATATCCGAATCGTGCCGTTCCATATATCCCGAATATAGCGCGTCATATTCCATCTGCTCCCGGATTTCCGGACGGATGGAATTCAGCTCCGGCCAGACCCCGGAGAGCTGGTCCCAGTCGATATCCGGGTAACCCAAAAGCGCCCCGGCCGAGCGGCGGACCCCATCTTTATTGACCCCGATCCCATAGTTTTCAAGTTCGTTGGGCGTGGCCCGCAAACCCGCCATAAGCGCCCGCGCCCGCTCCAACGCCTCCGACTTTTTACCCCAGGCGGCGACCCGGCCGGAACCGACAAACCCGGCCTCGATTCCCCTGCCCGTCAGGCGCTGGTCGGCATTGTCGGCCCGGAGCCGGAGACGGTATTCCGCCCGGCTGGTGAACATCCGGTACGGCTCCGGCGCGCCCCTGGTAATAAGGTCGTCGACCAGAACCCCGATATAGGCCTCGGCCCGGTCCAGCGTGAACGGCGAAATTGTTTCACGTGAAACATCCGACCCCGCCCCGGCCGATTGGCGGGCGGCGTTAAGGCCGGCCATCAACCCCTGGGCGGCAGCCTCCTCATACCCCGTGGTCCCATTGATCTGGCCCGCCAGAAACAGCCCCGGCAACCGGCGGCTTTCCAAAGTCGGCCTCAGGTCGCGCGGATCGCAATAGTCATATTCAATAGCATATGCCCATTCCCTAATATTTACATATTCCAAACCGGGAATGGTCCGTATGTATGCCTCTTGTACCTCGATGGGCAGCGACGTCGAAATCCCGTTCGGGTAGACGGTATCATCATCCAGCCCTTCCGGCTCCAGAAAAACCTGGTGCCGCGACTTGTCGGCGAAGCGCGTCACCTTGTCCTCGATCGACGGACAATAGCGCGGCCCCGTCCCCGAAATCTGACCGGAATACATGGCCGACCTGTGGATATTATCGCGGATAATTTTATGAGTGTTTTCGTTCGTGTAAGTGATATGGCAGGATATCTGCGGCACACGGATTTTATCGGTCATATAGGAAAACGGCACCGGCGGGTCGTCGCCTTTCTGCTCCTCGAGCGCCGCCCAGTTGATCGTAGAACCGTCCAGTCGGGCTGGCGTCCCGGTTTTGAGCCGCCCAAGCGGAAATCTAAATCTTTCAAGCGTTAAAGCCATACCGACAGCCGGGGCTTCCCCAACCCGACCAGCCGGAATCTTTTCCTGTCCGCGGTGGATGACACCCCTCAAAAAAGTGCCCGTTGTCAACACCACAGTCCCACATCTCATGGTACTAATTATTTTACATAATGCTTCACCGGGGGCGGGCGGGTTAGGTTGGCCTGGGGGTGAGCCTGAGGGCGAGATAGAGGTGCGAATAGGGCTGCCAGCGCTGTGCATAGCTGCGCCGGATTTACCCCCATCCTGTGCATAACTGCCGGGGCCCGCGGAATCGCTGGCGCTGGCACCCGGCGGCCTAGCGCCGGGGAGGGCGGTGAGAATAGCCGAAAGCCCCTGTACGCGCCCGTCCGCGCCGATCACGATATCTTCGGCGGAGCCTTCCAGAAGCGTCAGATTGGGGTAATCCGCCAGCATCGCCTGCATGGCGTTGCGGTATAATTTGCGGTCGGCCTGCGCCCGGGGGCCGCGTACGGCCGGGCCTTTCGAGGCATTCAGCATGCGGAACTGTATGCCCGCCTGGTCGATGATGCGGCCCATGACGCCGTCGAGCGCGTCGATCTCGCGCACCAGATGGCCCTTGCCAAGCCCGCCGATCGCCGGGTTGCAGGACATCGCGCCGATCGTGGCGAGCTTGTGGGTGAGGAGGGCGGTTTTCGCGCCCGCGCGCGCGGCCGCCGCCGCGGCCTCGCACCCCGCATGCCCGCCGCCCACGACAATCACGTCAAAACTGAGCTTTTCCATGTCCATGGGGCGGTTTATACGCTCAAAACACGCAAGAATTCCAGAAATTTAATAAGGCTACAAAAAGGGCAATAAGGCGCCGACCGGATCGCCCATGATCCGCCAGAACGCATTTCGCGGGTGCGCATAATATTGCCCGGCGGCGAGGGAGGCGAGTCCGGCGATCCCGCCAATACCGGCTTGAGCCTGAAAATGCTGATATTTGATGCTGGCTGGAGGGCACACGGATTTTTCTTGCACAAAGACATAATTCCTGCATAAATTGCCATAATTAATAACATCATTATGAATAGAGGAGATCGCTATGGGCGGCAGAAAAAAGAACCCGGACCTCAAAATAGATATGACAGAGCCTGTCGCGCTGACGGCATTCAACCAACACTCCGCCGCGCTGAGGGAGCGCCTGGAAAATCACCGGATCTGGATTGAGAGCAACGGCCTTGCGGGAAGAAATTTCAACGGCACTGACGATAGAGTTATCGCGAGCCTCGATCTGAACGGCGTTGATTTAAGACGCATGAGGCTTGCCGGAATGGTTTTCGAAAAATGCGACTTCAGAAAAATCAGGCTGGATGACGGAAACATCGATGACGCGGTTTTCAGGCACTGCACATTTCGTGATTTCGATGAAAGCCAGAAAAATGCAAAAATTGTCAGCATTAACCGCGTGCGCGCGAAGCGGGCCCAATTCTTTGGCTGCGACCTGCGCGGCATAAAAGTCAATGACTGCGATTTAGAAGCGGCAAGAATAACAGACTGCCAGTACAACAAGGAGCAATTCAAATTTTCCTACATCGTCGGCATGCGTGCCGACGGCGTTACCCTGAAGGAAGCGGCGCCTGACAATCTTATGCTTGGCTATAGCGCAAAGCCGGAATATCCGTCACTGACCCCGGATAAAAAACTGGTGACGCTTGATTATAAGGGGCGCGGCAACTGCGGGTCCGTATCCGCGGGCCCCGACCATGAACAGCTCTGCGACATTTCTGCCGAAAAAGCGGCCCCCGAAAAGAAAACCCGCAAAAGCCGTACGCCTCGTGCGGCAGATCCTCTTGCAATGCCTGAAGAAGGCCGCCGGGCGACGCTCGAACTCGCAGACTGGGAAGATGAACAAGACGTAAGTGAAATCGTAAGCCGTGGACCTCGCCGTGAAGAAGAATTCGGCGATCAGGGTATATCGCTTACGCTGGAATAAACGTCGTCATTTCCCGATACAGAAATCCTTGAAAATGACGTCGAGCAGATCCTCGACATCGACGCGGCCCGTGATGCGCCCGACCGCGCGCACCGCAAGGCGAACGTCCTCGGCAGCCAGCTCGGGCAGCGCGGCGGTCTTTGCCCGCATGAGCGAGGCCAGCGCGTCTTCCAGCGCGGCGCGGTGACGCGCGCGGGTGAGAGACGGCGTCTCACCGGGCTTCAGCAGATTTTGAATTTTTACTGTCAAAGAAGAAACAAGCGTATCAAGATTTATTTCGTCTTGAACGGAAACATATAAAATGTCATGCCCGCGCAGGCGGACATCCGGTTCTTCTTTTTTTGCCGGACCCCCGCCTGCGCGGGGGCGACGTGTGACCAGGTCTGATTTATTGACGACGATCAAAGAATTTTCATCGGCGAGTTTGAGCGTCGCGTCGTCGAAATTTTTCGCCGTGCCGTCGAACAGCAGGATTTTGATATCGGCCTCGCGCGCGCGGGATAACGCGCGGCGTATGCCTTCCGACTCGATTTTATCGTGACCTTTTTCATTGAGCTGCGCCGGGCGGAGGCCAGCCGTGTCGGCGAGAACGACGGGATATCCCGCAATATCGAGATGCGCCTCGATCACATCGCGCGTCGTGCCGGCAACGTCTGAGACGATCGCGATGTCGCGCTGCGCCAGCGCATTGACCAAAGAAGATTTCCCCGCATTCGGCGCGCCGATCACCGCGACATGCACGCCGCCGCGCAATCTCTCGCCGCGCCGGTTGTCGTTCAGGTGCGCGGAAATTTCCGACGCAATTTGTTCGATGGCGGGCGACGCGCGCAGGGCGATGCCGCCGGGCAAATCGTCATCGGGAAATTCAATTTCCGCCTCAAGATGCGCGAGAAGTTTTTTGAGTTCGTCCGTCCAGCGCGCATACAAACGCGAAAGCGAACCTTCCATTTGCGCCAGCGCCTGGATTTTCTGCGCGGACGTTTCGGCGTTGATGAGGTCGGCAACCGCCTCGGCCTCGGTCAGATCCATCTTGCCGTTTTCGAACGCGCGGCGCGTGAATTCGCCGGGCTCCGCGAGGCGGTGGTTTTTTTGACCGCCCAGCGCCGCGACAAGTGAATCGATCACCGCCCGCCCGCCATGCACGTGATACTCGACGACATCCTCGCCGGTGAAACTTTCCGGGCCTCTGAACGGCAAAACGACCGCGCGGTCGATGACCGCTTTTGTTTCCGGATCGCGCAAAACGGCCAGAGAGGCCGTACGCGCTACGAATTCTTTTCCGCTCAATGCTTTAAGTCCAGACCAGGCGTCCTTCCCGGAGACCCTTACAACGGCAATTCCAGACCGCCCGGTCGGTGTCGAAAGCGCGAAAATCGTCTCACTCACAACCGCACCATTCGGAGTAGAGAGAGACTAACATAATATATTTTACATAATGCATCTTGTGTTTATATCCGGGTCATGCTGAACAGGAGACTGGTGGAAATAGTCCCGCCCCCTATACCTTCTTCTTCGAAGGCGGTGCCGACGCGGCCGCAGAACCCGGCATCCCCATCTGCTCCCAAAACATTTTCTGCACCTCGCCCCAGCCCTGGATGGTGGCGGGAAGCCATGTGCGCAGCATCGTCTCGGGGTCGAGCGAGCGGATATTGTCGCGCATGCGCGTCTCCAGCTCTTTCATCAAAGCCGCCTGCATCGGCTCGACGTCCGGCAGTCCGAAAAAAGCCCGCGCTTCCTGCGGCGTGCACTCAATGTCGAATTTCACTTTCATCGCGCTATCTTTCTCTATTTGGAGTTGCCCCAGCCTATGAAAAAATCGCATGCGGTTCAATGTATCATTGAAGGGGCGGGTTACTCTTGCTAGGGTCGTTAATCCTGTGAATCCGGATTAAACCACGCGGAAAAACAAGTGGAAAAAGACAATCCCCAGAACCCCGACAAAGCCGCCCAGCATGCCGCGCCTTTAGAAAAAGGAGCGCTGTCCGGTAATTACGCGAACCCCGCGCTCGAGGAGATACGCGCCGCGGTGCGCGGCAACGGTTTAAATCCGCGCATGGTCACGGCCAAGAAAATCGAGGGCAAGGTCGTTGAATTCGACGCCGTGCTCTCGCTGCAGCTACACCAGCGCACGATGGAAAAAATCATCGGCGGCAAAAGAACGGAAGGCGAGAAGGTCGACGGACCGCAAGGCATGCGCGAAGCGCTCGACCGCGACCGCCTGAAAACTTTAAGCAGCGATGAAGCCAGAAAAAAAATCGCCGCGCAGATCAATGCGCGCAAGGATCGCGGTTTTGGCACGCGCAACGAGATCATCAAGTTGCCGTTCCTGACGAAAGAATATGTGCATCACCAGGCCTGCCGCACCTGCAGCGCGCATGGCGAATTGAAATGCCAGCGCTGCAACGGAAAAGGGTCTGAATTATGCCCGCGCTGCAACGGCCAGAGCATGGAAATCTGCTCGCAATGCCGCGGCGCGCAGTTGATCTTCAACGGCAACGAAAAAATACCGTGCCCGAGATGCAACGGGCAGGGACGCACGCCGTGCATGATGTGCCACCAGACGCGCAAAATTCAATGCAGCGTCTGCCGCGGCCGCGGCGCGACGCAGTGCCAGAACTGCAACGGCATGGCATGGCATTCCTATATCACCACCGCGGAAATGGACGTGATCTGCACCTTCGATTTCGACCGCCAGAATCTTCCTCCAAAACTGCTGCAAATGGTGGAAACCAAAGCCAAGGAAATATCGCAATATGCCGAGATCAGCGCCGTGCCCGCAAAGCCGCCGGAGAACGAGGGCGAGGCGCCGAAATCCGATATCATACCGCTGCGTTATCACGTCAAGCTGCCATACGCGGAAACCGAATTCGCGCTCGGCAAAAATTCAAGCGTCAGCGCATTCCTGCTGGGCAAAAGGGCAAGCATCGCCGAGATTCCATCCTTTCTTGAAATATTGCTCAAGGACGGCATAAGGATGCTGAAAGAAGCAGGCGAAGGACGCGGCAACGTCGCGGAAAAAATCCAGCAGGCAGGACAATACCGCACCATCCGCCATGCGATCGTCGCCAGCGCGAAATACTCAAAAGCCAAGGCGTTCAAGCTCGTGATGCGCAATTACCCGCTCGGCATCAGCGAAGGGGCGGTCAAGACTCTCGTGCTCAGCGCCGACAACGCGCTCAAAAACATCACGGCCAAGCCGCGCGTGCATGGCATGATCGCGGGGACGGCGCTGGCTTTCATATTTTACCTGGGCTATATGCTGGCGGGCCTGCGCGCCATGTTCGCGAACAGCATTCAGAATAAAATGTTTCATATTCCTATCGACGGCATCGCGCTCGGCGCAGGCATGATGTTCGCGCTGCTCGCGCTGCAGTTCTTCGGCGCGCATGCCATTAAAAAGGCGCTTGGAAAATTGCTGCCTGAAGACCAGAAAAACACGATCATGTCGAAATCCGGCCATACAGGCCCGTGGTCCGCGGTCATCTGTTTCGTGCTGTTTTTCATTGCCTGTGAAATCGCCGTGCAGGCCGGGGGATCGGCGCCCGACTGGTATCTTATGATCCGCTCCGCGGCGGCGAACCCCTGAAAATATGATCGCCCCCGAAAGCGTTGAAGCTTTGCGGAGGCGACCAGCGACGCGAGGGACACATCGTTATTGCGGTTCCTGCTGCAACACTGACTTCAAACGCGCATAAACTCTCTCTTCCGGCAAAAACGATTGGCGGCGGCCGCTAGGGCGAAGCGGCCGTCGGCATCGCCGGCATGGCGGAGATCAACGAGAGTTCGGGTTCGAGGATGTGTTGCGGTGACCCCAGGGAATCGAGGGCAAGACGAACCCCGAAGTCCGGATCAAGAGCCGCTAGAGTACCAGCCGGGCGCTGGGTTTTGTCCGTTACGGTCTGGGGAGCATGACAGATGGATGGAGGGGGGAGGCACGTATCCGTCACGGACAAGGGAAGAGACATGGACGCCGGGGCGGCCGCGACATTTTCGCGCGACCAGGCCGTACCGGCTGAAACTGCGATGAAGAGAAGGGCGGCAAGACAGATCTTCGTGTTGCGCTGTTTGCGCGCAAGCCTGTCGGAAAAATAATAACGTTGTCGTGCCATCACCTAAATCCCACCTGGAAAGCGCTGCCGGTTTTTTTTCGCGTTCTCCGCGCCGGCGATTTTTTAAAACGGGATTGTCCCGCCCTTTCTATTATTGCAACATGGAAGCGACATTATGGCAAACACTTTCGTTTCGAATTTGGGTAAAATTTTAGGCAATGAAGGTGTGCGCGGCACAAAACATGAAAAAAGCGGCCTCTGGGGCCGCTTTCTCTAAATACACCCGGATGGGTGAAACTCTTATTGATTCATCGAGGTGAAGAACTCGTCGTTGGTCTTGGTCGTCTTCATCTTGTCGAGCAGGAATTCGACGGCGTCGACCGTGCCCATCGGGTTGAGGATGCGGCGAAGCACCCACATTTTCTGAAGGACGTCCTTGTCGACCAGCAGTTCTTCTTTCCGGGTTCCGGATTTCTGGATGTCGATGGCCGGGAAAACGCGCTTGTCGGCGATCTTGCGGTCGAGAACGATTTCGCTGTTACCCGTGCCTTTGAATTCTTCGAAGATGACCTCGTCCATCCGCGAGCCGGTGTCGATCAGCGCCGTGGCGATGATCGTGAGCGAGCCGCCCTGTTCGATGTTACGCGCCGCGCCGAAGAAACGTTTCGGGCGCTGGAGCGCGTTGGCATCGACGCCGCCCGTCAGGACTTTACCGGACGAGGGAACGACCGTGTTGTAGGCACGCGCAAGGCGCGTGATGGAGTCGAGCAGGATGATGACGTCGCGCTTGTGTTCAACGAGGCGCTTGGCTTTTTCCATGACCATTTCGGCAACCTGCACGTGGCGCGTCGCCGGTTCGTCGAACGTGGATGAAACCACTTCGCCGCGCACGGAGCGCGCCATGTCGGTGACTTCCTCGGGGCGTTCGTCGATGAGAAGAACGATGAGGTAAGCATCCGGGTGGTTGGCCGCGATGGATGACGCGATATTCTGCAACATCACGGTTTTACCGGTACGCGGCGGCGCGACGATCAGCGCGCGCTGGCCGAAACCGATCGGCGCTGTGAGTTCGATAACACGCTGGACGTTGTTCTTTTTCGTCGGGTCCGGAATCTCGAGCTTGATCTTGCGGTCCGGATAAAGCGGCGTGAGGTTGTCGAAATTGATGCGGTGACGGACCTTGTCGGGGCCCTCATTGTTGATCGAGCCGACTTTCAGCAGCGCGAAATAACGCTCGGAATCTTTCGGGGCGCGGATCTCGCCCTCGACGATGTCGCCGGTGCGCAGGCTGAAGCGGCGGACCTGGCTGGGGGAGACGTAAATGTCGTCCGGGCCGGGCAGGTAGTTTTCTTCGGGGCTGCGCAGGAAGCCGAAGCCGTCCTGCAGCACTTCGAGCACGCCGGTGCCGGAGATCGGCACGCCCTCTTCAGCCAATTGTTTGAGGATCGCGAACATCATGTCCTGCTTGCGCATGGCGCTGCAGTTCTCAATCTTCAGCTCCTCGGCGAACGCGAGAAGCTCGGCGGGTGAGCGAACCTTCAATTCCTGTAAATTCATGAATTTCTCTTAATTTTGTTTTTTATAAATCCCCGGAGTACGTCCACAATGGCCGGAAATATCCTTGTTCTTCGTTCAATCCTTGGCCTTAAAACAGTTGAGTGCTTTTGAGGGGGATTTTGCGGCGCCTGCAGGAGAGAAAATACTATAAAACTTCGCTTCCTGTGGCCGCGCGAACGGCGATAACGTCCAGTAATTCCTAGTGTTTTTTTGGATTTATCACAAAGATGTCTAACCTATAACCGGGCCATCCATGAGAGTCAAGGGATTATGTTCATTATAGCACCCGCCCGGTCGATGTCCATAAAATTTTACATAATGAATACAGAGGGGGGCCCATGATCGGGCCTCAGGGGAGGGCTGAAGGAGCGCCTCTAGAACGGCCGGACGATCACCATGATGACGATGATCGCCATCAGGACGGCGGGGACTTCGTTGATGATGCGGTAGAATTTCGCGGGCCGCGTGTTTTCGTCGCGGGCGAAGATTTTCACCGTTTTGGCGAAAAATCCGTGCAGGCCCGAGAGCAAAATCACCGAGGCCAGTTTCATATGCATCCACGGCTCCTGCAATAATGCCGGGTTGGCAATCAGCATAAGGATGCCGAACAGGAAGGCCGCGATCATCGCCGGGTTGATGATCAGGCGCAGAAGTTTTTTCTCCATGATCTTGAACGTTTCCGATTGTTGCGAGCCTTTCGGCGCATCCACGTGATAAACGAACAGGCGCGGCAAATAGAGCATGCCGGCCATCCAGGCGATGACGGAGATGACATGAAAGGCGAGCAGCCAGCGATAATGTTCCGTGAGAAAACCCATACGCTATGATTCCACAGCGGCGGCGCGCATACAACAGCGCGTAAAATGTTCGGGGCAGATGATTTTGCCGCCCTCGGCTTTGACGCCCTCCTGAACCGAGCCGCGCGAGAGGCGCTCCAGCACGATCGCGGCAAGGCCCTCGATGAAATCCGGATGGGTGGAAACGGTCGGCACGCGGTAAAAACCGGGAAGGCCAAGCGCGTGCGCCAGTTCGCGGTATTCGATTTCGATTTCTACAAGCGTCTCGACATGTTCCTGCGTGAAGGCATGCGGGTAGATGACCACGGCCTTGTTATCGGCGGCGGCGCGGCGAAGCTCTTCTTCCGTTGACGGGCCGATCCATTTTTTCGGACCGACGCGGGATTGGTAGCAGATAGACCAGTCGAGATTTTCAATGCCGGTCGCGCGCGCGATTTTTTCAGCGCTCTGCTGGCACTGCCACTGATACGGGTCGCCATCGGCGATGACGGATTCAGGGAGGCCGTGCGCGGAGAAAAGAACGCGCGGGGTTTCATGGCCGTCCTTGCGCGCCTGATCGTACACGGCGCGGATATTGGCGGCGGAGGCGCGGGCGAAGCCGTCATTGAACGGGTAGCAACAGACGCTGGCGGTCGGCGGATGGAAACCGAGCTTTTGCGCGGCCCTTTGCCATACCCCGAACGAGGAGCGCGTCGTCGTCGTCGAGAATTGCGGGTAAAGCGGGAGGAGAACTACTTCATCCGCGTACCAGTTGCGCACATCGCTCATGACTTCATCGGCCAGCGGGTGCCAGTAGCGCATCGAGACGAAGATTTTGAAATTGGCGATGCCTTTGGCGTTCAGGGATTTTTCAAGCGCATCAGCCTGTGCTCGCGAATTTTCCAGCAGCGGGGATTTATTCCCGAGCGCGGCGTAGCTGTTCCCCGCTTCCTTCTTCGTGCGGCGGCGCGAAATCATTTCGGCCACCAGCCAGCGCACCAGCAGCGGCGCGCGGATGATGTTTTTGTCCATGAAGAAATTGAACAGGAACGGACGGATGGCCGCTTTCGAATCCGGCCCGCCGAGATTGAACAGGACGACCGCGATTTTTCTCACGAAGCCCGCCAGTTTCTGAGTATGTCGCAAAGCGCCGCGACATGTTCGGGCGGCGTATCCTTGTGCACGCCGTGGCCGAGATTGAACACAAAGCCCCCGCGCGTCAGATCCGCGAGTATCCGCTCCGCCGCCATCGCCATGGCATCACCCCCGACCAGCAGCGCCGCCGGATCGAGATTGCCCTGTACGGGCATCAGGGGCTGCAGCGTCTTCGCCGCCCATTGCGTGGGCACGGACTGATCCAGCCCGATCGCGGTGACACCGGTATTCTGGGCGTAGGAAAAATAATTGCTCCCCGCGCAACGCGGAAAACCGATGATCGGGATGTGCGGGTAAACCTCGCGCACCATGCCGACAATCGCGCGCGTCGGCTTGACCACCCATTGCTGGAAGGACGCGTCATCCAGAATCCCCGCCCAGGAATCGAAAATCTGCAACGCCTCGGCGCCCGCGCCGGCCTGGCGGATCAGGTAGGAGGCGGTGGATTCAACCAAGAGCTCGATCAGCGCCGCGAAATTTTTGGAATCGCCCAGCGCCATTTTTTTCGCATACAGAAAATCGCGGCTGCCTTCGCCCTCCACCATGTAGGCGGCAACCGTCCACGGCGCGCCGGCGAAGCCGATCAGGGCGGTATTGGAAAAACCTTCCGTCTTCAACGCGGCGCTGGTTTTTTTAATCGCCTCGAAAACGGGAGCGAGGTTTTTTTCAAAATCGGTGAAAGACAGCGCGGCAATTTCAGAGCCGCTCCGCACCGGCTCCAGCTTAGGCCCTTCATTCTGGACGAACTCCAGCTTCTGCCCCAGCGCCTGCGGCACCACGAGAATATCCGAGAAAATAATCGCCGCATCCATCCCGAACCGCCGCACGGGCTGCATCGTGATCTCGCACGCCGCGTCCGGATCCGTCGCCATCGCGAGGAAGCCGCCCTTCTTCCCGCGCAGTTCGCGGTACTCAGGCAGATATCTTCCCGCCTGCCGCATGAACCAGAACGGTGCGCGCTCCCCGATATGTCCATCCAGGGCATCCAGGAACAGCTTCCCCGTCCTGATCGCCGACGCTTTCGGTCTTTTCGATTCGTAACTCATGTCCCGCATACTAATTAGAAATAGATTTAAAAAAAGGTATTAGATGATAGTAGGCGGTGTGAGTCATGGGGATTGATTCAATCCCGGATTCAGTACACAGAATCGCCTGCCAGGAAAGCCACGGATTCCCGGCGATTCCCCGGATTCCATCCCTGATTCCAGACCTTGCCCATTTTTACTTTTGAACAGGGGGATGACTGCCCCCGGCCGGCCTGCATGATTTGTTCGTATCTTTATACGTCTCTTTATACCGCCCTGCAGCCTCGATTCCCCCACAGGATTGGGCACAGGGCTATGACCCCGATTCATTTTATGTTAGCTATGAAGAGGAAATATAAGGCCGCATGTACCAGGAAGCTTTTGAAAAACTCGAACTCGATGAGACGGCCCAGATCCTGGACCGGATTTCGCCGCTGCTGGACGGCGTGAATTTCGATCCCGTCGAAACAACCGCGCTCGCCGCCGAGATCCCGTTCTACCCGGGCTGCAAGCTCCTCGACATCGCCAACCATACGAGCATGCCCCCCCAGCGCCGCTTCGTGATTTACAGCCCGAAACTGAGCACCGTCCTTAATTTTCAAAATGAATGTATCTATAAATTCAACGACGAACTGCCGATCAAGCTTGATGAAAACAATGTCGGCACCTATGTGCGTTTCTTCTTCAGTTACGTGCGCGGCAAGCACGGGCGCTTTATCGTCGTCGAAAATATCGACGACATCAACTGGAAGGAAGACCCGCCGCCTTCCGTCCGTCAGGCGATCGGCCGCATGATCAAGCCGGTGACGATTGTAAAAGAAATCGGCAAGGACGGCGTGTTTCATCTCGAGGCCCGCATCGTTTTCAAGGACTCGCTGTTCAAAAGCAAGGTCGCGGTGAAACCGAACGGCCTGGTCACGCTCAGCGACGAGGAACTGCTGGTCGAGGACATGCCGGTCCTGGACGATACGTTCGGGCAATAATCCCTTTAACCCCCTGATTCGCCAAATCTTAACGGGACCTGAATTTTTGGCCTCAATATGTTAAAAGAGGCCTGAAAACCCCTGTTTTTTTGCCATAAACCCCGTTTTTTCTTCGATTTTTCCGCTTCTTGGAAAGGAAGCCTTAAGAACTGACCCGCCATAATAAACCATAGCCGGCGTTCTGCCGGTTCGCCCCGGGGGCGGGGGTTCATGGGAGTTCTTCCCGTGGGGCCCTTCAGGGACAAAGAAGAAAAAAATTGGTTGGGCTATGAGCGACACATTTAACGAGATTACTTCCCTTCAGGCGCAGCAGCGCCGCGCGCCCTGCCGCGTGGCCTATACGCTGAACAACACGCAGCCCGTGAGCTGCACCATCATCGGCACGCAGCCGCTTTTCTACATGGATGTTGAAACAGATATCGAGGATGTCGATCTGATGTTCGATGACGCCGAGCTGCGCGTTCTTGAAAATGAAATCGTCAGCCTGAAAAAAGAGATCGACATATTCGAGCGCTTCTCCGGCAATTTCGTGCGCGAGGACAGCAGGACGCGCGAACTGATGCAAGGCGACCTGGATTTCGTGACCAGGCGCCAGGAAACAAAAAACCAGATCACGATCGGGCAGATCGAGGACATACTCGGCAAAAGCCGCATGGCCGCCGCCTATATCGATTTCGCGAAAACGAACAATGTCTCGATGGCGCACAGCACGCAGGTTGAAGATGCGTTCTATGACCGTCAGCGCGGCATCATTCTCATTCACCCGCGCTTCGATCTCGGCGATCAATTACTGTTAGCGTCGCGCGAACTGCGCCGCCACTGGCAGCACCGCCACGGCGCATTGATTCACCCGCTTCTTTTCCATCCCGACAGCGCCGTTCTCGTTAACCGCGCGCAGGTTGCGGATTTAACCGTCTCGATGATCCGCGTCGGCTGGGAATTGCAGCTCTCCGGTATCAAGGATGCGTGGGAACGTCTCGAGAATTCACCGATGGCCGACCTCGGCCGCGCCTTCGCTTACGAAGCGTTCCTGGATTTCCGCACGCTGAATAACGGCCAGGCCGCGGCGGCGGTGTTCGAGTGCTGGTTCATGTCCGAGCGTTGCCGGATCGAGGATAAAAACCTCATTAGACAAATGCTGGCCGACAACCAGGGCTATGTGTTCGATGAGGAACAATCTGGAAAAACCCTGACACCGGCGCTTATTTCCGCGCTGGGTAGTATGCCCTACGGCAAAAATTACCTGAGCGGCCATTCGCAGACCATCATTGCCGACCCTCTTTTCAACGAGGTGCGCGACCGTTCGAATGCGAATTTCCTTTGGTTTATTAAGTTTGAGCGCTCTTTCCGCGAAACGGAACGCGAGTTGCACAATGAGTTCGAAACCGCTGTTACCGGCGTCCGCCGGAACATTTCCAGAATTCAGGATTCGAACAATGAACGCGCCAAAAACGCAGAGATCGTCGAGCTATTCCCGGGCCAAAATCATGGCGCGGATGAAGGCTCTGGGGATAAGTCCCGCAAATCCGGGAACCTCCTCGCTCCAAAACCGTCTGCCAAACGTAACAAAAGCAAGGCCGGCAGCGGAAACGTCGTTTACTTGCGCCGCTGGTCGGGAGACTGATCCGCCGCAAAACACCAACCCTGCTGAGTTTCTGCTTATGAAGTCCGATAAACATCACCGCAGTAAAGACAAGATCAACGCCCTCGAAGGCATCAGCTGGGCTATCGCCGATCTTTCTTTTGCTTCGGGCGAGGCGGGCAACGACCGGGAATTTCTCGCGCACAATCTGAAACAGCTTTCGCAAAGCAACGCCGCGCGCCTGCTGATCAAGGAGGCCGCCGAGCAGGGCTGGCGCATCGGCCTTTCGCATCTTGAAAATCATGATTTCCATCTCGATGTTCCGGCGAAGACGATCGTGCTCGACAATCACGGGCTGGACGCCGAAGGTTTTGCGCGCGCGCCGTATTTCTATCACGCCGTTCAGGCATCGTTGATCCGCGCGCTGCGCGACGCGTGGCAGGAAAAACGCCATGGCGGTTTCGATGAAAACTACACGCCGGAATCGGTGCTGCTGCTCGAGCGCATCCGCGCCGCCGACAGCGATGTGATGGCGGTCATGGTCGCCTGGGAACTGAACGGCGATTTATGGCGCCATATGATCGGCGCCGAGGACAGCGACATCGCGCTGAGCTTTTCGAATGCGCTGGAGAAGGACCCGGTTTCGACGGCCAAGGCGCTCACGGCCGCCTTCCGCCAGTGGTTCCGCAATGTCAGCCGCGTGAACACATGCGATCACGAAACGCTGGAATATATGGATGAAGTGATGAATGCAAATGGCGGCCCGTCCTTCGGCAAAAAACGCGCGGGCAAAATCTGCGTCGAGGTTCTTTCATGCCTTCCCGACAAGACCGCCTATTTGCGCGGGGCCGGCGAGGATATCCTCAGCGACCCGCTTTTCGCAGGCCTGTCGGACCCGATCAACCAGGCGCATTTCATGCATGTGATGCGCGATGCTTCCGTTCACTATGTTCAGAACGTGCCGTTCCGCGACGCGGCGCTTGCCGCGAAAATCTTCCCGAACGGCGAAATGACGCCCGAGCGCGAAGAAGTGAGACAGAGATAGATCTGCAATTTCATTAATTACAAGCCGGATCGGCCGGGCCGTCCAATACTTCGCGTAACAATCGCTTGTTTTTTTCCATGACCTCTATGATGTAGGTGACATTTATTTCATCACAGTTCATCTGCGCAATCGGCAAGGCTTTTGAAAATAGATCCAGGGATTTTTTAAGATTTTCCGCGGTTTCAGTTTGACTCAAAGTGCCGGGTTCAATTTCAGCAAGAGCGCTCGCATAATTCATAAGATCGACGTAGGTATGATCGTGACCGAAAAGTTCAACCTTTTTGCCGAAATACTCCGCCGCCTTGGTAAAATTTTTCATCAAAAAATAAACATGCCCGAGATTGTAATAGATCTTCTGGCTGTACGGATAGAGTTTTAACGCTTTCTCTGAACAGCTTATGATTTCCTCCCAGCGCTCGGTCGGCACCGCGAACCCGGCGCTATATTTAGGAAACGCCTCGTTAAAAAGGACATTCGCCAGCGTCAGATGAAAATTGCTGAGAAGAGGGTGTCCCGGATCGAGCGCGACGCTTTCGCGCAAATAGGGAATGGCCTCGTCTGCTTTTTCAAGCCGTATCAATGCGGCGGCCTTAAAGCCAAGGAGCATCGATTTTTCCACCTTGGGATGATTGTCCGCAAGAAATGAATCGGCAACGTTTAAAACGACGTTGAGAGTATCGCGATTCTGGGACATCAGATTTTCTCTGAACCACGCGTCAGTGTTCGTCAATTCCGCCTCGCGCCGTATATAACTATTTCCACTGTCAGTCATGAGAATTCCATTTTTTCTTGATAATCCGATACTAAGTCTACAGAAATTAATATGCCAATATATTAAGCGGAGGGCGGCAAGGGTGGCGGCCCGCCCTGGGCGGTTTGCAGCGAGCGAGCGAGGGGCCGGGCATATTCGATGGCCGCGTCGTCGCCCTGGGCCGCCTGCCGGAACGCTTCAAGGTAATGCAGCGCCCTTTCTTTTGCCCCGCCGCTATGTTCGGCGAGCTTCGCGAACATCGCCGTCAGGTTGAAATAAACTTTTTTCCTGTCGGCGCCGTAATTCATGGCCTTGATAAAATTATTCTCGGCCCCGGCCAGGTCTTCCGCCAGCATAAGTATTTCGGCATAGGTCATGAGCAGGTCGGCGTGTTTCGCGGGCCCTTCGCCCAGTTTTTCCAGATCGCTCATCGCGCTTCTCGCGGTTGAAAGAGCGTTTTGAATGTCCGGCGTTTCGCTTATTTTTGTTTTTGCCGTCTGCAGCACCAGGCTGGCCAGCGCCTTATTCAACGCTATGGATGCGGTTTTTTTCTTTGCCCCGGTGAAGGTCGAAGATTTCATCTGCGTGCGGGCATATGAAGTCGCAAGCTTCAGGAACGCATCGTGCATTTTCTGTTGATCAAGAGGCGGGAAGATATCCATGGCTTTTCTATACAGCTCCATGGCTTCCAGGGAATGCCCGGCCTCGGCTTGCCTGTCCGCTTCTTCCAGCATCAGTTCGGCTTCGGATTTGTTTTCAGGGTTCATAAAGGCCGCGCTTTCAGTTCATGAGAGGTAAAGGTTTGGCCCATATCGTGGCCTGGGGCGGGGGCGTATTATCGATGCATCTCAGGCGCTGCCTCGCGAGCTTTGCCATGTCATCGTCATCTCCGCCGTTTAAAATTTTCCGCGCATAGAGGCGGGAATTCTGAGGATCGTTCTTCAGGCCCTGCAGGTACATCAGGAAAGAATATATTTTGCGGGGAGTCCCGCCATTGTCCATGGCGGCATGGCAATATTCTTCCGCGCGCTCCAGTTGCGCGCGTTTTTTGTGACGCGGGCCATCCATCGCATCCGCCATCAACACGGAGGCGAAATCCAGAAACAGGTCCGCGCGCGCCTTGCCGCCGGGCGAAGCGTAAAGAGCCTCCCTGAGCGCAGCGAGGGCGTCGTTATATCGGGCCTGGAACAAATAATATTCGCCCAGGATTTTATTGCCTCCGGCCTTGTCTTTGCCCGCCGCGCCGCGCAGCATTTTTTCCGCTTTTTTACGGCGGGCGTCGTTTTCAGGCAGGGCGCGCAGGGCCGTGAAAGCCAGTTCCGCGCATTTCAGGTAATCGCGTTTTTTGAAAAAATCCGCCGCCTGTTGCAACGTCGCCTCGATTTCATCCGGGAAATGTTTAATCAATTTTGTTTTCACACGGGCACCTAATGTGGACGGGGCGGCCTGAATCCGCCGGATTGGTCAAAGCCCGCCGCTTCTTGCAGAAATTTTCTGGCGACGAGCGCGCGATCGTCACCGTAACCGGCCGCGTCGACAAGTTTTTGCGCATAAAACAGGGCTTTCCGCTCATCTCCCTTGAGCGCGCATAAATACATCAGGGATGAATAAATCCGGGGCGGATTCGCGCCATAATCCAGCGCGGAGTGGAAATAGTCTTCGGCCTGTTCCAGCCTCCTGTTTTTATCGGCTTCGTTTCTGAAACGGTTTTCATTGACGCTTGTCATCAACGCGGACGCGCATTCGATGGCAAATTCTGCGCGGCCCTTGTCGGATTTGCAAATGCGCAGGCCCGTTTGAAAGCTGCTGACGGCGTCGTCGTAATTGCCGCGAAGGGAGTAATAGCGGCCCAGCGTTTTCAAGCCGGTAAGGCTGTTTGGCGACCGCTCGGCCGCGTTGAATAATATGTCCCGCACTTTTGCATGGCGCGGATCGTCTTCAGCCATCGCCGATGCGGCCTGGAACGCCGCGCCGATGCTTTCCGCGTATTTGGATTTTTTAAGGTAAGTCGCGGCCTCAACGATCAGGCCTTCAATGTCTATTTCATCGCTCACGCAACTCGCCTCCTTAAGAGAGGGCCAATAAAAGGGAACAGCCGGGATATTAGGACAAATATCTATAATATGTCAATAAGAACGGGCCGGGATCGCTTGCGCAAGGGGTGGCGGGGCCCTAGGATAAGCCCATGAATAAAGGATTATTTCCATGAGCGACCTGCCCGGCCCGCCCTCCGGCCGCCAGTTTCACCTGCACCTCATTTCAGACGCCACCGGCACGACCCTGCTGGGCCTCGCCCGCGCCTGCCTCGCCCAGTTCGAGGGGGTGGAGCCGGTGCAGAAATTCTGGCCGCTGGTGCGGACGCAGCAGCAACTGGAGCGGATTATTTCCAAGATGGAACAAAATCCGGGCCCGGTGATTTTCACGCTGGTCGATGAGAAGATGCGCAAGCGTCTGCAGGAGCGCTGCGACGAGCTGAACATTCCGTGCGTCTCGGTGCTCGACCCGATCATCCGCAGTCTCTCGTCTTATCTCGGCATGCATGCGAAAGGCGTGCCCGGCCTGCAGCATCAGATGGACGACGCCTATTTCCGGCGCGTCGCCGCGATCGATTTCACCATGCGCCATGATGACGGCAAAAAACTGGAAGATCTGAAAGAGGCGGATGTGATTCTGGTCGGCGTCTCGCGCACCTCGAAAACGCCGACCAGCGTTTTCCTCGCGCGGCGCGGGCTCAAGGTCGCAAACATTCCGCTCGCGCCCGGCGTTGAAGTGCCGAAAGCGAAATTCGAGCTGCAGGGCCCGATGTATGTCGGCCTCACCGCCTCGCCGGACCGGCTCGTGCATATCAGGAGAAGCCGCCTCAAGGCTGACGGGCTGGATTCGAAAGCGCTCGAGGAAAACACGTATCTGCACGGCGATAAAATCGAGGACGAGGTGCGCAACGCGCGCAAATTATTTTCGAAGTATGGCTGGCCGGTGATCGACGTGACCAAGCGCTCGGTCGAGGAAACGTCGGCGGAAATCATGGCGCTGTACCAGTCCCATCAGGAAAGCCTGAATGCTCCTAAGTGATACGCATCGCGGCGTGAAAATCATCCTCGCCTCGCAAAGCAAGGCGCGTTACGCGATGCTGAAAAACGCAGGGCTGAACTTCAAGGTGATCAGGCCTGTCGTCGACGAAATGGCGATGGTTCATGAATTGATGCGCGCCAGCGGCAAGGAAAAAATCACGCCGGAGAAAATCGCGATGGACCTCGCCAGGAAAAAGGCGTTGGCGGTGGCGGGGAAAAACCCGGACGCGCTGGTGATCGGCAGCGACCAGATCCTGGTTCTGGAAGGCAAGATGATGTCGAAGGCCAAAACCAGAGACGAGGCAAAGGAAAAGCTGCGCCATTTGCGGGGGAAAACGCACAGGCTGATTTCCGCGGTGGCGGTCGCGAAGGGCGGCACGGTTTTCTGGAGCCACGAGGAAGAGGCCAGCCTGACCATGCGCGAGTTCAGCGATGAATTTTTGGAATCCTATTGCGCGCACGCGGGCGATGCGCTGACCAAGGCCGTGGGGGCCTACGCGATCGAGGGCGCGGGCGCGTGGCTGTTCTCGGACATTCAGGGCGATCATTTCACCATTCTCGGCATGCCGCTGCGGCCGTTGCTGGCATATTTGCATGAATATCACGCGGTGAAGCCATGATGAAGGCGGCAGTCATCGGTCATCCCGTCGGGCACAGCAAATCGCCGCTGATTCACAATTACTGGATCGAAAAGCACGGCATCGACGCGTCGTACGAGGCCATCGACATCGCGCCGGAGAACTTGGAAAAAGAATTGATCCGTCTTGTCGAGGAGGGTTATGCGGGCTTCAACGTCACCCGCCCGCACAAGGAAAAAGTTTTCGCGGTTTGCGATTCGCTGGATGAACTGGCGCAGGCGGTCGGCGCGGTGAACACCGTGGTGATTAAAAACGGCAAGATGAACGGCACCAACACCGATGTTTTCGGCTTCACCGAGAATATCCGCGCGGTCCGGCCCGGCTTCGATTTCACGGCAGGCCCGGCGACAGTGCTCGGCGCGGGCGGCGCGGCGCGCGCCGTGATTTACGCGCTGCTGAAAGAGGGCGTGCCGGAAGTGCGCGTCGTCAACCGCACGAAGAACAAGGCGCAGACGCTGGCGCGGGATTTCAAGAGATTGCGCGTGCATGATTGGGAAAAACGCTCGGAAGTGCTGGCGGAAAACAATTTGCTGGTGAACACGACGTCGATGGGCCAGTCCGGCCAGCCGAAGCTCGAGATTGATTTAACCGCGCTGCCTAAAAACGCCGTGGTGAACGATATCGTCTATGCGCCGCTGATGACCGACCTGCTGCGCGATTGCGAGGATAGAGGAAATCAAATTGTCACCGGCATCGGCATGCTGCTGCATCAGGCGCGGCCCGCCTTCGAGGCGTGGTTCGGCGTGCCGCCGAATGTCGATGCCGGGCTCGAAAAACGCGTGCTGGCATGATCGTCATCGGCCTCACAGGATCGATCGGGATGGGCAAGAGCACCGCCGCCGCGATGTTTGAATCGCTGCGCATCCCTGTGCACGAGGCCGACGACGAGGTGCATAAATTGCTCAGCCCCGGCGGCAAGGGGGCGCGGGCGGTCGGCGCGGCGTTTCCCTATTTCCAGTTCCCGCAGATTTACGGGCGAAAGACCAAAAGCGGCGTGCGCGCGATCAAGCGCAAGGAGCTTGGCAAGATCGTTTTTCACGACGAGAAGCAGCGCAAGAAACTTGAGAAAATTCTCCATCCGCTGGTGCGCGCGGCGCAGGCCGATTTCATTCGCAAGCATAAAATCAATGGCACGAAGATCGTCGTGCTCGATATCCCGCTGCTGTTCGAAACCGGCGGTGAAAACAGGGTTGATTACACGCTGGTCGTCACCGCGCCGCGCGCGGTCCAGCGCCGCCGCGTGCTGGAACGTCCCGGCATGGACGAAAAAAGATTCCGCGCGATTCTAAAGCAGCAAATGCCGGACGGCGAAAAACGCGCGCGCGCCGATTACGTGGCGCATACGGGCCTTGGCCGCGCGCAGACGATGAAGGAAATCAAGGCCGCGCTGGCCGATATTAAAAAGAGGGAACAATGAAGACGGCGCTGATCCTCGCGCATGAGAAACACGAAGGGCCGGGCCAGTTCGGCGACATTCTTGCCGCGCGAGGGTTTGGCTGCCGGACGATTTTCACGCCGCAGGAAAGCGTGAATGAATTCGACCCGTTGACGCCGGACCTGGTCCTTGTCATGGGCGGGCCGATGGGCGTTTATGAAAGCGATATCTATCCCTTTCTGAAAGAAGAGATAAAATTCCTGACGAAACGGGCGAAGGCCGACAGGCCGACGCTGGGGATTTGCCTGGGGTCGCAACTCCTCGCCGCCGCGCTGGGCGCGGAAGTTTATAAGGGCAAGGCCGGGCAGGAAATCGGCTGGAACCCGATGAAAATCAAAAATCCCGCGCATCCGGTGCGGCATCTCGGCGGCGACAAAACCAATATGTTTCACTGGCACGGCGATACGTTCGACCTGCCGGAAGGCGCGGAATTGCTGGCTTCGACAAATATGTACGAAAACCAGGCCTTCGGGTTCGGGAAGAATGTCCTCGCCCTGCAATGCCACCCGGAAGTGACGCCCGCGCAGGCCGACGAATGGACGGATGTGATGGGCGCGGAGATTGTCCGTTCGAAAATCGCGGGGAGCGCCGAAGAATTAAGGGCGCAGAACGCGCAGAATGTTGATACAATGAACACACAGGCGAAAATATTTTTTGAAGAGTGGCTGGAGAGCATAGGCCTATGAGAGAGATTGTCCTCGATACCGAAACCACCGGCATGTTCCCGGATGACGGCGACAAGATCGTCGAGATCGGTTGCCTCGAGCTGGCCAATCACATTCCCACCGGCAAGACATTGCAGATTTATCTGAATCCCGAGCGCGACATCCCGCCCGAGGCGGTCGCGGTTCACGGCCTGACGCGGGAATTTCTGAAAGACAAACCGGTTTTCTCGCAGGTCTATACCGACCTGCTCGACTTCATCGGCGATGCGAAACTCGTCATTCACAATGCCGAGTTCGACATGAAATTCCTGAACGCCGAGCTGCGCGCGGTCGGCCACCCGCCGCTGCAATGGAACCGCGTGGTCGATACCGTGACCATGGCGCGGCAAAAATATCCCGGCCAGCCGGCGAACCTCGACGCGCTCTGCCGACGTTTTGGAATAGACAACACCGAGCGCACGCTGCACGGCGCGCTGCTCGACTCCGAATTGCTGGCCGAGGTTTACATGGAGCTGCTGGGCGGGCGTCAACACGGATTGCTGACAATTGGCGCCGATGCGGCGGGCACAAGGCATGTCGCCGCAAAAATCGATCGCCCCTACCGTGAGCCGCGCGTTTTTACCGCCAGCAAAAAAGAACTGGCTGCGCACGCGGAGATGCTGCAAAAGCTGGCAAACGCGCTCTGGCTTAGAAAAACAGGGTAAATCCACATATTTACATATTGCTATTAAGCCCATGGTTGTGCTATAAATTACGCATTTCGTAAAATATAGGGGCTTCGAAAGCAATTGGGCATGGAAAAATCCAGTCTTTTCAATGGTGTAGGAAAATACCTCCTCGGCCCCGGCTTTGCCGCGCTGCTGACCGCCGCGCCCGTTTTGGCCGGTGATGGCGCGCCTGCACCCGGCGATGCCAAGGCCGGAAATGCGCATCCCGAAATAACGCTGTCAGAGGTCAGGGAACTGACTCACAAATTCGACCACGCGCGCAAAGGAGATCGATAGCCATTTCGGCGATCTGCTGAAAACCGGCGCATTATCCGCCGAGGAAAAAGAACTGATTACGTCGATGAGGAATGATGTTGCGGCGATAAAAGAAAAAGCATTGAGCGGCATATTTAAAGATCCGAATTTTTACATCGGGCTTTCTTTTTTTCTTATTCCTCTAATTTTGAACGGTATTGTCTACCGAAAGCAAAAAGCGGCTGCCGACAAAACGGACGGAGCGGTGGGAGAGATCAAAAAAGCTGCTGACAGGGCAGAAAAGCTCAACATCGAAACCAATGAGACAATGGAAAAACTTAAACGGTTTGCCGAAAAAGGCGCAGTCGTTGACGATATGATAACCCGCAACGCGCAATACCAAAAAGCAAAAGATGAGGTCGACCGTACGATGGATGTCTTGCGAGGCGTCACGAAAACCCCCCATAGCAGGAGGATGGTCGATATTTTCCCGGAAATGTATGAGTACATCATCCAGCGTATCCGGAACACACAAAAGCTGGCTATTGTGACCATGCCATTTTATCAATTCGGGCTTGAGGGTAATCCGCACGGGCTTCACGACTTCCATCACGCATTATACAATATGTTCCGGAATACTGTTCAGCGTGACGACATCCCGCACCTTGTATTCGTGACTTACGATGATGAAAGTCGTTATGCCATGGCCCGTAAACGCTATGGCCGTTCAATCCACGCCTTGCACATGTTGGATAATGCGTCACAGACGAACAAACTGAAGGATATTTTCAGCGAGGAGGTGTGGAGAAGTGTTGAGATGGAACTGGAATATTTTCAAGAAGAGCTAAGCATGTATAAAGGGGCTCGCTCGCGTCTTGCGATGCTGGCAGAACGGCAACAAGAATGGTGGAAGAGGAATCTACGTATTGACGAAGGCGCGCCGTTTATACGCGAAATCAATGATTTTATAAAACATAAAAAGAAAATCTTTGGACGAATAATCAGCGATAAGGAAGCTATGGACTTGATGTTTATTAAGCTTCTGCGTGCAGAAGGCCGTAAACAGGATGCGGATATTTTCTCGGACTTTAACGATGCGCGCAATGCGCTCGGCGAGGCCGTCGAAAAGCAGGAAAGGATATATTTTAATCCGGATATGGGATGGGAAGGTATGGGAACGCCATGGCCGCATGGCGCGACGATTATCAGGGTCCCACGCGACAAAGTGATATCCAGACAATGGGGAGAGATACCCAACATAGGTTTTGATAACGAAATGAGCGTTTGTATTGATGGCGTCGAGGTTATGTACGCTGATTACTCACTCAACCAAGGCCTCGACCGATACGATGCTTTTCGTGAAAACAGGATAGTTAGCGAGAGCGGGGAATTAAGCCTTGATTATTATAAAACAAATCTCTCGATGGTTTTAGAAGCCGGAAAGGGGCAGATGCCCTTCGCTGTCATGCAAAAGGTGAATGAGGTTTTACCGGGCATCCCGGTCATCGAACATTGGTTAGACTCGCCCGAGCCCGAACCGCAGGGCCCCTCAGAGCCGCAGGCGTAAGTAATTTAAGCAAAAACTAATCCGCTTTTTCTTCTTCACCCGCCTTGGGCGCTTCACGGTCCTTCGCCATCTCGGCGGCGAAGCGCTGGGTGTAGAGCGCGTGGAAATCAACCGGGTTCAGAAGCAGCGGCGGATAGCCGCCCTGCATGGTCAGGTCGCTGAGGATCTGGCGCACATGCGGGAAGGCCTGGTGCGGAATTTCGATCAGCAGCAACGGATGATGATTTTCCTCCGGCACTTTTTCATTGATCGACACCGTCACGCCGTAAAGAATTTCGGCGATGAAAACCGGCTGGTCCTTGCGCGCGGCCTCGGCGCGCGCGTTCAGAACCACTTCGTATAAATTCGGAATGGCCGCGTCCTCGATCTTGCGGGCGTCCATGCCGATATGGATGTTCATCTCGGGCGCGCCCTGGCCGGCGCGGAGCGAGGCGGGCGTATTCGGATTTTCAAAGGACAAATCCCGCACATATTGCGCGAGAATGGTCACCGGCATGTCGCTCTGGTTCATCTGCGCGGTGCCCGCTTTCGGGGCCGCCGCCGCGCCTTCTTCCGGCTGCCTGTTCTTTTTCTCGGCCATAATTAAGAATCCCTGCTTTTTTATTAGCTTACGCTGATTATCACCAATTTTCCTAAACTCTCAAGAACGATTTGAGGATTCAGGGTCTCTGAGGGCCGGGGGTTCGTCTTCAATGCGCTCGTATTCGCCTTCGATGATGCCTGAATCGGCGGTTGTCCAGCCGGGCTGGCGGCGGAGGAACGATTTCAAAAGGCCCCGGAGGCGCGGCACGAGCAGCAGCACGGCCAGAATATCGGTTATGAAGCCCGGCGCAATCAGGAGCACTCCGGCCGCGACGATGCAGAACCCGTCAAACAATTCGCCCGCCGGGATCCGGCCCCGGTCGAAAGAGTCGTGCATGGCAAGGACGGTCTGGAAACCCTGGTAACGGACCAGCGCGCCGCCGATCAGGGCGCTGGCGATCAAAAGCAGCACGGCGGTGATAAAGCCGATTTCACCGCAGACTTCGACAAAAGCCCAGAGTTCCATCAGCGGGAAGATAATAAACAGAACGTAAAACGGCATAAAACCCTTGTCCTTTGCGCTCCGGGCATTAATGTAGATACGGAATATGGTAGAATAGTTATATAAAGTCAAAGAACCGGAAAACCAATAAAGCGGAAAAACAGGACAATATGACAGCAGATCTCCTGGTTTATGCCCTGGTGGCCGCGGGCCTCGTCTTCTGGCTGCGCAGCATTCTCGGCACCCGTCACGGCGACGAGCGCCAGCGCGAAAATCCGCTGACCCGTCCGCCCCTTGAGGCAAATCCCGACAATATGAATCCCTTCGCCGATGAAGACCGCGAAATGACCGGCGAGGACCGCGTCAAGAAACTGGCGGCCGAATCTTCGGGCCGGGTGTCCATCGACGGCGCCACTGTCGAGGCGGGGCTGATCGAAATCGCCCGCGCCGACCGCGAATTCGACGTTGCGTTCTTCATGGATGGCGCGCAGGAAGCCTTCGCGATCATCGTCGAGGCCTTTGCCTCCGGCGACCGCGAGACGCTCAAGGATTTGCTGGCGCCTGCCGTTTATCATGCCTTCGAGGCCGCCATTACCGCGCGCGAGCAGCGCGGCGAAAAGCAAGAAACGCAGATCCGCGCCATCCGCAAGGCCGAGGCGATCGAGGCGAATGTCAGCGGGCGCAACAAGGCGAATATCACCGTGCGCTTCACTGCCGACGAGGTTTCAGTGACGCGCGATTCAGCCGGCGAGATCATCGACGGCCACCCGGAAAAACTGACCGCGATGCGCGCTGTGTGGACGTTCAGCCGCGATGTGAAATCGCGCGACCCGCGCTGGCTGGTGACCGAAACGCGCGGCGATTTCGAGGACGACAATAAAATCCTGCCGAACACGATTCAATAATCGATGCGCTTCGTTTTCATCATTTCACTTTTGTTTCTTGCGTCCTGCGCAGGTCCGGCCAAGCCGCCCGCGGAGGAAAAACCGCCGCGCGTTTTGAAAGCGGCGGAATTCAATACGCTGCCTGCGTGGGGCGATTCATCCCTTTATATCCGCGCCGCCGAGGCGTTCGGAAACTCCTGCGCCCGTATCGCCAAGGCCGACCCGGCGAAGAATTTCAGCGAAATTCCCGAGGCGAAAACATATGGCGACTGGCAGAGAATTTGCGCGGGGTTGGCGGGCGTGCCGAAAGACGATGCGAAGGCGCTGCGCCGGTTTTTTGAATCGAATTTCCGCCCCTTTGCGGTTTCGGCGGGCGCGGAGCCGGAAGGATTATTCACCGGTTATTACGAGGCCTCATTGCGTGGCTCACTCACGCGCGACGCGGTCAATAACATCCCGCTTTATGCAAGGCCGGATGATCTGGTGATGGTCGATCTCGGCCAGTTCCGCGACGAGCTGAAAGGCCAGCGCATCGCGGGCCGCGTCGTCGAGGGAAATTTAAAACCTTACGAAGACCGCGCGAAAATCGTCGCCGGGCAATGGCCGCATAACGACAGGGTGCTGGTCTGGGTGGACGATTCCGTAGACGCGTTCTTCGTGCAGATCCAGGGCTCGGGCGTCGTGCGGCTGAAGGAAGGCGGCGTGATGCGTATCGGTTATGCGGGGCAGAACGGGCATATCTATACGGCGATCGGCAAGGAGCTGATCGCGCGCGGCGAGCTGACCAAAGAAAATGTTTCGATGCAGGCGATCCGCGACTGGCTGGCCGCGCACCCGCAGCAGGCCGATGAGATCATGAACACCAACCGCTCTTACGTGTTCTTCAAGACGCTGGAAAAAGACGGACCAAGCGATGGTCCTTTGGGCGGCGAGGGCGTGACCCTGACGCCGGTTCATTCGCTGGCCGTCGACCATTCGCTTTTCCCCTACGGCGCGCCTGTCTGGGTGGATATCGATTACCCCGTTGGCGGCCAGAGCCGTTTGCGCAACCTCATGGTCATGCAGGATACCGGCGGCGCGATCCGCGGACCGGTGCGCGGCGATGTGTTCTGGGGCTACGGCGAATATGCCGAATCCATGGCCGGACCCATGAAGGCCAGGGGCCGGTACTGGATATTGCTGCCTCGATAGCCTTAAAACGTCATTTTGAGAGACGTACATCCCCGTACGTTCAAAATTATCATTTATAATCAACTAGTTAACAATTTTGATTATATTAGAAATATTTGACATAAGATAATAGATATGTTTAATTGGTATATTGGGGCCTTTTAACATATTAAGCGCATTGCGTTGGGCAAATTATGTCGTTTATGCCGGGTAAAATCGTATCCAGCCAGTCGCTCGAAAACGGTGATATTTCCTATGAAGGAAATTTTTACGACGCCAAGAGCAGGCCCGCGCCCGATTTCCGGTCCCTATCCGGTCAATTAAAGACAGGCGGTGAAATTTCCTACGATACCGGCGCGCGCAGGGAGGTAAAGACCGGGCCCGCCGCCGAAACCCAGGGACCGTTATCGGCGGCTCTTTATCGGGATGCGTATGATTTCAAAAGCGGGCCGGCCGGCAATGCCGGGGCGTCTGCTCCCTCTTTCGCCGCTTTGAACGCGGCTTTGCGGAATGAAGAGACATCCGCCGGGGAAGACCATGGCCCCTCTTTCAAATTCATACATAACCTGGCCGCCGCGAATAACCCGCAAGGCTATGACGGCACCGTGCTGCTGGCCACGAACTATTTTTTCTGGCCGGGCAGCCAGATGAATCAGGATGGTTCCATAAACGTAGCCTATTTCAAGACCATGCTCGCGAGCGTTCCCGTGGGCACAACGCTGGTGCTGGATATCGAGCACTGGCATTTGAGAACGTCCCAGACCTATCAGCAGAACCAGGATTCCATAGACAAATATATCGCCGTGGCGGAAATCGTGAATGAGGTGCGCCCCGATCTTGAATTCGGCTTTTACGGCGTCATGCCTGTGCGCGATTACTGGACTCCCGTTCTGAACAACCCGGCGAACATGGCCGCGTGGCAGGCGCTGAACGATCAGGCCGGGCAGATCGCCGAACATGTCGATATGATTTTCCCGTCGATCTATACGTTCTACGACGACCTGGCGGGCTGGAAAAAATATGCAGAGGCCAATCTTCTCGAAGCGCTTCAACACGGCAAGCCGGTTTATCCTTATATGTGGTCGCAATACCACGACAGCAACCAGGCGCTGGGCGGTCAGAAACTGCCGCTCGAAGACTGGTTCGAGTAGCTGAAATTTGTCGCCGAGTTTAACGAGAAACACGGGACGGACCTGGTCAAGGGCCTCGTGGACTGGGGTTTTTTCGACGCGGATTATAATTCTATAAACGCGGATATCATGAACCTCGTGCGCGATACGGTTCTGCATGAAGGCGGCAGCGGTTTATACAACCTGATCGGCGATGTGAACGGCGACGGTCATGTCGATTATGCCGATCTCGTGCAATATGCAGCCACGTTCGATCCGAATAATCCTGTTCCTTTCGTGGCGCCCATCCAAAATCCAATCGGGAATATCGTCGATCAGGGCGACGCCAATCAGGCGGCAATCGACGCTTTTCTGGCCGCGACGGATAACAGCATTCCTGCGGGGCGTTACGCAGGCGGCGCCAATGCGGGCGGACCTTCATATAGTGTGGATCCAGAGCTCGTTCACCCTCAAAGCTTTTTAATTTAATATGGAACCGGATTCAGGCGGCGGACGGATTCGATATCGGCGAGCACGTCGTTCGAGAGTTTCAATTTTATGGAATCGATATTGGTCTTGAGCTGTTCCATCGTCGTGGCGCCGATGAGCGTGGAAGTGACAAACGGCTTCTGGTTCACAAAGGCGAGCGCCATCTGGCAGACATCGAGCCCGTGCTTTTTCGCAACACCCATATAGGATTTTACAGCGTCATTGGTTTTGACGCCGTCGCGGTGTTCATGCCGGGTCTCCAGCGAGAGCCGCGCGCCGGGCGGGCGTGCGCCGTCGAGATATTTTCCGCTCAGGATGCCGCGGCTGAGCGGCGACCAGGCGAGCAGCCCGCAATCCTCGTGCATCGCGACCTCGGCAAGGTCGTGATCGAAACGGCGGCAGATCAACGAATATTCATTTTGAATGGATTGCATACGCGGCAGGTTATGCTTCTCGGCGAGTTTGAGATATTTGAGCGTGCCCCACGCCGTTTCATTCGATAGTCCCACGTAACGGATTTTGCCGGATTTAACGAGGCCATTCAGCGTTTCGAGAACTTCGAGGAAATTGTCTTCGACATCCTTTGTGTCGAAATCGGGCGAATAATTCCAGTAATTGCCGAAATGGTAATCCTCGCGGTTCGGCCAATGCAGTTGATAGAGGTCGATGTAATCGGTCTGGAGTCTTTTCAGTGAATCCTCGATCGCTTTCAGGATGTTTTCGCGATCGATGCGCGCCTTGCCGCCGCGCACCCAGGACAGGCCCGGCCCGGCGATCTTGCTGGCGAGGATGATTTTATCCCGGTTTTTGCGGGCCCTGAACCATGTGCCGATGATCTCTTCTGTCTTGCCGTAGGTTTGTGCGCTCGGCGGCACGGCGTACATCTCGGCGGTATCGAAGAAATTGATTCCCTGCGTGATGGCGTAATCCATCTGCGCGTGGCCGTCGGTTTCGGTGTTCTGGTTGCCCCATGTCATGGTGCCAAGGCCGATGAGGCTGACCTTGAGGCCTGTGCGGCCGAGAGTCCTGTATTCCATCAGAGTATCGGCTTCCTGAATTTCTGCGTATCGATCTGCAGATCCTGCAGGCTGTCGGGCAGCGGCGCAGGAATGTCCATGTTAATGGGGAAAGCGGAAATCGACGGAAGGGCGCGGTTGAAATTGTCGACCAGCCTGGGGTCCACCTCGCGGCGGTTGATCGTGATTTTTTCGACCAACGTGCCGCGCTCGGGATCGTTCTTGTAATAGCACTGGATCGGTTCCATGCGGTATTCTCCGAACGAATCCACCTGCGTGTACCAGATGCGGACCGAGGTTTCGAACTCCTCAACCGTGCTGAGGCGCAAATGATCCGGGTAGCGCGTAACGCCCTCGAGAAAAACCTTGCAGATGCCGAAGGCCAGCCCGCCCTGATAAGGCTTCATCAGCCAGTGAACGCTGTAGGAAAGAAGCGCTATCACGCCCAGGCCGATAGCGAAGTAAAATTTTGCCTTCCGCTGCGCCCGTTTCTTTTCCTGGACGCTGCTTTGCGCGATCGCGGCGTCGATCTGCTCGTCGACCTGTGTTTTGACGGGTTTTTGTTTCTTGCTTTTCTTTCTTTTGCCGACGATCTCGCGGCCCCTGAATTCGTTGTCGGGCGGCGGCTTGAGAGGCCCTTGCGCGGCGGAAGAAGGTGTGGGAGGCGCAGCCGGTTGCTGCTGCGGAGCGGATGTCTCTTGCGGCGCGGCTTCAGGCCTGGGGCCGCCCGGTCCTTTTTCCTCGGTCATGCTGCGATCCTGACTCGCCCTGTTCCTTCCTCTTTGGAAGCTGTCTTGCTGGCGACGATGATTTCGTCGACGATTTCCTCGATGACGGCGCTGATCATCGCGCCGCGCGTTTCGCCGCTCTCGGTTTTGGCGAGAACGCGGCGGCGAAGCTCCGTGCGGGCGCTGCCGCCGGGGAAGGTAACGGCGAGCATCTGCCGCGCGCGGCCGGCGCCCAGTTTCAGGTACAGGCGGTTGCGGATGGCGACGTCTTCGCTCGATGTTGAAAGCGCCCACAGCTCGATGGGGCCGAGCGTGTTGAACAGGTGCTGTTCGTAACGGCCTTCGACTGTGCCGAGAACCAGCAGCGCCGGGGCGCCGATCGATTTCGGGCCGGTCAGTTTGTTGCGGATGATGTAGCGCGCGGTCTCGGACAGGCCGAAACGCTCCTGCACGTCGTCGACGGCGCGGTCGGAAATCGCCGTGCCGAGAATCCACACGCCCGTCGCCAGGTCGACCATGTCCTTCGAGAAGTCGTCGAGAAGCTGCGAGGACAGGATGATCTGCACGCCGCGCTTACGTCCTTCGCGGACGTCGCGCACGACCTGGTTCCGGACCGAGTGTGATCGGCTCGTGCGGTGGAATTCGTCGTAGCAAAGCCTTTTCGGAATTTCGCTGATCTCCTGCAGGCGCAGTTCGTGATACGGCCTGAATTTTTCAGGGATGTGAACCAGCGCCTCCTTGCCCAGCCACCAGCTCCGCACCAGCGCGTGGCGGGCCAGCATGTACATGATCGCCGTCTGGCGGTCGGCGGATTCATCGCCCTGCGGCGCGACGTCCATGAGGTCCAGCGAGCAGACGCGGGCGTTGGCGATGTCGAACTGCGTGACCGATGAGAGGATCGGGAATTCGCGGATCGCCGAGGTGACCATGCGCTCGAACGCGGCGATGACGGTCTCGAAGCTGAAACCGACGGAGGTTTGTTCAAGCAGCGAGTGAATCTGCGGGCGGCGCGACGCGGTGATGGAATCGTTCAGCGTCGGCACGGCGTGGCGCTGGGCGATGTGCGCGACATGGTACTGCTCAAGCTCGTACATCTTGTCGACGACATCCCACCAGTAAGGGTCGGCCGGCAGGTGCACGTTGAAGCGGGCCAGCGCCTCGTCGACTTCGGAATCGAGGCGCGGCAAATACGGGCGCGCTTCGGCGTTGGCGGCGCGATCGTCGCGCCAGCGGTACATTTCATCGACGACAAGGCCGCAAAGCTGTTGCATGCCGTCATAGGGTTTTTCGAAGCCCGGCGGCGTGCAAAGCAGGGTCAGAAGTTCGACGAGGTAGCTGCGTTCATCGGGCAGCGGCGCGCGGCAGCCGAGCTGCGTGTCGAACGGGTTGATCGCGAAACGGTGCGCCATTTGCAGGCGGTAATAGGCGGCCTCCTGCTGGCGGTTGAGCGGCAGCGCCTCGCGGATCATGGAGATGAGCCCCGAGGAAGACGGACCGATATCGATGACCGCGACATAAGGGAGTTTCGAAAGGCCGGGGCCCACGCAGGTGCTTAAGTTGAGTGAATTCAGCAGAACCGATTTACCGGCGCCCGGCTGCGCGAAGATCAGGTCGAACCATGTCGTGGTGAGGTTGGTGCCGGTCTGGTAAGGCCAGACCTTGCCGTCAGGCGTGCGGAAAATCATCGAGCCGGCGCTGAACGGGCTTGAAGGCCGCTGCCAGGGCATGAGTTTCATCATCTCGGTCATGGGCGCGATGCCGGTCGGCGCGGTGCCGCCGCAATGAATGCCCATGGCGGACGACATCACGCAATCGAGCGGGTCGCCCGAGAATTCGCTGACCTGGCAGTAACCCCAGGATTCAACCGCCTGCAGCAGCACCGAGAGCTGGTCCATGATGTCGTTACGCTGGTCGTAGGTGCACCACGTCGCGAACGACATGCGGATACGCACGACGGGCTCGTTACGCGCCATCGCCTGCAGGCCCTCGAGCGAATATTTGATCTGCTTGTTGTAGGAGTTCGTCGGGCCGAGAATTGTCGCGATGAAGGCGCGGAATGATGTGGCGTAAACGCCGCCGCCTTCAAGCAGGAACGCGATGCGGAACGGGATGTCGGCTTCGACGAGACGGTTGAGAAGAACCGGGAAGGCCGTCGCGTCCATCGGGCCGAGCGTCATGTCGGCGCCGGACCAGAATGTGTTGCCGATACGCACCAGCGATTTGCCAAGCGTGCGCGCATCGGCGGCGGAAATCTGGTTGGCGAGGCTCGGCCAGAGCAGATCGGATAAATCGACCTTGCTGGTCGGCGTGCGCGGCGGGATCGGGTCGCCCGGCAGGCACGGCCGCCATTTATTATGGCCGTGATCGGGGAAAAGGTTATTCCGCACGGCGCGCACCGCGTCATGCACCTCGAGAATGTTGCAGCGTATGCCAAGCTCGTCCATCGCCGACGTGATGGCGGTCACGAAGCTGCGGTGACGCGTGCGCAGCGGCTCGAGCGCTGCATTCGGATACTGTGCGAAGGGCGCGTTGATCCAGTCTTTGGCTTTTTGCTTGGCGTCTTTCGAGGATCTCTGGAATTCGGTTTTGGTCAGGACGCTGGGCCTCGTCCACAGCACGAAATAGGATTCTTCATGCGTGCAGAAACGCTGGAGGTGGCGGAGGCGCTCCTCGAACAGGTCGTCGAGATCGATGCCGATATTGTTGGCGGAGATGCGGCTCGGGCGCATCAGCTCCTCAAGCTCCTCGCGGATGCGGTTCGGGTCGCGGGCGAAATAAACCTGCATGGCGTGGCCCTGGCGGTCGAAACGCGAGCCGACCTTGATCGTCGCGCCCTCGACGATTTTCTTGAACTCCTCTTCGCCGATGATCTGCCGGCTGCCTTCGACTTTCAGATAAGTGACCAGCGACCCGTCGGTCGAGACCAGCGTGATCTCGTCGTCAGCCGTTTCGAGCTGAATGAACGACGAAACCGACTGCCGGAAAGCTTTTTGAAAAGGCGCCAGTAATTTTTGAAGAACATTCATGCCGGGTCTTTAACTGAATATATAAATCAACGTTCTAATATATCTTACCATAGGCGCGGCGCATAGGCCGCAAAGACTAATTACCCATATTTTTCACGGCTTTGAGAGCGATTCCTGCCGCGCTTGCCGGCCGGCCGGGATCAGGCGGCCTTGCTGATGATTTCTTTATAGAGGGAAATCCACTGGAGGGGCGCCTTGCCGCCAAACGGTCCGTCTTTGGAGCGCCAGTAGGCCAGGATCTGGGGGAACTGGTTAAATTCAAGGTCCGCTTCCTTGATGATGCGGCGGTCCAGGGGAAAAACCCGGACGCCTTTGAGCTTCCTGGCGCGCATTTCGTAATGTTTCGGCCCGAGATAATCGCGCAGCACCGTCGAAAGGATATAGGGATTGTCGGTGCTGATACGCTTTTTGGCCTCTTCGCGGCGGGTCATCAGGGAATCCAGCGCCTTGCGGGCGGCGTCGGCCACCGGTCCCTGCGAAATGCGGGCGACATAAATGGCGCGGGCGATATGGTGCAGTTCATGCTGCTCGATCTCCGGCAGCCAGAGAAGGACGCCCGAGCGCATGGCGCTGATCTCGTCCATGATGAAGCATTGCTGGCAGAAGATGCAGGCGGTGACGAGGTTTTTCTCCGACCAGTCGTCGCGGTCGCCGTTCAGGAAATTGACCTCCTGGTATTTGCGCGACAAAAACCCGCAATAACGGCAGGTATGGCCGTCGCGCTCGAATATCTTGGTCTTGAGGGCGGCCGGCATTTTTTTATCAGCAGGCGCCGCGCCGGCGGCCTGTTTGGCGGCCTTGGACGGGGGACGGGGGCGCGTGGTGCCCAGAATGATCGGCAAAAGATCCATTTGATGTCCGGTTCGCGCAGAATGCGGAAATTAGAAATAAATTTTTAGAAATACCGGCCGCCATGCGGTGAAGCAGGCGGCCGGCTGTAAGTCAGACTGGTATTAGTTCGTCGTGAAGGTGACTTTCTTCAGCGTTGCGGCCTGCGATGCAGTACCCGCACCGACGGTTGAGAACATCGCTTCGCTGACGATCGGAATCGCGAACAGCGCGCCGCCGGCCAGAAGACGGATTGCGCCGTCCTTCAGGTGCGTCTGCGAGGGGTTTTCAACGTGGTCCTTGATCTTCATGATGCCGAGAACGGCAAGCAGAATACCAAAGAGGTATGACAACGCAGCCAGAAGACCAGGCAGGTCTTCGATAGATGTCGAGATGTTCTTCGAGATCTTGCTGAAGTTGTTGGCGGCGTGCGCTGCATCGGGGGCCATGCCCACGAGGCCGAGCGTCATTGCCGCGCCCATTACGTAGTATGATTTTCTAATAGACATTTTTAGGTTCCTTCTCTAGCGAAGTAGTTGCTCACATTAAAACAACGCCTACACTCACCGCCATCCGGCGCTAAGTGAACGCGATACCATATTGCGCTACCCCCAACGTGTTTTGCACGAGGTTGATAAGCGGTCCCAAATTCACAGCCAGCGCACCCCCTACCATGTGGGTGACGCCCGCCATGAGCGAGGCCTGGGAGTTTCCTTCCGCGACGCTTCGGACAATGAAGATGCCGCGGACGAAACTTATAAGTCCGACAATGATCATAAACTTGATGATGGCGCTGATGACCGTGTGAATATGCTGGGCTTCCGCGGCGCTCAGGCCTTTCGTGTATTGCATGTTCGCGCGCGTCGCCGTGAGGCTGGCGCCCGGCGCGCTCAGGGAAAGGGTGACCGTCGCAGCCCGCACGAGGCTGTTATAGGAAAGCAATGCGCCCGCTGCGGCGAAGGTCATCACCGTGCCGAGGCCGCCCGGACCGCGCGCGCCGTCCTGCGCCGTTTTCATCAGGCGCGAAATGCCGATCATCGCGAACACAAACGCCGCGCAGGTCGTGAAGAAGTTTATCGCGACGTGTACGGGCGTCAGCAGGTCGGCCATCGCGCAATACAGCGCGCCGTCAAGGCCGCTGGTGCCGTTGCAGGCCAGGGCCGCTTCGTTGAACGTGGTGCGCTGGGCGACCGCGGCAATGGCAGCCGTTGTCGCCGGCGAGACAGTATTGCGCACGACCTCGATAACGACGGGAAGCGAGAAGAACGCACCGCCCGCAGCGAGACGCGAAACGCCTTCCCACAGCGATGTCTGTTGCGGGTTCAGAACGTGCGATTTGATTTTCAGGATGCCCCAGACGCCAAGGATCAGGCCGATAAGATATGAAACGGCGGTAAGGAATGCGGGGAATGCGCCCGCGTTGAAGAACAGGCCGCAGAAAGAATTGCCGAGCGTTGCGCCGTTGCCGAAACCAAAAAGCCCGCTGATTGCACCGAACAGACCGCCGACCGGGTTGCAGACATTCATCCCGTACGATGAATAGATAAGGCCTGCCGCGCCGAATGCAGACGTGATCTGGCCCCAGAGGTTGGCCGCGCCGATCAATTCCATCATGCCCTGATAAACGATCGGGATCGCGAACAAGGCGCCGCCCGCAAGCAGGCGGATGACGGATTCGCGCAGGTGAACCTGTTCGGGGTTTTCGACATGCTCTTTCAGTTTCAGCAGGCCGCTGATGCCAAGGATCAGGGCCAGCAGATACGCAACGGCGGAAACAAGCGCCGGCGTCTCCTCGATCGAATCGATGATGCTGTCCATGATGGCGTTGGCGTTGCTCATCGGTATGATGGCCGCGAGGCTGCCAAGCAGTTGGGCGAGGAAACTTATGGCGGTGTTGTTGCCGTCGAAATCCGGGTTCACGCCCGCGTTGAACGTGACCATCATCGCCTGGTAGATGATCGGGAGCGCCAGCAGCGCGCCGCCGACCAGGAAACGAATCAGCGAACTGCGCAGCGGTGTCTGCTGCGGGTTGCTGACATGCTCTTTAAGCTTGAGAACGCCGGTGACGGCGAACAGCAGGGCCAGCAGATAAGCGATGCCGGAGAGCAGCGCGGGCACCTGGTCGCTGGATTCGACCATATTGCGGGCGATGCCGTCGATCTCGGCGCCGGCGAAAGCGGGCGAAGTGGAAATCAGCCCTGCGGCCAAAAATACGGAAGCGAGCGCATATCTCCAAGAATATGCCCCGATCTTATTGTTTTTATATTTATTAAAAAACACCGCCATATATAGTATTTAACCACATTTTCAATGGTTCCGGCAAATTCAATCCGGCCGGCAAACCGGTCCACTTCCCTAATTCATTAATTTTGACGGATAAAAATTAAATAAAATTTAAGATAAAATTTTATCTTTTGAAATCAATGGCTTATATAGAAAACGGGAGCTAGCGAATCACCTGGCCCTTGGTTCCGCGAACGGTCCAGCGACCGGTTTCGTTCGAAATGGCGGTAATTTTCCCCAATCCATCCACAGTGTCACCCACAGAAACATTCCGTGTGTCGCCCGTGGAGCGGGATTCGAGGACGGCCTTGCCCGGCTGGGCGGCTTTGAGCTCCCAGGAGACCACTCTTGCGGGCGCGGCCGGGGCCTTCGCCTGTTGGGGTGCGGGCGACGCGGTTTGCTTCGCTGCGGGTTTTTCGGCGGCGGGCGCGGAAGCGGGCTTCGCCGCTTTCGGTGCGGATGCCTGCTTTTCCGGGGCTGGCGCGCGTTCGGCGCTGGCGAGTTTCTGTTCAAGCTCCTCGATCTTTTTCGAAAGCGCGGCGATTTCCTCGTCTTTCGATTTCAGCGAATCTTCGAGGGCTTTTGTCGCTTTTTCAGCCTCGGCGGCCCGGCTTTCCTGGGTCGTAAGCTGCGATTGCAGCGATTCAATCCGGGTGTTCTGGGCTTCGAGTTGCGGCGAAGGTGCGGACGCCTGAAGTGTCGGGGCAGGCTCCGCGGCGGCGGGCGCGGGCTGTTGCTGCTGCCCGGCCTTATTTTCCTCGGGAATGACCGGCGCCGGCATGGCGATGATGTTGCCTTCGCCGTCGATCAGCGTTTCGCTTGGCGTGTGCACCGGCGCAACCGGATCGGTTTCCGTGCGGTTTTTGAATTCGGCGCTCAGTTTTTCCGCCGCGTTTTTCGGTGCGGGCTCGTCCGAGCCTTCGCGCTGCTCGGTCGATCTGTAATCAAAAGGCTCTTCACCCTGCGGCACGGTGCCGCTCGGGGGCTGCGCGGGAACTTCATCGACATCCAGCTCGGCGAGCTGGGTATCCTGCAGGTCGCCCGGCATCGGCATCGGCGTCAGCGCGCCGTCGGCCTGCTGGGGATTGATCGGCGCGGGCATCGGCGGCATGTCGGCGCCGTCTTCATACGCGGTTGCCGCGGGAGCATCGGGCAGCGCATCGCCCGGCGCGGCGGCCTGTTCATCGGGCAGGGGCGAAGGCGATCCGCCGCCCATGAAGGCAACGGCGATCAGGCCGCCGAATACGACGACAACGGCGCCCACGATGAGCATGAAATTTTTCTGAACGAAAGTTTTTTCGCCCGGCGCGCGCGGTTCATCATCGTCACCGCCGCCGGCATCGTCAGCGGCATCGGCTCCGCCAAGGTCGTCGTCCCAGGTCTCATCGCCCAGATCATCATCCTCGAGGGCGTCCAGGTCCTCGAAATCGGCATCTTCAAAAGCGTTATCGTCCTTGGGCTTGTCAACCATGATCTGATCCTGCGATTTTTTTTGCTGTTAAATTAAAACTAAATCTCAGCGGGTTTAATGACCGGCTCGAGAAACAATATCCCAACAGGGGTGCCCGCTTCAACACGAACCGTAACCTCGATTTCGTCAGCGGTTTCATCAAGAATTTCACGCAGTTTCTGGCCTGCTTCCTCGATACCGGAGGCGACTTCCTGCTCGGTGCTGGTGTCCTCGCTTTCCTCGGCTACGACGTCGCCCTCGACGGTGACGGTGGTCAGGCCCGACTCGCTGATCGCCGAGGCCAGGCCCTCGACGAACGCCGCGGCCATCGGCAGCGCGACGCGCATCAGATAGTGGTGGTCGACGTCGGTGGCAAGGGCCGGAAGCGTGGTTTTCGGATCGACCGCCACGGCGTCGATATCGATGCTGACGCCGTCGACGATGACGGTCTGGAATTTAATCGTCAGCAGTTCTTTTTGCTTGGAGAAAGTGCCAAGCACGCGGCTGCCGGACAGCGGCCCGGAGGCGATCTGCGCCAGCACGGGGCCGGGCACGTCGGAATTGGCTTCGGTCAAAATCTGCGCGTAGGCGATACGGCCGGCCGGGTAGAGAACGATCTCGATATTTTCCTCGATTTGCTCGTCGTCGCCCGACGCTGCGGCCTCTTCTTCTTCCTGCTGCGAGCGCAGCTCGTTCAGCCAGTCGTCGCTCGTCATGCCGCGATATTGCAGCGGGCTGACGGTGGCGCGTTTTTCAAGAATGGATTGCATCTGCGTGGCCATGGCTTCGGCCAGCGCCTGGATCGCTTCGCTGCGCGCCGCATCGGCATCGGCATCGGGCGCAACCGTCTGCGAGCGCAGCATTTCACGCTGCAGGCGTTCTTCCTGGAGCTTGCGCCAGCGTTGCAGCGGGTCTTCTTCCGGCGCTTCGTTTTCCGTGACGGTCAGGCGCCCGACGGGCGGGTCGATCGGGGTGGGCAGCACGCTGCCGCTTTCCTTGATGGCCTGTTCGGTCCGCGCCTCGTTTTCTTCCTCGATGGCGGCGACGTATGAAGGGCTGGTTTCCTCGGTGCCGGGCGGGGCGGAAATGTCGGAGCCGCCGGAAACATAGGACGGATCGATCGGCATGTCCTTGCCGCCGAAAAGAATGATGGTGGCGAAAATGGCGACAGCCGCCGCCACGACGACGCCGACCTTGACCATGGCGTTTTCCCGCCAGAGCTCGCCCAGCGTGCCTTTTTTCTTCTCAAAATCGTCGAAACTGGCTTCGTCGAGTTCGAGGCCGTCGTCATTTACATCATCGGCCATGGATCATATCTCCTATGACATCCTCGCGCTGCGAAACGCGTGCGCGGACCATCTTACCCTTATCGGACAGAAGCAGAACAGGGGCTTCCGAAATCGCATAAACGCGCATCCCGTCGGCGGATGCGACCGAAGCCGACCATGCGGGCGAAAGCAGCGTCAAGGGCGTGCGCACATAGGTCCCGCCCTTGAAGGCATAGGCCGTCGTGCGGCCATCGACGCCGGAAACATCGAGCTTTCTCGCGCCGGCGGGCGGCACGCCCTGCAGCACGGAAGCGATATCGGCATCGCCCGCGGCCGTGGTTATTCCCTTGTCGATCAGCGGCGCCTGCGCCATCGGGCCGTATTCCGGAATGATCGCGTCGAAGCGGTAGTGAACGGTTTCGCGGCTGGTTTGCAGCGAGATGATGACCGGCGTTTTCAGCGTCAGAAGCCGGATCGACATGTTGCCGGTGGCGAATTCGGATTGCGGCGAAATGCGGATGATGTGCGAGCCCTGCGTCGACGAAGCCTCGACCACTTCGAAATTCCCGGCCCAGCTGATGTCCTGGATCGGCCACGGCGCGCCGGTCATGTCAAGGACGTTGAACGTCGAGACATGGCCGTAAGCGGTTTTTACCACAAGGGGCGTCGCGCCCGGATCGAGCGAAACGGTTTCGACGGTGACTTCGGGTTTTGGCGTGGCGTAAACCGGCAGCTCCACGGATTCCTGCGTGCGGTCGAAATGCTCGAGCAGCGTGCGGATTTCATCGGGACGGAGCGGCAAAACGCCCTGCAGGGCCGAGCTGAAAGCTTCTTTTCTCGCTTCTTCCTCAAGCTCGTCTTCGGATTTTTCGAACTGAAAATCCTCGCCGCCGTCGAGATTGGGCTCAGGCGCGAGAATGCCGTTCGCGCCGAAAAAATCGGGCGTTGCAGGCGCGGCGGGGCGCGGCGAGGAAGGCGGGGGCGTGGCCCCCGGCAAAAGAGGCGCCGCGCTTGGCGTCGGCGCCGCGTCGCCCGGCAATTCCTGCGGGGCTCCTAGCTGCGGCGGCGTAAATGCGGGAACGTCATTCTGCGCGTTTACAGGCGCAGACGATAAAGCGAGCAGCCCTATAAAAAGCGCGCCGGCGAGAATGGATTTTTCAAAAGAACGGTTACACATCGAGAGCTGCGGCAAAACGGTCAGGGTTGCAAATATAAAGGCCTGACAAGGATATATGCTTAAAAAACCAGTGTCACCTGTGAATTGCTTCTAATTTACAAAAAAACACATAAATCATTTTCAAAAAACAGGCGGTTAAGTCTGAAAAGAAAAGTGCGGCGTGCTTAGCGCGGCACGGCGATCCACTGTTCGATGCCGACGCCGTTCGAGCTTTCAAGGCGCGGCACGCGGACGACGACGACCGTGACCAGCAGCGTGTCCGATTTCGTACGCGATCCCGATTGATAGGTCAGGACCAGCGGCAGCTGGATAATCCACTGGTAACGGCCCGCGACGACACCCTCGGATTCCAGGATCGGCGCGCCTGCCGGGGCGGCGGTGACGACCTGCTGGTTGGCCTCGACCATTTCTATAATACGGGATTTCTGGAGGGCCTGCGTGAAGCTTTCCCAGCCCCGGCGGGTGAAATTTCGCGAGGATTCCTGCAATCTGCGGCGGTAATCGTTGAATCCGAAGGTCATGACCTCGGTCGAGGCCTGCGCCACCCAGGACATCAGGGCTGGGGTGCTCAAATTGGGTTCGTGCAGGGCGACCATGGGGATCAGGCGGCCGTCCTCGGTCGTGGCGAAATAACGGTCCTGCGGCTGGTGGACATGGATGACGAAATACATCGCCCCCAGCAGGATCATGATGATCACGCCCTCGAGCAGGCATAGCCTGAGGAGATTGCGGTAGCCGTCCCGGTAGAATTCATTGCGGATAACGACCGTGCCAAGGCCGCTCGCGTCCTCGGTTGACTCGCCGGCGCCAGCCGTTGTTGATTTTACGTTCTTAAGGACCATAAACTCTAAGGTAACACGCGTTGACGATATTGCAAAAATCTGACGTTTTGCAGCTATTTATCTTGGCTTAAAATCCGCAGCTTCTCAAGCCGTGAAATGCACTGGGGCAAAATATCCTTAATTTTGGAGCGTGCACTCCCTGCCAAGGCTGTGATAAAATAGAAATAATTTGGGCAGGTTGGGGCGATTTCTCTGGAATCGCCTCGGGGGTCTTTGAGGTTTGGTCTTTAACCGGTTTGAGATGTTAACGCAGGGCAGCTCCGCGACGCAGGTGAAGAGGAAGCGCTTTTCTTTCAGAAAAGCGCGCCGCTTTTCACTTATTTTTCTTTTCCTGATCTCCTTCGTCACGGCTTTTGTCGCACAGCCGCGCCCCGCGCAGGCGATCTGCGTCATATGTAACGCGGCCGACGTGGTGCTGGCGCAGACCGCGATCCAGCTTTTCCACGAGACCTTTGAAATGCTGATGCTGCAATATATTTCCTCGGAATTCGTGCTGCACAGATTCTGGCTGACGCAAACATTCTTCACCGCGGAAGTTTTGCCGGCGCTCATGATGTTCACCGAGCAGATGTCGGCGGTCGGCATGCACCAGGTTTTTATCTTCGGCACGTTCCTCGACGCGAAGCATCAGCTTGAGACCCAGCGCCTGTTCCAGGAGCTGCAATTCGAGGCGCAAAGGGATTACCAGCCCAGCGAGGATTTCTGCTGGTTCGGCACCAACGTGCGCAGCATGGCCGCGACGGAAGCGCTGGGCCTGGCCAGCGCCGACTCGCTGAACGCGCTGCAGATGAAGCGCCATCTCGGCAACATCAATATGGGCGCTTCGGAATCGCGCGACCAGGACAAGGCCAACCGCTGGCAGCAATTCACGCGGCTTTACTGCGATGTCGACGACAACAACAGGCTGATGAACAAGCCCGGCACCGGTTTGCAGCTCGTCTGCCAGGGCGGTGAAAAACGCGTCAACAACGATATCGATTACACGCGCGTGATCGACGAGCCGCGTTCTTTCGAACTCTGGTTCGATGACCCCACTATGACGGATGATGAAGAAGACATTATCGCCATGGGCAACAATCTGTACGGCCATGACGTCCTGACGCGCGAGGCGGACAACGAATATCTCAAGGAGCCGAAATACCAGCATCTCTATCTGGCGCTCCGCTCCGTCGCCGCAAAGCGTAACGTCGCGCAAAACTCCTTCAATGCGCTTGTCGCCCTGAAAGGCGGCGGCACCTGGGGAATGTGGCATGAGTCGAACACGCGCGAGTTCCTGGAGGCCGTTATGATGGAGCTTGGTTTCGGCGCGGGCGAAGCGAGAGCGTATCTGGGGCCGGTGCCGAGCTACTATGCGCAGCTCGAGGTTCTCGCCAAAAAAATATATCAGAACCCCGATTTCTTCGCCGGGCTTTACGACTCGCCGGCCAACGTCGCGCGCAAAGGCGTCGCAATGAAAGCGATCGAGCTTATGCTCGACCGCGCGATTTATGAAAGCCAGGTCAGGCAGGAAATGCTGACATCCGTCCTGCTCTCGGCCAAGCTCCGCCCTGCGATCCGCCAGGTGAACAGAGACCTTGTAGGCTCAGGCAGCGAATAATGAAAAAAATTCGCAAGCCACGCTTCCTTCTCGTCGCCGGCTCGCTGCTTGTACTGGGTCTCCTTGCAGTCATTACATTGCCGCCGCGCCCGGCCAGCGCCGCGTTCAGTCCCTGCGAATTCTGCGTGGATGGAGTCGTGGAGACCGAGCTCGAGCAATGGATCACCGACTATATAGGCGGCACGTACTGGCGCATGTCGCGCCATATACGCAGCGAAATGGTCGCGCAGAAGGTCTGGATGGTTTCGGTTTTCTGGGAAGACAATCTCCTGCCGGCCCTGATGCTGATGGCCAACCAGCTGACGGCGGTCGCCACGCAGCAGATGCAGATCGTCGGCGCGTTCATGGATGCCAAGCAACAGCTCGAAACGCAGCAGACGCTCCAGAGAATAGCCGCGCGCACGCACAAGGATTATCATACGACCGTGGGGCTTTGCGAAATCGCCTCGAGTCTGAAATCCCTGGCCGGGTCGGACCGCAACACGGAAATGCACGCCCTGATGCTTTCCCAGCGTTCGCAGGACCGCCTGCTGGGCGCGGTCAACACCGCGGCGTCGCTGGGCGAGCATGGCGACAAGGGAAACCGCCTCAAGCAGTACCGCGAAAAATTCTGCGACCCCCGCGACAACAATAACGGTCTGAATTTTCTGTGCGACTGGGACCAGGACGGCATTCCGGGTCCTGTTGTCGGCGGCGGCGATCCCATGCGTTTTAACAAGGACATCGATTTTCGCCGGACGGTCGACACGCCCTGGACGCTGGCGCAGTTCGATATGATTTACCCGATCGGCCGCGTAAACCTGTCGGACAGCGAGGAAGAGATTTTCGCGCTGGCAAGCAATCTGTACGGCAACGAAGTCTTTCTCCGCCCGCCCAACGTCGAGCTGCGGTCTCTTCCGACCGAGCGCATCACGAACATGCAGAAGGTTTACCTCGATATGCGGGCGGTCGCCGCCAAGCTGGCGGTCGCCGAAAATTCCTTCAACGAGATCGTGGGGCAGAAAGCGGAAGGCCTGACCGGCGCGTTCCCGTATCTGCGGGAAATGCTGGTGGAGCTGGGCCTGGGCCCGGGCGAGGCGACGGAGCTGCTCGGCAGCGAGGCGCCGAGCTATAACGCCGCGATGGAAATTCTGACGAAGAAGGTTTATCAGAACCCGGATTTCTACACGAACCTTTATGACACGCCGGCCAACGTCGCCCGTAAAAAAGTCGCGATGCAGGCGATCGGCCTGATGCAGAAATTCGACCTGTTCAAAAGCCATTTGCGCGCCGAGGCATCGCTTTCGGTGATTCTGGAACTGGCGGTTGTCGATCTTCAGAATGAAATAGAAAACGAGATCAACCAGGCGGTCGGCGAGGGCGATTAGGCGGCCGGGGATTTTTTGAAAGTTATATGAGAAAATTGTTTAGAAAAAGAAACTTGATCCTTCCGGTGTTCGTAATGGTCCTGGCCATTACGGTCATCATGCCGCGCCCGGCGAACGCGCTTTGCGAATTCTGCGTGAAGGGCGTGGTGGAGAGCGAGCTTCAGCAATGGGCTACCGACATCCAGGGCGGCACCTACTGGCGGCTCACGCGTTTCGTGCGCAGCGAAATGACGGCGCAGAAAATCTGGCTGGTTTCGATTTTGTGGGAGGACAACCTCCTGCCCGCGATGATGCTGATGGCCGACCAGTTGACCGCCGTGGCGATGCAGCAGATGCAGATTATCGGCACGTTCATGGATGCCAAGCATCAGCTCGAGACGCAGCAGGTGCTCCAGAAGATCGCTGCCCGCACGCACAAGGATTATCATCCGAGCATCGGGCTTTGCGACTTCGGCACCGCCGCCAAAAGCCTGGCCATGTCCGAGCGCAAGGCGGATTTGACCTCCGTTCTTTTTGCGCAGCGCTCGCAGGACCGTCAACTGGGCGCCGTCAACACGGCGTCGGCTCTCGGCGAGGACAGCGACAAGGAAAGCCGTATCAGGCAGTTCCGCGAAAAATTCTGCCAGCGCCATGATAACAATGACGGGCTCAATATACTTTGCGACTGGGACCAGGACGGCGTTCCGGGCCCCATGATCGGCGGCCAGGAACCCGAGCGCCTTAACAAAGATATTGATTTCGTGCGCGTGGTCGACAAGCCGTGGACGATAAAGATAGATATGCTCTACCCGTCGCTGCGCGAAGTGCTGACCGACGAAGAGGAAGAGATTTTCGCGCTGGCAGGCAATCTCTACGCTCACCAGCTCTTCATCCGCCCGCCCGCGCGCGCGCTGCAGTCTCTTCCTGGCGAACGCATTACGAACATGCAGAAGATTTACCTGGATATGCGCTCGGTTATCGCCAAACGCTCCGTCGCGGAAAATTCATTCAATGCGATCGTAGGGTTGAAGGCCGAAGGCTCAGGCGGCTCGACCGATTATCTCATCGCGATGCTGCAGGAGCTTGGCGTCAGCTACGACGTGGCGACATCCATGCTTCGCACGATCTTGCCCAGCTATTACGCCCAGATGGAAGTGATGACCAAGAAAATTTATCAGAAGCCTGATTTTTACACGAATCTTTATGACACGCCGGCCAACGTCGACCGCAAAGAGGTCGCGATGCAGGCGATCGGCCTGATGCAGAAATTCGACATCTTCAAATCCTATCTGCGCAACGAGGCATCGCTTTCGGTGCTGCTCGAGATGGAAGTTGTCCAGCTTCAGAACGAAATTGAAAACGAACTGAACCAGATGGTAGGCGAAGGGGATTAGGCGGAAGGCCGGAAATTTTTGATTTGGAAACTGTATGAGAAAGTTTTTTAGAAAAAGAAATCTTGTTATTGCGGGCCTGGCCCTGGCGGGCTTGACCGCGGGGCTGCTGGTTGCGGGCGCTGTAACGGGAAAATCCTGGCAGCCGCTGGCGTCCTTAAGCGGCAAAAGCAAGACGCTGGCCCTGATGGGCACGCTCGAAGGCTTCGAGCCGGGCGCGAAGGTCAGCTACAGCATCATGCCCGACGAGGGCCGCCCCGCGCACGGCGAGGCCAAGGTCGACGCGGCGGGCAAACTGGATATCCCGGCCTATAACCTTTTCAACGCGGCCGGACGCAATCTTTCCTACGCGATCGAGGTCAATGAAAAAGAAAAGCCGTTGAACCTTGCGTTCACGTTCGATGCCAAGGAAGGCAAGATCGCGGTGCAGGGCAGGGGGCTGGATCCTTCCGCCGAGATCAGTCTGGGCGGCGAAAAGACGCGCACCGACTGGGCCGGCCTCATTCGCGAGAATATCGCGGGCGATCTCAATCAGCTCGGCCGGGAGGAGGGGTTCAAGGTCGCGATGCTGGGCAACGTCGCCAGTGACGCCGACAACCGCGCGCGCGACAAAATTATCAAGGTTCTCGCCGCGCCCGGCGGCGGTTTGTATGAGGACCCGCTGCTGAATGTCTATGTTTTCCCCTATGGCTGCAACGACGGGCAGGGCGGCGCGGTGATGTACAGCTTCTGCATTCCCGGCAGCATGATGACGCCGCTGATCGTTCACAACTATGTGAAGGCGCTCATGCTGATGACCGAGCAGCTCACGGCGGTGATGGCTTCCATGATGCTGCATGTCGGGGCGATGATCGACGCGAAGTTCCAGCTCGAGACCCAGCGCGAAATGCAGCGGCTGGTCGCGCAGGCGCACAAGGATTATCACCCGAGCGAGATGATGTGCGAATACGGCTCTTTCATGAGAAGCATTTACTCGTCCGAAGAAAAATCCATGACCGAGAAAATGACGATGAGCTCGCTTCTCACACAGTTCTATGTCGGGACGGCGCATAACAGCAGCTCGGAAAGTTTTACAAGCGACTTTAATTCCCGCGGGCAGCAGTTCCGCACGGTGTATTGCGATACCAACGACAATAACAACGGCCTGAATTTCATGTGCGATCACGACCAGGTCTTCAATGCCGGCGCTGCGGGCAGCACAAACCCCGGAGATATAAACAAGGATATCGATTTCCGCCGCACCATAGACCAGAAATTGACGGTCAATATCGATTTCACCAGCACGCATACCGGCGGCGTTCCGGTGCGCCCCCCCGAACCGGATGAGCCGGAAGTCCTTGCGCTGGCCAAAAATCTTTACTGGCCGCGGCCTCTGCCGCCGGGCGTGCCCGAAACCATCAATGATGACTTTTTCAAATATATAAACGCGCGCCATATCTATGCCGCGATGAACGTGGCGCACAACAGCTATGTCACCATCGCCGGCATGAAAAGCAAGTCGCACCCCACCATGGGCCCCCGCTCCGGCTGGGCCTACATGCAGGCGATGATGCGCAATTTCGGCATGGACGAACAGACGATCTATGGATGGATGGACCAGCACCCGAGCTATTACGCGCAGATGGAAATCCTGACCAAAAAAATCTACCAGCACCCGGATTTTTACACGAACCTCTACGACAAGCCCGCCAACGTGAAACGTATCGGCGTGACGCTGGAAGCCATCAAGCTGATGCAGCAGCAGGATTTCTATGATTCCATGCTCCGGCGTGAAATGATGACCTCGCTCCTGCTGGAAGAAGCCCTCCAGCCCGAGGTGCAGCGCCTCAACGCGGCCGTGGTCCAGGACGCCCGCAACCTCCAGCGCCGTTAAACCCCTCCGGGGCCTGAAAACTGGCATTTTCCTTGCAAGATAATCCACAGGACTGAATTCGGCGCCAATTCTGGCAAATATTGCCCCTGGCGCCCCTGATAGGGATTGAAAATGTCGCTCACGGCTTTGAATGCCGCCCTGACGGGCCTGCGGATCGCGCAGCAGCAGATCGGAGTGATCTCGAACAACGTGGCTAACGTCGGCACCCCCGGCTTTACCCGGAAAATTTTGCCGCAACAGGCCCAGGTCATTAATGGCGCGGGGGTAGGGGTCCTGGCCGACAAAATTATACGTAACGTGGACCTGAACCTCTCCCGCGATCTCTGGACCCAGATCAGCAACACCTCGCTTCTCGACGTCAAGGAATCCTATCTCGGCCGCATCCAGCAGTTCCACGGCCCGCCGGACAAGGAATTGTCGATCGCCGCCGAACTGGCCCGTTTGCATGACAGTTTCTCGGCGCTGGCCGACAGTCCCGAGGACCGTTTCCTGCAATCCGCCACGGTCAACCAGGCCGTCGACACCGCCAACAAGATCAACGGCCTGTCGCGCCTGATCACGACGCTGCGTAATGACGCGCAGGGTCAGATCGAGGGCACGGTCGCGCGCGTCAATGATTTGCTCGGGCAGATCGCCGAACTGAACGTCGATATTTCGAACAGCACCGGCGTCGGCCGCAGCACCGCCGCGCTCGAGGACAAGCGCGACGACGCCATCAAGGAACTGTCCGGGATGATGGACCTGACCTGCTTCACGCGCGGCGACGGCGCGATCGTCGTCCAGACCAGCCAGGGCGTCGAACTGGCCTCGACCCGCGCGACATTGCTGACCTTCCGCGCCACGCCGCAATCGGCATCGACTTATTATCCTGCATCGGCCGCGGGCGTTTATGTCGGTAATCCGCTCACCGATCCGGGCGCGGTCGACATCACGGAAGACGCGCCGGGCGGCAAGCTGGGCGGGCTGCTCGAACTTCGCGATGAAATCTTTCCGAAGCAGATGGCGCAGCTCGACGAACTCGCGCACAAGATGGCGCTGCGCTTCGAAGCGCAGGGTTTGCGCCTGTTCACCGACGGCTCCGGCAATATCCCGCCCGATACCGCGCCCAATTCGAGCGTCCCGACGCCGGTGGGTTATGTCGGTTTTTCCAGTGTCATCCAGGTCAATGAAAACATTCTCGCCGACAACACGATCCTGCAGAGCGGCACATACGGCGCCTCGATCGCCACGGGCTCGAACGAAATCATTCGCCGCGTGCTGCAATTCTCGTTCGGCGACGTCGATTTCCAGCAGGCGGTCGGCGCCATCGACATGCGGGTTTCCGCCAACGCCGCGCCCAACGACACGTTGCAGGAATTTTTAGGCATCCGTTCTGAAAACGAAGTCAGGGGCACGCGGAACCTCAGCAGCTTCCTGGCGCCCGCCGATTTTATCACTGCCGCCAACGGCGCTCTCGATCCCGGCAGCGACACGTTCAGGATGACATTCGAAGAGGCTTCCCTCGGCCTCGGCCCGGTCAATATCGACGTGTCGCTCAGCGCGATTCCCAACACCGGCGGCAACTTCGTGCAGGACCTGATTGCCTATATCAACGGCACGGTCATCCCGGCGCTCGGCGCGGGCGACCAGGCGGATCTGACGGCGATGGGCGTGACGTTTGCCCAGGGCGCCAATGGCCAGTTCACGGTTGAATCGACCGGCGATATCACGTTCGACGCCGGCCTTGCGAACGGCATGGGCGCGGCCGGCCTTGCGCTGCTTGGCTTTGCCGAAGATACGTTCGAGGCGACGGATCCGTATTTCGACGTTCAGGTCGGCAACAACCCGCCGGTGCGTATCACGATTGCGCCTGACGACGACGAGGTCGATTTGCAGGCGAAACTGCTCGCCGTGCCCGGCCTTGCGATGGAAGACCTTGTTACTTCTACGGACGGATTCCTGCGCCTGCGTCCCGGCAACGATTACAACAACCCGGATTTCGGCGGCGACATCAGGATCATATCCGGCCCGTTCACGGCGAACGGCGCGGGCGCCAACGCGGTGTTCGGCGCGGGTACGATCCAGAACGGCGTCAATATCGTCTCGGCGCTGTTCGGCAGTTTCTCGGCAAGCCCGCTGCAGGATCTCTCGCCGGTCGGTAATGTTTCCTACGGCTCGGAAACGGACGCATCGCTCGCGCCGCCGCTCCCGACGATTGCATTCCGCAACCAGTATCTCGGCCCCGGCGCGAATATTTCTGCGAATATCGTCGGCTCGAGCGCGCTGATCGATTACGCGCAGAAAATCGTCAACGAGCAGACGCAGGAAACAATTCTTGTCCAGGCGCGCAAAGTCGACGAGGAAACCCTGAAAGAAACATTGCAGCGCCAGTTGCTCGACCAGTCTGGCGTCAATATCGACGAGGAACTTGGCACGCTGATTCAGGTGCAGACGGCCTATGCGGCGTCGGCGCGCGTGATCACGGCTGTAAACCAGTTGTTTGACGAGCTGCTGAACGCAATTCGCTAAAGGAATAACGAAAGGACCTAGATTATGACCGGCATTTCAACTTTGGGACAGGCTTTGGACCAGATCGAGCGCATCAAGGAGCAGCAATCGCTCTTCTCGACGCTTTCGACACAACTGACGACCGGCAAGAAAACGCAGACTTTCACGGGTCTTGGCACCGATGTCATGCTCTCGAAGCGCGCGCGCACGGAATTCAATTCGTTCAATCAATATATCAAGAACATCACCAACAGCGACCGCCGGATAAAATTGATGCTGACCGCGATCGAGGAATTCAAGGCGCAGGCCGAGAATTTCGCCGACGTGCTTGTGAATTTCTCGCAGGAAAGCGAACACCAGAAAGGCGACATCATTTATTACGACGATCCGCTGACGACGGAAATTGAAAACATCCCGGTCGGCATGACATCGTCCGAGCCCGGCGTTGATTTCTCGACTGTGCGCGAATTCGCGGCCAGCGTGCTGAGCTTCCTGAAGGATCTCGTGAACGCGAAGGAAAACGACCGTTACCTGCTCGGCGGCGCCGACACGCTGACCAAGCCGCTGGGCGACACCGGCACGCTGGATTCCGCGCTCAGCGTTTTGATCACGTCATGGAAGACGGGAACGATTTCGACCGACGACCTGCTGGCCGATTTGCGCGACCGCACGGCGACCGGCGGCAACCCGAACGCCCTCACCGATACGGTCGTGGGTTATTCCGCCGCGCTCAGCGCCGGGACGGTGGGCAAGGTTTTCGTGCGCGTCGATGACGTTTCCGAGATCGATTTTACGGTGCTCGGCAACGACAAGGCCTTCCGCGACATCATCGTGGCGGCGAGCGCGATCATGAATGCCGAACTGCCGCCGATGATCGATACATACGGGCCGCCGAATACTTACCCCGGTGTGCCGGACGCGCAGGGCGCTCCCGGCGATACCGTCCAGGAAATGAAGGATAATTTCTTCAAGATGTTCAACAGCCTGACCGCCATGGTCAACAACGCGATCGACGACATCGACAAGCTGCGCTTCAAGCTCGAGGGCGTGCGCGCCCGCATCGACGACGTGAAGAAAAGCCATGTCGAACAGAAAAACCTGCTGCTCAATACGATCGGCGATGTCGAGGATGTCGATATCAACGAGGTTGCCGTGCGCATCCAGCAGTTGCAGATCCAGCTCGACGCGTCATTCCGCGTCACCGCCAAGATGCAGGACCTGACGCTGGCGAATTTCCTTCTGATTGGATAATTGATTTCTTAAGCGCGCTTGTCGCGGATCAGGATGCCGCCGGGCTCATGCGCGCCGGGCTTTTGCATGACCTGCAGTTCGGGCGTGGCGCTGGGTTCGGCCTCAAGGCCCGTGGCAATCACGGATTCGACCGCGCCGGTGAAATCATCTTTCAGCGCGACGTCTTCCTTGATCTTGTAATCATACGACGCCATCCAGACCAGCTCGATGCCGGCTTTCTCGCTCCAGCGCGTGAGAATGTCGCGGAGGCTTTCGCCTGCCTTTGCTTCCCAGGGTTCCGAAGGTGTTTTTCCCGCTGCGGGGGCTTCGGCCAGAAGCGGCAGCGCGGGTTTTTCCGCCGTATTCTGAACATCCTGCTGCGCTTCCGGCGCTTGATCCGGGGTTTTGGTGTTCAGCTGCTCGGGCGTCGGCAATGTTTCGGTTTCAGCGGGCTCTGCTTTAGAGGCGGCGTGGTCTTTCGCGGGTGAAATTTTTTCAGGGCCGCCCGACGCGGTAGCGATGTCGGATAATTCATTGGCGGCTTGTTGCTGTAAGCTTTCACCCGGATCATTGATGTTCGCGCGGCGCAGGCCGTCACGCGCTGCCGCCGGCTTTGTCTCAACAAGCGCAGCATCGCCCTGGCGCCAGCCGCCCGGCGAGCGGACATGAACTGTTTTATTGACGATAACAGCCTGGAGCTGCAGCGGCGCCAGCATGTCGTTGATCACCTGGTCCCACGGCTTGCCGCCATCCCATGAAACCGTCTGGCCGACATTGACGCCGGACTCGAAGGAGGTCGCGTAATCCGAAGGGACGATCTGCTGCAGCGCCAGCGCGAGGGGCATGTCGCTGCCGAAGCCTTCAAGCACGGGCTTGTCGGACGGTTGTTGCGCCGCTGCGGAGGCGACGACGGAATCGAAGCCCAGGGCAGGAGCCGGTACGGCATCGCCATACGGGCGCGGATTGATGACCAGCTTCTGGCTGTTGGGCGTATTGTCGAGAGCGGCCTGCGGCGCGTCCTCGGGCATGAAAACCCGCGGCTGTTGCGCAACAACGGGCGGCGCCATCTCGGCAGGTTCGTAAGCGGGACGTTCAAAGGCAGGCGGCGGCGCGATTTGCTGCGTCGTCACAGGCTCCGGCAGAACAGGGCGCGAGTCCGTAATCGAGAGAGGCGCGTTTCCGGCAGCGGGGGGCGGGCTGACTTCACGGACTTTCATCGCGGTGTTTTCCTCGGGCGGCAGCAGCGGCTGGGCCTGGTAACCGGACGGCGCATCCAGCAATGTGTTGACTGGCACATCGTTGTTGGCGGCGGTTGCATCAAAAGGTCTGAGCTGCGGCGTCACGGGAATAGGCGAGACGGGAGCGGGCGCGGTTTCTGCGCCCGGGAGGGGCAGCACGGCATCGGACGGTCCTGCCGGGGGAATGCCGGGCGCAACAGTCACGTTCGGCGCGGCAGGCGTTACTTCGGGCGCGGCGGCGGGCTGGGTCGGGGGAACCCATTCAAATCCGGCATGCGTGACAGTCGCTCCCAGGGTTATTGCGGCGCCAAAAGCAGCCAGCAAAATAAAGGATTTTCCACCCAGGTTTGTGTTGATACGCATACGGCCTCTCATGAATCGGTGTGAAATCAAGAGTTGACCATAATGCCCCGCCAGTCAAAAAACAAGCGGGAGGGCCCGAAAAAGCCCAAAAAATAAGGAGAAAGAGGGCCTAGCCGTAATCCGTAAATTTCTTGTGCTGGACGCCGATCCAGCCGGGCCGGTTGCTGCCCACGACCCAGGAACGGAAGTTGCGGATGGCCGCCGGGAAGGTCAGGCCCTTGCGCTCGAGGAAACGGAAAAACAGCAGCGAGGTAATGAGCAGTAAAAGCGTGGAAAGGCGCGCGTAAACCAGCAATAGCGGCAAGGGCAGCGCGGCGCGCGCGTCGAAAGCCAGGAATCGCACGGTGCGCATGGAATTGCGCCAGTGCCAGTTCATCTTTTCCTGAAGATTCTCAATCTGCTGTGCAGCCATGACACGTCCCCGCCGTTTATATGACTATCTTACCAGATTTTTATGCGGAAAGGGAATTATTGCGAGCCGGTGCTGGCGGCGAGCAGGAGATATTGGCGGCGGTCGATAATCCCGGCCTCGAAGACGATCTCCGCCGAGCGTTGCATCGTGCGGCCGTACTGGTTGATCATGCGCTGGATTTCGGCAGGCCATTTCGTGAAATGCATATCCATTAATTTCTCGCGCACTTCCTCGGGGAATTTCATCCATTCGCGCACGCCGATCCGTCCGCCCTGCACGCGTGGCACCAGCGCCTGCGTGACGACAAGGCGCAGCGTTTCCATGAGTGCCACCGCGCGTTCCTCGCGCTCGTTCATTTCGTAGGTCGAGAGCATACGCTGGACGGTGTTCGCGACGCCGAGCGTGTGCGTCGTGGTGTAGACGGCGTGGCCGGTCTGCGCCGCTTCGATTGACGCGTTGATCGTTTCACGGTCGCGCGCCTCGCCGACGAGAATGACTTCGGGCTTGCGGCGGAGCGAGTTCCTGATACCGGCGGCGAAGCTCGGCAGGTGACGGGGAATTTCCGATTGCGCGACCAGCGAGCGCGGGCTGTTGATCGCGTCGTAAACATATTCGATCGGCGATTCATAGGTCAGCATCTTGCCGCAGCCTTGCGGGCGCTCGAGCAGCAACCTGTTGCCCGCCGCGAGCAGCGTGGTTTTACCGGAACCTGTCGGGCCGGTGATGATGACGATGCCCTGGCGCGGCGCCCACGCATCGATGATTTCGCGCTCGATCTTGAGGTCTTTCATCGTCGGCGGTTCGCTTGGCAGAACCCGCATCGTGATCTGCGCCGCGTCGCGGCCCTTGGACAGAATGGCGGTGATGTTGACGCGGAAACGGATGCGCGTGTAGCGGTCCGGGCGGATTTCGTAGGAAACGTCGAGGTCCTTGCCCGCGGCGAGGCGTGCGAGCGCTTCGGGCCCGTAAATGCGCGTCAGGAACACGGCCATGTCGGCGGCGTCGATCTTGCGGATCGTGCCGGGATAAAGATGGCCGTGAATTTCGTTGTAGGGCTGGCGGTCGGACTGGATGGAGATATCGGAAGCGCCTTGCTTGACGCACCATAAAAGAAACGGATCGACTGCGTCTTCGGTGAACCGGTTTGGCTCGTCGGGCCAGGTTTGCGCCGAAGTGTCTTCTTTTTTGATAAGGCTTATCGGTTTGCGGGCTGCCATTGCTCCGATCCGGTTATGAGTTCCGATGCGCCGGTGATCTGTACGGCGCGGTCGCCGACCCGCATTTGATTGCCATCGCCCGTGACGCCGCGGTCAACCTGCAACGCGTAGGGCGGCGAAACCATGCCCTGCGTCAGCAGGATGCGGTAGCGCACCATGCCCTGAAAATCCGCCTGCAGGAGATTGAGGTCGTCCTGGAAAATCTCATCGGCCTGCTTCACGCCTTCGTCCCAGCCCTTGGCGACAAGCTCCCGCCAGATCTGGCGCTCCTCGTCGTTTTCGGGGCGCAGGATATCCGGCGGCGGCTCGACCTCGCCCCATTCCCGCTCGAGATAGGTCCGCCATGTCCGCGCGCTGGAGACGATTTTCGCGTTGTTGACGATGTTATAAAGCGCATCGGAAACGGCCGCCTGCTGCCCGCCATCCTCGATCAGCATCGCGTTCAGCGATTCATTGATGATCGGCGGCTCGATTAAAAATCCCGAAGGGGCCGGAATCAAAAGCTGGCGGAAATTGTAAACCTTGTCCATCGCGCGCGCGCTTTTTTCAAGGTCGCCCCGGATGTAATAAGTGCGCCAGGCCAGGCCGCCGCGCGCGCCATAGGAAATCGCGGCTTCGCGCAGGGCATCGCGGCGGATGTCGAATGTCATACCGGTTTCACCTTCGACGATCGTGTTCTCGCGCTCGAGATTTTTCAGATCATCAAGACGCGGCGGCGCCGCGTTGGTGCCGACGGTTTCCTTCTCGAGATCTTCGTACATCACGCGCTTGGTTTTTACCTTTGGCTCCTCGGGTTCTCCGGGCATGCCTGGCATGCCGGGATAGTAAGGCGTGTAAGGCTGCTGGTATCCGTAAGGCTGGGGCTGGCCCGACGTCGGGACCGTGGCAAGCTGCTGGAAGGGATTGATCTGCGCCTGCGCGGCGGTCTGGGTTTGCTGCTGCTGCGCGGTTTCGTTGGCTTCGGCCTTGATGTCCTGCGCAAAAGCGGGCGTCACGGCAAGCGCAAGCAACGCGGCGAAAATGGCCGGGATTTTTATCCTGCTTGTGTTCATCGTTTTACGCGGCATTTAAAAACCCAAAATCAGAAAAATTATTGGCCGACACCGGAGTTGGGCGGATAGTGAAGCTCGACAACCCGGGACGAACCGTCAACCTTGATATCCCCGCGCATGCCGAGCTGAAGCCCGATATTGCGCAGAACATCGATGACCGGCATGTTTTCGACATCGAGAGAGATGACAACCGGCACGACCGGAGGCCCGCCGACAGTGAGGAAATTATAACCGGCGCGCTCGGCCAGCGATTTGGCGATCGGCTCGACCGGGCCGACCCAGTTGACGGTGACGGCGCGGCGCAGTTCGGTGGGCGCGTTGCCTACAGGGCCGACGGCGATGCCGGGGGCGCGCGCGGTTTCAACGGCGGCGAGTGTTTCGAGAGAGTTGGCGGCGCGATCGGCGGCGTCGGCCAGCATGGCGGTGACGCTGTCGGGTTCGGCGACGAGTTGCGGATGCGCGTTGCTGAATTCACGGGCCGGCGTATCGCAGGCAGCCAGCAGCATCAGGCTTGAAAACAATACGACGAGAGCGGAAAACCGGGCCATTAACCTATTACCTTACAAAAAAACAAACGTCTTCACTCTAAGTCCGGAAGCAGGGCTTATAATTTAAGCTTAACGGTTCATATATGCATCCGCAAGATGCGTTTCCAATCTGTCCCGCGTCAAAAAGGCTGTTTCAGGGCGATTTTGGAAGGTCAGCGGCTGGTCCGGACCAGGCCGTTTTCATGCAGCACGCTGATGACTTTTTTCTTGTACGACGTGCCGAAAAGCGGCGTGCGGGAGTGATAATGCGCGATGGCCTGCGAGAGGCTGCCGGTTTCATCGATGTGGCCCCGCAAAATCCATGCCGCGACGCTGACATTCGTGCAGGCATCGTCGCGCACCCATTTGCGGGCGGTGGTTTCGCTGACCCCCCAGTTTCCGGCCAGTTCCGGCATCCAGATCGTGTTGATCTGCATGGGGCCGAGGTCATAGGTGCCGTTGTCGTTCCGGACTTCCTGGCCGACCTTGCCGCCCTCGACCTTGTAGATCCCCACCAGCACGGCCGGGGGGACGGAATAGGTCTGGGAAGCGAGCATCAGACAGGCTGCGAGAACTTTGCTGGACGCGGCGATCATAGCGAATTTACTCCATTAACCGGGGTCTATTTTAAGGGGAAATTTCGATTCCGTCACTCTTTTTTAGGAGGCGCCTTGAAGAAGGACATAGGATTGGATTCCCCGGAACCCTGCGCTGGCGGCGGGTTTGAAGGGGGAGGAGCGGCGGGCGGAGGGGGCGCTGCGGGCGTGGGCGTGTAGGGTGCGGCCGCGGGCGGCGGGGCCGGGGCCCTCGAGTTGCTGGAGGAGCCGGCGGACGATGAACCGGCCGGCACCATGGTTTTGGCAAGGGTTTCGAGGATACCGGCGCGCATATCGAAGGCTTTCCAGACGGATTCCATCCCCACGCCGCCCATCATGCGCTGTTCTTCCGTAAGGGACATCATGCGCGCGGTTTCGGCATCGTGGCAGGCCGCGTAGATTTTTGCCAATACGCCGAGGAGGGAAAGCTCGGCGCGTTTTTGCTCGTCGTCCTGTAGGCCGGGCAGTAGCGTTTCACGCATTTCCATGGCTCTTTGCGTCAGCCGCGCCGCGACGTCCATCGCGAGTTTCTGCTCGGGCTGGCCGAAGGGGAAGGACGTCACCGCGCCCACTACAGGAATAAGGGCATGAATATATTGCAGGCTGGTTTGCTGCGGGTCCGCAGACTGGCCGAGCGGCTCGAGATGGGTCAGCCGGGCGGCGACATCGGCGCCGGGCATGAAATTTCCGGAATAAGTCAGGACCGTCTGCAGCGCCGCCGTCATTTTGCGAAGGTCATTGTCGCCGGGCGCCTTGCCTGTCTGCCGGTAATGCGTGCCGATCAGCCCGCCCGCCAGCGCGGCAAGGGCCACGCGGACGGAATCGCCGCCGTCCGGCAGCGCGCCGAGATCGATGGCCTGGCCCATTTCGATGCTGGCCTGCGTTGTGCGCGCCAGAAGTTCTGCCATGCGCTGGGCGTCCTTGTGGGTTTCATCGGCCGCGCCGCGCCCCGGCGCCTGAAGAATCGAGGCCATCAGCGGCGTGCCAATTTTTTCAAGGACCTTGAGAAGATATTCGGCGCGTTGATTCATTGGAAACGAGAAAAAGTGAAAACCTTTAACACGGTGTAATTATAAGGCTTTATAATCAGAATGGAAACCCGTCATTGCGAGGCGTAGCCGAAGCAATCCAGCCTTAATTTCATGGAAAACAACGTTTTCTGGATTGCTTCGTCGGCTTTCAGCCTCCTCGCAATGACAGTGGATTAACTGCGCGCGCCGAGGTCGTTAACAAAGGCCGCGAGATCCTTGGGGTTGCCGCGGACCAGCTTCACGCTGTTGTCCTTGCCGCGGTAGACGATCATCGGCGTGACGCTGAACTGCCAGGACTGCATGGTGGCGAGGTTTCTCTGGACGCCCTGATCGTTGAGCTCGGTCTTGGCGGGCAGGGCGCTCGTGTCGCCGTCCATGTGCTTGAACCAGCGCTCCGCGGGGTTGGGCGTCGCGAGCAGGAACGCGGCCTGCGCGCGCGTCTCGTCCTTGAAGCCGACCGGGATGATGCGGAGCTGGATCTTGCCCTTGTCTATGTAATCGGCGCGCAGCGACTGGATGAACTGGTGGCAGTGCGGGCACTGCGGATCGATGAAAGCGTAGGCGACCGGCGCGCCCTGCTCGCCGAGCGGTATCCAGTTGCTGTTCTCGATATCGTAATAAAGCTGTTCGGACGGCGATTTGAATTTCGGGTCGCTTCCCGGATCGATCTGTTCCGCGTTGGCGTCCTGCGCCAGCGTGTCGAGCAACGTGTCGCCCTGCTCCTGCAGGCGCTTGACCTGCTGCACGGTCACCAGCTTGCCGTTCGCGTCGAACAGCAGGCCCATGACGAACGCGCTCTTGTCAGGCAGCACGTAGAAATATTGTTCCTGGCCGTTTTTGACGGTGATCCACGCATCGAGGCCGTGATCCTTGCCGATATAGCGGACCTGCGCGCCCTGGTTCACGAGTTCCTGGATAGGCTTGGGCATGTCGGGAAGCGTGGTGTTGGTCACGGGGCCGTTGTCGGCGGCGTGCGCGGAAAAAGAGAAAGCGGCGAGCGCCATGACCAGGAAAAGTTTTTTCATCGGGATCTCCTCAGAAGGGCCGGAATTCGGTCATATTCAACTATTACGCACGCCCCCGCAAGATCCTTTGCGTATCCGCGCCGGGAAAAAGGGCAAAATCCCTGAAAAAGCGCGGCGAACAAAGCTTTCGCAGGCCGGGCAAAGTGTAATACTATATATAGAGTGCGTCCTATCACCATGCGGAGGCTTTTATGGAGCTTATGATTTTCCTGGCGGTTGCCGGTTTTACCACGTTTGTCATGATCTCGATCTACAACCGGCTGGTGGCCCTGCGCCAGAACCGTCATCAGTCCTTCGCCGATATCGACGTGCAGCTCAAGCAAAGATTCGATCTCGTGCCCCAGCTCGTGGAAACGGTAAAGGGATATGCGGCGCATGAGAAAAAACTGTTCGAGAACGTCACCGCCGCGCGCGCGGGCGTCAAGGCGTCCAAAAATATCGACCAGCGCGTCGAGGCGGAGAACGTGCTGACGCGCGCGATGATGGGGCTGTTTGCCGTCGCCGAAAATTATCCCGATCTCAAGGCCAATGCCAATTTTCAGCAGCTGATGGCCGAGCTTTCCGATATCGAGAACAAGCTCGCCGCCGCGCGCCGGTTCTTCAACAACGCGACGGCCGAACTCAATACCGCCGTCGAGCAATTCCCGGCGATTTTGTTCGCGGCGCTCCTGGGATTCAAAAAAGAGGAATTCTTCGAAATTCCCGATATCGACCGCGAGGCGCATAACAAGGCGCCGGATGTGAAATTCGGCTCCTGAAGTTTTCCAAGATGAAGTTCCTGACGCTTTTGACCCTTTGTCTTTTTTACGCCATGCCCGCGCTGGCGGCGAAGGAGGATGAAACTTCCCCCGAGGTGGAGAACCGCACGCGCTATGCGGTCGAGCTGCTGCGCAAGACATGCCTGATGTATTTTACCGATCGCTCCGGGCTGACCGCGGTTCTCGACGAAAAATACAAGCGCGCGCCCGTGGAGAGAGCGGAAAAAGAGCTGGCGTTCGTGCGGGCCGCAAAGGGCGGCGAGGTGTGGCTGGCCGTCATGTCGCCGAAAACAAGTTACACTATTATTTCCGAGACAGAGGGCAATTGCCATGTCATGGCCCAGCAAACCAACAGCACGTTGCTGCACAAGCATGTTAAAAACCTGGCGCTCGACATCCGCGATTCCGGCAGCTTCAACGTCGTCGATTACAAGGGCGTTCCGGAGGACGCGAAGCTGGTGAAGATATCGGAATTCGTCGTGAAGGCTCCCGACGGCGACGTGATCCTGACGGCCCGGGCGGCGACAAAAGAAAATTCAAAAACGGAACTCGCGGAGAGCGTTCTCTCCGTCTTCAGGCCCCCGGCCAGATAAAATGGCGGCCGGGCTTCAGACGTCGATCTGGAACAACAACATCCGCAGCGTGCTTTTGCTGATGGCATACCCGCTCATTATAATGGGCATCGTCTGGGCCGCCGCGGCAGCCGGGACATACGCGCATTTATTCGGAATGGGCGGCTACAGCCCGCACACCTATCAACGGGGCTCCGGGCCCGATCCGGGCGCAGCCATCGCCGTCGCCAACGGATTGCTCGCGGAATTCTGGCCCGTCATTCTTGCCGTCGTCGGCATCTGGTTCGTCATTTCTTATTTCTGGCATTCATCGATGATCAACGCGCTCAGCCACGCGCAGCCTGTGCTGCGCACGCAGGAGCCGGAGCTTTACAACCTGCTGGAAAATCTCTGCATCGCCGAGGGCATGACCATGCCGACGCTGAATATCATCGAAACCGGCGCCCGCAACGCATTCGCCAGCGGCATCGACGACCGCAGCTATGCGGTGACGGTGACGCGCGGCCTGATCGACAGCCTGAGCAAGGACGAACTCGAGGCCGTGCTCGCGCATGAGCTTACGCATATTATAAACCGCGACGTGCGGCTCCTGATGGTGACGGTGATTTTCACCGGCATGGTCGGTTTCGCCGCGCAGCTTTGCTGGTCGTCGCTGCGTCACGGGCTTCGCTACCGCGGCGGCAGAAACAACAGGAGCGGCGGCGGTATTCTCATCGTCATCGCGGTCGGGATTATTTTGTATGTCGGTTACATCGCCACCTTGTTCATGCGTTTCGCGCTCTCGCGCCGCCGCGAATTCATGGCGGATGCCGGCGCCGTGCAGATGACGAAAAATCCGGAAGGCATGATGCGCGCCCTGATGAAAATCGCCGGCCTTGCGAACATTCCGAACACGCCCGGCGACATCGATATGATGTGCATCGAGAATGCGCAGCCCTTTTTGGGTCTCTTCGCCACCCATCCGCCGATCGAAAGCCGCATCCGGGTCATTTCTGAAATGACCAATACGCCGGTTCCGGCGCTGCCTGAAATGGCAAAAGCGACCCTTGCGCCGACCGTCCAGCGCAACAACGAAGAAGCCCGCAAAAACCGGGGTCAATTACGCCAGTCAAATCCGTGGCTTAAGCGGGGGCGCGAATAGCTATCCCCATTTGAAATATGATATAATTAGACTTATATTATAGCCGTTGGAGCATAAGGCTTTTAACCAATTGGAGAAATAGACAAAATGGAAAACCGTTCTACAGTTACAAGATCCCAGGGCACGACGATCGATGCCGGTTTGCGCGCGCATATGAGCCGCGTTTACAACCGCATGACGCTGGGCGTGCTCGTGACCGCGATCACCGCGGCGCTGGTGGCGTCTTCTCCGGCGTTGATGAAATTTTTCCTCGGCGGCCCGCAAATGTATATCGTGGTTTTCGCGCCGCTCGCGATCGTCTGGTTCGGCTTTAACCCTTCGCGCATGAATTCGAAACAGCTTGCCATGTCGTTCTTCGCCCTCTCGGCGCTGTACGGCATCAGCTTCTCGACGATCGGCTACATCTTTACGAAGGAAAGCATCGCGCAGGTCTTCTTCATCGCCACGGCGATGTTCGCGGGCCTCAGCATCTTCGGTTATACGACGAAAAAAAACCTGGACGGCATCGGCTCGTTCCTGATCATGGGCATGTGGGGCCTGCTGATCGCTTCGCTGGTGAATATGTTCTTCATGAATCCCGGCGTGTCGCAGATCCTCAGCTATGTCGGCGTCGCCGTGTTCGCGGGCCTGACCGCGTGGCAGACGCAGATCACCAAGGAAATGTATCATCCCGGCGCCGGCGATGAAGCCAACAGCCGCATGGCCTGGAGCGCGACCCTGAACCTTTACATCAGCTTCATCGCGCTGTTCCAGTACCTGATCCAGATCTTCGGCCAAAGAAACTAAAGCCGTAACCAAGCGAAATCATTCACAAAAAGCCGCCCCCTAGATCAGGCGGCTTTTTTTGTGCTACGGTTACAACTTCATATTGAAGGAGAGACCAATGCTCAAGGAATTCAAGGAATTTATTTCACGCGGCAATGTCATGGACATGGCTGTCGGTATCATCATGGGCGCGGCGTTCACCGCCATCGTCAATTCCATGGTCGGCGACCTGATCATGCCCGTCATCGGCGTGGCGACCAGCGGCGTCGATTTCGCCGATAAATTCGTGGCGCTGAACGGCGAAAGCTACGCCAGCCTCAAGGCGGCCAAGGACGCAGGCGCGCCGGTTATCTCGTACGGTGCGTTCATCAACGCTGTCATCAATTTCATCATCGTGTCCTTCGCGATCTTCATGCTGGTCAAGGGCGTGAACAAACTGAAGCGCCAGAGCGAAAAACCCGGCGCCAAGGACGCGCCGCCCCCGCCGCAGGATATCGTCCTGCTCACGGAAATCCGGGATTTATTGAAGAAATAAGCCCTTTCCGGCCCCTTAAAAAGGACTGGACTTTAGAGGTCGCCCCTTTTAATTTCGGGGCTCCTTAAGCCATTTTTCTTGGGGGCCCGTAGCTCAGCTGGGAGAGCGCTTGCATGGCATGCAAGAGGTCGACGGTTCGATCCCGTTCGGGTCCACCATCTTTCAAAACTACACGCCCCACATTCTGGAGACACCAGATTTCAGGTTCTCTGCGATGCGCCTGCTTCTTTCAACATACAGGGCGGCAATATCATCCGTATGAATTTCATGGGCGGTTTCAGAAAACAGCGCCAGCCATCGTTCGAATAAATCCAGATCGAAAGGCGGCAAAGCGATATGTTTGGGCAGGGGCCTTCCATTATATCGGCCGCTCCCCAGAAACATCGAGGACCAGAAATCATACATCGTGTTCAGGTGTGGCTTCCACGCTTCGGTCCCGTCACCGATGGCCTTCTTGAAGATCGGCCCCAGATCTTCATCCTGCGCGACCTTGCTGTAAAAACTATCGACAAGTTGCTTTATCGTTTCTTCCGTTATCCGGTCGCTCTTCATGTTTTTATGCTGCCTGTGCGCCGGAGCTTTTTCCCGCAAACAGCATCAGGCATAGCGAAACCGTGTTCAGGGCGAAGAACCCCGCGACCACGGGGATGAGCGTGCCGTCATAGGATTGACCTATAAATGTGCCGACCGAGAGCGAGATGAGCGACGAGGTCGAGCCGACCACCGCCGCCGCGATCCCCGCGATATGGCCCATCGGCTCCATGGCGATGGCGTTGAGATTGCCGAACATCAGGCCAAAGCAGAAGAACATCACGGCGGCATAGGCAACGAACATCGGTAGCGTCACCGGTATGCTGAGATTGATGGCAAGGAACAGCGCCGAGACGCCCATGATCACGATGGTGGCGCGGAGGCAAATCGCCCGCATGCCGTATTTGCCGACGATACGGGAATTCAGCAGCGACGCGACGCCGATCACGAGCGCGAGGCCGCCGAAATAAAACGCGAACGCGTCGCCAGTGTGGAACTGGTCCTGGAAAATCTGGCGGCAGGAATTGAGGTAGCCGATCAAACTGCCGAAACAGATGCCCATGCACATCATGTAGCAGACCGTAACACGCGTTTTGAAAACGGTTCTAAACCCGCGCGCGATGGCCGCCGCGCTGAACGGGATTTTATCCTCGGCGTGCAGCGTCTCGGGCAGGCGCAGGAAAACCCAGAGGCCAAGCGTGGTGCCGTAGAGAATGTAAAACAGGAAAATCTCGCGCCACGACGCGATGTAAAGAATGCCTTGCCCGAGCATCGGCGCGATGGCCGGGACGAGGATGAAAATCATCATCACGAGACTCATGATCCTCGCCATGTCGCGGCCCGCGTAACGGTCGCGCACGATGGCCACCGTCGAGACATAGGGGCCGGACACGCCAAGGCCCTGGATCACGCGGCCCATCAGCAGCATTTCAATCGAGCCCGCGAAATAGCAGATGACGCTTCCTGCCGCGTAAAGCGTCAGCCCCGCGAACAGCACCGGGCGCCGCCCGAGCGCGTCCGACAGCGGCCCGCAGACCAGGTGCCCCATCATCATGCCGAGGAAAATGAAGCTGATGACCAGCTGCGTCGTGTTGACGTTCTCCACGCCGAGATCGCCGCCGATAATGCCGAGCGCCGGCAGCATCGCGTCGATGCTGATCGCGACGACGGACATTAACGAGGCCATTAATATAATGAATTCGGTCATGGGGGATTTAATTAGAAATTGCGCTTATAAGTTTCAATTTTAATTCTTCAGAATAATCATCTTCGTACAAAATACTTTCGATTAATTCCTTTAGGAGATCTTTATCAATTTTATTTTCCGCTACCCAGACGACAATATTTTCCATTTCTGCAGTAAATTTTAAGACGCTATAATCATGACCGTTTAACTCCAAAAAATATGAACCCAACGCAATACCGGCGCGTTTGTTCCCATCATTGAACGCATGAATTTTAATAACTGAGTGAACCAAGTGAGTTATCTTATCGACCAGTTCCGGATAATACCCATCATTCTGAATATGATCTAAGACGCTTTCCAAATAACCTTGGTTTTTGACTCCTGCCAAACCCCCTGACTGCTCAATAACTGTTTTGTGGGTGATTAAAGCATAGCGAATATCAAAATAAGCATAATTATTTGAGATCATTATCTGTCCCTCAAACGTTTATATACGTCTAGGGATTCTGCAATTCGTTCTTCTAATGCTTTACTTTTCTCACCTAAAAAACGCTCATAATCACTTTCTGAAACAGCTTTAATATAGTGCTTTAATTTCTCATGTAAGGCGTCACGAAAGCTTAGGTCGCGGCTTGCCATTTTTGTACAAGCCGCTTGAACTAAAGGTTCAAAGCTTGGGTTCGCTTCAAACTCTTGAAAAAGAGTTTTTAATTCCTGATAATTTAATTTTCTATTTAATACATTAAATTTATTTTCTATCGCGTGCGCTAAGCCGTTCTCATATGCAGCTATTAAATCTAAAACTTCTGAATACATGGTTTCTCTAACATTTTCATGCTCGTGAAGTTTTAAGATTTTTTTATATTCTTTGGCTTTTTCTTTAAAAATACTTTGATAAATTTTGTCTGTAAAAGTTGGGAACTTATAAGGAAAATTTTCTACATACTTATAAAGGGCACTCGTAAATTTTTTACGATAGTTTTCTTCCTGAAACGCTGCTGGGAGATAATCGCCATCTCGTTGATTGATATATTTGGTATGGCCGCCTGCTTTCTGGGCGATGACGTCAATTACAATATCCAAAACTCGTGATCTGATTTCTTTGGCTTTTTCACTTTCTGTCACCAACATTGCAAAGTTCAGAAGGGCCCTGAATGTAAATATTCCTAAACTGGGGGCCTTGTCTCCGACATTAATGTCGGAGAGACCTAAATTTTTTAATTCATTCAATGACTTACCTTTTAAAAGCTTGTAGCCATTTTGGCTTAATTCGTTACCATGTGAATGCAAATATCGCTCAATAGTGCGTTCATCTATCTCTAAAAGATGTGCAAGCTGGTTTTTGGTAAAAATACGCTCATTTTGAAAATAAACACCGCCCAGATCCAGTTCTTGTTCGATTGTTTTCAATGCATAAGGATTGTTCAATATATTTTGTCTTTGAACATCTGAATCTGTTAAATTTTTTTCATTTTGTTCTCTAAGCTAAAAACTAGAAGGCCAATTATATATTCTTATTATTCAAAAATTTAACAAGTTTACACAAAAAACTTCGGCCTTATTTACCCGTCACCCAGCCGAACAGCGCCTGGATAATCTTCATCCACGCCTCGGGGATGTCGAAGAAATAGGGCAGGAGCGGGATCATCGGGCCGACGGCGGAGCCGACGAGCTGACCGCCGCTGCGCAGGTCAAACGGGATGACGCGCATCGACTGGATGCGCTCGTAAAACCCGGTGAGAAGATTGAGCTGCGCCAGCTCGTCGCGGAGCTTTTCCTCGCGCCCCGGCGTGTCGTCATTCATCAGCCAGCGTTGCTCGACCGAGACCGCGCTCGCCATGGCTTTCTCGCGGAATTGCGCCATCGCGCGTTTCTTGGTACGGGAGAGTTGTTTCGTGAACAGCAGCAGCGGCGCGAGGAACATGATCGGCGCGAACACGACGAAGCCGACCACCATGCCCCACACCGGCGGCAGATCGACCGGCGCGTGCTCGACCGCGATTTTATAGCCGACCGTCGAGAGGATGTTGCTGATCCCGAAGGCGAGAATGACGATCGCGAATTTCGCCTGCACTTCGCTCAGGAATCCGATGCCGCCGGTTTTATCCGGGTGCGAAGCCACTAACGTTAATTGGAATTTCGAAATCTGCTTGAGATACCAGTACCACAGCGTCACCTTCCAGAAGGTGCGGAGCCAGATATAGCTCATGATCGGCAGGCCGATGAACATCGCGTACCAGCCCGCCGGCGTCATCCAGCGCGTGAAAACCGGGTGATCGATTTTATAGCTGTGCCATGTCACCATCTCGGTGTTGGTCGTGAACATCTCGACGCCGAGCGCCATCACGCCCATATAGAGCGACATCAGCATCAGGAAATATTCCGGCCACATCGCCCGGCGCAGTTCCGCGACACGTGTTTCCATTTCTGCAAGTTTCGGTTTGTCTTCGTCCGAGACGACGCCGCTGTTTTCAAAGTCGCGCGCGGCGGAGAGGATGTTGTCGGAAATGATCCGCTCGGCGATCAGGAACAGCGGCAGGCCGACGAAATATTGCGTGTAGGCGGCGAAATCGAGAAAGAAATTCGTCGCCGGGTGCGGGTCGGGCGGCAGGTTCATGACCTGCTGGATCGAGAACACCGCCATGCCGCCGTAGCTGATGGTCACCAGGATCAGGAACCGGAACAGGATATGGTGCGGCGCGCGGGGGCCGAGGCCGATCCTGGCGAACGACCGGTTCATGAGGTCGCCCTCGAACAGCGAGAACTGGCTCACCCGCCCATCGTCTTCCTGGTAAAGATGCCTGGCCACCCGTGACCTCTTATTGTTGACGCCCCACCTCTACCACACCGGTTTAGTGCTCTCAATCGGCTCTTGAGAAGCCGGGTACGATCTTTTAAGCTCCTGAAATCGCGGTTCTTCCGGCCAATTTGCCATAAAGTAATCGCCCTGCTATAAGAGGAAAGGTATTTATATGAACCGGAACGTATTAACACTGGGTATGTTGGTTTTAGTGAGCGTGGGCCTGTCGGCCTGCAACACCGCCGAGGGCTTCGGCAAGGACCTGTCCGGGGCAGGCGACGCCATTCAAGGGGTATTTAACTAGGGCGTATTTAACTAAGGAGATTAAAAATGAAACTGTTCGCGAGCTTTATAATGGGTATGGCGGTCCTGATGGCGGGATCGTTCGTCTATGCCGAGGATGAGTTCGGCGAGCGTTTCCACAATGAAAACCCCGTGGCGCTGAAGGACAAGAGCGCGCCCGCCGAGCCCGTAAAGCCTGAGAATATCGAGCCCGCCGCCGGAGAGGAAGAGCCAGATACAACGGGTACGGAGCCTGCGGCCAGCGATAAAGTAGGCACCGAGCCCGCTGCGGGCCATGAGGCCGGCACGATCGAGGGCGAGCTGGAGCAGAAATTCGGCACCGAGGTCACCTCGACCATCAACGACAAGGGCGACGGCCAGACCGAGCAGCATGACAGCGTCGGCGAGGGCAAGATCCGCGCTTTCTATAAAAGCGAGCAGGACGGCCGCGTGATGGACACCGAAGACGCCGCGGGCGTCGAGGTCAAGGTCATCGAGTTCGAATAAGCCTGCCTTCCGCCGCGTGCGCAAAGCGTGTATCTTTTAGCGTATGAACGCGGCGCAGACGGATAATCAATCGACATACGAAAATTTTTTCGCAGGCGCGCTGTGTGCGTTGCCGGTGATTGCGATCATCATGCCGCGCGCGCTGAATTTGCTGCCGCTGCTGGTGGCGCTGATCGCGCTGGCGTTGTACCGCGTATATCGTGGCAGATGGCCGGAGATGCACTGGCTTTCGTTCGCGTGGATGGCGGGACTTGTCGCGCTGATGGCGCTGGCGACATTCTGGGCGTTCGACCCGGCGGAATCGCTGGAGCGCACGCTGAAAACCGCGCCGATATTATTCGGCGGCGCGTTGCTGTTCAGCCTGGCGCGCAAAGAGAACGGCAATTTATTCAGCGCGTGGTTTCCCTTCGCTTTTATCATGGCTGGGGCGGTGCTCCTGATCGAGCTTTATGCCGGCGCGCCATTTTACCATCTCGTGCATGAGCGCATTCCCGGTGATGTAAATCTTTTCTTTTTGAACCGTTCGGCGTCCTTGCTGGTGATTCTCGCGCCGCTGGCTATCACCTGCACGCGTGCCGCGGCGTGGAAGAAGCAAGTAAAACACGCGTTTTATGCGCTGTATTTCGTCCTGGTCGCGGCGGCGCTGTACCGCACCGACAGCCAGAGCGCCCAGCTCGCGGTTGTCATCGGCGCCGCGCTTTATTTTTTATTCCCCGTTCGCGCGCGCGCCGCGTGGATCGGGCTTGCCGCGTGCCTCGCGCTCGGCATCCTCGCCACGCCGTGGATCGCGCAGTATATGTTTAAAATCATGCCCGCCTACGCCGAGAACAGCGAATTCGCCACGCAGGGCAGCGGCCTCGCACGCCTTGAAATCTGGGATTCTATCGGGCGCAAGGCGCTGGAGCGCCCCTTCCAGGGTTACGGCGTCGAGGCGACTCGCGCTATGGAATTCGATCTGAAGATGATTTATCACAACCGGCCGAACGCGATGCATCCGCATAATTTCGCGCTGCAGCTCTGGATCGAGCTCGGCGTCTGGGGCGCGCTGTTCGCCGCCGCGTTTTTCGCCTGGGTGCTGCGCGCCGCGCAGAGGATGGAGCCGGTTTATGCGCGTTCGGCGCTGGCGGTGTTCTTCACCGCGCTTTCCGTCGCCGCGACGGGATATGGTTTATGGCAGGGCATGTGGATCGGCGCCTTCGGGATGCTGTTCGCGTTCTGCGCTCTCGCCGCCAACAAGGCTCCCGGCCAATAAAAAATTTGAAAATCCTGAAAACTGTCACCCCCGTCCTCGCCTGCGCGGGGATAAACTGCGGCGGGGGTCCGGCACGAACAAGGCACGCGGCAAGGGCCGCGCACATTATGGATCCCCGCCGTTCAAGCGCGGCTGACGCCCCGCCGCGGGGATGACGGGAAGGGGATATTTCAAGCTGATACAATACCTAAAAAAACCCGCCGGGTGAGGGCGGGTTTTTTAAATCTTATCTTCAAGCCTTAGAATTTGCGGCTGACGTTGAAGTAGTATTCGGTGCGCTTGTTGTTCTCGGTGCCCACATCGCGGGTCAGCGGGAACGCCACGGCGGCGCCGACATCGGTCGCTTCATCGAACACCTGCGCCCGCACGCCCAGCCCGACCGAGGTGATGCTGTCGCGCTTGCCGGCCGATGTGGTTGCGTCCTTGTTCCAGACAACGCCCGCATCATAGAA
>CAADGI010000022.1 GCA_900696495.1 uncultured Alphaproteobacteria bacterium
CAGAATAATAAAATCCCTTATGAATTTTCTTTGTTCTTCTTCTTTATTGCTTGTCGCTTTTCCTACCCAGCGTCGAAACGAACGATAAAGCTTTTCCCAGTCTTGAATATCAAAATCATCTCGTCTTTCTACCTGCGATTTTTTGATGTTTAGCCTAGGAAAAATCGGCATCTGGTCGTGCCGCAAGAATCCTCTCGATATACCGTATTTGTATAGTGAAGAGATAAGCGCACGTTCATTGATAAGAGTTGCGTTTCTAACATCAGACGCCTTTTGCCTGCGCCAAACGTAATATTCTTCAAAAGAATGTCTATTAAGCGTATCTAGCTTTTTCTTTTTTCCAACATAAGTCAGAAACCAGCGATTTAGTGACGTTGTAATTGTACTTACACGACCTTGCGTAATAAGCCCTGATTTTGCCTCATCACTTTTGTATTTAATGAAATCTTTAACGAGTTCTTCTGCTGTTTTAGAAAAAATTCTATTCCCGTATTGAATATCTGCTTTAAGTTTAAAATACTGGTCTCTAGCGAGTTCTTTTGCTTCTTCTAAATTTTTTGTACGCAAAGACCTGCGATAAGCTTTTCCCTCTTCTCTTAACCAGCATGACATAGACCAGAATCTTCCACTCTTGGTCGTGCGAATAACTGTAACTGCGCCATCGAGCAGTTCGTAGCTTTCGACAATACGGTGACTGTCTTTTGTTTTTGCTGATTTACTGCGCTTCTTAGATGTTTTCTGCGCTATTTGAGACCGATTGTTCACAATAATCCTGTTTCTTTGCAGTATGTTCACAGTTCACAAAACTTAAGCTATTGAAAAATAGCATAGTTTGTAGAAAGTTTGTAGTAAAGCTGCAAAGATTAGTATTGTTTTAAATCAATGGTTTATGAGTAATTTTTCTAATAGAAATCACTCCCACTCGATGGTGCCGGGGGGTTTACTCGTCACATCATAAACCACGCGGTTGATGCCGCGCACCTCGTTGATGATGCGCGTGGCGACGCGGGAGAGGAATTCGTGGCTGAACGGGTATGAGTCCGCCGTCATGCCGTCGGTGCTGGTCACGGCGCGAAGCGCGCAAACGTAATCATAGGTGCGGTCGTCGCCCATGACACCGACGGTTTTGACGGGGAGCAGCACGGCGAAGGCCTGCCAGATCGCGTCATACAGCCCGGCATTGCGGATTTCCTCCAGGTAAACCGTGTCGGCCTTGCGCAGGATTTCCAGTTTCTCGCGCGTGATCTCGCCGGGGATGCGGATCGCCAGGCCGGGTCCGGGGAACGGGTGGCGCCTGATGAATTCCTCGGGCATGCCGAGCTCGCGGCCCAGCGCGCGCACTTCATCCTTGAACAATTCGCGCAAGGGTTCGACCAGTTTCAACTTCATCGTCTCGGGCAGGCCGCCGACATTGTGGTGGCTCTTGATCGTGACGCTCGGACCGCCGGTGAACGAAACCGATTCAATTACGTCCGGGTACAATGTTCCCTGCGCGAGGAATTCGGCCTGTCCCGCTTCTTTCGTAAGTTTCTCGAACACGTCGATGAACATCGTGCCGATCAGTTTGCGTTTCATTTCCGGTTCGGAAATCCCCTCGAGGCCGTTCAGAAACCGCTCGCTTGCGTCCTCATGAATGAGCGGGATGTTGTACGCGCCGCGGAACATGTCGACGACCTGCTTGCTTTCGTTCGCGCGCATCAGGCCGGTGTCGACGTAAATACATGTCAACTGGTCGCCGATCGCTTCATGCAGCAGCACGGCGGTAACGGATGAATCCACGCCGCCGGACAGACCGCAAATCACGCGGCCCTTGCCGATCTGCTTGCGAATTTTCGCAACCGCTTCCTCGCGGAATGCCGCCATCGTCCAGTCGCCGGAGCAACCGCAGACGAGGTGCGTGAAATTTTTGAGGAGCTGCGCGCCGTGCGGCGTATGCATGACTTCGGGGTGAAATTGCACGCCGTAGAATTTTTTGGCCTCGTTCGCGACAAACGCATAGGGCGCGCCCTCGCTCGTGCCGACAACCTCGAACCCGCTCGGCAATTTCGTCACGCGGTCGCCGTGGCTCATCCAGACCTGTTCGGTGGCGCCGGGGCTCCAGACGCCCTCGAAAATCGCGCAGGGTTTTTGCACCTTGACGTAGGCGCGGCCGAATTCCTGGTGGTCGGAGCCTTCGACCTTGCCGCCCAGTTGCTGCACCATCGTCTGCTGACCGTAGCAAATCCCGAGCAATGGCAGCCCGAGTTCGAATACGTAATCCGGGGCGCGGGGCGAGTCTGCCTTGGTCACGCTGGCCGGGCCGCCGGAGAGGATGATGCCCCTGGGCGCGAAGCCTTTTACCCGTTCCTCGGGCGCCTGGTTGAACGGCCAGATTTCGCAGTAAACGCCGTTTTCGCGCAGGCGCCTCGCGATCAATTGCGTAACCTGCGACCCGAAATCGAGGATCAGGATGCGGTCGTGGCGCTGGATATTGGCGGTGGTTTTGGGGGCGGTTTGTGTCATGCGATTTTCTACAATATATGCACTTGAAAATCAACGAGTTCGTCATTGCGAGGAGCATGGCGACGAAGCAATCCAGCCTTCAGCTTTCTGGATTGCCTCGCTATCGCTCGCGATGACGGCCAAGGTTCCGAATTGTCTTTTTCAATTTTCTGTGCCCATATGAAATAATGAAACCGACCTACAGTTTCGAGTTTTTCCCGCCCAAAACCGAGGCCGCCGAGGCGTCGTTCTGGGAGGCGATTCCACTGCTGGCCGCGCTGGAGCCCTCCTTCATGACCGTGACCTACGGCGCGGGCGGCTCGACGCGGGACAAGACGCTGGAGATTGTTTCTTCCTTGCGCGCGAAAACCAACCTGCCGGTGGCTGCGCACCTCACCTTCATCAACACGACGCGCGACGATGTTTTCGCCGTGACCGACGCGCTGTGGAATAACGGCACGCGCCACATCATCGCCCTGCGCGGCGACCTGCCGGCTGACCTCTCATGGCCGCTGGCGAAAGACGAAAATTACTTTCAGTATACGAGCGATTTCATCGAGGCCCTGTGCCAGCGTCACCAGTTCGAAATATCGGTCGCCGCCTATCCCGAGAAACACCCGGATTCAAACTCGCTCGAGGATGATATTTTCGCGCTCAAGAAAAAATGCGACGCCGGGGCGACGCGCGCGATCACGCAGTTCTTTTTCGAGAATGATAAATTCTACAGCTTCGTCGAGAAGTGCCGGAAAGCGGGAATCGAGACGCAGATTTGCCCCGGCCTCCTGCCGGTCCATGATTTCAAATCCATGCTGCGCTTCGCCGGGCGCTGCCAGGCCAGCGTGCCGGGCTGGCTGGCGGAGGGTTTCTCGAAGTTCGAGGGAAAACCCGGGGATTCGCGCAAATATGCCGAGGAACTGCTGGTCAAACAGGCGCTGGATCTCGCCAAAAACGGCGTCTCCCATATCCATTTCTACACGCTGAACAAGCAGGATATTACAACGCAGGCGTGCAGGGCGCTGCGGACTTAGCAACCAAAAAACTATTGCGTTAAATCCGCTGTCTGTTAGAAATTATTCATACAAAAAAATGGGTCACTGGGAGAGTATTGCGTATGAAGAACGATTATCCTGTCACTATCTTTGCCGGCCGCGCCGTTGAAGATCATCTTCGGGGACTTAAATCTCTTCCCAAAAATTTTGGCGTAAAAACGCCTTATACATCCGAACGTATTTTCGTGGGCGGCAGCGCCCCAAATGCCGCCATCGCGCACGGGATTCTGGGCCGCAAGGTTTATCACAGTGAAACGGCTTTCCTTTATACCCCTTTCGGGCGTGTAAGAAGTGAAGTTGCCTCCGATCTTTCCCAACACGGCGTTATTCTTCGCGACTGCAATCCCGGCGATGATTTTTCACTGCAGCAGAATTTCGGTTTTTCCTTCGGTAAAGAACGTTCCATTCATCCCGATGAAACTGAAGAACGTAATATATACGCTGAGCACAAAATCGGCATGCCCGAAAACCAACAGCGACGCCTCGTCTATGACATCAAAAAAGCCGATGTCGTTATGCTCGAATGCCGCTGCCCGTTAATCACTACCATGGTAGGGCGCGCCGCCCGTGACAGTAACGTGCCTGTTGTTCTCGATGCAGGAACCTGGAAACCCTACGTGCCGCCGTTGATTGCGCTTTCTGATATCATCATCGCCTCGCATGAATTCGAACCTGAAAATCAGTCAATGACCCCTGGAGAGATAATCGAATATTTCAAAAGCAAGGGCAGAGAACATATTGCAGTAACACGAGGCCATGAAAGCACCTTGCTGAATACGCCCAGCGGAATCATTGAAATCCCTGTGATCCTTTGTGAAGCTGTCGATACGCTTGCTTCTGGCGATATCATGCATGGCGCTTTCTGTTTTCATTATGCCCGCTCTGGCGATATTGCTTGGTCGATCGAACAGGCGAATCAGGCAGCATCGGAAAGTGTTCGCTATTTTGGGCCTCGCGAGGGACTTCAGAGAATGACGGCTGAAATGATTCCCGCACCTAATAGCCGTAAAACCCCTGACGCTCAGTTTGCTTACAATATTTAAGACAAACCCCCTCTCCCGTTGATTAATTCCCCGCCCCCGCCTAATATCGCGGGACGATAAATCACATATATGGAAGATAGAAAATGGTCCTCGCAACGAACCTTGGTTTCCCGCGCATCGGCGCACAACGCGAACTGAAAAAAGCCGTCGAAAGTTTCTGGGCGGGCAAAAGCTCCGAGAAAGACCTGCTGGCGGCAGGTAAGGAACTTCGCGCACGTCACTGGAAACTCCAGAAAGACGCCGGCCTCGACCATATCCCGTCGAACGATTTCTCTTTCTACGACCAGATGCTCGACATGACCGCCCTGCTCGGCGCGGTGCCGAAGCGTTATAACTGGACAAGCGATAAGGTCGACCTCAACACCTATTTCGCGATGGCGCGCGGACGCCAGCAGGACGGCGTCGATGTCACGGCCATGACCATGACCAAATGGCTCGACACGAATTACCACTATCTCGTGCCGGAACTGACACCGGGCATGAATTTCAAAATTTCCTCGTCGAAAATTTTCGACGAATATTCGGAAGCCAAAGCGCTCGGCATCCAGACGCGGCCCGTGCTCATCGGCCCGATCACCTATCTGCTTTCAGGAAGCAAACCGGAAAACTTCACCGAATGCCGCTGCACGCTGGTGCCCGGCATCGTCAAGGCCTACATCCATATCCTAAGAAACCTGCAAAATCTCGGCGCGGAATGGGTGCAGATCGATGAGCCCGCCCTCGCGCTCGATATCGAGGATCGTTATAAAGAAGCTTACAAAAGCGCCTATAAAACGATCGCCGATGCCGTGCCGGGCATCAAGATCATGCTGGCGACGTATTTCGAGTCCCTGCGCGACAATACCGACACAGCTTTTGCACTTCCGGTTGCCGGGATCCATGTCGACCTCGTGCGCGGCGCCGACCAGCTTGACAAGGTCATAGCGAAAGCGGGCGACAAGGTTCTCTCGCTCGGCGTGGTCGATGGCCGTAATATCTGGAAGAACGACCTATCCGCCTCTATCCAGAAAATCGAGAAGGCCGTGCAGAAACTTGGCACGGATAAAGTCTTCGTTGCGCCGAGTTGCTCGTTGCTGCACAGCCCGGTCGATCTCGACAATGAAAAGACATTAGACCCGCAGATCAAGAACTGGATGGCGTTCGCGACGCAGAAAGTCGCCGAGATCGTCGCCGTCGCCAAGGCCGTCAATAACGGCCGCGAATCCGTTTCGCTGGCGCTCCAAGTGTCCGACGGCATCGTGCAGGAGCGCAAAACCTCCCCGCGCATCCACGATAAACAGGTCCAGGAGCGCATGAAAGCGATCACGCCCGACATGATGAAGCGCAAATCCTCGTTCAAGGACCGCCAGAAAATCCAGCACGCGGCGCTGAACCTGCCGCTGTTTCCGACCACCTCGATCGGCTCGTTCCCGCAGACGGAAAATATCCGCAAGGCGCGCGCCGAGTTCAAGGCGGGTAAAATAAACGATGCTGCCTATAAAAAGGCCATGCAGGATGAAATCAAATCCGCCGTTGATTTCCAGCACGGCATCGGCATCGACGTCCTCGTGCACGGCGAGCCCGAGCGCAACGACATGGTCGAATATTTCGGCGAGCAGTTGGCCGGTTTCGTGTTCTCATCCAATGGCTGGGTGCAGTCCTATGGTTCGCGCTGCGTGAAACCGCCGATTATTTTCGGCGATGTCTCGCGCCCGAAACCGATGACCGTCGAATGGTCGAAATACGCGCAGAGCCTCACGGACAAAGTCATGAAGGGCATGCTCACCGGCCCGATCACGATTCTGCAATGGTCTTTCGTACGCGACGACCAGCCGCGCTATATCACGGCGCGCCAGATCGCGCTGGCCATCCGTGATGAAGTTACGGACCTTGAACGTGCTGGCATCCGCATGATCCAGATCGACGAAGCCGCAATCCGCGAGGGCTTGCCGCTGCGCCAGGCCGATTACAAGGATTATCTCGACAAGGCCGTCGAGAATTTCCGCATCTCGGCCTCGGGCGTCGAGGACAAGACGCAGATCCACACCCATATGTGCTACTCGGATTTCAACACGATCATTGAATCGGTGGCGGCGATGGATGCGGACGTGATTTCAATCGAAACGTCGCGTTCGCAGATGCGCCTGCTGGATGCGTTCGCCGAGTTCAAATACCCGAACGAAATCGGACCCGGCGTTTACGACATTCACTCGCCGCGCGTGCCGGATGTGAAGGAAATGACCGACCTGCTTGAGAAAGCGGCGAAAGTCATCGCGCCGCGCCAACTTTGGGTTAATCCCGATTGCGGCCTGAAGACGCGCGGCTGGAAGGAAGTCAAACCGGCGCTCGAAAACATGGTCGCCGCCGCCAAGGAAATGCGCGCCAAGACAAAGAGCAGCGCAGCGGCTTAATCCATTCTGTCACCCCCGCGAAGGCGGGGGCCCGGCAAAAAGACCGGATGCCCGCCCAAGGCGGGCATGACATCTTTTGCCATACCAGCCGTATTAGGAATTTATTCCTTTACATTTCGGCCGACATCTATTACACTTTCTCCACTTTCATCATTGCGAGGCCGCAAGGCCGAAGCAATCCAGTTTCTGGATCGCTTCGCTATCGCTCGCGATGACGATGTGACGACATCGTGAATAGGACCACACCCGCCCGCCGTTTCTCGGCGCGACGAACGAACTGATAGAAAATCTTTTGAAATCAATGAGGGGCCCCACCCCCCTCCCCGGAAATTGGCCGAATGAATAACTCGGAAACGAAAAGGGAATCAGGAGGTTAAGATTTCTTCTCCAGCACCGCGGCGAAAAACCCGTCCGTGTTATGCCGCAGCGGCGTCAGGCGCATGAAGGGCGCGCCCAGTTTTTCATCCACGGGCTGCACGGAAAACTCCGGGTGGCGTTTTAAAAATCCTTCCACCTGCTCCTCGTTCTCGGCGGGCAGCAACGAACATGTCGCGTAAACGAGTTTCCCGCCCGGCTTCACGCAGCCTGCGACCTTGTCGAGAATTTCGGTTTGGGTTTTCGTCAGTTCCTCAAGGCCCGGCCCGTAAAGCTTCCAGCGCTTGTCCGGATTTCTACGCCACGTTCCCGTTCCCGTGCAGGGCACGTCGCAGAGCACGATGTCGAATGTTTCCTTCTGGCGGCGCAGCCATTTGCGGTGGCGCTCGTCGCTTAAGGGGCGCACCTCGACGATATCGGCGACCTGTGCCTTCCTGAAGCGCTCCTTGCCTTTCTGCAGGCGTTTCGCGTCCATATCCATGGCGACGATACGGCCCTTGCGCTCCATCGCCGCGGCCAGCGCCAGCGTCTTGCCGCCGCCGCCCGCGCAGAAATCCAGCACCTGCATGCCGCGCTTCGCGCCGCAGACATGCGCGATCATCTGCGATCCTTCGTCCTGGATTTCAACAAGCCCTTTCGCAAACGCCTTCGTCTTTGAAAGATAAGCCTTGTCCCGCGCGCGCAGGCCCCACGGCGAGAATGGCGTCTCATCTGTTTTGACACCGTCTTTAGCCAGCGATTCCCTGACTTTCTCGCGCGGCGCGACAAAAACATTCGCGCGCATATCCAGCGTCGCGGATTTTTGCATGGCCTTCAGTTCGTCTGCGAAACCTTCACCAAAATACCCGCGCAGCGCTTCTTCATAATCCAGCGGACATTCGACGCGCACGGCTTCGGGCATGTCGGGATGTTCGAGCGCTTTACCCTTCAGCCGTTCGAACAACGCAATTTCATCATTGGTCAGTTCAGAAGGCGCGAATTTCGAGCCGTCGAACAATTCCTTGAGCCTGTCCTCGTTCGTGCCCTCGGCCAGCACGGTATAGGCGATCAGCAGGTTGCGCGGCGTCAGTTCCGCACCCGCGCGCTGCAGCCACCAGTTCAGACGGCCCCAGGAGCGCATCACATTGTACGTACGCTCAGCGATATCGGCGCGGTCCTTCGAGCCGATATAACGGCGTTGGCGCATGTAGTCGCCGACGACGCCGTCCATCGGGATTTTCGCAGCGCCGATGCGTTCGTAAATTTCGATGACTGCCTGTAAGCGGGATGCCGGTCTCATGCGGGCTTATGTATCACGCGTTTAAAAATGGGCAAAGAAAAATCCCCGCCGCGTCACGCAGGCGGGGATCGTATCCTGGATCAGCCCTGATTAGTGAGCTGCGTCTTCTGCGGGAGCAGCGTCGCCAGCGGCAGGAGCCGAGGGAACAACTTTACCGGCAGCGGTCGTGATTTTCGTACCGTCAGCGAGGGTGTGTTCGCCGTCCGGAGCAGGCGACTTCGTGCCGTCAGCGGCAACGACAGACGCTGCATCGCCTTCAACGACGAGCTTCGTGCCGTCAGCGAGCGTGTGCTCGACCGGAGCAGCGGCTTCAGCAGCCGGTGCATCCGCTGCCGGAGCATGGGTGTCTTCCGCCATGGCGGCGAAAGGTGCGGCTGCGATCAGAGCAGCTGCAGTAAGAGCGAGAATGCGTGTCATAGTGTTTCTGTCCTTGGAAATAAATGCGGCACCATTGCCGCATCGGTGAATCATTAGTCAATTCCAGTACCTCCCGCAAGATGCAGGGGCTAAAATATTTTCGCGTATTATGGGTAATTATATGGGAACTAACTCTCGGTCCGGTAGTTGGGAGCTTCCCTCGTGATCGTGACGTCATGGACATGGCTCTCGCGGTAGCCCGCCGTGGTCATGCGCATAAATTCCGTCCTGTCCTGCATTTCTTGAACCGTGCGGCAGCCGGTATAGCCCATCGCGGCGCGAAGCCCCCCGACCATCTGGTGCAGAACGTTCGAAATGGGACCCTTATACGGCACGCGCCCTTCAATCCCTTCAGGAACTAATTTATTGGAAGACGTGACCCCGGCCTGGAAATAGCGGTCGGCGGAGCCCTGCGCCATCGCGCCGACGGAGCCCATACCGCGGTAGGACTTATATGAACGGCCCTGGTAGAGAATCACTTCGCCCGGCGCCTCGTCCGTTCCGGCGAAGAGCGAGCCCATCATGGCGACATTGGCGCCGGCGGCAATCGCTTTGGCCAAATCGCCCGAATATTTGATGCCGCCATCGGCGACGACCGGAATGCCGCGCTTGCGGCAGGCCTCGGACGTATCCATGATCGCGGTGAGTTGCGGCACGCCGACGCCCGCGACAATGCGCGTCGTGCAGATCGAGCCGGGACCGATGCCGACCTTGATCGCATCCGCACCCGCGTCGATCAATGCTTTTGCCGCATCGGCCGTCGCGACGTTGCCCGCCATGATCTGCAGCGAATTGCGGTTCTGTTTCCTGATTTTCGCGACCGTATCCAGAACGCCGCGGCTGTGACCGTGCGCCGTATCGACGACGACGAGATCAAGCCCTGCTTCCGCGAGCGCCAATGCGCGGTCGACGCCGTTGATGTCGCCGGTGCCCACTGCCGCGCCGACGCGCAGCCTGTCTTTCGCGTCTTTCGTCGCGGTCGGGTAGAGCTGCGATTTCTCGATATCCTTCACCGTCACGAGCCCGATGCATCTTTCATTGTCATCGACGACGAGGAGTTTTTCGATGCGGAATTTGTGCAGCAATTTGCGCGCCTCGTCCTTGTCGACGCGGTTGTAAACTTTCACGAGCCCTTCGGATGTCATCAACTCGCGGATCGGCTGGTTCGGATTTTCGGCGAAGCGAACGTCGCGGTTGGTGAGAATGCCGACGAGACGGCCTGAATGTTCCGTCACCGGAATGCCGGAAATGTGAAAGCGTCTCATGAGTTCCAGCGCCTCGGCCAGCGTCGCGTCGGGACCAATGGTGATCGGGTCGACGACCATGCCGGATTCGAAACGTTTCACGCGGCGCACATGATTGGCCTGCGCCTCGATATCCATGTTGCGGTGGAGAATGCCGATGCCGCCATTCTGGGCCATGGCGATCGCCATATCGGCCTCGGTGACCGTATCCATGGCCGCCGACATGATGGGGATATTGAGGGTGATTTCCCTGGTCAGCTTCGTTTTGGTCTCGACTTCGTGGGGCTGGACCTCGGAGGCGCCGGGTACGAGCAAAACGTCGTCGAAGGTCAGACCTTCGCGGATTTCTGCGGAATTTCGGATTTTCTTGAACGGCATGACGCAAATCTCCTGACCAACCAAAGCCCTTTGGGGGCATCTATGAAATTTGCAGGGTAGTTATATGCCTTTTTGCGGGAAAAGCAAGGAATTTATCCCCGAAAGCCTATAGCCACCAGATATTGCTCGGAACTCTCTTTCCGGCTGGCGGGCGGCTTGATGTGTTTCACGGTCTGGAAATCCTTTTTCATCTCGGCCAGCAGCGTGTTCTGGGCGCCGCCCTGGAACACTTTCGCGACGAACGTTCCGCCCGGCTTTAGAACTTCCTTCGCGAAGTAATAGGCCGCCTCGACCACCGCCATGATGCGGATATGGTCGGTCGATTTATGGCCCATGGTATTGGGCGCCATGTCGGAGAGCACCGCATCCGCCGGGCCGCCGAGCATCGCCTTCAGTTTGTCCGGCGCATCGTCGTCCATGAAATCCATCTGCGCGAAATCGACGCCGGGAATTTCATCCATTTCCAGCAGGTCGATCGCGACGACCGCGCAGCCTTTTTTCGCGGCGACCTGCGACCAGCCGCCCGGCGCGGCGCCGAGATCGACGATCTTCATGCCTTTTTTCAGCAGGTTTATTTTTTCATCGATCTCGATGATCTTGAACGCGGCGCGGCTGCGGTAACCTGCCGCTTTTGCTTTATCAACGTAAGGATCATTGAGCTGCCGTTCTAGCCAGCGCGTCGAAGACGTTTTTCTCTTTTTCGCCGTTTTAACCCGCGATTTTTTCTTGTTTCTGGACATCAGGGAATCATGACCGTGGCGGTTGTGAAAAACGACGCGAAGAAAAAGGCGATGGACCCGGCCATCAGCAACATGCCTTTCGCGTTAGGCGAAAAATGGAAGAAGGCGATATAGGCGAAATAAAACAGGCTGTAAATTATGAGCGCACGGCTATGAACCGGCATGTCGATCAAGCCGGTTATTCCGTTCGGATATCCTATATACGTCATCAATTCCACAAGCATACGCATCATCACCATGCTGGCGATGAAAAAAGAAACGACCCAGCCGCGCTGGTCCTTTTTCGCCACGGCAAAAGCCATGACCAGCCAGGCGACATCAATCCATTGAAGAACGAATTTCATATCCTATTTTATTCTTTGGGGTTATGCTGCTGGGCAGAAAACAACCACAGATACATGGAAATATGGCATATAAAAGACCGCGCCTGAAACTGTTTTTGCGCAGCCTCGCTCTTTCATTGGTTCTCTGGCCCGGCCTTGCCGTTGCGGCGGCACCGCCCGTCATCATCCGCGACGTCGAAATCGAAACCACGCTCAGGGAATGGATCACGCCCCTGCTCGAGGCCGCCGGGATGGATAAAAACAGCGTCAACCTGGTTATCGTCCAAAGTCCCGAGATCAACGCCTTCGTCGCGGGCGGCGCGAACATCTTCATCTATACCGGTCTTATTGAGAGAACCGAGAATGCCGGCGAGATCATTGGCGTGCTGGGGCACGAACTCGGCCACATTTCAGGCGGCCACCTGATCGCCGCGCGCACGGCGATGGAACGCGCGTCTTACGAAAGCATCCTTGGCATGGTACTCGGCATTGGCGTCGCGATGGCGACGGGCGAAAGCGGCGCGGCCTCCACCATCTCGGCGGGCGGCAATTCGATGGCGCTGCGCGGTTATCTCGCGCACACGCGCGTGCAGGAATCCAGCGCCGACCAGGCGGCGCTGCGCTTTTTCGAAAGCGCCCATATCAACCCCAAAGGCATTGAAACGTTTTTTCAGAAACTGGAATCCGAAGAGCTCCTGCCCTCGGACCAGCAAAGCGAATATATGCGCACGCACCCGTTAACGCGCGACCGTATCGACGCCGTGCGCCAGCGCGCGGAGCAATCGCCTTATATCAATACGCCGCTGCCTGCGGCATGGACCGACCAACACAACAGGATGCGCGCAAAACTGGCGGGCTTCATTTCGCCGACGAAAATTCCGTGGATCTACGGCGACCGCGACGTCTCAATTCCCGCTTTGTACGCCAAGGCGATTGCCGCCTACCGCAACAAGGAAGTCGAGACCGCGCTCAAGGGCGCAGACACGCTGATCGCCGCCGAGCCGGAGAATCCTTACTTCCAGGAACTTAAGGGCCAGATGCTGATGGATTTCGGCCGCGTCGCCGAGTCCGTTCCCTATTACCGCAAAGCCGCCGCCACGTTGCCCGATGCGGGCCTTATCAGGCTGGCGCTGGGCCATGCCCTGCTTGAATCCGGCCATGAGGAAGAAGCCATCGAAAATCTCGAACGGGCCCGGCAGGACGAGCCGCGCTCAAGCCGCATATTCAGGCTGCTGGCCACCGCCTACGGCAAGCTGGGCAATGAAAATATGGCGCGGCTGAATTTGGCCGAGGAAGCGGTCCTGCAGCGGCAGATCCCCTATGCCCGCAACCAGGCCGAATCTGTTCTGAAAAATGCCCCCGCCAACAGCCGCGAATGGCTCAAGGCCCGGGATATTCTCGCGCACATCGAAACGATAGATGATGAAGACGACTAGCCAAAAATGCTAACATGGTTATAGTAAGCTGATGAACCTTCAACCAAGGAGCCGCCCCGTGCGTTCAACATTCAAGAAATTCCTCTGCGCCTTGCCCGCCCTCGCGCTTATCATGGCCGCATTGATCACGCATTTCACGTCGTTCGCGCGCGCCGAGACAGCGGGTCTGAACGATGCGCAAAAGGCCGAAGTGCGGCAGATCATCCAGGACTATATCAGCCAGAATCCGGACATCGTGGTTGAGTCCCTCAAGCTGTACCAGGAAAAGCAGCAACGGGAATCGCTTGAGGCCGCCCAGCAAAAAATCACCGAGTACAAGGATTATCTCAACGGCAAGACAATGCCGAGCGCCGGTAATCCCGATGGCGATGTAACCGTGGTTGAATTCTTCGATTACAATTGCGGTTACTGCAAAAAAGCCATCGGCGACATCAAGGAAATTATCGATACCGACAAAAAAGTGCGCTTCGTTTTCATCGAGATGCCCATTCTCGGCCCAACCTCTTTGACCGCCGCGCTCTGGGCGCATGCCGCGCACAAACAGGGCAAATATTTCGAGTTTCACCAGATCCTGATGGAGCATAACGGCGCCATCGAGGACAGCGTACTCGAAGCCGCCGCGAAAAAAGCCGGTCTCGACGTTGAGAAAATGAAAAAGGACATCCAGTCCGAAGAGATCGGCCAGGAAGTCGATAAAGGCATGCTGGTGGGCCGCGATATCGGCATCCAGGGCACGCCCGGCTTTGTCATCAACGGCCAGCTTTATCCGGGCTATCTCGGCAAGGACGGCCTGAAGCAAGCCATCACGGATGCCCGCGCCGGCAAGAAAAGCTAAACGGCTTTTATAAAAAGCGCATTGATTTGAGGTTTCAATGATTGTCTGGCGTCTTTTTTACGTCGCGCTTTTCATTTCCGTCGCGCTTCTGGCCTATGCGGTCTATACGCTTGCCGCCGTTCGCGGCAGCCTTGACAACATCCCGGCCAGCTTTTCCTTCGGTCCTCCGGACGCCGGGCTGCATGTGGTCGGGTTTATCGATTACGATTGCGGAAACTGCCGCGCCGTAAACGCCGCAATGATGACGGCGCTGGAAAAAGACGGCAACGTGCGTTACTCGCCGCTGGTTCTGTCCCTCAACGCGCAGTCGCCTTCAAAATACGCGATGAGGCTCACCTATTCCGCAGGACTCCAGAGCAAATACAAAAACGCCTACCAATATTTCATGGCAAACGGCACCAACGTCGATGAAAAAGACATCGCCGATATCGCGTCACAAACAGGCATCGAAGAAAAAAACCTGGCCGGAGGGCTTAAGGAACCGATAATGGAAAGGCTCATTGAAAAAAGTGAGCAGACATTTTCAGCCCTGGGCGCAAGCACGGTTCCGACCTTCTATATCGGGCCTGGCATAAAATACACGCCGGAAGGCACGCCGAGCGCCGATGATTTTTTGAAATTATTCGCGGAGGCGCGGGGCAAATGAGAAAAATCCTGATCCTCAACGGCCCCAACCTTAATATGCTTGGCACGCGCGAGCCGGAAATCTACGGACGCGCGACGCTGGATGACATCAAGACACTGTGCGAGCAAAAGGCCAAGGCGCTGGACATGCAGGTCGATTTCCGCCAGTCGAACCACGAAGGCACGCTGGTCGACTGGATCCAGGAAGCGGCAAAAGGCAGGATTTTCGACGGGCTGATCATCAATGCCGCGGCCTATACGCATACATCCATCGCCATCCATGATGCGCTGCGCCTGCTGTCTGTCCCCATCATCGAGGTTCATCTGTCGAACCCGAAGAAGCGCGAAAAATTCCGGCGCTTTTCCTATGTGGGCCTCGTGACCAAACATGTCATCGCCGGGCACAAGGAAAAGGGCTATGAAATGGCCCTTGAGAAAATATGGTCTCTGTTAAGCCGTTGATATTACTTGAGCTTTGACTTTTTCTGTCAAACCCTGTAAGCAATGGGGTCTGTTTTAGAGGGTTCTAAACCAAATAAGAGATTCATGAAAATCGATCCCAAGACCATCAAGGAACTGGCCAAACTGCTCGAGCAGACCGGCCTCACCGAAATCGAAGTGGCGGAAGGCGACAAGGTCATCCGCGTCAGCAAGGGAGCGACGGCTGTCGTTTCCTCAGGCGCCGTTTCCACGCATACCATGTCCTCCGATCCGACCGCGCCGCAGGCTGCGAATATGAGCGCGCCGGATAACGTCGCACATTCGCACCCGGGCGCCATCACCTCGCCGATGGTCGGCACCGCTTACCTGAAACCCTCGCCCGATGCCGCGCCGTTCGTGAAAAAAGGCGACACGGTAAAAGCGGGCGACACGCTGCTGATCATCGAAGCCATGAAGGTCATGAACCCGATCAAGGCTGAAAAAGGCGGAACCATCACGCACATCATGGTCGAGAACGGCAAGCCGGTCGAATTCGGCGACGTTCTGATGGTTATAGAGTGATGATAGTTAATGAGTTATGCAGTTAAAGAGAATAATTCATTAGATAGTGAGAAGCTTATTAGAAGCTTTGAAGATTTACACGTTTACCAAAAGGCTTTTGAAATCTCTCTTGATATCCATCGTGAAAGTAAAAAATTTCCGCAATCAGAACAATTCTCATTAGCCGATCAGATACGACGCGCGAGCAAATCCATATGCGCAAATATTGCCGAAGGTTTTGGTAAACAAGGTGGATCAAAAAAAGACTTTAAACGCTATTTGGTAATAGCTTTGGGATCAGCTCATGAAATGCTGGTTTGTATTAAATATTGTGAAAAATTGGAATTAATAAGCACCGAAAAAGTAAAATTATGGCGTGAAGAATATTTAATCATAATAAAAATGCTCCGGAGCTTCCATGCCAAAATCATCTAATCAACTCTTTAACCCATTAACTATTAACAAAACGAATGTTCAAAAAAGTTCTCATAGCAAACCGCGGTGAAATTGCGCTCCGCATCATCCGCGCCTGCCGCGAGATGAATATCCAGAGCGTCGTCGTGCACTCGACCGCAGATGCGAACGCGATGGCCGTTCGTCTGGCCGACGAAACCGTCTGCATCGGCCCGCCCGCCGCGCGGGACAGCTACCTGAATATTCCTGCAATCCTGAGCGCCGCCGCATTAACAGGCGCGGACGCCATTCACCCGGGCTACGGTTTCCTCTCCGAAAATGCGCAGTTCGCGCGCATCGTCGAGGAGCATGGGTTCACCTTCATCGGCCCCGCGCCCGAGCATATCGAGATCATGGGCGACAAGGTCCAGGCCAAGAAAACGGTTAAGGAACTCGGCCTGCCGGTCGTTCCCGGTTCCGACGGCGCGGTCAAAAACGCGGATGAGGGCCTCGCGACCGCCAAGAAAATGGGCTTCCCGGTCCTGATCAAGGCGGCATCGGGCGGCGGCGGCAAGGGCATGCAGGTCGTGCATGAAGAAAAAGATTTCAAGGAATCGCTCGCCCGCGCCAGCGCGGAAGCGAAAGCGAATTTCGGCGACGACACGGTCTACCTTGAAAAATACCTGACCAACCCGCGCCACATCGAGATACAGGTTTTCGGCGACACGCACGGCAACGCCATTCACCTCGGCGAGCGCGACTGCTCGATCCAGCGCCGCCACCAGAAACTGGTTGAAGAAGGGCCCTCGCCCGCACTCTCCGAAGAGCTGCGCACCAAAATCGGCGGCCTTGCCGCCGAAACCATTCGTAAATTGGGTTATCGCGGCGCGGGAACGATCGAATTCCTGTATGAAAACGGCGAATTCTATTTCATGGAAATGAACACGCGAATCCAGGTCGAACACCCGGTCACGGAAATGATCACCGGCATCGATTTGATCGCCGAACAGATCCGCGTCGCGGCCGGAATGCCGCTCAGCATCCAGACCGACCGGATTCGTTTTAGAGGCCACGCGATTGAAATACGCATCAACGCCGAAGACCCCGACACATTCACGCCCTCGCCCGGCAAGATCACGCAGTTCCACGCGGCGGGCGGCCTCGGCGTGCGCTTCGACTCAGCGGTTTACACCGGTTACTCAATCCCGCCGCATTACGATTCCATGATCGGCAAGCTGATCGTGCATGGCCGCGACCGCGAGGAATGCATTCGCCGTCTTCGCCGCGCCATTCGCGAAACGGTCGTCGATGGCATCAAGACCACCCTGCCGCTGCATTACTGGATCACCGAGCAGCCTGAATTCATCTCGGGCAATTACTCGATCCAGTGGCTTGAGAAAAAGCTCGCGGAAAAGCAGAAATCCTAAGCGATTTCCCGCCATTTCGCCTGCGCTGCATTTTGCCCTATAATAAATATATGCAGCTTATCCTGACGCCCGAACTGTTGATGGAGGCCTACCGCCAGGAGTTATTCCCCATGGCGTATAATTCCGGCAGCCCCTACATCCACTGGATCTGCCCCGAGATGCGCGGGCAGCTTTCGATCACGGATATTCATATCCCCCGCCGCCTGCGGGAGACGATCAAAAAGGCGCCGTTTGAAATCCGCATCAATAATGATTTCGAAGGCGTGCTGCGCGGCTGCGCCGAGCCGACGCCCAAGCGTCCCGAGACATGGATCAACGCGTCGATTTTTAAAGTTTTCTGCGACCTGCACAAGCGCGGCGATGCGCATAGCGTCGAATGCTGGAAAAATGACAAGCTCGTCGGCGGCATTTACGGCCTAGCCATCGGCGGCGCGTTCTTCGGCGAGAGCATGTTCTCGCGCGAGCGCGACGCCAGCAAGGTTGCGCTTTTGAATCTCGTGGCGCGGCTCTGGAAAGGCGGCTTTACATTACTGGATACGCAATTTGTAAATGAACACCTGAAACAATTCGGCGCCTATGAACTGCCGCATGATGATTACAAACAACGCCTTGATGAAGCGCTGAAAATCAAGGGCGATTTCCTGCTGCCGGGATTGGCGCAGGACGACATCATGAATGATTATCTTTCAATGAGAAAAAATTAATCGCCGAGCGGGCTTAATTCTTCGCTTTCGACCGGCGTGTCGGCTGGATTTTCGACCGCGCCTTCAGCCCCGGGCGTTTCCGCGGCGGGCGCGTCTGCAGCCGATGTTTCGCCCGTTGATGTTTCACCCTCGGCAGCAGGCGGCGCGGCCTCTTCCCCGGCTTTGGGCTCTTCCTTCTTCTCTTCTTTTTTGACGCCGGCTTTTTCGCCCCTGGCGTTCAGGCAATCCAGCACCCACACATCATAAATCGGGTGATCCATGTGCGAGAGCGCGGGCGAGGATGCGAACATCCAGCCGCTGAAAATCCACTGCGCCTCTTCCTTGGGCGGCTGATCCTTTACCGAAACGCTGTCGCTCTCGCCTTTCGACTTCATTTCCCAGATCTGCAGGAACGCCGCGGATTCAGGCTGTTCGATGGGCGGCGCCTTGGCGCAGGCCTGGATTTTGATGAAGAGCGAGCCGAATTTCACCGTGTTGCCGACTTTCGCCTCGAAGGTCATGGTGCGCGCCGTGACCTTGTCGAGCGATTGCAGCTTTACGACCGGGTAGTTTTCCATCTCGCGCGCGGAAACGCTGCCCGGAACAGGCAGCAATAGAAAAACGGCTAAGAAAAATTTCGCGAAACGCATTTCGCCTTACGGGTGAGCCGGCTCGGATTCAGGTTCGGACTGGGCTTCAGGTTCAGGTTGAGATTGTTCTGCAGGTTGCTGCCCGGGGGCTGCCTCGGCGGGATGCTCTTCCATCACTTCGGGAACAGTGGTGTGCGGAATTTTCACTTCCTCCTCCTCGCCCTTCGGCGCCTCTTCCACGCGCGGCGAAGCCGGTGCAGGAACTTCCTGAGCCGCCGCGCCGTCTTTATCCTTGCCGCTGGCGCTGAAAATAAACTGTCCGAGAAGCTGCTCGAGGTTCTGCGGCGCCTGCGTAAACTGGATGTGGCCACCGTCCTTCAGCATATTTTCATCCGCGCCGGGCTCCAGCGCGAGATAACGACCGCCGAGCAGGCTTTCGCTGCTGATCAGCGCCACCGTATCGGTCGGCAGTTCAACGCCGGACGCAACGTCCATGTAGACGCGGGCCAGAAAACTGTCCTTCATCAATTCGACCGATGTAACCGTGCCGACTTTCACGCCGCTGATGAGAACGTCATCGCCGGCCTTGAGACCGCCGATGCCCGAGAAATCCGCCGTCACGGTATAGCCGTTCATGCTGCCGACATTCGCGGTCTGATAGCTGAACACGAGGAAGAACCCCGCCACGGCGAGGACGAATGCCCCGAGAAGTGTTTCGATCGCGCTGCGCTTCATCGTTTATCCTTTTCCCCTGAGGGAGTTAATGAGGGATTTAGCCTGAAACAAGCCGCCCTGTAAACGAGATTATTGGGAATCTCCAGAAATTTGACATATTGTTTATTTTCATCGTATATACAACGCCAGATTGAGGCTGCGTATGACTGAAGACAATCAACAACCGATAAATATGCCCGAAAATGATACGGGTCCCGACACACCTGTTGAGTCCGCTGAGTTTCTCGCGAAAAAGATCGCCGATAAAGACAAACCGACAACTCTTGTCCCACTTTCGGTTCCTGACCGAACCGAACTTCTGCAACGGTTGCAGGATATTTTTAATGAAGCTCGCGAAGAGCGTAGAAGTTTCAGAGCGGTGCGCGTTGCGTTCTCGGTTGCCGTTGGATTGTCGACTTCGGTTCAAAATAACATATTTAATGTTCAAAGCCCAGATGGGGCTATTCAATCCGCTGCTGTATTAGTTCTTTTCACAACCACAGCATTGATTTCAAATCAGATCATTCATAGACGGATAGCGGAACTTACTGAAACCGGACGTCTTGCCGATGAGCAAATCAAGCAAATAAGCGGTAAAGACTTTCCCACTTACCTGCAAGTTTTTAATCAAGCGTTTGAGAAAGTGGAAGCGGAGAAAGATGCTAAAAAGAGATGGTGGTCAAATATAATTCCTCACAAACACAAAAAGATACTTGCACATCAGGAAACCCAAATGCTTAGCGCAAGTCTTGCAGTCGCCTTTTTAATATCTGCTGGCAGCATCCGCATAAAGCGCCGCCAACTGATGTCAACATCATAAGCACACCGAGCACGGTTTTATCTGAACCGTTAAAAATGCCGTCATATCCAGAAAAATGCGGACCGCAAGGCAGGCTTAATTTCAATTTGGATTGTAGGGAGCCGGGGCAGATTCTTTAACAACGCTGTGCGTCTTTGTTATCTCTGAGGACGAAGCGGCACTTTTAGCAGATCTGTTTTCAAAATCATATGCCAGATAAGATAGCAAAGCGGTCCCTGCAGCAAAAACAACTGCCAGACAAACGCTTGTTACCGGATCTGAAGGGCTATTCGATTCATCAATGACTTCTAAACGACTCATTTTCTGCCTTTTTAATATATGGAAATATACAATCCCTTATCTAAAAATGCAATAAAATTTGATTTCTTCAAGCCACACTCTGCTTAAATTAATAAGGCTAGTAATGAAATTTCTATTCCGGCTTCCAGGGCTCATAATCCCCGGTTGCCTTGTCCCGCTGTCCGCCCTCAAGAACGTGGCCGGGGGGGCGGTAGGCGCCGGTTGTGCCGGTCATATTGGGCTGGTGCGGTTTTTGCCATTCGCGGCGGAAACCGGCGTCATTGGCGGGGACGGCATCGGTCTGGTGGTGCATCCAGCCATGCCATTCCGGGGGAATCAGGCTGGCCTCGGGCGCGTCCTTGTATATTACCCAGCGGCGCTCGCGCTTTTCACCCCGGCGGGCGGCGGAGCGGAAATATGTATTTCCAAGCGCGTCCTGGCCGACCTTCTGGCCTCGGGCCGTCAGCTTGAAAAAGCTCATGTAAGTCGGGGAAAGCACCCCCAGCATTTTAAAAAGTCCCATCTGACGGTCCCTGGATTGTCCGGTGCGGCATTATGGCAGACAGGCGGGGCTTTACAAAGAGCTTTTGCGCCATTTTAATGGCCCGCACATAAGGAGAATTCCATGGATATCCGCGCCAGACTGAAAGAACTGGGTCATGAGCTGCCGAAGGTCGCGCCGCCCGCCGCCAATTATGTCCCCTATTTGATCGCCGATGACGATTTTCTGTATATCGCGGGGCAAATCCCGTTCCTGAACGGCCAGAAAATGCATATCGGCCGCGTCGGCGACACTCTCACGACTGAACAGGGTGTCGAAGCGGCAAAAGCCTGCGCACTCAATATCCTCGCCTGGGCCGACGCCGCCGTCGAGGGCGACTGGAAGAAAATCAAACGCTGCATCAAGCTCGGCGGTTTCGTGAACTGCACGCCGGATTTCACCGATCACCCGGCCGTCATCAACGGTGCGTCGAATTTGATCGGCGAAGTGATGGGCGAAAGCGGCAAGCATGTGCGCTTTGCGGTCGGCGCGAACGCTTTGCCGTTTGGAGTCGCGGTCGAGATCGAAGCCTTGTTCGAGCTGAAATAACCTAGCGCGGAATCAAAATCTTGAAGAAATGATAGGTGCCCGCGCCGGGATTGCTGGCCGCATCGCCCTCGAAGCAACCCGCCATCTTGCCGGCCTGGTCGAGCGTTTCCGCGTCAGCCTGCGCGCCCGTATATTTTGTATTTCCCGCCGTCCATCCATTCCCGGTTTCAACCGGCGGATTGCCGCCGGGATTGGTGACGCCCAGCAAATTGTTGATCTGGATGCAGAGCTGTTTCTTGATATAAGGCAAAACAGCGATGATCGCTTCATTGTCGGCACTGTCGCTTTCACACCCGGCGCCCGCAGAACCCGTCTCCGGCACGCATGTATTTGCCGGGAAATACCACTGGCCCCTTAAGGCGGGCGCCGGAGAAATGGAATCATCCAGCCATTCGGCTACGGGGGGCTGGTAGACAAGCCCGCCGCCGTCACTATGAAACAATTTGCAGTTGTCAGTGGCCACGGACGTATGCGTGTAACCTGCGACAGCGCCGTTCTCGACGCTGATATCCATATCGGCGCAGCCATTGGAGATTTTTATAGTCTGCGCGGCCTGGCGCATCGATTGCGCATAGGCGAGGATTTCATTCCCCGCCAGACGGGATTGCTCGACATTGATAATATCGGGGTTGCCGCCCTGCATCATGCGCGCCACCGCATAGGCCAGCGCCGCGAACAGGACCACGGCAATCAGGAGAATAAAGAGGACGCTGCCTTTTTCTTTCATGCCTTCAGTATACTGGCAAGTACGGCCTTGCGAAAGGCTGGGGGTATAAATTCCGGCTTTCGCCGGAGAGGCGGGTGTGGTGTAATAAGCCCATGAGTGACGAGCGCTTCATCAATATCCTGATCGCCGAAGACAATGATGTCAGCCGGGAAATGATGGCGGGCGTCCTGCGCACGCAGGGTTACCGGATTTACGGCGCGATCGACGGCGAATCCGCGATCAAGGTGGTGGAAGACCGCCAAATCGACCTGGCATTCGTCGATGTGAGCATGAGCCCGCGCGGCGGCTTCGAATTCATCAAATATCTTGTCGTCAAAAGCATCGATATCCCGGTGGTGCTGGTCACCGCCAACGATTCCAGCGACACGCTGATGGAGGCCACGGCGCTGGGCGTCAAGCGCGTGATCCAGAAGCCGGTCGAACCCGATCTTCTCATCCAGATCGCGCTGCGGCTTTTGAAAAAAAGAGGGCTCAATCCCAGACCTCTCGCGGTGACGGGACAGGACACAAAATACACGCCTGAAGATCTGATGAAAAAGGCCATCGACCTTGCGGACAAAAACGCCAAATCAAAACGTGGCGGGCCCTTCGGCGCCATCGTCGCCGATCAGAACGGAAAAATTCTGGGCGAAGGCATGAACGGCATCACGTCCCGCGTCGATCCGACCGCGCACGCGGAAGTCATGGCGATCCGCAAGGCCGCCGATAAACTCGGCAAGGCGGATTTATCGGAATGCGTCCTTTACTGCTCGAGCCAGCCCACCATGATGGGCCAGGCACTGATTGCCAGCGTCGGCATCAAGAAAGTCTATTACGGTCTGAGCCATCAGGAGATTTCATCAGTGCGCGACGCCAAAGGCGCAGCGCCGAAAACGGAATATATCCAGATCGGCCACGATGAAGCGATGACGATGTTCAGGAACTGGGAAAGCCTGAAAGGCCGCGTGGCGGATTAATCCTCGGCGGTTTCTTCTTCGAAATCTTCTTCGTCTTTTGACGATTTGCCCTTGCCGCCCTCTTCCTCCTCGAATTCGAAGGTAAGCTTGCCGTCCTCGACATCGACGGTGACGAGGCCGCCCTTGACGAGTTTGCCGAACAGGATTTCCTCGGCCAACGGGCGCTTGACCTTTTCCTGGATGACCCGGGCCAGCGGCCTTGCGCCCATCGCCGGATCGTAACCGGCCTTGGCGAGATATTTGCGGGCTTCGTCCGAGAGCTCAATCGTAACGTTTTTATCGGCGAGCTGACCTTCGAGCTGCGTGACGAATTTGTCGACGACTTTCTCGACCGTTTCGGGCTTGAGATTCCGGAACGGCACGATTGCGTCGAGACGGTTCCTGAATTCCGGCGAGAACATTTTCGTGATCGCTTCCATGTCTTCCTCGACGCGCATTTCGCGCTCGAAGCCGACAGGTGATTTCGCCATCTCGGCGGCGCCCGCGTTCGTGGTCATGATGAGAATGACATTCCTGAAATCGACCGACTTGCCGTTATTGTCGGTCAGCTTGCCGTAGTCCATGACCTGCAGCAGGATGTTGAACAGATCCGGATGCGCCTTTTCGATTTCGTCGAGCAGCAGCACACAGTGCGGATGCTGGTCGATCTTGTCGGTCATCAAGCCGCCCTGCTCGAAGCCGACATAGCCCGGCGGCGCGCCGATCAGGCGTGAAACCGTGTGGCGCTCCATATATTCCGACATGTCGAAGCGCACGAGCTCGATGCCCATGGTCTTCGCGAGCTGCCTTGCGACTTCGGTTTTACCGACGCCGGTCGGGCCGGAGAATAAATAAGAACCAATCGGCTTTTCTGAATCGCGCAGGCCCGCGCGCGCCATTTTGATCGAGTCGGTCAGAACGGTAATCGCCTTGTCCTGGTCGTAGACCATGGTTTTGAGGTCGCGCTCGAGGGTCTGCAGCGCTTCCTTGTCGTCTTTTGTCATCGATGCGGCGGGGATGCGCGCGATGAGCGCGACGACGGCCTCGATATCTTTATCGGTAATCGTCTTCTTGCGCTTATTGGCGGGCACCAGCATCTGCGCGGCGCCGACCTCGTCGATCAGGTCGATCGCCTTGTCCGGCAATTTGCGATCGCCGATATATTTCGCCGAGAGCTCGACGGCCGCCTTGATCGCGTCGGCGGTGTATTTCACCTTGTGATGCTCTTCGTAATACGGCTTGAGGCCTTTGAGAATTTCGATGGCGTCCTCGATGCTCGGCTCATAAACATCGATCTTCTGGAAGCGGCGCACCAGCGCGCGATCCTTCTCGAAATAATTCCGGTATTCCTTGTAGGTCGTCGAACCGATGCAGCGGAGCTGGCCGCTCGACAGCGCAGGTTTCAGCAGGTTCGACGCATCCATCGCGCCGCCGGATGTCGCGCCCGCGCCGATGACGGTGTGAATTTCGTCGATGAACAAAATTGAATCTTCAATGTTCTGGAGCTCGCTGAGCACGGCCTTGATGCGCTCCTCGAAATCGCCGCGGTAACGCGTGCCGGCCAGCAGGCTGCCCATATCGAGCGAGAAAATCACCGCGCCCTTCAGAACATCCGGCACTTCGCCGTCGATGATTTTCTTGGCGAGGCCTTCCGCGATTGCCGTTTTACCGACGCCCGGGTCGCCGACATAAAGCGGGTTGTTCTTGCTGCGGCGGCAGAGAATTTGAATCGTGCGGTCGACCTCTTTGTGGCGACCGATCAGCACATCGATCTTGCCCTTCTTCGCCTTCTCATTGAGGTTGATGCAGTACGCATCCAGCGCCTCGGCGCCGGATTTGGTCTGCGAGGACGAAGACTCTTCCGTGCCGCGCGGGGTTTTCGCGGCGGCGTTACCTTGCGTCGGGATTTTCGCGATGCCGTGGGAAATATAATTCACCGCGTCGAAGCGTGTCATGTCCTGCTCCTGCAGGAAGAACACCGCATGGCTTTCGCGTTCGGAGAACAGCGCGACCAGAACGTTCGCGCCCGTCACTTCCTCGCGGCCTGAAGACTGCACGTGAATCGCGGCGCGTTGCAGAACGCGCTGGAACGCCGTCGTCGGCTTGGCTTCCTCCGCATCCTTGTTCACGAGATAGGCAAGCTCATTCTCGATATATTGCCCGAGTTGGTCCTTCAAATCCGGCAATGAAATGCCGCACGAGCGCAGCACCGCCATCGCGTCCTGGTCTTCCGTCAGCGCGTACAATAAATGCTCAAGCGTCGCGTATTCATGGCTGCGTTCATTGGCGACAGCCAGGGCGCGGTGCAGAGTTTGTTCGAGGTTACGAGATAACATGTGCTTATTCGCTTTTTAGCTTATTCGCCGCTTCAATATATAACTTATATCGAGTCAGCGAATAAGCAAATAAGCGGATTATTCTTTTTCCATCGTGCATTGAAGAGGTTGTTCGTTGGCGCGCGCGAAGTCCATGACCTGCGCGACTTTTGTCTCGGCGACTTCGAAGGTGAACACGCCGCAGACGCCGACGCCGCGGCGGTGGACATGCAGCATGACATCGGTGGCTTCCTGGCGGTTCTTGTTGAAGAAGCGCTCGACGACATGCACGACGAATTCCATCGGCGTGTAATCGTCGTTCAGCAGGAGAACTTTATAAAGGGACGGCTTCTTGGTTTTGGGGCGCGTCTTGAGCAAGATGCCCGTATCGGGGCGCTCCTCGCGGGCGGGATTATCGCCATGACCGGCATCATGGCCGGGCGAGTCATCCTCTGGACCCTCCATGTCCTCATTCATAACGATCTCTTCCAAAACGAACACGCCCTGTGCTCCCTTCCACCAGTCAGACCTGCTTTAAAAGCCGATACAGGGTAATATAACCATTATAACAGAAATCTCCACTGTCCCGTGAAGAATCCCGAAAAATCATGGCAAAAAGCCAATAAAAAGGCCCTTAAACCGCGCTTGGCAAGGGCCTTTTTGGATTATGTGAATAGATTATGCGGCCATCGCCTCGGAGGCTTTGCGAATGGATTTACCCATCTGCTCGCTGATCGGCTCGGCGCTCTCGGTCAGGAGCTTCACGCTCATCTCCGACAGCTTGGTGGCGGCATTCATGATGTCGTCCAGGCTGGCCTGCGCAATCTTGTTCTGGGTCTCGGCCCACTCGTTCAGCGTCTTGCTGCTCATGGCCTTGTTCAGGAACTGGGCCTGCTTCTCGGCAGAGCTCTGGCCGAGAGCGATTGCCGTGCGGGCGATTTCCTCGAAACCTTTCGCGAAAATCGTGCTCGACTGCATGAAGGCTTCGAAGCCCTCGCGGCCGAAATTCGACGCGTCCTGCGCCATTTTATCCATCTGTGATTTGCTCTGTGACATTATTTTCTCCATTGCTTCGTTGTTTGGCTGAGGGAAAAAGCCCTCAAGAATATTGCTCGCCGACCCGGCCGGTCTGCTGGATTTACTGGAACGGCGGCTCGATGATTTGCCGGAGCGTTTCTTTGATTCAGCCATGTGCCATCCTTTTCTGCTAAAAATTAACGGTACTCAGCCGGGTAATAAGGCCAGCCAATGCTGGCTTTGCGGGTCTTTCCGTTTATTCCCAAATCATGCCGGAAATCACGGAATTACACTATTTTTACCATTTTGCACCCCCTCCGTCAACGGTTTTTTTGCACTGCACAAAAGTGGGTTAAATGCCCGTAAAGGTGGACAAACTTTGTTAATATATTTATGCTATCTTGAACTGAAGCGCTGTAAGAATGATAACATTCAGGCCTTCGCGGAAGTTCCGGTTCTACGCGATTTTATAAACAAAAGTTCGGTCCAGCTATCGGGAGTAACCTTTTGACCATTTTCTCAAGTCTCAGGGCAAATCGGTTATTTTTGTTTTTGACGGTTTTTACCGTCTTTTTCGCTGCGGGCATCCTCCCGGCCTGGGCCAAGGAAAACAAGCGTTACGCCTCGATCGTGATTGACGCCGATACCGGGGTGATCCTTTCCCAGAGCAATGCCGACAAGCCCCTGCACCCGGCCTCCCTGACCAAGATCATGACCCTCCTGATGGCGTTCGAAGCCATGGAACAGGGCAAATTGTCGCCCCGCGACCGCATCCGCATTTCCAAACATGCCGCTTCCATGGTGCCCAGCAAGCTTGGCCTTTCCCCCGGCTCCACGATCAAAGTCCAGGACGCGATTTACGCCATCGTCACCAAATCGGCCAATGACATCGCCGTGGCGCTGGCCGAACAGCTCGGCGGCACGGAAACCAATTTCGCCCGGATGATGACCAACCGCGCGCGCCAGCTCGGCATGGCCAACACGACTTTCACCAACGCCTCAGGGCTGCACGACCCGCGCCAGTATTCATCGGCCCGCGACATGGCGACGCTGGCCCGTTTCGTGATCAACACCTACCCCTCCTATTACCGTTATTTCTCGACCGCGAATTTCACGTACCAGGGCCATTCCTATCATAACCACAACCGGTTGATGGAAACCTACAAGGGCATGGACGGCATGAAGACGGGCTATGTCGGCCCATCGGGATTCAACCTCGTCGCCTCCGCTGTCCGCAATGACCGCCGCATCATCGGCGTCGTGTTCGGCGGACGCTCCGCCGCCAGCCGCAATACGCATATGGCGAACCTGCTGGATAGTGGTTTCGCCCGCGTCGGCGACTCTTCCGTCCTGATCGCTTCCGCCGATGCGCGGAGCCCGGCGCCCGTGCCGCCGCGCAAGCCCGCCATCCTCGTGGCGCTGAATACGCTCAACAAGGTTTCGAACGGCAAGCAGGACGTTAAACTCGCTTCGCTGGGTCCGGTTCTCGACCCGGTTAAATTCGGCGAACTGGTGGGCGAAGGCGATATCGACCCGGCGGAATCCCGCCGCATTGAAACCGGCCTTGTCGCCGTTTCCGCGATCAAGGGCAAGGGCGCCAAACCTGAGCAACGCGTGCTGAGCGCGCCTTCCGCCAACGATACATGGGCCGTCCAGATCGGCGCCTATTCCAGCCGCGCCGCAACCGACCAGGCGTTGCACGCAGCCGCACGTAAAATTCCAGCCAGCCTCGGCGGCGGCAACCCCGTCATCGCGCCGCTGAAAGTAAAAGACGGCTGGATGTTCCGCGCACGCCTTTCGGGCTACACCCGTGCGCAGGCCTTCAAAGCTTGCACCTATATCAAAGACTGCATGCCGGTCGCGCCTCAGAATAACTGATGATCTTTTCCCCTGATATTCAAAATGCAGCGCAAGACAAAACGCGCTCGGCCGAGCGCGGCAATATCCTGTTCATGATCCTGATTGCCGTTGTCCTCATCGGACTCCTTACGGCCGCGATCATGTCGACCAGCACGACGGACGGCGCCAATATCGACAAGGAAACGCTTGTCATTCGCGCTTCTGAAGTGCAGCGCACCGCTTCCGAATATGAACGCGCCGTTCTTTTTATCGTCAGCAACAGAAAGAGTGAAACCGATATCCGCTTCGCGCATCCGGCCGCCGACGCCGCTTACGGCAATCTGACCGATGCGGATACGCTGGAGGAACAGCAGGTTCAGGTCTTTCACGCCAATGGCGGAGGAGCTTCCTACCGCGAACCGCCTGAAGACATCCAGACGGCAACCGGCGGCAAGTGGGAATTCTACGGCGGCACCGCCATTCCGGGCGTGGGCACATCCAGGCCTGACCTGATCGCCGTGCTGCCGAACGTGACGCAGCAATTTTGCAACAAGATTAACGATCTGAACGGCCAGCCCGTGACGCCGACGCCGGAAGATACCGGCTCATCCGCGGCGGGCGTGGGCGTGACGGGGGATTGCCTCAATATCGGCCCGCTCGGCCGCTTCAACGGCACGCAGCAATTCTACACCTTGCCCAATACGATGGATGAAACCACGTTTGCACAAGATCCGAACACGAGCGCGGCGCGCCCGGCTCTGCAGGCCTGCGTGCAATGCGACATCGGCCCGGCGCTGCATTTCTATCACGTGCTGCTCGCGCGCTGAGATTTTCAGAAAGATTGATTAGCGACTGGTCGGCTGCTGTTGTGGCCGCTGGCCGGTGGTGCGGATGATTTTCGGCTTGGGCCGTGTCATGCGCTGAATCTCCCAGCTCATCGGCATGCTGTAATCGAACTGGCCGACCAGTTCACCCGTGCGTGCATCCATCAGGCGCAGCTTCACATCCAGTTCGTGATGGTCGTTGTAATAGGTTCCCGACATTACGAAATCCGGGTTTTCGTTGGGCTGGATATCGACGTAAGGGAAATCATTCTCGATATTCTGTGACACGTGCACGACATCGACCTGGTATCCAAGCTGCTGCAGGCGTTCGCCGATATGTTTTGAAATCACGCGGCCGATGCGCGTGCTGAGGTCCGGCGCGGCGTAATTGCGCAGCGGCATGACTTTTATTTCATCATTCTGCTTGTGAACGAAATTACCGCCCTGCTGCATCAGGTAATCGGCGGCGGCATAACTTTTTTCCGCGAGATTGACTTCCGGGCGGTCGAAGATGTAATTCACGCCCGCCGCGCCGCCGGTCAGGATGGGATTACAGCCGGCTAAAAAGGCCGGGACCATAAACAACAGCGTTATGGCGCGTTGCCTTTTCATTCCTGCGGCACGATGGCTACGGGTTCGCTTTCAGACGCGGCCGCCGTCCCTGAGGGCGCGGCCTGTACGCGCGGGGCGGGAAGAATCGTTCCCTCACCGTGCACATAACCGTACGCCGGCAACGGGCGCACGCTGCGCGCCTCGCTGACCGCCACGCCGTCCTTGAGCAAGGTCAGGACAAAAACAAACTCGCGCGTCTTCGCAGGCTTCCAGGCCCTGCTGTCGACATCCTCGTCGCCGTTATAAAGAACGACGGGGCCTTTGCCCTCATCGCCCACTTCGAATGCCTGGTACTTGATGTTCGTTGCGCCTGCGGGCGAGTCCGCCAGCATGTAACCGCGCGCGCGCAGTTCGTCGCGCAGGGCATTATCAAGGCTGAGGTTGAACGCGTTGCTGTGAGTCAGTTTCTCGAGATAAACCGGCTGCGGCGAAATGCCGGTCTGCGTTTCAAGATCATCGACCAGTCCCGTCGCGACCCCCGCCCACATATCGGTCATCTGCGTGTTGCGCTCGGGCGTATAGGCATAACCGAGACTGTCGGCGGCGGGACCGGGCTGCGCCTTATATTCATCATTGTGCCAGCTGTAACCGGCAGGCATCCAGGTCGGGCTTTCATAGCCGCATGCTGTAAGAAGAAGAACCGGCAGAAGATATATGGCGCGCATCTCGGAGAACCCTGGTTTGGTTAAATTCAGACAAGCGATTCTATCAATTAAGGCGGGGCGCGTACAGCCCCTATATCGGGCCGGTTAGGCCGCTTCGGTGCGGATTTTCTTGATCGAACGCGTGGTGCTCTGGCCGTCCACGGCGGGCATGATGGCGACCGCGCCGCCCCCGGCCTGCACGGCGGCAGCCTCGGGGATTTGATCAATCGTATAATCGCCGCCTTTAAAATAAAGATCGGGCTTGAGCAGCGCGATCAGTTCGATCGCCGTATTGTCCTCGTTCTTTTTCGCCGCGCCGAAGAGCACAACCATATCGACGCAGGCCAGCGCGGCCAGAACGGCGGCGCGGGCATTTTCATCATGCACCGGACGGCCCTCGCCTTTCAGCAGCCTTACCGATTCATCGCGGTTGAGGCCGACGACCAGCCTGTCGCACTGGCCGCGCGCGGCGTTCAGGTAACTCACATGACCCGCATGCAGAATATCAAAACAGCCATTCGTGAACCCGACCTTCAAACCTTTCGCGCGCCAGCGGCGGACCTGCTCGGCACTTTCATCCCATGCCGCGAGCGGCGCGCGCTTGTCTGCGTAGGCGAATTTCTTTTCGTCTGCGTTGCTTGCGGCTTCGATCAGTTCAGCGCTGCGAATCGGCGCGGTGCCAACCTTGGTGACAACAATACTGCCCGCGATGTTGGCGAGCTCCGCCGCCTGCTCGTAATTTGCGCCCGCCGCCAGCGCCGCGGAAACAGTCGCGATCACCGTATCGCCCGCGCCAGACACATCGAACACCTCGATATCCTTGGCGCCGGGCAAATGCACGGCCTCGCCCATTTTGCGCACGATGCTCATGCCGTCTTTCGAGCGCGTCGCGAGCACCGCACCGATATTGCAGCCGGAAATAATCTCGTGGCAGGCGCGCACGATCTCATCATCCGTGTTCGTCGCCGCGGCCCGCAGCGCGTCGGAAAGCTCGCGGCGGTTCGGCGTGATCAGGTCCGCGCCCGCGTACTTGCTGAAATCATGCCCCTTGGGATCGACGATCACAAGCACGCCTTTTTTCTTCGCCATACCGATCAGCGCCGCAATCACATCCGGGCGCAGCAATCCTTTGCCGTAATCGGAAATCACAAGGGCGTTCGCTTTCTTGATAAAAGCTTCCGCCTTTTTCAAAAGCTCCGCGGCGACCTTGTCGCTGATGGATTCTTTCGTTTCATGATCGGTGCGCAGTAACTGCTGATGCCCGGCGAGATAGCGCGTTTTGACAATGGTCGGGCGCGCCTTGTCGGCCAGCAATCCTGAATCGTCAAAACCAAAATCCTTGATCAAGCGGCGCAAAGACTTGCCGTTTTCATCCTCGCCCGTGACTGACAGGAGCATGCCTTCCGCGCCGAGGCCTTTCAGATTGGCCAGCGTATTGCCTGCCCCTCCGGCCATGGTCTCTTCCCGGCGGACCGAAAGCACGGGCACAGGACTTTCCGGCGAGATCCGCTCGACATCCCCATAGACGAAACGGTCCAGCATGACGTCGCCCGCCACCAGGACGGGCACCCCGTCCATGGCTCTGACCAGGGCATCCAGACCCCCGCCCAGGCCGTCCTGACCGGAACCGGAAAAGGCTTTATTTTCAGTCTTTTTCATAGAAAAAACGCCAAAAGTTTAACGAATTCACGATTTTATGCGCCTTTGTTAGGAATTCGTCAATCTTTCTAGTGTGTAATAAAGGGGTGGAAATCCGGATAAACGGCGGGTCTCCCAACCCGGCGGAAACAAGCAGGGCACTAAAAAAGGGCGTAATACAGGTGTGTTATAGAGGGGTGTCACTTGAGTAACTCAGGTATCTTCAGGGAATTCAAAGCCATTCTCGGCCGCAACAGGCTCGGCGAACTTCTGGTCATCAAGGGCGTCATTTCTTCGGGCGATCTTCGCTTCGCGCTGAAGCAGCAAAAAGACACCAAGCTTCCTCTCGGAAAAATCTTCCTCAAGCACGCGATGATTTCGCGCCGCCAGCTGGCGATGATCCTGTTCCGCCAATGGGCGCTGCGCACGATTACGGCCGGTATGTTCTTCTTCGCCTCGATCCCCGGCAGCGGCATCAAAAAAGCCCGCGCGGATTCGATCAAAGATGTCCCCGCGCAGATCGCGCTGCAGGTTTCGGCGCCCGGCATCGGCAAACTGAACGTGCATCGCGGCCTTTTCGGTTCGGCTGAAAAACAATCAGGCAACCTCAAGCCCTTCACGAAATGGACGGGCATGTTCGCCCGCTTCGAGCGCGACCTCAAGCGCGAAAGCTCCGACAAGCTCATCGCCGAATTTCGCGAGAATTTGAAAGATTTCGAAGGCCTGCCGCTGAAAGAAATGGCGCGCAAGGTGAACGACCTCGCGAATTCGAAGCCCTATATCAGCGACAACCGCAACTGGGGCCAGTCCGATTACTGGGCGACGCCGGTTGAGTTCCTGCAAAAAGGCGGCGACTGCGAGGATTACGCGATCGCCAAATACACGGCGCTGCGCGCGCTGGGCGTGCCTGAAGAGAGGCTGCGCGTCGTCATCCTGCATGACAATGTGAAGAACATCCCGCACGCGATCCTGGCCGTCTATACCGACGAAGGCATCTTCGCGCTGGATAACCAGATTAAAACACTCGTCGATGCCAACAGCGAAGGGCGCTACCGCCCCATCTTCTCGATCAACCGCCAGGGCTGGTGGCTGCACAGCGACCCCGGCGCGACCGTGGTTGCGAGCGCCGAGTAATTATTCGACTTCAGCTATTCTAAGAAGATTTGTAGAGCCGGGCGTGCCGAAAGGTACGCCCGCTGTCATGACGAAGCGCTCGCCTTTTTTGGCGATGCCTTCGGTCCTGAGAATCCTGTTCGCATGCGGTACGGGTCCGCTGAATTCGCCCTGTATCTCCGGCGCATGCACGGCATGCACGGCATAGGACACCGCCATGCGCCGCGCGACCTCCAGTTTCGGCGTCAGGCACAGCACCGGAATTTCCGGCCTTTGTCTCGACATTCTCAAAGCCGTCGAACCCGACATCGTATAGGTGACGATACACACCGCTTCGACATCCTGCGCGGTATAATAGGCCGCCGTCGTGATCGCGTCCGAGGGGTCGCCCAGCGTGCCGGGATGCGCGCCCGCCATCATTTGCAAGTAAGTTTCATCCGTCTCCGTGCGGCGGCAGATCTTGTCCATGAACTCGACGGCTTTCTGCGGATACTGGCCGCTCGCCGTTTCAGCCGAGAGCATCACCGCATCCGCGCCGTCATAAACGGCGGTGGCGACGTCGGAAGCTTCCGCGCGCGTGGGCCTTGCATTTTGAATCATGGATTCCAGCATCTGCGTGGCGACGACGACAGGTTTTCCGGCATTGCGCACCTGCCGCACGACGCGTTTTTGCACACCCGGCACATCCTCGGGCGGAATTTCAACACCCAGATCGCCGCGCGCCAGCATGACGCCGTCGCAGATTTCGAGAATTTTATCGAGCGTCTTGAGCGCCGAGGGTTTTTCCAGCTTCACCATCAGCGCCGCCTTGCCGCCGATCATTTTTTTCGCTTCCGCCGCGTCCTCGGGTTTTTGCACGAAGCTCTGCGCGATCCAGTCGACGCCCATGGCGAGCGCCGCCTTCAAATCTTTTTTGTCCTTATCCGTGAGCGCCGGGATCGGGATCACCGCGCCAGGAACGTTGAGACCTTTTTTATCGGAGAGAGCGCTGCCGGATTTGATCACGGCCTCGACATAATCCTTGCCCTTTTTCGTCACTTCCGCGCGCACCTTGCCGTCATCGAGGAAAATCTGGCTGCCCTTCTCGAGCACTTTCAAAATTTCGGGGTGCGGCAGATTGACGCGTGTTTCGTCACCGGGCTTCGCATCGAGATCGAAACGGATTGTCTGATTTTTTTTCAGCGCGATCTTGCCCTCTTTAAACGTGCCGATGCGCAGTTTCGGCCCCTGCAGGTCGGCGAGAACGGCGATCGGCCTGCCCGTCTTTTTTTCCAGCGCGCGGATATGATCCAGCGCCGCCCTGTGATCGTCATGCGTGCCGTGGCTGAAATTCAGCCGGAACATGTTGACGCCCGCCTCGAACAGTTCGGCAATCATTTCCTTGCTGTTGCTGGCTGGACCGATGGTGGCGACGATCTTGGTGTTTCGTTTCTGGGGCATGAATTTCGGATTGAGTGAAAACGCTGCAAAGTGCGGTTAGCATAACATATAGATTTTCCATTTTTAATGGTTTAGCGTGTTTTCATACAATCTCTGCAAAAGGTGGGCATATAATGAATAAACATAATATCTTTGGTTTTCTGGCCGTTATTCTTTCCCTGGCGGTTTTTTCAGCGCCGGCGCACAGCGAAACCATGGCGGAAAAAAGCTATAAAAATATCGAGACGCATGTCTCCCAGAAATGCACGAGCGGCAATCTCGATCCCGCGCTCTGCGCCTGTGAAATGAGCAAGGTCAAAAGCGCGCAGTTTTCGGTTTTTACAAAAACGCTGAAAGCAGAGACGGATTTCCCCAAGCTCGACACATATTACGTGCAGAAGATTGTCGTGCCGTGCGTGCTGAACCGGGGCGTTTCGCAAAAACTCTGCATCCACAGCATGAAATCAAAAACCTCGGAATATTCCGACCAGGTCGTCAATGATTACTGCGAATGCGTTGCGGAAGAGATTTCCGAAAACGTCACAAGAGCCTCGCTGAAGGCCAAGGACAGGTTCGAGATCATGTCCGTGCTCAATGCCGAAAACGACAGGGCCCACAAGGTCTGCGACATGGTCCGCGTAAAGTAGGGAAAAACCGGGAACGCCAATGCCCGAGTCGCGCGCGATTCGGGCATTTTTTTATCTTCTTATGTCATAGGACGGCGGACCTATGACAACCGGAAATAGAATTTTGCCGCGTTATGAATAGGTCGTAAGAAATTTTATTGCGATTTTGAAATTCGCTCGCTGGGGATAAGGGATTGGATAGAGCGAATTCTCCAAGCAGATTCAAAATCTTTTGCTAAAATGGATAACAAGTTCAGGAATAATTTCCTGTACCCCTTCCCGAAAATTCATTGTTCAATACCACGAGATGTAGTATTTTGAATGAAGCTAACCGCTAGGGATAGTAGTTCTACTGTCTTTCAAACCACTACCAGCCTATATAATTGATACGAAAAAATTGGGGAGTTTACTCATGTTTGACGTCGCGCAAATGGAACGGGGAAATCGTGTGCAGATCGACAGATCGCGCGATGCCTTTTTGACGAATTTTGGCAAAGCCACGCTGACCGACCGTTACCTGCTGCCTGAAGAATCCTACCAGGATTTGTTCGCGCGCGTCGCGATGTTCTACGGCGATGACAGCGCCCATGCCCAGCGCCTTTACGATTATATCTCCAAGCTCTGGTTCATGCCCGCGACCCCCATTCTCTCGAATGGCGGCACCAATCGCGGCCTGCCGATTTCCTGCTTCCTCAACGAAACCAAGGACGACCTGAAAGACATCGTCGAGCTCTGGAACGAAAATGTCTGGCTCGCCTCGCTCGGCGGCGGCATCGGCTCCTATTGGGGCAATGTCCGCTCGATCGGCGAAAAAGTCGGCCGCAACGGCAAGACCTCGGGCATCGTTCCCTTCATCCGCGTCATGGACTCGCTGACCCTCGCGATTTCGCAGGGCTCGCTCCGCCGCGGCTCGGCAGCCATCTATCTTCCCATCTGGCACCCGGAGATCGAGGAATTCATCGAGATCCGCCGCCCGACCGGGGGCGACCCGAACCGCAAGGCGCTGAACCTGCATCACGGCGTTCTCGTCAACAACGCGTTCATGATCGCCGTCGAGAATGACGAGCAATGGGCGCTGAAGTCACCCAAGGATAATCACGTCGTCGACAAGGTCTCGGCGCGCGAGCTCTGGATTCGCCTGCTCACCGCCCGCATCGAAACCGGCGAGCCCTACATCGTTTATATCGACCACGTAAATGACCGCATCCCGGACCACCACAAGATGGCCGGCCTCACGGTGAAAATGTCGAACCTCTGCTCAGAGATCACGCTGCCGACCGGCGTCGACCATCTCGGCAATGACCGCACAGCCGTTTGTTGCCTTTCCTCGCTCAATCTCGAGACATGGGACCAGTGGCACGACCACCCGACCTTCATCGAGGACGTCATGCGTTTCCTCGACAACGTGCTGTCTGACTTCATCGAGAAGGCGCCGGATTCCATGAAGCGCGCGAAATATTCCGCGATGCGCGAGCGCTCGGTTGGTTTGGGAGTCATGGGTTTCCACTCCTTCCTGCAATCGAAAATGATCCCGATGGAAGGCGTGATGGCGAAAGTCTGGAACCGCCGCATATTCCAGCACATTAAACGCCAGGCCGATGATGCGTCCGTGAAGCTCGCGGGTGAGCGCGGCGCGTGCCCAGATGCGGTCGATTACGGCATCCAGGAGCGTTTCTCGAACAAGATGGCGATCGCGCCGACCGCTTCGATCTCGATCATCACCGGCGGCGCGTCGCCTGGCATCGAGCCGAATGCGGCCAACGCCTACACGCACAAAACCCTCTCCGGCTCGTTCCCGGTCAAGAACCAGTTCCTCGCGAAACTTCTCGAGGAGAAGGGCAGGAACACCGACGATGTCTGGTCCTCGATCTTCACCAACGAAGGTTCGGTCCAGCATCTCGACTTCCTGACGCAGGATGAAAAAGACGTATTCAAGACCGCGTTCGAAATCGACCAGCGCTGGCTGATCGAGCATGCGGGCGACCGCTCGCCGTTCGTCTGCCAGGCGCAATCGCTCAACGTCTTCCTGCCCGCCAACGTGCACAAGGCCGAGCTTCACCGCGTCCACTGGGAAGCATGGAAGAAGGGCGTCAAATCGCTCTACTACTGCCGCAGCAAATCCATCCAGCGCGCCGAGTCCGACGCGTCATGGAAACGCTCGCAGGGCGAAGCGCCGAAAGACAACCGCCAGCCGGAACTGTCCGAAAGCGCGGGACAAGGGAAATATGAGGAATGTTTGGCTTGTCAGTAAACTATTTTAGGGAGGGAAAATGGCTAAAAAAAGCAAGACGAAAGTTGTCTATAAAAGTGCGGTATCGGGCCGGTTTGTAAAAAAGAAGACGGTTAAAAGCAATCCTAAAACAACCTATAAACAAAGAGTAAAAAAATAATAGGTGAACTAAAAGCCCCTTCGGGGGCTTTTTTATTTCTCTATGTGACCCCCGCATTTCTCTATGTCACCCCCGCGAAGGCGGGGGCCCGGCAAAAAAGACCGGATGCGCGGGCATGATAATATCAGCGTGTCATTGCGAGGAGCCGCATCAACACCGAAGCCGTCTCTGGCCCGGCCTCGCGGTAATATTCTATCAAAGTTTTCTCGTCTTCCGTGATGTGGCCCAGGCGGACCGATAAATCGATATCCCCTGTCCGCGCGAAATCCTGAAAAGATGTAAGTTCCAGAGGTGTTTCCAGGCCAGATGACTTTGATCCGTCTTTTTTCTTTTTCATGAGATTCCCCTAAAGCGCTCTATAGAGCGTCGATCATACGCACTATAGAGCGCCACACTTGTTATTGCAATCGATTAGAGGAGATTGCAATGACCGTAAAAATTGCCTTCGGCCGCATACTTGAAAAAATCCGCATTAAAAGGAATCTTACCCAAGAGCAACTTGCTCTTGAGGCGAGTCTCGCTCGTCGTTTCTTGCAAGACATGGAAGCGGGAGAAAAACAACCTACGATCACAAGTCTGTTCAAACTATGCCGGGCGCTCAACGTGAAACCATCCGAACTTGTAGACGCGGCATGGAAAGAATGGCTGAAATCCCAGAAAGACTAAAAAAGCCCTTCGGGAGCTTTTTTATTTCTTAACTGTCATCCCCGCAAAGGCGGGAGTCCGGCAAAAAAAAGACCGGATGCCCGCCCGAGGCGGGCATGACAATATTAATTACCGTCATTATTAATTACCATCATTGCGAGAAGCTGAAAGCGACGAAACAATCCATTTTTTCTGGATTGCTTCGCTCACGTTGTTCGTTCGCAATGACGATTGCGTGCTAATCTTCCGCCATGGACGACAACAAAACAGACAGGATTCGCAAATTTATCCTGCTCGCGCTCGCGGCGATGCTGGTTGTTATCGGCTATATGATGCTGCCGGTTTATAATTAAGCCGCCTTGCCGAACATTTCCTGGCCGCGGCGGCGCACTTCGGCGTCCGAGACATCCTCGATATGCAGCGCCACCGTCCAGACCTGGCCGCACGGGTCGATAAAGCAGGCGGTGCGGTCGCCGTAGAACATGTCGGCGGGCTCCATCACCACTTCCGCGCCCTTTTCCTTGGCGCGTTTCAGCGCCGCGTCGGGGTCGTCGACATAGACATAGGTGCTCGACTGGGTCGGTCCCATGCCCTTCTTGCCCTTGGTCCATTCCGGGCGCTCCTCGGTCAGCATGATCTGCGAGTCGCCGATGCGCAGCGCGGCGTGTACGACCTTGCCGTCCGGCCCGTCCATGCGAAAATCCTCGGTCGCGCCGAAGACGTGCTTGTAGAATTCGATGGCCTTGTCCGCGCCCTTGAGCGTGAAATAAGGGGTGACGCTGTTCGATTGCGCTGGCTTTTTCTCAACCTTAGGCATGGCAAAATCTCCTTTTTCCGGTAATAAATGATAACGCATGAAGAATAAAATCGTTCCCCTGACCATAAATGAAATCGGCGCCAAGGGCGACGGCGTCGCGCTCCATGACGGCGCGCCGGTTTATGTGCCGAAGACCGCGCCGGGCGATGTGGTGGAGGCCGTGATCAAGGGCGAGCGCGGCGCCGTGCAAAAAATCGTGACGCGGTCGCCCCATCGCGTGCACCCGGTCTGCCCTTACTTCGATAAATGCGGCGGCTGTTCGTTGCAGCATGTTAGCTTAGAATTTTACCGCGAGTGGAAAATCGCCAAGGTAAAAACCGCGCTTTCCCGCGCAGGCATCGAGGCCGCGACATGGGGCGAGCCTGTTTTTCTGGAAGCCTCGACACGCCGCCGCACGACGATGACCGCGCTGCGCATAAAGAACGATGTCATTCTCGGCTATAACGAGGCACGCAGTCATAATGTTCTGGATATCGAACGCTGCATCGTGCTTGACCCCGCGCTCGAGGAAAAAATCCAGGCGCTGCGGCCCTATCTCCCGCGCCTGCTGGGCGATCAAAAAACCTGCGACATCACGCTCCAATATGCAGGCGGCGCGTTCGACATGGTGCTGACGGGCCGCCTGCAAAAGCGCGGGCGGTTCAGCTTCGAACAGGACGAGGCGCTCGGCGAGATCGCGGACAAGCTCGACATCGCCCGCATTTCGTACCGCGAGAAAGATTTCCGCCCGCCCGAAATCATCCTCGCGCGCAAGCCAATCGTCAAAAAATTCGGCGTACTTAACGTCGATCTGCCGCCGGCAACATTCCTGCAGACCAGCGAGGCAGGCGAACAGGCCCTGACCGAAATCGTCATGAATTACGCCGAAGGCGGGACGAAATTCCTCGACCTCTTCTCCGGCTGTGGCACGTTCAGCGGCCACCTTCTCGCTCTCGGCCCGGTCACCGCCATCGACGGCGATGCCCCTGCGATCAACGCCGTCGCGCAAACCAAACACCCCGGCCTCACCGCCGCCCGCCGCGATCTTTTCAAAAATCCGCTGAAGGAGAGCGAGCTGGACGCCTTCGACACCATCATCTTCGACCCGCCGCGCGCCGGGGCGGCGGCACAGGCCTCTTTCCTTGCTTCCTCTGAAACCCCCAGAATCATTGGGGTTTCCTGCAACCCGGCCAGTTTCGCGCGCGATGCGCGGATGCTGCTGGATGGCGGCTACAGCCTCGCCTCTCTCACACTGGTCGACCAGTTCGTGTGGTCGGCGCATGTTGAAATCGCGGGTCTTTTCACCAGACCCTGAAAACACCGTTTGAATGCGCGGCCCGCAGGCCTTATACTTATATGAGTAAATTCAAGAGGATTACCCCCCGCCATGGAAGCCTTTCTAGCTCTCGATCTTCTGGACAAACCCATGTGGGTCTGGCTCGTGTTTTTCGCGATCATCCTCATTCTGCTGATCATCGACCTCGGCGTCCTGCACCGCGACCAGCATGAAATCGGCGTGCGGGAAAGCCTGAAGCTCTCGGGGAGCTATATCACCGTCAGCCTGCTCTTCGGCTTGTTCGTGTGGTGGGAGCTGGGCCAGGAAAGCGCCCTCGAATATTACACCGGCTATATCATCGAGAAGAGCCTCTCTATCGACAATATCTTCGTCATGGCGATTATTTTCAGCGCGCTCTATATCCCGCGAAAGTTCCAGCACCGGGTGCTGTTCTGGGGAATTATCGGCGTCATTGTCATGCGCGGCCTGATGATCGGTTTAGGGGCGGCGCTGGTCCATAATTTCCACTGGGTGCTTTATATCTTCGCGGGCTTCCTGCTCATCACGGGCATCAAACTCCTGTTCATGAAGGATGAAGGCGACCACGGCAAGGCCGTCGAAAACAACCCGATCATCAAGTTCCTGAAGAAGAACTTCCACATCACGGAAACCCTGCACGGCCAGAAATTCTTCATCCGCCAGCCCGACCCGAAGACCGGAAAAATGACGCTGTTCATGACGCCGCTGTTCCTCGCGCTGGTCACCATCGAATTCGCCGACCTGATTTTCGCGGTCGATTCCGTGCCGGCGATCTTCGCCATCACCACCGACACCTATATCGTCTATACCAGCAACGTGTTCGCGATCCTGGGCCTCCGGGCTTTATTCTTCGCGTTGTCAGCGATGATCGAGCGTTTCGCGTATCTGAAATACGCGCTTGCCCTGATCCTGATTTTCATCGGCTCGAAGGTTTTCCTGATCGATTTCTTCAACTGGGAGAAATTCCCGGCCAGCGTCTCGCTCGGCGTCACCGTCGCGCTGCTGGCGGGGGGCGTGCTGTTCTCGCTCTATAAAACCCGGGACATTCCGAAATCCGCGCAGGAACCGCCGGTTTAAGGATATTAAAAAATCATTTTTTTGTTATTAAAAACAATAAGTTATCTTGTTTTTTTATTTAGCATCAAAATCGTGATCTTACAGATTGACAATTAGAATCAAGATATTGATACTAAATATATGAGCCTTGAAATTCACGAGCATGATATTGCCAGGCGCCTGGCTGAGGACAATCCTTGGTGGGATTCTTCAAATACCGAAGAAGATATTCCTTATCAAGGCCTCCCCCATAGGGATTATTTCGATAGCTTTTTGAAACTCACACAGACCCCCGTACAAAGAGCGGTTATTTTGATGGGGCCTCGTCGCGTGGGTAAAACAGTTATGCTGCATCAGCTTGTCGGGCATTTGCTCAAGAATAATTTTTCAAAAAACCAGATACTTTATTGCTCGGTCGACACACCTACCTACAGCGGCCTTTCTCTCGAAAAAATTTTGCAAATTTGTGAAAATCATACAGGGCACGATAAAAAAGCGAAGAGATGCGTTATATTTGATGAAATTCAATATCTAAAAGATTGGGAGCGCCATCTTAAAATACTTGTCGACAAATTTCCAAAAACAAAATTCATCGCCTCTGGGTCTGCTGCCGCTGCGCTTAAGCTTAAAAGCCAGGAGTCAGGCGCCGGTCGTTTTACTGACTTCATTTTACCGCCTTTAACTTTTGCCGAATATATAAGATTTTCTAATAAAGAACATTTACTCATTAGCGAAAAACAAGGCTCCGCAGGACCGCGCTCAAGAGAATATTCCTGTAATAACATCGAAGAACTCAATCAGGAATTAATTAAATATCTTAATTACGGCGGCTATCCGGAAGCAGTCATGCAACCCGAGGTGCGTGAAGAAGCCAATAGATTTCTGGGTAAAGATATTATTGATAAAATACTTCTAAAAGATCTTCCCAATTTGTATGGAATAGACAACATAGCGGAATTAAACAGGCTTTTCACAATGATTGCCTATCATACAGGTTGTGAAGTTAATCTTGAAAGTCTCGCTTCTTCCTCAAACGTAAGTAAAAATACGATTATAAAATATTTGGAATATCTTGAATCAGCTTTTTTAATTTGGCGTGTGCATAAAGTTAATGAGAGTGGTAAAACTTTTAAACGAATACGTCATTTCAAAGTCTATCTAACGAACCCATCAATGCGGGCTTCATTATTTGCGCCTTTGACCGAAGATGATCCTGCTTTGGGACATGTCATAGAAACGGGGATATTTTCTCAATGGGTCCATACTGAGGAAAAAATAGAAATTCATTATGCTCGGTGGGCAGGAGGTGAGGTTGACATGGTTTATCTAGACAAAACCACATCCATGAAACCGATATGGGCTGTCGAGATAAAATGGTCTGATAATTACGCATCGCAAAATAAAAGTTTAAAAAATATTTTAGAATTTGTTCAAAAAATAAAATTGGATTCTATAACTATAACTACCAAAACAATTTCAAATATTTTGAATATAGGCGGAATTAAAATCTCCCAAGTTCCCTCAAGCTTATATTGCTACACTGTAGGCAAAAATTTATTGAGACATAAAAATTTTAAAAATGCGTCGCAGATTTAACTAGGAATTAATTCCTTTACATTTCCTCAAATTCGTAATACGCTTCATAAAAGGCCTGGCGGTGTGCCGGGACTTTTGTACTGCCCGGGTGGTCCAGGCGCCTATAGTCCGTTTGGCGAAGGAAGGGGAACGAACTGATGGAAAAATATTCGAAATCAACGGCTTCCGCCCTCTCCCCCTCAAAAAAGACCAAACGAACTGATAAGATGTGGAAAACCACAAGATATAGTGGCACTAAACCGAAAAGACCGCTATATATGGTCGTGCCTGAGTACACTAAATCCTGCCTTTATCCCCGTTCTCCGCGCATTTTCAGTCAGAAATGACTCTGCGCGGGGACCGGGTAAGTCTAAAATTCCAAGCACCCAACCGATTCTCAAAAGAAAGAAAAAACGAGGAGCAATACCCCATGGCCAAAAAAGTAATCGACGACGTCACAGATTCCCCTTCCCGCCTGCTGCAGGAGCGCCATGTGTACAAGCCCTTCCTCTATCCCTGGTGCTACGAGGCGTGGCTGACCCAGCAGCGCATCCACTGGTTGCCTGAGGAAGTGCCTTTGGCAGAAGATGTGCGCGACTGGAAGAAAAAGCTGACGCCGTCCGAGAAAAACCTCATGACGCAGATTTTCCGCTTCTTCACGCAAAGCGACGTCGAGGTCAACAATTGCTACATGAAGCATTACAGCCAGGTGTTCGGCCCCGTCGAGGTGCAGATGATGCTCTCGGCCTTCTCGAACATCGAAACCGTACACATCGCCGCCTACGCGCATTTGCTCGACACGATCGGCATGCCCGAGGCGGAATATTCCGCGTTCCTGAAATACAAGGAAATGAAAGACAAGTTCGACTATATGCAGAACGTATCGATGAAATCGCGCCGCGACATCGCAAAAACGATGGCCATGTTTGGCGCCTTCACCGAAGGTCTGCAGCTGTTCGCGTCCTTCGCGATCCTCATGAACTTCCCGCGCTTCAACAAGATGAAAGGCATGGGCCAGATCGTGACATGGTCGGTGCGTGATGAAACGCTGCACTGCCTGTCGATGATCAAGCTCTTCAACGCTTTCGTCGCCGAGAACCCGGATATCTGGGACGAGCAGCTCCGCCAGGAGATCACCGATTGCTGCCGCACCATCGTCGGCTTCGAGGACGCGTTCATCGATCTCGCCTTCGAACAGGGCCCGATCGAAGGGCTCGAGCCGCAGGATGTCAAAAATTACATACGCTATATCGGCGACCGCCGCCTGCAGCAGCTCAATCTCGAGCCGATCTTCCATATCGAGAAAAACCCGCTGCCGTGGATGGACGAGATGCTGAACGGCGCCGAGCACGTCAATTTCTTCGAAAACCGCGCGACGGAATATTCCAAAGCCTCGACGCAAGGATCGTGGGAAGAAGTTTTCGCGGGCGATATCTTCACCGGCAATTACGCCAAGCCCGACCCGGATGACGGCGGCAGCAGCAAGAAAGAAGCGGCGTAAAATCAGCCTTATGCTGGAGTGAGCGCGCTGGCGAAAACTGCGCCGGGCTGATTTTCCTTCGCGAGCTTCATTTTTATATCCAGCGGCAAAAAGGCTGATTGAAGAGCTTCGTCGAAAAAATTCCAGAACCCGGGTTCGGCCCGAAGGCGGTCCAGGAAAAGCTCCGACTGATAGTATTTTATGCGCCAATCGGTCATGATTTTTCGTGAATGATGATCATTATTCATCTGCAGGCTCATATATTTTTGTCTATGCGCCTCTATAAATTCGTTGCGATGCATGATGGTTGAAAACAAGATGTCCGTATCCTGTTCGCGGCTTAGGCTGAAAATCATCTGCGGATTTTTCTCATCGCCTCCTAATGTCACCTGGATTTTATAATCACCTTCCGGCAAGCCAAGAAAATCGGCTTGATGGCCATCATTGAGCGAACGGGAAAAATTTTCCGTGCAGCCGGGAATTATTTTTGAACGCAGGATGATCAGCGGCAGACCGTTGGCCTTGCGTATTTCGGGATTGAAATTCTGGCCTGCGTCGAGAGACAGCGGAAAAGCCGCCGGATCAAGCTTTATTTCGACCAGCCTGCCTGATGTTTTGGTTTGCGCGCGGAATTTCATGCCACTTGTTATAGAAAACAAACCGGCTTTAGTCAAACAATTATGTTAAACTTCGCTCTTGGCGCTGACAGTGAAACCATGCTTGCGCAGGGCCTTAAGGATGCGCTTCACGTGGTCTTTATCCTGCGCTTCAATGACGACATCAAGCTCGGCGCGCTTCAGCGGCACGGCCTGCATCATGCGCTGGTGGATGACCTCGATGACGTTGGCCTGGGATTCCCCGATGATGCGCGCGATGTCGGCAAGCTGGCCGGGCGTGTCGTCGATCTCAAAACGCAGCCTTGTAATTCTTCCGTCGCGCACAAGGCCGCGCATGATCAGCGTCGAGAGCATGCGCGAGTCGATATTGCCGCCGCAGACGACGAGACCGACCTTCTTGCCCTTGAAATGATCGAGATTGTTTTTAACGACCGCGAGGCCGGCTCCGGCCGCGCCTTCGGCAACGATTTTTTCCGCCGAGAGAAAATCGAAAATCGCTTCCTCGATTTCAGTTTCCGTCGCGGTTTCAACACGCGAGACAAGCTTTTTGATTATTCTGACATTCTCGTCGCCGGGATGTTTGACCGCGATGCCTTCCGCGACTGTTGAACCGCCGATCTTGTGACTTTCATTATCGACCATATTTTTAACGGCCGCGTAATTCTTCGCCTGCGCGCCGATGATTTCGACTTTGGGATTAATTGCATGCACTGCCGTCGCAACGCCCGCCATCAGACCGCCGCCGCCGACAGGAACGACGACGACATCCAGATCCGGACGCTGCTCCATCATTTCCAGACCAATGGTGCCTTGTCCCGCCGCGACGACAGGGTCGTCATACGGGTGAATGAAGGCAAGGTTGTCTTGGCTCGCGCGGCGATGCGTTTCATCCATCGCCTCCGGCAATGTTTTTCCGAACAGCACGACCTTGGCGCCGAAATCCTGCGTCTTGGCGATTTTGTTGAAAGGCGTTCCTTCCGGCATGATGATCACCGCCGGGATGCCGAGACGCTGCGCGTGGAACGCAACGCCCTGCGCATGATTGCCGGCGCTGCAGGCGATGACGCCGTTGCGCCGCTGCGCGGGTTCCAGCGTCAGGAGTTTATTGAGCGCGCCGCGCGCCTTGAATGCATTCGTATACTGCATGTTCTCGAGCTTGAGATAGAGCTCGATCCCCAGATGCACGGACAAACGCGCCGCGCGCACCGTCGGCGTGCGGATGATGTAATCCTTGATGGCCTTGTTGGCCTTCTGAATATCTTTGAATTCCAGGGTCATGGCGGGGCAGGCTATACAGAATTGGGGGAAAAGGCAATCAGAGAGGAAACAGGCAAAGATCGCCGCGTATTTTAAGGGGTTTTGACAGGTCCCGGCAATTTGACGGCTTCAACCGGCTTGGCGGCTTTTATTCCCTCCGCCTCGCGCCGGGCGGCGACAACGGCGGAGCAGCGCGTATATATATTGATGAAATTCTGCATGCTTTCGGGCGTGCTGAAATTATCATTCCATTGTTTTGCTTCCGCACTTATTTGCGCTGATGTGGCATTCGGGTCGCGCTTCATGGTGATTTTTTTATCAAGCGCGAGGACCAGCTTTTTATCCTGCTCGGTGCAGGGTTGCTGCGTGAGCGGCACAACGCCCGGCGGATACAAATTCACGCCCGGGGGAAGAACCTGTTCCTGTTGCGGATTTTGATTCTGGACACCGCCCTGCGGCGCGGGCTGGACGGATTGTTTCTGCGGCGCGGATGTCGTCGTCTTATTTTTCTTGATAAAAACTTCCGCAGCATCAACCGTTCCGGCGCCGAAAACCGTCAATAAAACAAGAGCTGCAAGAAGAGCGTTCTGCATGAAGCGTTTTTCCCCGAAAAATCACTACATCCACCATTATACCCGTTTTTTCGAATAGCGTAAAATTCTTTAAATCGGAGGAAAAGCTTTGAAATCCGTGGTTAGACGCAGGTTTTTCTGATAGGCTTGTTTTCAGGTACAGGTCCAGTTTACTTCCTCAGTTCACAAAGCAGGCCCCGTTGGATTCATTCCTTCACACCTCGAACTGCTCTTCCCTTCGCTCTTTGTCGAAATACCTGTCCTGCCCCCTCTCCGAAATCCTCCAAACCCCCTCCGCCTGCACCCACTTCTCCCTTAACCCCAAGCCCCGAGAAGGAGCCTCTGCATGGCTAAAAAGTCCCGTCGTAACCGTAACCTCCATACCGTAAAAACCCAGACCAACATCGTCCACCCCGATTTCGAAGACCTCCCGAGAACCCAAGACTGGCACCCCCTAGACGACGAGATAGACCGCAACCGGGACAAAAAATACGTCAAGAATGTCCGCCCCCGCACCGAGGGGCAGACCCGCCTGATGGAAGCCATCGACAGACACAACCTCACCCTCGCCATAGGACCCGCCGGCACCGGCAAGACCTACCTCGCCATCGCCAAGGCCGCCGAGGCTCTCGCCGCCGGGAAAGTCGAGCGCATCCTGCTCTCGCGCCCGGCGATGGAAGCCGGGGAATCTCTCGGCTACCTGCCCGGCGACCTGCATGAAAAAATGGCGCCGTACCTGCGGCCGCTTTACGACGCTCTTGGCGACCGGATGGGCGGCAAGCGCGTGCGGCAATATATAGAGGACGGCACGATCGAGATCGCGCCCGTTGGTTTCATGCGCGGGCGCACGCTCAACAATTCCTTCGTCGTGATCGACGAGGCGCAGAACTGCACCTATGCGCAGCTCAAGATGCTGCTCTCGCGCCTTGGCTGGCATTCGACCATGGTGGTCACGGGCGATCCGGACCAGTCCGATCTGCTGGACGGGATTTCGGGCCTGTCGGAGACGGCCAGGAAGCTGGAGACATTGCCGAACATCGCCGTCGTCCGTCTCGCGCAGACCGACATCGTCCGGCACCCGCTGGTGGCGGAAATGCTGACGGTTCTCTAGGCTTCGTCATCGCGAGCCGCTGCAAGCGGCGTGGCGATCCAGAAAAATAAAAAGGCTGGATTGCTTCGCTACGCTCGCAATGACAAACTCGCCGTATGAACGGCCTTTCCTTTAATGTCCTGCGTCTTCGCGATTTCCGCCTGTTGCTGGCGGCGCGCTTTTGCACGGTTGTCGCGCTGCAGGCGCAATCGGTCATCGTCGGCTGGCAGATTTATTCCCTGACGCGCGACCCGCTGCTGCTCGGCCTCACCGGCCTGACCGAGGCCATCCCGGCGATTTTCTGCGCGCTGTTCGCCGGGTATTTCGTCGATATCGGGCATCCGAAGCGCATCTATCTTTACTGCCTTGGAACGCTTTGCATCAATACGTTCATTCTTTTGATCGTTGCGGGGGGTTATCTGCCGCTCGATGAAAACCATGTCGTCGCGGCGCTGTTTACAGGCGTATTTATTTCCGGACTTGCCCGGAGTTTCGCGATGCCGGCGGCCTTCTCGATCCTGCCGCGTATCATCCCGCGCAATGAAATGGCCGCGGCGCTGTCGTGGCAGACCAGCGTCTTCCAGATCGGCGCCATCACCGGCCCGGCGGTGGCGGGACTGATCTATGGCGGCTACGGCGCGCACGGCGCGTGGTGGATGCCGGTGGCGATGCTCTGTGTTTCCTTCACCATGATCGGCTTTATCAATCTCCCGAACTGGGAGCGCGCCGCAACCAAACCCAAGGCCTTCGAAAGCATCCGCGAAGGCTGGGCGTTCATCCTCGGCAATAAAACTTTGCTCACGGTCATGGCGCTCGACATGTTCGCCGTGCTGTTCGGCGGCGCGGTGGCGATGCTGCCTGCCTATGCCGATCAGGTTCTTCGTATCGACGCGGAAGGACTCGGCGCATTGCGCGCCGCGCCCGCGATCGGCGCTGTTCTCACGGCGCTTGTGTTCGCCCTGAGACCGATGAAAATCATTTCCGCGCGGCGGCTGTTGTTCGTGGTCGCGGGTTTCGGCGTCTGCATGATCGGTTTCGGCCTGTCGCAATATTTCTGGCTGTCGATGATTTTTCTTGCGATCAGCGGCGCATTCGATTCCGTCTCCATGATTATCCGCGGCACACTGATGCAGCTTCTCACGCCCGAAAACATGAAAGGCCGCGTCAGCGCCGTGAATTCGATGTTCATCATTTCCAGCAACGAGATCGGCGCGTTTGAATCGGGCGTCGCCGCGAAACTGCTCGGCCTTGTGCCTTCCATCGTTTTCGGCGGTATCGCCACCTTGAGCGTCGTCGCGGCGGCGGCGCGGTCGAAATCGTTCCGCCGGATGAGCGTCCGGGCCGACGAAATATAGCCTCAAAACCCGCGGAACCTTCCTTCAGCATCAGGCATTCGTGAAGCGGGAGGAATCGATTCCTTTCCACGGAACAACCAACATGAGGACTTAAAAATGCTGAAGAAAAGAACAATGCTGGTACTGGGCGCCCTGCTCTGCACGTTTGCGGTAACCGCCTGCGAAAACACCTGGCACGGCATGGGCCGCGACACCGAGCGCGTCGGCGAAAAAATGCAAAACCAATACAACTAAGCGCTTTTAAGGCTTCGGGGCGCCCCGTCATACGGAATTTGCATTTGGTAGATAGATTATGATAAATAAGCGCCATGAAAACCAAGACAGTTAAAAATCTTCTGGTTCTGGTCGCGCTCATGGCTTCTGCCGGCGCCCTGAATGCCTGCGCGCTTTGCCATGGCTTCGACAGCCATCACGCCAAGGAAATTCGCGACAAATACTGGGACCACTCCAATATGCAGTGGTAAACGGCACATCCCGGCTTTTAACCATTAATTATCCTTTAAGATTTAGACTTGGCCCATGCGCATTTAAGGGAGTGCCGCATGAGCGAAGCGTATGAAAAGTATGCCAAAGATGTTTATGCAACGGTTTTCAAAAACATGAAATCCGCACTGCACGCCGCGGGCAAAAAATCCTTACTGGTTGTCAGCGGTGAATCGCACGGAGATAGTTTTTGGGAAACGTGGGTTACCAATACCTATACTCCCGATGAGAAGGAAAAACCGGCACTTGCCGCGGCCTATGCGCATATTTCAGCCATGACAGCGGCCGAAAAACTGGTCGGCCAGAAAAACGTCATTGTCAGCATTGAAGCGACGCCGGAAAGAATCCAGGAAATACTCAAGAAATTTGATAAAGGTCTCAAACCTGAAGAAATAGAAATGGACCGGGGTACACCCATGACATATGCACTTTATCACGCTTATGAAAGCGGATTTAAAATTGTTGGCACTGACAGCGGCAGTAAAAAAGCCAGAAAATTGGCTGAAGAAGAAGGTATTTTTCCTGACAAAAAAGTAGATGAAGCTATAGCATCCGAAGAACGGTTGGGGGCCGAAAGAAATGAAATCGGCAAGCTGGCGTCAAAAGCAAAGATCGTTGTGCATCTTGGTGGGGCCGCTCATATACCTTCATTTTATGGCCATAAGATGGATGAAGATTTTACAAAGCCGGATTCACTACAAATGACTCATCACGCCAATCCCATGCTTAAATATTATGGCCGCGTTATTTTTTTCAACAGCGCTGACAAAGATGATAGCGATCTTACGGCTACTTTCTTTTCAAGCACACGCAATGCCATACAATTCAAGCCCCCAGGTAAAATGTCACCTCGCGATAGCGTGGATATTAACGAACAAGTATTAAGTGCGGCGGAATCTTATAATATGTCGCCTGTCCCGTCTTCTCCTACAGCACCCGGAATGAAACGATAATCATTTATTTCGCTTTATTTCCTCGCACCAGCGTTTGCTGCTGGTGCATTTGAGGGCGTTGGGCTGATAGCCTTCGGGACATGCATTGTTGCGTGTTTCCTTCGCGCCCGCCTTCGCCATTGTGCGCACGCTTTCGGCGCAGCATTCGTCGATACGCTTGTGCGGGACATATAACAGGTAATCGCGCCAGCTTTCGCGCACGGCGTATTCGCAACTTTTCATCAGCCGCCCGTAATAGCTTTCGGCGGTTTCCCTGAACGCGGCGGATGCGGGCGCGCTGTATACAACGAGCGTAATGAGAATAACGCGGAACATACTAGGATAATATATCCGCGTCGGTGAGAATGGAAGAAAACATTTTCACGAAATTCTGGTCGAGATGCGTCGTCATCTCGTCCTTCATGATCTCGATTGCTTTTGACGATTCCATCGGCGGCTTGTAGACGCGCCTGTCGGTCAGCGCGCTGAACACATCGACTACCGCCGCCATGCGCGCAAGCTCGTTCAATTGTGCGCCCTTCAATCCGTTCGGATATCCGGTGCCGTCGATTTTTTCGTGGTGCTGTTCGGCGATAATGAAAATCGCGTTCGGTATATTCCCCGCGATCTTCAGATATTTGATCGTCTCCGGCACATGCGATTTCATGATTTCGAACTCGGCGGTATCGAGCTTGCCGGGCTTGTTCAGGATATGGTGCGGGATCATCATCTTGCCGACATCATGCAACAACCCGCCGGAAGCCAGCATCAGTTGCTCTTCGTTTTTAAATCCCGCCGCGTGGCCGAGCAGCGAAAGCATCGTCGCCACGCGCATAGAATGCGCATAGGTATAGTCGTCGTGATTGCGCACGCCGTCGAGAATGGATTTGAAGTCGTTGTTCTCGATCGCGGTGACGAGGGGCTGGACGGATTCTTTGACGGCGCTCAGCGGCAGAACTTCTCCGGTCGAGAGCACGTCGGCGAGGTTGCCGAACAGACTGGCCGTGCCTTTGAGGGCGGCTTGCTGCAATTCCGGGAGCGCCTCCCATTCATGTTCGATGCTGGCGTTGAGCAACTGAGATATGGTTTTGATGAGCTGGCTGCGCCGGTAAGGCTTGGTGAGGAACTCGTTCGTGCCGGCGGCCTTGCCTTCGGCGACCAAGCCGAAATTTTTCTTGTCGATAATATAGAGGATCGGAATTTCATTCAGCGCGCGCTCGCTGCGCACGGCGCGGATGAAATTCAGGCTGCCGCCGGGACTGACCTCCTCGCCGACCAGAATGATGGCGGGCGGATGGGCGGCGAGTTTTTTCAGCGCTTCCTTGCCATCGTCGAACGGCGTGACGTCGTAGAACGACATCAATGCTTTTTCGACCTCGGCGCGGTGGCCCGTGGAATCGACCAGCGCGACGGAATGTTTGTTAAGGACAGGATCTTGCATGAATCAAGCTAAACGAGTGGCCGGGTTACTTAAGCTTATTCTAGCAAGAATTCGTTAAGGTTTCACCAACCAACCGAATTGCCGACCGCGCGGCTCGGGTCCTGGCCGGAATGCGGCTGTTCGCGCAGGATTTCACCGCATTCAAGGCCCCGCGCGTCGATTTCATCCTTCAGCGCCCGGTTCGATTTCCCGTAGGCGTAGCGGTAGCAGAGCGTGTCGGCGGACATTTTCGACGGGTCGCCGCTCAGCCCCGGGGTTTTATAGCCGGAGCAGGCCGCCAATAACAAAATCGATGTCATCATGAATTTAAGCCGCATATTTTCTCCTGTTATGCGATGGATTTAAATAACAGCGCCGCGACCTTGATGAAAATCTTGAGCGAGGGAACGGCAAGAGCTGTGAATCCTGCGCCGTAGAAAGCCAAGAGAGCGGCACGCAGCCCCGCGCGATATTGATTCATGTGCGAAAAATAAAAATCCATCAGGTCGGGCAAAAATCTTTCATCCTCGAGCACCAGCGTGCGCACGCCGTGATCGCCGTAACCATATCCCTCTTTCAAAAAACGGTCGTAATATTCAGGCGTGGTGTCCTTGAGAAACTCAGAGATACGCAGGCGTTCCTGGCGGCTGATATGTTCACGTTCCTGCGCAACGTAATCGGCGGCGGAAGCATATTGCTTGATCTCGCGCGGGCAGAATAACTGGTAAAGCAGCGATCCTGCCGCGATCATGCACAGGCCGAAATAAACGCAGAGCAGATTGAGCGGAACATGCGCGGCGGCTTGCGTGTCCACAGAAGCGCCATTCGTCAGCGCGCGTGAGAGCTCGATATAAGGCAGGAGTTTTTCGTTGAAGAGAATCCAGTAACCGACAAGCGGGATGAAAATCGTGAGCTTGATAGCATTGGAATTGCTGACGCCGCGGAAAAACGTCCATGGAATATGAGCCGGGTGCGTGCCTGCGGTTTTCGGTATCAGTTTTCCGAGCATTTGTTCCCTTACTGCGCCTTCTCACACCATTCTTTGGAGGTCGGGCAACCCAGCTTGTTTTTCCGCTCGCCGTCGGGGCAGACGCCGCCCTCGGCTGCGAACGCGCTCTTTTTCTCCATCTCGGCGACGGAATTCATGCAGCACGTGTCCTCGCTCAAATTTTTCTGCTTGTCGCCGAACCAGCGGTTCCAGACGCGCTCGACATTGTTCTTTTTGCACGTATCGCGCAGGTGGCCGTAATATTGCGTGCCAAGAAGAATTTCATCCTGCGCCTGCGCGGCGGGGGCGATCAGAACCATAAGTAAAATCATTATCAATATGCGTTTCATGCGGCGTCCTTTTTCTTTTCCTCGTTTGCTACGAAATCCCTGACATCCTGCGTGATTTTCATGCTGCAGAATTTGGGTCCACACATCGAACAGAAATGGGCGTGTTTTGCTCCCTCGGCGGGTAAAGTTTCGTCGTGGAACTCCCGCGCCGTGTCGGGGTCCAGTGACAGATTGAACTGGTCCTGCCAGCGGAAATCGAACCGCGCCTGAGACAAGGCATCGTCGCGGAACTGCGCGCCCGGGTGGCCTTTCGCGAGGTCGGCGGCGTGCGCGGCGATCTTGTACGTGATCACTCCGGTTTTGACGTCGTCGCGGTTGGGCAGGCCGAGATGCTCCTTGGGCGTCACGTAGCACAGCATCGCCGTGCCGAACCAGCCGATCATGGCTGCGCCGATTCCGCTCGTGATATGGTCGTAACCGGGAGCAATATCCGTCGTGAGCGGTCCCAGCGTATAAAATGGCGCCTCGTGGCATTCCTTCAGTTGTTTTTCCATGTTGATCTTGATCAGGTGCATGGGCACGTGGCCCGGCCCCTCGATCATCACCTGGCAATCGTGGTTCCACGCGCGTTTCGTAAGCTCGCCCAGCGTTTCCAGCTCGGCGAATTGCGCGCGGTCGTTGGCATCCGCAATCGCGCCGGGGCGCAGGCCGTCACCCAACGAGAACGAAACATCATACGTCTTCATGATTTCGCAGATTTCGTCGAATTTCGTGTAGAGGAAGCTTTCGCGGTGATGCGCCATGCACCATTTGGCCATGATGCTGCCGCCGCGGGAGACGATGCCTGTCACGCGGTCGGCGGTGAAGCGAATGTACGGCAAGCGCACGCCGGCATGAATGGTGAAGTAATCGACGCCCTGCTCGGCCTGCTCGATCAGCGTGTCGCGGAAAATGTCCCAAGACAATTCCTCGGCGATACCGCCGCATTTTTCGAGGGCCTGATAAATAGGCACGGTGCCGATGGGCACGGGCGAATTCCTGATAATCCATTCGCGCGTATCGTGGATGTTCTTGCCCGTAGACAAATCCATCACCGTGTCCGCGCCCCAGCGGATGGCCCAGACCATCTTGTCGACTTCCTCGCCGATTGAGCTGGTTACCGCGCTGTTGCCGATATTGGCGTTGATTTTCACGAGGAAATTGCGGCCGATGATCATCGGCTCGAGTTCGGTGTGGTTGATGTTGGCGGGAATAATCGCGCGCCCTTCCGCGACTTCTTTCCTCACGAATTCAGGCGTGATGAATGGCGGAAGATCAGCACCGAAATGCTTGCCGTGCTTCGATTCCGCGTGCACTGCTTCGCGTCTTTGATTTTCACGCACCGCGATATATTCCATCTCGGGCGTGATGATGCCCTTCCTCGCGTAATGCATCTGCGTGACGTTCGCGCCGGATTTTGCACGAAGAATTTTTTCAGGAGAAGCGGGGAACGGCATATGCTGGGCATTGCCCTTAAGACCATTATCGACCGGCTGAACTTTTCGCCCGTCAATCTCCTCGACATCGCCGCGCGCGATAACCCATTCGCGCCGCGTTTTCGGGATGCCCTTCATAATGTCGAGCTCGATATTATCCGTGAACGGACCGGATGGATCGTAAACGGTAAAAGTCTTCCCGTTTTCCAGCGCGATCTCGCGCATGGGAACCTTCAGTTCGCCGACATGAATTTTCCGCGACGCCGGCAATGGGCCACGCGTGACATCTTTCGTGCTCGGACATGCGCCCGTTTTTGTATTGGAATTGGAGGAGCAACCGCTCATGGCTTTATCCTTTCCCTGCGCCGGGCTTAACCGACAGGTTCGAAGGGTTTGATCTCAGCCGCGGACCTCCACGGCACCCCTAAGGTTTTGATGGCCATACCCTTGCACAGACAGGGTTTTTGTCAAGGTAAAGAACCCCCCTGCGACCCCCTAAAAAATCTTGCATTATGACAATAATTTCGCTATTGTCCGGGCCATGAGCCAAAGCACCAGATATTACGCTTCGAATAATGACGGCAGCATTTTTTGCGTGCTGGCAAAGACTCCTTCCAAAGAATCCCTCCTGACCTTTCATATGTACCGTGAAATCAAGGGTGCGCCTGATAGAAAAATAGGAGAGGTTTCCATGCGGCTTTCAGGAGATAAAGGTAAAAATCCTTATTTGACCAATTTTCAATTAGAACCCGGACTAGACGAAAAAACAGGACAGCTCCTTTATACTTCTGCGTTGAAATATCTTCGCGAGGAAACACAGCATCACTATGCCCGGGTTGAAATATTGCACAACAGGGATATTCCAAGAAAAAGCGCGATTCTCAGTAATTTCGAGAAATCGGATGAATATATAGCCGATGGCAAAAAATTTATAGTTTACCAATATGATCTTGAGTTTATGCGTCACGCGCCTGATCTTATGAAACTCATAGATTATCAATTACAAAATAAACGAGTTGATACTCCCTTCCCCGGGCGTTAATCTTCGGCCCATGAACGACCAATTCAAAAAGCGCCTCAGGCGCACGGCAATGCTCGCGGCCATCGCGCTGGCGGTCGGCGCCATGATCGGTTTTATCCAGCCCGGCGGGAATAAAAATGCGATGGTCGTCGACAAGGGCTCAGCCCCGGCCGCCATGCCGGGCGTGCAGGTCGGCGGTCCCTACACTTTGATCAACCAGGACGGCAACGAAGTCACCGACAAAAGTTATTCCGGATACAAGCTGGTCTATTTCGGCTTCACGATGTGCCCCATGATCTGCCCGACGGGCCTGCAGAAAATCGCGAAAACCCTGGATCTAATGGGCAGGCAGGGCGAAAACATCACGCCGATCCTGATCAGCGTGGATCCCGAGCGTGATACGCCGCCGGTGATGAAGGAATACGTGAAGCAGTTCCACCCGCGCCTCGTCGGCCTGACGGGCAGCAAGGAACAGATCGAAAGCGTGGAAAAATCCTACCGCGTCTTCGCGAATAAAGTTGAGGATGAGTCTTCGACCGAATACAGCATGGATCATTCCAGCTTCACTTACCTGATGAGCCCGGACGGGCAATTGCTCGGGCTGTACCGCGATTCCGACACGGCTGAATTCATGGCCGACGATATCAGGAAAAAAATCGGGGGTTAGTCCTCGAGAATCCCATTCAGCTTCATGGCGAGACCCATGGAGCCTTTCACTTTCAATTTACCCATCATGAAGGCGATGTTGGGATCCTGCGTCCCGGCGAGAAAGCCTTTGAATGTATCGATGCTGCAGGCGAGCGTGACATCGGATTCCGCATCCTGGTTCGAAACGGCGGCGGGATCCTGGGTTGAATCGACGAAGACAATTCCATCATCGCCGAAATCGAATTTGACCCGCGCCTTGATATGGCCGGCTTTTCCAAGTTTATCCCTGATTTTAGCGGTAATGTCGTCGAGGCTCATGCGATTCATAATAGCCTGATTTGACAGGAAAATACATGGGTGAATGCGGAAGAATTTCTATGCGCGTATTTTCCAAAAGTGGTTGTACGGCCTAAAAACGGGTGCTAATGTACCAAGGATTATTTAGGGATCGCCTAAGTCGCAGTTAATGCTGAGTTTTTTCTCAGGCTTTCACATTTTCAAAACCGGTTTTTTTACAGGCCATACGGGACCAGGAATCATGAAAAACACCACGCTGACGCTACTCGCAACCACAATTTTGTCCGCCGCCGCGATGCAGGCAAACGCCGCGCCGTTGAAAGAACCGGAAGCGCAATTCTATCCCGCGAAGTCGTGGATCGTCGGCAACGGCGCCACGCCCGCCGACTGCGTCGTGCAGAGCGAGTTCAACAACGGCTTCGTGCTCCGCTTCGAGGGAACGAAGGACTGGGTTCAGTCTTTCAGCATCAATTTCCGCCAGAATATCTTCATGGCCGGCAACACCTACAACGTCACGCTGAGCGTTCCGGGCAAGGGCAGCAAGCAATTCTCCGCCGGCGCCACCGACATGACCACGCTGTCGCTGCGCGCCGACAAGGACATATATCAATTCGCCCGCGACAATTCCGTGCTTGATGTGGTTATCGACGATAACAGCTTCCGCTTTTTCCTCGTGAATTTCGCCGCGGCCGCGAGCAAGTTTGAAACCTGCATGGCGGGCGGCGATATGGGCGGCGGAACGGCCGCTCCTGCCGTTGCCGCGGAACCGCAACCCGTTTCCGCACCGGAACCCCTGGAACTCGCGCCTGCCCAGCCGCAGCATGTCTCTGCGCCGGAGCCGCTGAAATCCGCGCCCGTCCGCGAGGTCAGCAATTCCATTCCGCAAGGCGCCACGGCGCCGCCCCCGCCCAATGCAAGGAATGTCGATGCCATCGCAAGCCTGAATGAATCCATCGCACTGGAAGAGCGCGAGACGTCGGGCAAAAATGTTCCGGTCACAGAAATTCTGCCGGAAGATCCAAAGCCGACCATGCAGAAAATTCCCTACACCGAAACCGTCAAGCTCGGCGATGAAGTCATTTCGAAGGACGGCCAGAATGTTTCGCCGCCGCCTGCCGCTTCGCCTGCCCCGTACCGCAAGCGCATGTCCGAGCAACTGGCCCAGGAAATGGCGACCAACCCATCGACCGCCTCAATTCTCGAGGGGGAAAATTCGCGGCCTGTAGCGTCCGCGCCTGTTGAAACCGCGAAAGCCGAACCGCTCGCACCGATCCAGAGCGAAGAGCCCATGGCCGTGCCGCCGACAATCGAGGAAACGGTTACACCGCCGCCCGCAGCGCAGGAAGAGCCTGAAGAAGCGCCGCCCCAGATTATCGCATGGTCATCGCCGCCGCCATCGCCCCCTGCCTCGGCGGCTCCGAAGGCTGCTCCGGCGCCTATTGCCGAAGCGCCAGCGCCGCAACCTGCACCGGCCGCCGCGCCAGTCAAAATTACCTCGCGTATTACGCCGGAACAGGCACGCGCCATGGCCGCTGCGCAGCAAGCCGGGCAGCCCGTTGGCCTCGTTCAGCAAATTCAGCCGGCGCAGGCGCAGCCCGCCCCGGCCAAACTGCAGCCTATAAAGCAGGCCGAACTTGCGCCGCTGCCGTCCCTGCAGCCCGCAGCATCGCCTGACGATCCGTCTGACGAGCCTTTCGCGCAACGCGGCGAGATCATTAAAACCGACCAGCTGGGCAGCGCGGACAGAACCGCGGCGCCCGCCCCCATCATCCCGCCGCCGCCCGGTCTCGACGAACCTGTGCTTGACGAGCCTGCGCCCGCTTCAAACGTCAAGCGCATGCAAACTCCGAAAGTGACGGTGCACAAGCAGACCTATCAAGCCGAGGCCGATTTCACGGAGAGCGAGGATCTGCCTCCTGTTCTGCAAAGCGGCCAGCCCACGATGCGCCGCAAGGCCGATCCGGAAATGCTGATGAAAATTTCCCAGCTTGAGAAAAAAATCAATGAGCTGGAGAAAGAAAACAACGCGCTGCAGAACAATATGAGCAGCAACAAACAGGAAGCGGTGTCCATCGAAACCGACAACTGGAATCTCGAGCGCGCGACCGCCCGCTATAACGAGGCCGAACGCCAGATCAAGCGTCTGGGCGAGCAGCTCCAGCGCGAGCGCGCCCTCCGCGCCTCCGAGAAGAAAGACCTGGAAGCCCAGCTTTTCGATCCGCAGATTACCGAGCAGCAGCAACTGGCGCGCCTTGCCGAGCTGGAGCAGAAGCTGGATGAGGCGGAGAGCAGGCTGGAGCAGCAGCGCATCCGCTATGAAGAGCGCCTCCGCAATACGCAAGCGCCCGCGGCCCGTCCGGCTCAGTAAGAGAAAACGGAACCAACAAAAAACCCCGCCTCAGAGCGGGGTTTTTCCTTGAGATTTGTTTTCTTCAGAATTCCGCTGCCGCAGGAGTCATCAGCGTCTCCGCCCCCGCCAGCACCATTTTAAACCGCGCATCGGTTTCGGGCAGCATGCGCTGCATGTAGAACTTGGCGGTTCTGAGTTTCGATTCATAAAATTCTTTATTCCCGCTGCCTTCGGCCAGTTTTTCCTGCGCGGTTTTCACCATCAGGCACCACATATAACCGACTGCCACCAGCGCGAACTGGCGTAAATAATCTGACGATGCAGCCCCCGCCTCGTTCGGGTCTTTCATGCCCTTCTGAGCGATGAACGCGGTCGATTGCTGCAATTTTGCAAACGCTTTCGCCAGCGGGAAAACATATTCCGCCATAGCCCCGTTCATCGATTCCTTCTCGATGAATTCCTGCACCGGGTGGAAAAAGCGGCGCAGCAGACGGCCATAGCCTTGCCCCATCTTGCGCCCGACAAGGTCAAGCGCCTGGATGCCGTTGGTGCCCTCGTAAATCTGCGCGATGCGCGCGTCGCGGACATATTGTTCGACGCCGTGCTCCCAGATATAGCCGTGACCGCCGTATGTCTGAACAGCGATGTTGGCGACTTCCGAGCCCATGTCGGTCTGGTACGCTTTCAGAATAGGCGTCAGCAATGCGACAAGATCATCCGCCGCCTGTCTCACATTTTCATCTTCATGCCGGTGCGCGATATCGAGATTCATGCCGCACCAGTAAGACAGCGCGCGCGCGCCTTCCGTGAAGGCCTTGGAAATCAGCAGCATTCGGCGCACGTCCGGGTGGACGATAATCGGGTCCGCGGGTTTGTTCGGTTCTTTCACGCCATCAAGCGCGCGCATTTGCAGACGCTCTTTCGCGTAATTAACGGCATTCTGATAGGCGACTTCGGCAATCCCGAGGCCCTGCATGGCCACACCCAAACGCGCGTTGTTCATCATGATGAACATGGCCTTCAGGCCCTTATGCTTCTCGCCGACCAGCCAGCCTTTGGCGTCATCGAGATTGATGACGCAGGTGGCCGAGCCCTTGATTCCCATCTTATGCTCGATCGAGCCGCAGGAAACGCCGTTGCGCTCACCCGGGCTGCCATCCTCTTTTGGCAAAAATTTCGGCACGACAAACAGAGATATCCCTTTCACGCCTTCCGGCGCATCAGGCAATTTCGCGAGAACGAGGTGAATGATGTTCTGCGTCAGGTCATGCTCGCCCGCCGAGATAAAAATCTTCGTTCCTGAAATTTTGAACGATCCGTCGCCGTTCGAAACGGCCTTCGATTTAATAAGGCCAAGATCGGTGCCGCAATGCGGCTCGGTCAGGCACATCGTTCCCGACCATTCGCCGGTAATCAGTTTCGGCAGATAGATTTGTTTCTGCTCGTCGGTGCCGAGCGCATGCAGCGCCTCGTAAGCGCCCTGCGATAATCCCGGGTACATGCCGAAGGACATGTTGGCCGAGCAGATCATTTCCTGCATCACGGTGTTGACGACGGTGGGCATGCCCATGCCGCCGAATTCCGGATCGGATGACAGGCCGCACCAGCCGCCCGCCGCGAATGTTTCATACGCTTCCTTGAATCCGCCCGGCGTTCTGACCACGCCGTTCTCGAGAACGCAGCCTTCCTTGTCGCCACCCTGGTTCAACGGGAATAAAACTTCAGCGCAGAGTTTCGCACCCTCTTCGAGGATCTGGTCGATCAGGTCCTTCGAAACATCGCCGTAGCCCGGCAGGGCGGACAGGCTCTCGGCCTTCAGCACGTCATGCAGGACAAAACGGATATTCTCGAGCGGCGGCGTATATACGGGCATGGGTGGAATCCTTTTATTGGGCGTACTTCCCCTTAAATATAGCTCAAAATCGTTAATTTTTCAGGGATAAAAGGGGATTTAATGGCGGGTTTCGTTCTCGCCCATAAGAAAGCGGATTTCATCGGCGACGCGGTCGGAATTGGTCTGGGCGATCTGTTTCCTGGCCTGTTCGGTCAGCGACATCTGTTTCTGGACCAGCGCCGCGGCGATTTTCTGGATGGTTTCCTCGCCAACACGCTCGCGTGCCGCGCGGGCATTAGCCAGCGCCTGGGCGCGAATGTCTTCACTCCCCGAACGCTGGCCTTTATTCGTAGTCCCCACACTCCCGCAACTCGCCTGAAGACTTCCTTTCGGGGCCTTCGACCGTTTGTCCGTTTTTTTCTTGTTTGGTTTTTTTGTCCAAAACATGGGGCCATCATGGCCGCAAAAGATTAAGGAGCCATGAATAAAAGGATTAAATTCCGGTAAAGATCAGCCTACGCAGTGATTGAAATCATTGAAAATCATACCGAGCAATTCATTACGGTTGAAACATTCCTCAATAGGCTTCATCACTTGTTCGACCAATTCCCGGTAATCGGGCGGCGCCTGATAATCGGAAGGTTTGGCAGGCAGATCATTACCGAAACCGTTTTCTGATTTTTGAAAAAGCTGATTCAATATGCCAAGGTATTTGCGCTCGAATTTTGTAAATCCTTCTACAATACTTTCATTCGACACGTTATGCCGTCCAGCAATTTCTGGAATAACAGGCGAGGCGGCGTGAGTAAATAATTTGACAATGGACATCAGGCGCACACCATGCGCAATTGCCATGTTTGTCTTCTGCTTCCGGGTAACCTTGATTGTGGGAGCCTGGAAATCCTCGTGATTTTCCAGACCGGTTTTTTTAAAGGTTTTGCTGATAAAATCGTAATCCATACGGATTTTGCTGACAATATCCGTTGCATCTTTATAGATTCCAAATTTTATCAGGTCGTTGGCCATAGTGATGCAGCTCTCTTTTTCAGATCCGTCCATAAACTCGGCACGGTGGGCCCAGAGGGCTGGATTATATAGTTCGATATATGAGGAGAGAATGCCCGGATCCGACAAATGCAATGCGCGCATGACCATCGCCAAACGCCGGCGGAAAGATTCAGATTCCTCTCCCAATTTCTGAAAATCCGCGGGATTGCTTTTTATAGCGGCGGCGACCCCGCCAAGCACGGTCATTAGATAGCAAATCTGGATCAAGCCAGCGTTATACCGGATGGCCCGAAGCTTTTTGAAAGCATTCTGAACCTCGTCGTTGGTTGGCCTGCTGCCTGAAATCTGCGAAAGGTTCTGCATAAACCGCAAAATCGTCTTAAGCGGAGTTTCTTCATCCGGGGAGTCGCCTGAATATTCTTCATGCGCGTTGCGCGCAACCGAGAACATGTGCAGGAAATCATGATCGGAGTTATAATAAATATCATTGGATTGGCTGTGATCAGCAAGGAAATAAGCCGCGGTCTGAACCATCTCCGCCACGCAGCCTTCCACAGTCGTAAACATCGTCTGGCCGCGCCCGCCCTGATAGCTGCACTCTGTTATAATCTCTACACCTCTCTCGCGCGCATGTTTCAAATTTTCCGGTGAGACATAATAAGCCATCCTGTCAGTTACGCCGCCTGGATGGTTGCCGCGAGCCATATTATTGCCGCCGATATGGAAAAATTTTAACTTTACGCCTTTTGCTGCCAGCCCGCTTGAAACATGCAAATCGATAAATTCGCGTACTGTGCGATCATGAAACGCGCCTGCCGCGAACTGTCCTGCACCTACAGCATAATCCGAATACCCAAGAGAGAGAGAGACCACACCTCTTTTCTGGACATATTCCCTGAATTCGGAACTGCTGTAGAGATCGGTCATGATCTCTTTAGCCCTGAAGCTGCCTTCCTTATCTTCAAAGAGCGGACAGACATCTATATTGTCGAGCAAACCCAATTCTTTCAGGAACAGAAGAACGGTTTTTATCGTGGAGGCATTGTGTGTTTCCGCGACTATAAGGCGGGCAGTTCCATGAGTCTCGATTTCATCTTTCATTTGCTGCGCCAGAGCGGTCATCGTAAACAGCAGGACGTTTGAATCTGCGACGTCCAGAAGATTGGCGTGTTTTTCAATGACTTCGCGCAGGCGTTTTTCAAGCGGGGCGGAATGGCTGCTATCCGTTGTACCTCTGTCTTCGATAGTTACTCCCTGGGTTGCCTGCAACGCGGGAATAGCCGATTTCGCACCTATCCGGAAATGAGGCTCTGCCGCGCTAAGACCGAATGATTTTAAAAGGCCTCTCAGTATGATTGCCTGTTCAGTGGCATCACTATTGATATTTTTATCGATAATTTTTTGCATCGTATCAACAAGCGGCAACGTATCGATAACCAGATTTTGTTTATCCTGGACGAGTTTCGTTGCCCATTTGTGAAGGTTTTTACGATTCTTTTTTTCGTCCTTGCCGTAATCGGCATAAAATTTACGATGCTTATCAATTATCGTGCGACTACGCTTAAAATCCGAAATCATTTTCCTGATAACGGATTTGTCTTCGCCTTCAAGTGTGCCCGCCAGTTTCTGCAGTTGCGGGATATACCTATCCAGCATTATTTGCTGAAGGCGCAGCCTGTTTTCCAACGCGTGGAACCATTTGATATCCTTGCGGCCATCCCAGTCGAAAGACCCCCATGTACCAAAGCGGCCGAGGCAATAATTTATTTTTGTCCATTCATCGGGATGCGTTTTTTGCACCACTCGCATGGCGACTCTGCTCAGCATGTCCAGGGCGGTATGAAGATTGCCCAGCCTCTGATATATCTGGTCGAGTTCCATCTGCAATGTAGGCGGGGTGAAGCGTTGCTTCCGTGTAGCTTCCAAACGCTCAAGCGTTTCCGGTCCGTAACCCTCAGCGCCTGTCTTGAATGCCACCACCGCGGCGATCGCAGCGTCCTGCTCAGGTGTCTTGTCGTATGTTGGATGGCCGGTAAAGATGATATTGATAAGCGAATTAATCAGCTGGCCGACCTGTTCGATTGTAAGCTTGTTCTCGCCTTCCCCTATGCGCGCGAGCAAAACTTTTTCGAGCAGCTCTTCGTTATCTGCAATATTTAAATTACGCGAATAATCGGCCTGGAATTCAATATTGGTCAGAAGCGCGCTCTGGCTCAATTCGTCAATGAGTATATCCACTTCGGGTGGAACCGAAGTTTTGTCGTCGGTCAGGCTGAGAAGATATTCGGCAATCTGAAAAGACGGATGTCGATAATCGCCCGTCTCATATTTTATACGGGCTTCTTCCTCTATTTTCTGAAAGGCTTTTAAAACCGAAAATTCGGCATGCCCGGACTCAGTAACTGACGTTCCCATTGGTACTCTTCTTTTTTATTATCCTTGGGAATCCCTGTAACACGCAGCTATTAATCTTTTTCTTTTTATGGGGGCGATAATACTGTAAAAACAGCCCCCAAGTCAATAAATTATGACAATTATAGCTTGCGGGCGTTCAAAATATAGGCCCGGGCGGTCAGGTACAATACCAATCCGTTCAGCATATGCCAGAGGAAATGCAGGCCGGTTGGGATTTCGGGACAGAATTGCATGTCCAGGGACCTGAACGTTAACGACAGGACGAAGATCCCTACCGCGGCCGGAAGCAGCCATTTTTCCTGCGCCGCGTTGCGGTAGTGCCATACGGCAAACCGTGCCAGGTAAAAAAGCGCCGGCAGGTAAGTGACCGAGCCGTTCAGCACCTCACCGGGCACCTGGTGCGATGCGACAGTCATGAGCATGAAAAAGAAAAACAGCGCTTGCACCGCTTTTTGCGAGGCCTTCATGACATGGCGCGAATAAAGCCCGAGAAACGCGAGCTGGTAGAGGAGGATGGGAATCACATCGGCAAGTTGCGCGCTTTCGGTTGCCAGCGTATGAAATGCAAAGCTGCCCGCGCCGATGGCCACCTGTAAAATAATGAGCAGCAAGTTCGCCCAGTTCAGGCCGGATCTTCTTGCGAGATGAAACGCGAAAAACGCGGCGATCAAAAACGCGATGTTGGTGACCGCATTGAACGGCTCGCCCCAGAAACCGGGTGCCAGGCGTTCGCAGTAGATATCTATGAATTCATCCATACGGCAAAATCCTACAGCCAAACTGCCCGGCGGGAAAGCCTACATAAGGGTCCTGTGGATAAAATTTTTCTGCATTTATTATAATTATCTCAATAAGTTAGATCAGTTTTTTATGTGAAAAATTTGCCGAAAGGGCTACAGCGTGCTAGTTTAACTTCTCTCGCGCCAACCAAACGCGGCAAAGGAAAGACGATGGCCAAGCTTTTTAACAGCAAATCAACTCCGGGACGTGAGCTCCCGCCTGAGATACCACAGCCTGAGCTTCAGAAAGTCGTCGTGCCCGGATACACACCGCCGCCGCCACCTGCACCTCTCACGAATGGCATAGCAATTGTCATCGTGAATGAGCCCGATGCATCCAAAGATCCAACCTTCCATTAAAATTAATTTCTGAGCGGCTTGCCATTATCGAGCATGTACTCGATGCGCGCGAGCGTGCCGTCATTGTGCAACAGCTTCATGAATTCGCTCAGCTCCAGTTTGAGCAGGTCGTCTTCCGTCAACTTCACGGTCCAGTCGCCCTTCTTGCCGCCGGTCAGGACATTCGCCAGCGCATCCGATACGACGACATCATAGGGCGTCGCCTTGCCTGACTTCCTGAGGTCGGACACAGCGAGATCGAGCGCCATCTTGCCGCCCGCGCCCGGCAGACGAAGATCATCGACTTTTACAGGCGGCTTGTAATCTTTCGCGAGTCCCAGCGCGCGTTGCTTTGCATCGTACAATAAACGGTCACGGTTCATGGTGACGTTGTCGCTCTCGCGGAGATAGCCCATATCGATCGCTTCGAACGCGGATTTCGCGACTTGCGCCGTGCCGATGGTTTCAAACGCTTTTCTAACCGCGCCCATGGGCGTGACATCCGGCGAGAACCAGAGATTCTTTTTGCCGATTTTTCCGAGATTTTTCGTGAATTGCTGCTTCTCGCGTTCCCGGGCTCGCAAAATCATCTCCTTGCAACCGCCCCAGCCGGGGATGATGCCGACGCCGACTTCTACTAAACCCGTATAAGTCTCCGCGTGCGGCTGGACCGCGTCGGAGGCCAGCAGAATTTCGCAGCCGCCGCCGAGAGTCAGGCCGCTCGGCGCGCTCACCACCGGGAACGGCGCGAATTTCAGACCCATGAACACGCGCTGGCCGCGCGCGACGAATTCCTCGACCTGCGGCCACATGGCGATGTTGATCATGAAGGCGGCTATGCCGAGATTGGCCCCGGCGGAGAAGTTCGACGATTCGTTATAAACGACCAGCGCCTTGTATTGCTTCTTGCCCCCTGCTTCCGCAGGAACAGGCTTGCCGATCAGTTTGATGGTTTCCTCGAGCAGGTCGAAAATCTGCTCGTCGAACGTGTTCATCTTCGATGTTTTTTCGAAGCAGAGAACACCATCGCCGATATCCCAGACCTTGGCCGAACCGTTCTTCAGAACCGGCTTGCCCGCGAGCTTGATGTCGCTCAGCAGCAGCACGCCATCGGGGCGCTTGACGTCATGATATTTGCCGTCAGTGCCGAAATACTGGCGCTTGCCGTTTTCGATTCTATAAAACGTCCCCTCGCCGACTTTTTTCAGCAGCGCGGGAACTTCAATACCTTCTTCTTTTAATTTCCCGGCGAACCAGGCGGGGCCGAGGGCATCGATCATCTCGAACGGACCGGATTTCCAGTTATAGCCGAGCTTCATGCCGTCATCGACTTCGACAATCGTGTCGGCGACTTCGGGCACGAGGAACGCGGCATAGGCTAATGTTTGAGACAGCACTTTCCACGCATATTTGCCGCCCTCGTCCTCATGCGTGACAACAGCCTTCAGGCCCTGCTTGCCCGCATCCATCGAGGCGAATTTCACTTTGTCGGATTTCTTATAGTGAATGTCGGCCGAGAATGCCGGGCCGCCGCCTAATTGCGCGAGTTGCAGCGATTGTTTTTCCTTCTTGCCGCCGGATGAATTGGGGTCTAAACGGTAGAACCCGCCCTTACCCTTTCGACCTGTGTAGCCTTCCTTGATCATGCCGTGCACGAACGGGTGATCGACGAAAATTTTGCGGTAGGGATCGTTTTTCTCAAGCGTCGAGAGCAGCGAGGCCGAAAGCTTCGGCATCAGGTCGATACCGACGAGATCGATCAGGCCGAACACGCCGGTCTTCGGAATGCCGACCGGCTTCGACATGATGGCGTCGGCGGTTTCGATGGAAATTTTCTGGTTCACGGCTTCGTTGACGGCGGCGGTCAGCCAGAAGACGCCCAAACGGTTCGCGATAAATCCCGGCGTGTCGTTGCACAGCACGACACCCTTGCCGAGTTTGACGTCGCAGATTTCGCGGATGGTTTCGACCGCGTCCTTGCGCGTATTCTTCCCGACCACCAGCTCCAGCAGCCGCATATAACGCGGCGGATTGAAGAAGTGCGTGATCATGAAATCTTGCTCGAAATCCTTGCCCATGCCTTCCGCGAGCTTGTGCAGCGGAATGGTCGAGGTGTTCGAGGAAATGATCGAGCCTTTCTTGCGGACCTTGTTCAGTTTCTCATAGGTCGCGTGTTTTATTTTCAAATCTTCCAGCACGACCTCGATTATCCAGTCGACGTCTTTCAACTGCTCAAGATCGTCCTCGAGATTGCCCGGCGTGATCAGTTTCGCGTTGGATTTGCGCATGAAGGGCGCGGGATCGGCCTTGAGCATTTTCTCGATCGCGCCCTTGGCGAGCATGCTGCGATCCTTCGCGTCTTTTGGCACGATATCGAGCAACAGTACGGGCAGGCCCGCATTGGCCACCTGCGCGGCGATGCCGCTGCCCATGACGCCGGAACCGATGACGGCTACTTTTTTAATTTCCATGCAAATACCTTTTATTTTAAACCACAGCGAGCACAGACGAAATCACAGGCGCACTCACAGCACAAATCTGTGAATTCCATTTTTGATTAACTTTTCATTAAAATTAACAATATATCCAAGACGAGATTTATTTATTTTCATGTAAGTCAAAAGCTGCGCTCGGTGAATGGGCGTTATTTTTTCGCAAGCTTTTAACTCCAATAAGATCTGATCTTCAATTAGAAAATCCACCTTATAAGCATTCGCCATCGTCAATTCTTCAAATTGCAGGGGAAGAATTTTTTGACGCTCTACGCGCAAACCATAATTTTTAATCAAATCATAAAACAGGCATTCTTCATAAGCGCTTTCGAGCAGACCGGGGCCAAATGTCCTGTGAATTTTAAAAATCGAATCTCTAATTTTTAATGATATCTGATTTAATGGATGATGCGGATCATCAAGAACAGGCTTCGCTGTGATTTCGTCTGTGGCCGCTGTGGTTGAAACAACTTTAAGGCTCATTCAGCAGACTCCAGGATCGTCGCGACGCCCTGGCCGCCGCCGATACACATGGTGGCGAGCGCGTATTTTTTCTTCTCGCGCTTGAGCAGGCTTGCCGCCTTGCCGGTGATGCGCGCGCCGGACGTGCCGAGCGGGTGACCGAGCGCAATCGCGCCGCCGTCGATATTCACTTTCTTCTCATCAAGGCCGAGTTCCTTCAGCACCGCGAGGCTTTGCGCCGCGAAGGCCTCGTTCAGCTCGGCGATGTCGATGTCGGAGAGTTTGAGGCCTGCGCGCTCCAATGCCTTTTTCACCGCGGGCACCGGGCCGATGCCCATGATTTCCGCCGCGCATCCTGCCGTCGCGATGGATTTGATCCGCGCCAGGATGGGGAGCTTGTTTTTCTTCGCGTATTCCTCGCTGGCAACCAGCACAGCCGCCGCGCCGTCAGTCAGGGGCGACGCCGTTCCCGCCGTCACCGTGCCCTTCTCATCAAAGGCCAGTTTCAATCCAGCCAGAGCTTCCAGCGTCGTTTCCGGGCGGATGGTGCCGTCGGTTTTTACGTCGCCGATCGGAACGATCTCATCCTTGAACTTGCCGTCGGCGGCCGCCTTCGCCGCTTTCTGCTGAGAGTTCAGCGCGAATTTTTCCTGTTCGGCGCGGCTGATCTTGTATTGCTTCGCCAAATTCTCCGCCGTTTCGCCCATCGAGATATAGGCCTGCGGATAAATCTTCCCGAGTTCGGGGTTCGGCATGGGATTGAAGCCGCCCATCGGAATGCGGGTCATCGATTCAACGCCCGCGCAGATAAAGACCTCACCCGCGCCCATCTGGATCTGGCCAGCGGCGGCATGGATGGCGGTCATGGAGGAGCCGCAGAAGCGGTTGATCGTCTGGCCGCCGATGGAAATGGGCAGGCCCGCCAAGTTCACCACGATCCGGGCGATATTGAAGCCCTGCTCGGCCTCGGGGAAGGCGCAACCCATGACGAGGTCCTCGATATCGTCGGCCTTGACCCCCGTTTCCTTGACCAGCGCCTTGATGACGGCGGCGGCCATGTCGTCGGGCCGGACTTTGGCAAGATCCCCCTTATTCGCGAGATGCATGGGGGAGCGCTTAAAGGCGCAGATGACGACAGGTTTTTGCATAGGGGTGGGCCTCCAGGGGGGATAATCAGTAATTTTCAGTAGTTTATAATGATATAGGCTTACGGTCTATGGGTTTCGAGCGCGCACCCCCGTTTTGACCGCCTGTCCCGGCCATATATTCTATTTGACAGTGCCGCGCCTAACCCTTAGGAAATAACGAGATTTTAGCGATTCATCGAAGGAGAATACCAGTGAGCGCAGCATTAGACGCCAGAGGACTGAAACGCGTATGCGTGGGTTGTGGAATTCGTTTTTACGACCTGAACAAACGCCCGATCAACTGCCCGAACTGCCAGGCTGAATTCAGCGGCGAAATCAAACTGAAATCGCGCCGCGGCCGCGCCGCCATCGACGCCGCCGAAGCTGAAAAAGCGCTGAAGGCGAAAGCCGCTCCCGTCGCCAATGACGATCAGAATTCCGATGTCGAAGCCCGTGATGAAGGCGTTGTAAGCCTTGAGGACGTCGAGGCCATGGAAAATGCCGGCGACGATGATGAAGACAACATGGACGTCGAAGATGACGATATCGGCAGCCTCGAGGAAATCGAGGAAGAAGGCGATATCGACGTTCCGGACGACAAGGGCAAGGAATAACGCCTGCCGCTTTACAGCGCACGCACGATTCTGCCAGGCGATATCAGCGAACCTGATGTCCGGGCGATCACGCAGAAGTTTGAAAATCTCGACGGTTCCGTCAGTATTCACCGTGAGCATGACGGCGGCAACTGGCACGTGCTGTGCGCTTCTGAACATGAGATAGACGCGGCTGAACTCTCGGCCATCTTTCCCGCCGAGTGGACTTTCGAGGAAATTCCCGACATTGACTGGCTTGCCGCCAGCTACAAGCAATTTCCTGCTTTCGATGTCGGGCCGTTTTTCATTTA
>CAADGI010000023.1 GCA_900696495.1 uncultured Alphaproteobacteria bacterium
TAACTTGCTTTCACCGCACGGGCGAGCATCCCATGTTCTGGCTTTCGCTGTGCGACGTTCAATGAGTAAGCGTTCCTGCTGTTCAGTAGCAATATCTTTTGCGGGACCAGTGCGTATCCATACCTGCCCCTGATAACGAACAGGTGGTAAATCAGAAGGTAGAACTTCTACGACAGCTACTTCTCCACCAGTGAGCGAGAATTTTTTAATGTTAATTGCTGGGATAGGTTGAATTTTCCCATTATCACGCTGATCTGATAATGTTCTTAAGTTTTGATCTGTTATTGTTAGTCCCGCCAGAGTGCCATCATCATTGGCACCAATAATCAAATAACCAGGTACACGATTGTCGGGCATATCATTCGCAAAAGCGCAAATCGCTTTGGAAAATTTATTTGTATCATTAGTTGAAATAGTTCTTTCAATCCTGTCAGATTCTAGATTAGCGAGAAGTGCTGATAGTTCATTTTGAGAAATCATTACTTTTGCCCATAATTTTGACAGGATGCTAATTGGTGCCCCAGGTCGGACTCGAACCAACACACCTTGCGGTACTGGATTTTGAATCCAGCGCGTCTACCATTTCACCACTGGGGCACGGGGATTAACCTAAACAGAAAGCCTAGGTTTTTCAAGTTCCTAAGTCTTGTTCTTTTTTGTCTTTTTCTTGGGCTTTCGGACGTTAATAGCCGAGGCATCCAGCGTATTTTTGAGGTGGATGGCATAGAATTTCTCGATCATCTCAACGCTGGTCCGGCAATTCTTCGCAACCTGGTAAATATCGGCCCCTTCCATGAGCCTGAGACAGATATAGGTATGACGAAGGCTATAGGCCGTTCGCACATTCCCATCCCGGTCATATTTCAGATTGAGTTCTTCAAGGACATTATTCAGCAATTCGCGGGGCGTCTTGCCAAAGACTTTATCTGTCGGCTTGCCGCTATGCCGCTTCTGCATCCGCTGGAAGGGGTGGATTGCTCCCGGCATGCTTTTGCAGTAACCAACGCCGCGTTTGCCACGCACTTCAATTTCTAAAAGGCGTTCGCCTGTATCTTCGTCCGTCACGATTGCGACGTCCCTGTATTCAAGGCGTTTGGCCTCGTCAGGCCGTAACCCTGTATTCGCCATGAATAGCACGTAATCGTGCAAATCCTCGGAAACCCCGCGCCAGCGCTCTTTCCTCGGGTTCTTCGCGCGTTCGCGCGTGGCTTCATAAAGCATTTTATATTCCTCGGGAGAAAACCATGCCCGGTGCGATATTTTGCCTGAAGCTTTGTAAGGGGGAGCGATATCGGGCACGGCTTCGATCCAGCCGTAACGATGCGCTGTTTTTAATATGAGGCGCAAAGTGACCGTTTCGCTATGCAGCGTCGAGCGCGAAGGAACTTTGCCCTTATGAGGGTTTTTGGTTCTGTGAACGCGATATTCCTGAACCAACCCGGCGTTGATCTTGTTCAACGGAATATCATTGAAGAAGGGCAGGAGATGAACGCGAAAGCGTAGCTCATGGCCTTCGGCGTATTTTTTGTTTCTTTGTCCTTCGGTAATAATCGAGTATTCGGTTATAAATTTTTCTCCAATCTCTAAAAATGAAGGGCCAGTATATTTTTTGGCTTTTGTGGTTGATGACACCGTAACCGGTGGCTGTTCTTCATGTTCAAATTTCTTGAGCAGGAGGGAGGTTCGGGTGCCTTGCCCCCGACGTTTTGAGTCCACATAGACCGCCATATACCATTCCCTGGCAAATTCCTTCGCCAGGGTAAGGCTTTCTTCCTTGGTCGAGACGCGGTAATTGCGTCCGTCCATGTAGGTTGAGCACTGCCAAAAGCGGCTTTTGTCACGTTTATAAACGTGAACTTTTCCATCCATGAAAGAGTGAGTTTCCGTGCTCATCGCATGCCTCCGCTGACACTGAAAAGTGTGTAAGACATGTGTAAGTATAATACGGAAAGGTTAAGGAACTTAAAACTTTGATTTTTAATCAGATTTTGCCTTTGGTGGATAGGCAAATCAGATTTTGAGTCGAGCGCGTCTACCATTCCACCACAGGGGCACGCCCGCTTTATAGCGCACTAACGCCGCTCATATCAAGTTGCACGCCCATAAATAAAAAAAGCCGCCCGTTGCGGGGCGGCTTTTTCACGAATTTGTCCGGATTATTCGGGCTGCGCTTCTTCAGAAACGGGAGCCTGGCCTTCAGCGGCGGCAGGCTCACTCTCGGATGCGGGCGCGGCTTGCGCTTCGCCAGAGGCCGGCGCGATCGTCTCGGGCGCGGCGTCCTGATCGGCGGCGGCTTCGGCATTTTGCTCGGCCGGGGCCTGCGCGTCAGCGGGCTGTTCGCCGGCAGAGAGAATGACGGAGCGGTTTTCCGGCGCGGGAATGCCGCCGCAGCATTGAGCGAAAGCGGGCGCGGAAAAACTGGCGGCGATCAAAAGCGCAGCGGCGAGAATGATAGTCTTGTTCATAATTTAAATCTCCAAAAGGTTTGATTGTTTTTAGTTACACTTGGTTTAACGCAGTCACATAGAAAAATAAAGGGCGCATTTTGTTTTTATGTCACCGTCGGCGCCGGAGCACATTCATTCATCGCCGCCATGCCGTGATGTGCGGCATGTCCGAAATCGTGCGCCAGTTCTGCGCCCGGCGCGCACGCCGCCGATGCGAATTTGTCCGTCACCTGCAATGTGTCGAGCGCGCTCGTTTTAACCGGCGCGTCCGCGGCATGCTCCATGAGGTCTGTGTCGCTCAACATTTCCGGATCGATAAAGGCTATGCCGCTGGGATCGAAACCGAACAGCGAGAGCAGATTGCCTGTCGCCACGCCAAGCCCCTTGAGCCCCGCGCCGAGCGCATGAAAACCGTCGACGAACATATGCTTGAAATAACCCGCCCCGATATTCAGGAAGCTCGTCTTCGCGCCGTATGTCGCGAGCGCCCACGCGCCGCCCATCAGCAGCATGCTCGCCGTCATGATCCAGTGATTGTTTATTAACTTCCAGATTGCTTTCATAAAGCACCGAATATGAATTGAATGACAGGAAATGCCGCGCGGAATTTCCCGCCGCGGAATTTCAAAAAATAATGATCGATGATTTTAGAGGAGCGGGGGTGCGCGGGCGCTGAGCGAGGCAAGCTCGAAACGATGAACAGCCGCCGTCTTGAAGGCGGTGCTTTGCTCATCGAAAATTTTGGGAACATACGAAATCAGTACGGCGTCGGCCTTTGCTGTCTTCAGATGCGTCTGCGCGAAACAGAACGCGCAATCGTTCTTCTTTTCATGCTCTTGCTGTTCGGGCGCATCGCCGGGCAGGGTGACGGTCTTGATGCCGTCATTCGTGCAAATCTCGATTTCGATGGAAGACTTGCCTGAAATAAACGCGCAGGCCGGCGATATGCCGGAAAGGATGAAGGAAATAAGTACAAAAATGTGAAGAGTGAGACGCATTGGTGTAGTCTTACAACGACATAGGAGAGATGTAAAGATATGCCTTTTAGTAATTACTGATTGAGTTCAAGCTTGTCTGTTCGGTTTACTAAAATAGTTTTTTCAATATCTAAATCCTCATTTTTTCCTCTCAAATCATAGGTCATGCTCACATCACCAACTCCTTTAATGCTATACATGATATATATGCGCGGTGATGATTTAGACTTAAGACGGTGTTCATATGTTTCCGCTGTCGACATCGGACCAAAAACCGGGCTAAAAACATGTTGCAAACTATTTCGAAAAATTACCTTTGGTATAAGAACAAAAGCATTTGCAACGCGGTCTTCTTTGCTGTCGAGTGGATTGGGTTCGTTAGGACCAACACCAAAAAAATCATCGCTATTTATTTTAAGGTTCGAGTTTACGGGCATATCTAAAATTTGCCGTGCTTGTGCTTTGCCCCATTCGTGATCTTTAATATGACGTGGTGTTAAGGACGTTAGGAACGAATTTTCTAAAGAATAATATAGCCCTATTAAAGCCCTTTTCGGCATAAGAACTAATTCATTTCCTGCTGCATCTTGAAGTATTTTAATTTCATCCAAATGAAAATCATTTGTATCAGGATAAGTTTTTGGCGATGTCGATTGTGTTGTCGGTATGGAAGAAGAGTTAAGGGCCTTTTCTGCGGGCGCGGGTTTAGGTTTGTGTGATACTGTGGATTTGGGGTCTGAAGGTAGGTCTGAAGCACTAACCCAAAGTCCAACCACCAAGGCAGCCGCTCCAAATATTGTTACAAGATTTGCGCTTAAGCCTAGTTTAACGTCTTCTCCATTTTTAATCCTGTTTACGTTAGCAGCATGCATGGAAGGATTCCATACATTGTCCCATCTGACATTTGTTGAACTCCTCAGCAATGGAAAAGAGACATCTCCAACAAGAAAGCCGCGCGAGGCTGGTTGATCGAGGCGCTGCAGATCGAAACTTTCGTCGGAGCTGCCACCAAAAATATTTGTTCTTTTGTATACGTGGCCATTTGCCACGCCATAGCTGGTTGTCAAAAACCCTCTCCAGTCTTTCAGGATATAAGGTCTGACTTTATAGTGACTCATAATGGATCCCCTTTAAATTATTTTTTCAGGGTTTACCATAAATTGGGTTTATTACGCAAATTCTATTATTGGACCAAATTTGCGCCCAAACTAAAGAAGCCCCGAAGGGCTTCTTAAATCTTTTTGGAAATTTATGCGTTCGGTGCTGGCGACCATTCGGCCAATTTTTGCGCGCCTGCTTGTGCAAATTCTGAAACTTTCCCCGCCCCTTCAGTAACGCCTTCCATGACAGCCCCGCCAAGATCTTGAAGACCTATAGCTGTTTTGCCTTTTAAAGCAACAATACCAGGCCCTGCAGGAGAGGATACCAATGCCGCAACTACCAAGCACCCGGCTGCGAGAGCAAAAACTGTACCTATATTTCGCTTTACGAAACCAGCTCCCTTTGAAACTGCGTTACCTGCCGCATTCGCTGCGTTTGATACTGCTTCTCCCGCCATGTTTTACTCTCCGTGTTTATAAGTGTTTCTAAAAAAAGCGGGGCCGTTTGGCTCCGCTGTTATTCCCTGTTGAATATGGGAAAGAACCTATCATAAAAATCCGCATCCTTGCAAATTTATCTTAAAGAATACCCCCAAAATTATGGATTTTTATGAGGTTATTCAGCGGCTTGCGGCCGTGCGTGGCGGCGCGTGTCGAGAAGCGGCTTCAAATGCTGCCCGGTATAGCTTTCCTTGGTTTTGGCAATGTTTTCAGGGGTTCCCGAGGCGATGATTCTGCCGCCCTTGTGCCCGCCCTCGGGCCCAATATCTATTATAAAGTCCGCCGTTTTGATGACATCGAGATTATGCTCGATCACCACCACCGTATTGCCCTGTTCGACGAGGCGGTGCAGCACCTCGAGCAATTTGCGCACGTCCTCGAAATGCAAACCCGTCGTTGGCTCGTCGAGAATATAAAGCGTCTTGCCGGTCGAGCGTTTCGACAGCTCCTTCGAGAGTTTCACGCGCTGCGCCTCGCCGCCGGATAACGTCGTCGCCTGCTGCCCGACATGGATATAGCCGAGCCCGACATCCTTCAACGTCTCTAATTTATCCCGGATACTCGGCACCGCTTTGAAAAACGCCGCGCCTTCCTCCACCGTCATGTCGAGAACATCGGCGATGGATTTCTCCTTGTACTTCACCTCGAGCGTTTCGCGGTTGTAGCGCTTGCCGTCGCACGCCTCGCACGTCACGTAAACATCGGGCAGGAAATGCATCTCGATCTGGATGACGCCGTCGCCCTGGCATTCCTCGCAACGTCCGCCTTTCACGTTGAACGAAAAACGCCCCGGCCCGTAACCGCGCGCTTTCGCTTCCGGCAATCCCGCGAACCATTCGCGGATCGGCGTGAACGCGCCGGTATAGGTCGCCGGGTTCGAACGCGGCGTGCGCCCGATCGGCGACTGGTCGATATCGATGACCTTGTCGACGAATTCAAAACCCTTGATTTGTTTATAGGGCAGGGGATGCTCGTTCGACTTCATCAAAATCTTGCTGGCGGCGCGGTACAACGTGTCGATCGTCAGCGACGATTTGCCGCTGCCCGAAACGCCCGTCACACATGTAAACGTGCCGAGCGGAATTTTCGCCGTGACATTCTGCAGGTTGTTCCCGCTCGCGCCGATAATCTCGATCGATTGTTTCGGCTTGCCGGGGCGGCGCGTGCGCGGCAGCGGCACTTCCTTCTCGCCGTTCAGATATTGCGCCGTCAGGCTGCCCCGGCTTTTCAAGATATCTTTCAAAGATCCACTGGCGACGACATTGCCGCCATGGGTGCCCGCGCCGGGACCCATATCGATGACATGATCGGCCATGCGGATCGCGTCTTCATCATGCTCGACGACCAGAACCGTGTTCCCAAGATCGCGAAGCCGCTTCAGCGTTTCGAGCAATCTATTATTATCGCGCTGGTGCAAACCGATGCTAGGCTCATCAAGCACATAGAGAACACCCGTCAGGCCCGAACCGATCTGCGACGCCAGCCGGATGCGCTGGCTCTCGCCGCCTGACAATGTCCCCGATGCGCGGCCCAGCGACAGATAATCCAGTCCCACATTCATCAGGAACGTCAGGCGTTCATTGATCTCCTTCAAAATGCGGGCGGCGATTTGCTGTTGTTGTTTAGTTAATCCCTTATTGTCATCCCGAGCGGAGCGGAGCGAAGTCGAGGGATCTTTCTTGTTGGCTAGTTGCGAAGATCCCTCGGCTGCGTGCTTTGCACTTCGCTCGGGATGACGACTGAGGGATTTGAACCAATTATAAGCTTCCTCAATACTAAACTCTCCAACCTCGCTAATGCTCAGCCCCGCGATCTTCACCGCCAGCGCTTCCGGCTTCAAACGTTTCCCGTGACATTCCTCGCACGGCGCGCTCGCCTGGTACTGCGCCAGTTTTTCCTGCTGCGAATTGCTGTCGGTATCCTTCAGCCGCCGCTCGACATTGGGAATCACGCCCTCGAACGGCTTGTTGCTCTTCCAGTCATTGCCCGTCTTGCTGTGATAGACGGTGCGGATATCCTCGTCGCCGCTGCCGTACAGGATATAATCGCGGTGTTCCTGCTTCAGTTTTTCCCACGGCGTCGTGGTCTTGAACCCGTAATGTTTCGCCACCGCTTCCATCGCCTGTAAATAAAACGGCGCAAACCCGCGTGACCACGGCTCCACCGCGCCATCTTCAATCGACTTGGTTTTATCCGGCACGACTAAATCCGGATCGACGTATAATTTAACGCCAAGCCCGTCGCAATTCGGGCACGCCCCGTGCGGCGAGTTGAACGAAAACAAACGCGGCTCGATCTCCGGAATCGTAAATCCCGAAACCGGGCAGGCGAATTTCTCGGAATAAACCGTCTGCTCCTTGCTGTCGGCGTTCTCGACAATGATCAATCCATCCGCCAGCCGCAGCGCCGTCTCGACTGAATCCGCAAGGCGATTTCCAAGATCGTCGCGAATGACCAAACGGTCCACGACAACCTCGATATCATGCTTTAGCTTTTTATTAAGGTCCGGAACCTCGTCGATCTCGTATAGTTTCCCGTCGACCTTCACGCGCTGGAAACCCTTGGCGCGCAGTTCCTTGAATTCCTTTTTATATTCGCCTTTACGCCCGCGCACGATCGGCGCGAGGATATAAAGCTTCGTTCCCTCACCCATTTTCAAAATGCGTTTGACGATCTCGCTGGCCGACTGGCTTTCAATCGGCAGACCTGTCGCCGGGGAATAGGGGATGCCAACCCGCGCCCATAGCAGCCTCATATAATCGTAAATCTCGGTCACCGTCCCCACGGTCGAGCGCGGGTTCTTGCTGGTGGTTTTCTGCTCGATGGAAATGGCGGGCGATAAACCCTCGATGGAATCCACATCGGGCTTCTGCATCAGTTCCAGGAATTGCCGCGCATAGGCCGACAGGCTCTCGACATACCGCCTCTGGCCTTCCGCATATATAGTGTCAAAGGCAAGCGACGACTTCCCCGACCCCGAAAGCCCGGTGATGACGGTCAGGGTGTCCCGTGGAATATCGACATTGATATCCTTGAGGTTATGTTCCCGCGCCCCGCGCACGGAGATAGTCTTGAGCATGCCAGTTTTATATGGCGCGGACGGGCTGAAAGTCCAGAAAATCGGCGCGGTTTCAGCCCGACCCCGGCATAATTTATTCCATAATATTTATATTGCGCCGTCCTTCCGGAATAAGGTACCGTCCGGTCATCAGCAAAAACGACGATTAATTAATGGACTAAAAATGCAAAACGACACCCGCACTCTCGAAGAAACGCTTGTAGAAAAATTCAAGAAAATGAAGATAAGCGACCGCATCGTTGAAATGGCGGCGGCAAAGATCAAACTGGAAGATGTTCCGCCCGGTATGGAGAACGAACAGATCCGGCAAGCCCGGCTGACCGTAAAATTGCTGAGCCTGCCTGACGAAGCCTTATTGGCCCTCTAACTCAGCGAATTTTTTCAGGAATTCTCTCTTGCAGCTTTCCGCGTCTATCGGTTCCGGGCGCGGGACGCGCGCATCCGGCTTCGGCCCGAAAATCCGCAGGGCTTCATCCTCGCTGAACCCCGCCAGCGCCGTCGCCTCCAGCCAGGCCGCCATTGTATCGGCCTCCTTGATACGCCGCTTTAAATCCGGGTCGAGGACCGGCGGCAGGCCGAACCTTATATGGATCGCCCGCTGCAAACGCTCCTCGAATCCCCGGTAATCGACGCCGAGCGCGTTTTTAAACGGTGAAATCATGTCGCCGATCACATATTCCGGGGCGTCATGAAGCAAGGTCGCCAGTCGCCAGCCCTGCGACATCTGCCGCCCGGTCTGCGAGGCAATCGCCTCTACCAGAAGTGAATGCTGGGCGACCGAAAAAATATGCCCGCCCGATGTCTGCCCGTTCCACCGTGCAACGCGGGATAATCCGTGCGCGATATCTTCTATCTCGATGTCCATGGGCGAGGGGTCGACGAGGTCCAGCCGCCGCCCCGAAAGCATCCTTTGCCACGCCCGCGCCGGGGGTAAATCCGCACCCGTTTTAGGTGTCTTTTTTCGCATGTTTTTCATGGTGAAAACCGTATCCTATTCGCTATACAACGTCTACAAAACCCGGCTATAATCCGCAGAATCATTGGAAAAGGAAGTCACTATGGCAGGCAGCGTAAACAAGGTCATTCTAATCGGCAATCTGGGCAAGGACCCGGAAATCCGGTCCATGCAATCGGGCGACAAGGTCGCCAGTTTTTCCATCGCCACGTCCGAAAACTGGAAGGACAAGGCGACCGGCGAGCGCAAGGAAAAAACCGAGTGGCACCGCGTCTCCGTCTGGAACCAGGGCCTGGTCAAGGTCATCGAGAGCTACGTGAAAAAAGGCTCCAAGGTTTACATCGAAGGCCAGCTTGAAACCCGCAAATGGACCGACAAGGATGGCGTCGAGAAATACTCGACCGAAGTCGTCCTGCGCCCCTTCCGCGGCGAGCTCACCATGCTGGATTCCAAGGGCGGCGGCGGTTCGTCGTTCCAGGATAGCGGCGCCAACGATTACGGCTCCGCCCCGGCCAAGGCGGCATCGGGCGGCGGGCGTGCCGACGATTTCGAAGACGAAATTCCTTTCTAGATAAAAAACCGGAGGGTCAATCCATGAGAATTTTGCCGTTCCTGCTGCTGTTCGCGTTGCTGCCCGCGCCTCTTTTCGCGGCTGACGAAAAACCCGCCGCCGCGGCCGAAGCGCCGAAGCAGGACCCGGCCGATCTCGACAAGCGTATCGCGCTTTCGAAAAAATGGCATGGCCTGATGCCTGTTTCGGTGCGCGACCAGGTCAACATCGCCATCGACGAGGCCGCCGCCATGCAACCGGAAAACCAGAAGGAAATTTTCCGCGCCAACATGAGGAATATTCTGAATTACCAGGCGATCGAGAAAATCTCGATCGACGCCATGGCTGAAATCTACACCGTCGCCGAGCTTCAGGCGCTGGTCGATTACTACAGCAAGCCCGAAGCCAAAAGCGCGACCGCCAAACACCAGCTGTATGCCGGCAAGGTTTACCCCGAAATCACCCGCATGCTCGACCAGGCCATGATGAAGGCCCGCACGGGCGGCGTCGGCACCGGCGGCCCGTCAACACCCGTTCCTCCCGCAAGCGGTCAGTAATTTTAGCGTTCAGTTCACTTCAGGATAAAGCATGACCAACCCAGCCGAACCCATAGACACACTGCCGACCGTCGCCCTCGAAGACGAGATGAAGCAATCCTATCTCGACTACGCGATGAGCGTCATCGTCAGCCGTGCGCTGCCCGATGTGCGCGACGGGCTGAAGCCTGTGCACCGCCGCATCCTGTTCGGCATGAAGGAGGGCGGTTTCACCTCCGACAAGGCCTACCGTAAATGCGCCCGTATCGTCGGGGACGTCATGGGTAAATACCACCCGCACGGCAACCTCGCGATTTACGAGGCGCTGGTCCGCATGGCGCAGGATTTCTCGCTCCGCCTGCCGTTGATCGACGGGCAGGGCAACTTCGGCTCGCTCGACGGCGACCCGCCCGCCGCCGACCGTTACACCGAGGCGCGCCTCGGCAAGGCCGGCGAAATGTTCCTGGAAGAGATCGACAAGGACACCGTCGATTTCCGCCCCAACTACGACGAAACTGAAAAAGAGCCGACCGTCCTGCCCACGCGCATCCCGAATTTGCTCGTCAATGGCGCGGGCGGCATCGCCGTCGGCATGGCCACCAACATCCCGCCGCACAATCTGGGCGAAGTTGTCGATGCCTGCATAGCCATGGTCGCCAACCCCGATCTCTCGACCGAGGAAATCAACAACATCATTCCCGGCCCCGATTTCCCGACCGGCGCCCAGATCCTGGGCCGCAACGGCATCCGCAGCGCCTATCACACCGGCAACGGCTCCATCACCATGCGCGCCAAGACCTCGTTCGAGGAAAGCGGCAAGCGCGAATCCATCGTCATTCACGAAATTCCCTATCAGGTGAACAAGGGCAAGCTGCTTGAGCGTCTCGGCGAAGTCGCCCGCGAGAAAATCGTCGAGGACATCTCCGAAATCCGCGATGAATCCGACCGCGACGGCGTCCGCATCGTTATTGAACTCAAGGTTAACGCCAATGCCGACGTCGTTTTAAACCAACTCTTCAAGCATACCGCGCTGCAGACGAATTTCGCCTGCAACATGGTCGCGCTCTCCGGCGGCCGTCCGCAGACCATGCTCATCAAGGACATGGTCCGCGCCTTCGTGAAATTCCGCGAGGAAGTCATCACCCGCCGCACGATCTTCGAACTCGGCAAGGCCCGCGAGCGCGCGCATATCTTGGCCGGTCTCGCCGTTGCCGTCGCCAATATAGACGAAATCATCGCGCTCATCCGCGCCGCCAAGGACCCCTCTGTCGCCCGCGAGCAATTGATCGCCAGGGCGTGGCCCGCGAAGGACGTCGCGCCGCTCATCGCGCTGATCGACGATCCCGAATACGGCATCGACGAGCGTGGAAACTACAAAATGTCCGAGGCCCAGGCCAAGGCCATCCTCGACCTGCGCCTCCACCGCCTGACCGGTCTCGAGCGCGACAAGATCGGCAACGAACTCAAGGAAATCACCGACCAGATCGCCGAATTCCTCTCCATCCTCGGCAGCCGTGAAAAACTGCTCGACGTTCTCGTCACCGAACTGAAGGAAGTTAAGGAAAAATTCGGCACGCCGCGCCGCACCGAACTGGTCGACGCCGAATTCGAAGCCGACATTGAATCCCTGATCCAGCGCGAGGACATGGTCGTGACGATTACGCATGGCGGCTACATCAAGCGCGTCCCGCTCGACACCTACCGCGCCCAGCGCCGCGGCGGCAAGGGCCGCTCCGGCATGGCCACGAAGGACGAGGATTTCGTTTCCGACCTCTTCGTCGCCTCCACGCACACGCCCATCCTGTTCTTCACCAGCAAGGGCCTCGTCCACCGCATGAAGGTCTACCAGGTTCCGCTCGGTACGCCGCAATCGCGCGGCAAGGCGCTGGTCAACATGCTCCCGCTGGAGCAGGGCGAGAATGTCAGCGTCTATCTGCGTCTCCCCGAAAACGAGGAGCATTGGGACAAGCTCGACATCATGCTCGCCACGTCGCACGGCTCCGTCCGCCGCAACAAGCTCACCGACTTCAAGAACATCCGCGCCAACGGCCTGATCGCCATGAAGCTCGAGGGCGACGAGAAACTCGTCTCCGTCAAAATCTGCCATGAGGAAGAGGACATCATGCTGGCCACCAGACTCGGCAAGGCGATCCGCTTCCCGGTCACCGACATCCGCGTTTTCTCCGGCCGCACCTCTACCGGCGTGCGCGGCATCAAGCTTGCGAATAAAAATGACGAAGTCATTTCCATGTCGGTCCTGAAACATCTCGACGTCACCCCGGACGAACGCAACGCCTATCTCAAGGCTTCCGGCGCCGCCGAAGGGGTCGAGATCGAGGAAACCAGCCTCCAACTCACGCCCGACCGTTTCCAGGAAATGAAATCCAAGGAGCAATTCCTGCTCACCGTCAGCAACAAGGGCTTCGGCAAGCGGACCTCATCATACGAATACCGCCTCTCGGGCCGGGGCGGGCAGGGCGTCACCAACATGGCGCTCACCTCCAAGAACGGCGGCGAGGTCGTGGCCACATTCCCCGTCACCGACAGCCACCAGATCATGCTCGTCTCCGACAAGGGCCAACTCATCCGCACACCGGTCGAAACCGTGCGCGTCACGGGCCGCAGCGCGCAGGGCGTCACCATCTTCCGCGTCGCGCCGGACGAAGAGGTGGTCTCCGTCGCCTGGCTGATTCAAGAGGATGACGACGAGGAAGGCGACGCGCTGCCCGAAACCGCGCTGGACGACGCCGAAGAATAAGCCTCAATGTTCAAATTCGAACAGCACCGCTTCCGCGTTCTTGATTCATGGCGCGGGCTGGCGGCCTGTTTTGTCGCGCTGTTTCATTTCCGCAATTTCGTCTATAGCCATCTTTTCCAACTCGACTTCGTCAACAACGCGCATCTGTTCGTCGATTTCTTTTTCGTCCTCAGCGGCTTCGTGATCTTCGCCAATTACGAGGAAAAACTGCAGCAGGGCTACAGCCTCTGGAAATTCATGCTGCTGCGCTTCGGGCGGCTCTACCCGCTGCATTTCCTGCTGCTGATGCTGGTGACGCTCTATTGCCTTGCCGAACTGTACATTCCGGCGATGCAACATCCCGCCATGCCGGACAGCCCGTTCCGGGGCGCCGGCGAATTGCCTTACTTCTGGTCGCAGCTATTACTCGCGCACGGCCTCGGCATCGACGACCGCCTCAGCTTCAACCGCCCGAGCTGGACCGTCAGCGCCGAATTTTACACCTATGCGCTGTTCGCCATGCTGGTCCTGCTGTTCAAAAACCGCATCGGCCCGGTCCTCGTCCTGATCGCCGCCGCCGCCGGCTATTATTTATACAGCAGGCAAATCTACATATACGGCACCTATGACTACGGATTTCTGCGCTGTATCTACAGTTTCGCCATAGGCGCGCTGCTCTGGCGCTTTTTCGCCCGCGTCGAAAGCGTCGCCGCCCCCATCGCCCGCCGTAAAACCGCATTAATCAGCGCGCTCGAAATCCTGCTGGTCATGGCCATGATCATGGCGGTAACAATCTCGTCGGAGATGATCGAACGGACTATGGCGCTGCCGTTTCTGTTCGCCGCCGCGATCTTCGTCTTTTCATTCGAGGCCGGAATCCTTTCACGCGTCCTGTCGCGCAAACCGTTCCTGCTGATCGGTGCGGTATCCTATTCCATCTACATGCTCCAGATCTTCATTGTCTCCGCTTTTGCGGTTGCGCTGAAACTTTTGCCCGGCCCGGAAAGCGCTCTTGAAGGCCGGATGGTCTGGGGCGACAATCTCTGGATAGGTGATCTTGTTGTAATTCTTTACCTTTTCGTGGTTGTCGCCGCCGCCATTATTACCTATTATCTCGTGGAAATGCCCGGCCGCGATTATTTCAGGAAACTGGCGGGCCGCGCCCCCGATGGGGATGCCACGGCAAACAAGGACCCAAATTCACATGGCTGAAACTCTGGCTAAACTTGAGCCCGGCTATAACGAGCGCCTGTTCTCGGACAATTTCCGCGGTCGTCTTCACATCGCGCGTTTCATCTGGCTGCGCGATACGGTGCGCCGTTTGAATCTCAGGCCCCGCGCCGTGATGGAAATCGGCTGCTTCGATGGCCGCGCCGTTGAATTCCTGCCGCAGATCCCCGCGCGCTATATCGGCTTCGACGCCGGGTGGGAAGACGCGCTGCAACTCGCCGCCCGCCGCTGGGCGTCCCAGCCGCATCTTGAATTCCGCGAATGCCTGAAGGCCGAGCAGATGAATTTGCAGGGCGAGACGTTTGACCTCATCCTCGCGCTTGAAACGCTCGAACACATCCCGCCGCAGGATCTCGAACCTTATCTCGAGACCGTCGCCGCCAGCCTCAAGCCCGGTGGTGCCTTCCTCGTCTCGGTGCCCAATGAAATAGGCCCGGTCTTCGCCGCCAAGCACATGCTCAAGGTCGCCTTCATCGGCAATTACGAAACCTATTCCCTGCGGGAATTTATATTCGCAACATTAGGCATGGTCGAAAAAATAGACCGCCGGGAACATAAGGGCTTCAGCTACCGCCGCCTGATCAAAACCCTTCAGCGGCACTTCACAGTCGAAAGCGCGCGGGGCATTCCCCTCGGCTTCCTGCCGCCATATCTGAATTTTGGGGTCGGCATCGTCTGCCGTCCGAAAGCGGGGCGGTCATGACAGCGCATAAATCCAGGACCGGCGTCTATCCCGGCACCTTCGACCCCGTCACCAAGGGCCACCTCCACCTCATCCGCCGGGCCAGCCGCCTGGTTGATCACCTGGTGGTCGGTATCGCCGATAACCCGCGCAAGGGCCCCTTGTTCGACATCGACGAGCGCCTCGAAATGGTCCGCGCCGACATCGCCAACATGCATGAGAAGGGGTGCGAGATCGAGGTCCAGCCATTCGATGATTTACTGGTCCATTTTGCCCGGAAAATGAATGCCTCCTGCATTTTCAGGGGCCTGCGCGCCGTTTCCGACTTTGAATATGAATTCCAGCTGACGGGCATGAATGCCCGTCTCGACCCCGACCTTGAAACCGTTTTCCTCATGGCCTCGGACAAGTGGCAGTTCGTCTCGGCCTCGTTTGTAAAGGAAATCTGCAGCCTTGGCGGGGATGTCGACGAATTTGTCACCCCGCAAGTGGCTGAAAAATTGAGGAAAAAGTACAAGAAATAAGCCTCGGGAAGCTTGACGGGCAGGGTTTAAATCCATAATGTGCGTCAGTCCTGAAAGACCGCGTAGCTCAGCCGGTAGAGCACATGACTTTTAATCATGGGGTCGTGGGTTCGAATCCCACCGCGGTCACCATTCTGCTTCGCTCTGCGTAGCGCTTCGCGCGAAGCAGAGCTACGCGCAGAATGCCCTGCGTAGCTTGCATCCTTCGCAGCTTTAGCGAAGAGGGATGGCGAAGCAGGGCCGTTAAAGGAGTCGAATGCAGGAAAAACCCACCATAAACGACGCGCTGAAAAGACAGGTTTCCGTCCGCTGGAAAATCACGCTCCGGCGCTTGCGCAAATTTTTCCTGACCGGCGTTCTCGTCACCGCGCCGATCGCCATCACGTTGTACCTCGTTTATGTGTTCATCGTTTTCATGGATCGCCAGTTGGCGAACATCCTGCCGAATAATCTTCAGCCCGCTTACGGCGAGAGTGTTTTCCCCGGCAGCGGTCTGATCATCAGCCTGATCTTTTTTATCCTTGTCGGCTGGTTCGCCACCAACGTGCTCGGTCAGATGTTCATTCGTATGTCCGAATACATCATGGGCCGCATGCCCATCATCCGCACTTTCTACAACGCCATCAAGCAGGTCATCGAAACTCTGATGGGCTCGCAGGCCAAGGCCTTCCGCGAAGTCGTCCTGATCGAATACCCGCGCAAGGGCACATGGACGATCGGTTTCGTCACCGGCGTGCCCGAGGGCGAGGTCAAGGGCGGCCTGACTGAAAATCTTGTCACTGTTTTCGTGCCGACTGCGCCGAGCCCTGTAAACGGCTTCCTGTTATTCGTCCCGCGTGAAGATGTCATCGTGCTCAGAATCAGCGTCGACGAAGGCATTAAAATGGTTGTTTCCTGCGGCATGATCGCGCCGCCTCCGCCTGCTGAGCCGATCGTTGATAACAAGGTCGTATAATGGAACTGATCGACAGCATCTGCGAGCGCGATCCGGCAAAACCGACTTATCTTGAAGTCGTCCTCGGCTATAACGGTTTTCACGCCGTCATGCTGCACCGGATGAACCACGCGATCTGGAACATGAATCTGAAGGCTATCGCGCGCTTCCTCGCCAACATCTCCCGCATCCTGACCGGCGTTGAAATCCACCCCGAGGCGCAGATCGGCAAAAACCTCTTCATTGATCACGGCACCGGCGTCGTCATCGGCCAGACCGCCATCATAAAAGACAACGTCACCATCTATCACGGCGTCACGCTGGGCGGCGTGCAGCGTCAGGGCGTCAATCCCCATGCGAAACGTCACCCGACGATTGAAAACAACGCCATGATCGGGGCGGGGGCGCAGGTGCTCGGAGACATCACGGTCGGCGAGGGCGCGAAAGTCGGCGCCAATTCCGTCGTCACCTTCGACGTGCCGCCGCACAAAACCGCCCTCGGCATACCGGCCCGCATCGTCGGCGGCGACGACGTCAACCGCGCCTACGGCATGCCCAGCCGTGACGAGATGGAAAAGCTCACCGCTACGCTGGATTCTCTTGTTCTGGAAGTCGAAGAACTCAAAAAATCCCTGAAAAAATAGGCTTTTAAAAAGCTTGCCATTTTCCCATAAATTGTTTACATAACATTATTCCAGGGAGATGGGTTATGAATTTTGATATCGGGTTTACCATGGATTTAGCTGATCCGGAGAATTTAAGAAAAAGTCTTAAAAGCCTTTTCCACGACGTTAGCGTCACCACAAATACCGATGGCTCGGTTACATCACGTTTGCCTTATCTATTTAATATTAATATCAAAAATCCCGCGAAGCTTCAGCTTTGGAAACAACGGCTTGGATTGGGTCGTTCTACATGGATATTGGAACCGATCATTGCCGAGGGAAAAAATGAGCAGGAAAGCCTGATGAAGCTTTTTGCAAAGATTGCTTTTAATTTTGACGGAGGATTTTCCTTGTACCGTCCTAAAAAAGGACAGGCTGAAGATGTTCTCAAGGATAACGGGAAGTATAACGTCATCCGTGCGAATGATCGTTTGCATGATCATGACAGCCCGTTGCTGATTGATTTTTATGAAATTTCGGTTCCGTTTCCGGGAATGATTATTAGAGAAGATTTTGATGAAATACACGTTCACCTTATTACACCCGAAATATTAGCCGCTTCGTAAGTAAGCAATCGCCTGGTCGCGCTCGAACAGATAGAGCAGGGTGCGCAGCGCTTCGCCGCGCGGGGTTTTCAACTCCGGGTCTTTGCCGAGGATATATTTCGCGTCATCATGCGCCGCCGCGAGAAGCTCATTATGCGCGGGCAGCTCCGCCAGCCTGAAAGTCGGCATGCCGCTTTGGCGCACGCCAAGCAAATCACCCGCGCCGCGCAGCTCCAGGTCCTTCTCCGAAATCAGGAACCCGTCCTCCGTCTGGCGCATGATCGAAAGCCGCTCCTTCGCCGTCTCGCCCAGCGGCCCGTAATACAAGAGGAAACAGTACGATTTATCGCCGCCGCGCCCGACGCGCCCCCGCAACTGGTGAAGCTGCGACAATCCGAATCGCTCCGCATGCTCGATCACCATGATTGTCGCTTCCGGCACGTTGACGCCGACCTCGATCACCGTCGTCGCCACGAGGATATCCAGCGTGCCGCTGGCGAATTTCTGCATCACCGCGTCTTTTTCCGTCGGCTTCATGCGGCCGTGCACCAGCCCGACTTTATCCCCGAACCGCGCATGCAATACATCGTAACGTTCTTCTGCCGCGGCCAAATCAATCAGCTCCGACTCCTCCACCAGCGGGCAAACCCAGTACGCCCGCGCGCCCGTCTTGATCTGCCGCGCGATGCCATCGATCATTTCATCCATATGGCTGGAATCCAGCAACCTCGTATCCACGGGCTTGCGCCCCGGCGGCTTTTCGTCGAGCCGCGACACTTCCATGTCGCCATAAGCCGTTAAAGTGAGTGTGCGCGGGATCGGCGTCGCCGTCATCACCAGAATGTCCGTGCCGCGACCCTTCGCTGAAAGCTGCAATCTTTGATGCACGCCGAAACGGTGCTGCTCATCAATCACCGCGAAACCAAGATCATTGAACTCCACGCCTTCCTGGAAAATCGCGTGCGTGCCGATGACAATCTGCGCTTCGCCGCTGGCGATTTTCTGTGTCAGCGCATCCCGCGCCTTGCCCTTGTCGCGCCCTGTGAACACGACATATCTTAAGTCCGCCGCATCCAGCCAAGGCCTCAACGTCTCCCCATGCTGCCGCGCGAGAATTTCGGTAGGCGCAAGGAACGCCGCCTGCGCGCCGTTTTCCACCGCGTTCATCATCGCCATCGCCGCGACCACCGTTTTCCCGCTGCCGACGTCGCCCTGCAGTAGCCGCATCATGCGCGACGCCTCGGCCATATCCTTGTCGATCTCCGCAATCGCCCGTTTCTGCGCGCCCGTCAGCTCAAAGGGCAGGGCGGGGATAATTTTCCGACGCAACTCTCCCGTCCCTTTAAACGCCCGCCCGCTCGATTTTTTCTGCCTGCTTCGAACAAGTGCAATAGTCAACTGGTTCGCCAGTAACTCATCATAGGCCAGCCGCTCCCGTGCCTTGTCTTCCGGCAATAACCCGCGCTCATCCGCCGGGTTATGCGCCGCCTTCACCGCCTCATTCCAGTCCGCCCATCCCTGCCGCTTCTTATGCGCTTCATCCAGCCACTCCGGCAGTTCCGGCACGAAACCCAGCGCCGCGCCCGCCGCCTTGCGCACCAGTTTATTGGTGATCCCCTGCGTCAACGGGTAAACCGGTTCCACGGTCTCGATCGCAGCGCGGTCCTCGGGCTTACCGATCGCGTCCGGGTGCACGATTTGCGGATTGCCTTGGAAATATTCGACGCGTCCCGAAACGATCACATCCGTATCCATCGGCAATTGCTTCTCCAGCCAGTCCTTGTGCGCATGAAAGAAAACCAGGTTGATCGCGCCGGTCTCGTCGCTGCACCAAACCTTGTAAGGCAGGCCTTTCCGTGCGTTCGGGAAATGCTTGTTCACCCGCAGCGCCAGCGTTACCACCTTGCCGTCCGGCGCGTCCTTCACTTTCGGCGAAAACCGCCGGTCTACAAATGCTATGGGCCTGTGCCAGAGCAGATCGAGAATCTTCGGACCCTCGACAAGCTTCTCCAGCAATTTGCCGTTCTTCGGCCCCACGCCCGGCAGCGCGGTCAGTGCCCGGAACAATGGATCCAAAGCAAAGGGTCGGCTCGCGGGCCGTGCCGGTTCGGTTTTACGCTCGCTGGACATTAAGCGCTCGCCTTGATGCGGCCGGCCAGCCGCGCGAATGCGAAACCGGAAGCCAGGACAAGAATGCCGAAGAAAATAAGCAGCACCGGCCACGCGATCGTGTTGGCGAAATGCTCGGCGCTGTAGGCGATGATAAAGCCGATCATCGACAGCACGGCGGCGGCCAGAACGGCACGGGATTTAAGCAGCAGCGCCCCGTAAATCGCGACACCCGCAAAAGCGATGGCCACGGGTTGCAGCGCCGCAGGGAAAAGACTGTACAGCCCGCCCAGCGCAAAGCCCGTGCCGAGGAACATCCACAGCGGGTGCAGCGAGATATAATTCGAGCGGCGCAGCCATTGCCCCGCCAGGACGAGGCTCGTGCCCGTGAAAACCGCCGCGACCTGGTTGTAGAAATGCCAGTCGAAACCGCCCCAGCCGCCGCCCGGCCCGCCGCAAAAATAGGCCGTCATATACAGCATAGATAGCACATAAAGCGTTTTTGATTCCTTGATCGCCGCGAACCCGAGCAGCGACAGGATCAACGACAGGGCGATGGAATCGAACACCGTCCTGCCGACAAAATAATAAACGCCCGAGAAGAACAGCACGGTCGCGATGACAAAGAACAGCGGCGTCAAATCCTTGAATTTCTCCTTGATCTGCATGTTGATCGTGGTCAGGAGCAGGAACGTGCCGAGCACCAGCGACGCCGCGCCGCGGTTGAGATCGAAATATTCGACGAAGCTGAACGCGAATCCCAGCAGGTAAAGCAGGCTGTAGAGCAGCAGCGACGAATACCGGAATTTAATGAAAGTCAGGAATTGCTGAAGCGCGAGCGGCGCGAACACCACCATCCCGCCGAGCGCGGCGTTATCGCCCGGGAAATATTCATCGAGTAGAACGAACAGTCCCGTCGGCTGCATGATGAACGCGAGAATGAAGGCCGGCGTCGCGGCCTTTTCAAATCTTTTATCCAGCGCGAATACGACGCCGCAGATATAGGCGGTGAAACCCGTGCCGAGCGTGATGATGACACGCGAAAGCGAACCGATATCTTCCCAGATCGTCTCGATGAACACCGACAGCCCCGCGAAAATGAGCGCCCCGCCCATATAAAGGAAAAGCCGCAGGATCATTTCGCCTTTTGAAGATTCCTTGCCCTCCGATTTCTGCGCCTTCTTATGCTCCGCCGCCGCTTTCTTGACATCCGCGCCGGACAGGTTATGCGCATCCATCAGGCGCAGGATCTGTTCAAGCCCGTCCTTTTGCGCGGCGGAAAAAACCGTCATTCGACCACCCAGCCGAGAAAGCGCGAATTGTAGTAATTGTAATTATTGCCGTCGGGAATTTTAAAGCCGACGAGGCGGCCGTCTTTCGCGATGCCCTGGCGGTTGCCGCGCGGGCTGTCCATCGAGAAAATCTCCGTCATGATATTGCCGCCGGAACGGTAGGAATCGACGAAGGCATAGCCGTCAGGGCCGGGGCTGACATTGACGACCTTGATATCCGTGACGCCCGGAATGTCTATGGTCTTTGCGCCGTCGCCGCCGGGCGTATTCAGCGAAATTTCCTGCACCGTCATTTCCGGCACATTGACCCGCCACAAACGTGGCTTCGAACTGTAGCTCACGTCCTTCTCGGCGGCGCGGTAATTGATGTTCAGGCGCTCGTTATTGACGTCGAACTGGAAGCGCGAGCCGTTATCGTAATAATCGGTGGCGATGAAGAAATCATTTTTGGGGTCTTCGACACTGACCCGCACAACCAGCGTCGAGAGCGCGAAAACAACCGCGAGCAGGGCGGGAAGGGCGATGGCGGCGACAAGGGCAATATTGTCTTTCAGAAAAGCTTTCATAACGCTAAGGTCCTTTCCATGGGGTCTGCAGACACTATAGAAGATATCGAAATACGCCGCAAACGGCTGGTTTACCGCGCCTGGCACCGCGGCACGCGCGAAATGGACCTTATATTGGGATCGTTCGCCGATAAAAACGTGCCTGCCTTTTCACCCGCCGAACTGGATGAGTTTGAAAACCTGCTCCAGCTCCAGGACCCCGACCTCTATAACTGGATCACGGGCACTGAACCCGTCCCGGCGAATATAAACAGCAATCTTTTTGAAAAACTTAAGGCCCATAAAGTCTGAAATCGTCATTGCGAGGCCTTCAGGCCGAAGCAACCCAGAAAATAGAGTCAAACCACAGCGGCCACAGGCGAAATCACAGCGCTTTTTGCGCTGAACGCGCTGTGTATTCGCTGTGAACGCTGTGGTTAAAATTTTTAATTCTTCTTGAAAACCGCGTAATAGGCATAGCCTTTATAGAGGTGCGTGGTTTTCAGCACGCCCTTTTTCTCGAATTCCAACCGCCGCAGGTAATTGAGGATTTCCGGCTTGTGATAGACATGGAACATCCGCAGCCACCAGAACAGCGCGGCCCGGAACGGGGCGGGCAGCCCGTCCTGCGCCCCGAAATCGACGATATGGATTTCCCCGCCCGAACGAAGCAGCGTCAACGCATGATCGACCGACTCCCGCCATGGCGGGATGATCGACAGCGCATAGGAAAACACGATCTTGTCGAGCGGCCTGGATAACCCGAACAGCGCCGCCGGGTCGAACGACTGGGCAAACCCCTGCGCCACATCGACCTTATCGGCAAGGCCACGGTTTTTCAGGATATTACGCGCCGTCTTTAACATTTCATCTGAAGCATCGATGCCGACGAAACGGGCATTGGGATAGCGCGGCGCCATCTTGCGCAGGTTCCGGGCCGTGCCGCAGCCAGCCTCGCAGACCACTTCGCCCGCCGCCGGCTTTATTTCACGTATTAATACGTCGCGGCCCAGCAGGTAATATTTGCGCGAGGCGTCATAGATATGCCGCGTCCAACGGTACATCCGGTCCATCGCGGCCTTGGCGTCCCTTTCCGGAACGTTAGATTCAGGCGCGGGCCGGGCCGTTTTTGAGGGTATAGACATGGAAACCACCGTAAATCGAGGAACGGTCGTGCTTGACCGCCTCTTTTGAAGCTTCGGGGTCATAGGCCCATTTGCCGAGCATCTCGGGCGGCAGGGCATTGGTCAGCGGGCTGTCCTCGCCGGCGGTGCGGAAGATCACGCGCGCGCCGGGGCGGGCCGTGCGCATCACGCCGTTCCACAAATCGTTGAGCTGGTCCTTGTTCATCCAGTCCTGCGCGTCGAGGAAGACATAGCAATCGAGGCTCGCGGCGGGCTGCGATTCCAGGAAGCCCGTCATCGACGTGTGATAGACTTCGACCCGGTCGGCGTAATTCTTGATCTTGTTGTAATTCTCTTCCGTCAGGTAACGCGGGATCGCGCGCTTGTTGACGCGGTCATAGCCGCGCCCGAACGCCTGCCACGCGAAATAATTGTCCTGAATCGGGAAATCACAAGCCAGTCTTTCAAGTCGCGCCTTCAGCAGCTGCGCCATGTCGCCATTATCCGCGACCTTTTGCAGTTCATCGAATTGCGAGGGCGGAATCCCGAGGCCGTAAAGCGAAACCGGCCAGCTGAACATTTTCTTCACCAGCGGTTTATCGAACAGCGGCCCGAGCGTGCGGTCGAAAATTTCCTTCTGCTCCTGCATCGTGCGGGCTTGCAGGATATCGCGCGGGTCCTTGCCGTAAACGCGGGCGAGGATATGCACGAAGCTGATCGAGCGCCCGAGCAGGCCGAACTGATACAGATTTTTCGTGAAGTAATTGATGCGGCGCCCGTCCAGCAGCGAATAGCTCTCCCAGTATTTCTTCGAGAACGGGTCGAGGTTCGGCGCGATATATGTCTCGTAATTGCGGATATTGTCCTTGGTGTCGGCATGGCCGAAGAATTTGAAGAAGCTTTCGTAATCCGGCAAATGCTTCAGCGCCGTGATTTTTAAACGCGTCAGCGCGACGTGCGCGGGATTAAGATCCACCGCCTTCACGCGGCGCGGCCCTTCGGTCAAATAATTCATCACGTTACAGCCGCCCGACGCGATGGTCATGATCCGGCTGTCATCATCGATCTTCAGGGCAGGGAGATCGACCTCCGGGTCTTCCCAGATCTGCGGATAGACGAAACCGCGAAACGCGAAAGCGAACAGGCGCTCTAAAAATCCGCGCTTGCTGGTCGGCTTGAAATCGTGGACCACGGCTTCTTCGAGAAGCCGTTTTTTCTCAGTATTTATTTCGCGGTTTGAAATCGCAGGATTGGCGCCCATCTGGCTAATGTCCCTTATTTGTCGCCCTTTGCAACAGAGGGAAATATATATATAAAAACGCATTCCAAGACAAACACTGATTTCCTTGATTCCCCCCTCCCGAAGGGAGGGGGATAGGGGGAGGGGTTAAGGTCTGAAACTTATTAATAAAGCAATGACATACCAAATATCCGTAGATCATTCTTATCAACAGTCCAACGTCATCCACGGTGCGCCTGAGGGCCATGACGCCCGCATTCTGGCTGAAAAAGCGCGTGCCTTAATGCCCCGGGACAGGGTGCTGCTCCATATCGCGCTGGACGACATACGCGCCTCTACCCTCGTGGATTTGCTGGCTTTTTTCGCCCCCGATGTGCGGGTCGTCATTTTCCCCGCATGGGACTGCCTTCCATACGACCGCGTCTCGCCCAACAGCGATATTGTCGCCCGCCGGGTCGCGGCCCTGACGAAACTGCTGGCCTGGGACCGGGAGCAGGAGCGCTACCCCCGCATTCTCATCACCACCGTCAACGCCGCCATCCAGAGGGTCATGCCGCGCGCCGCGCTTGAAAACGCCGCCCTCATCGCCGCGCAGGGCCAAAAGCTCGACATACAAAATCTCCAGAAATTTTTCGCTAGCGGCGGCTATTCCCGCACCGAAACGGTGAGAGAAGCAGGCGAGTATGCCATTCGCGGCGGCATCATCGATCTGTTCCCGCCCGGTCAGGACAACCCTGTGCGCATCGACCTCTTCGGCGATGAAATCGAGAGCTTGCGTACCTTCGATCCCGCGACTCAAAGAACCATCGAAAAAATAAAATCCCTGACGCTGCAGCCCGCCACCGAATTTTTTCTCGATGAAGAGTCGATCGCCCGGTTCCGCGCCGGATACCGCGAAACCTTCGGGGCCGTGCAGAAAGATGATCCGCTTTATGAATCAGTATCCGAAGGCCGCCGCTACAGCGGCATGGATCACTGGCTCGCGCTCTTCCACGAAAAACTCGATACGCTGTTCGATTATGTACCGAACGCCTTCATCAGTTTCGATTATCACGCCGCCGACGCCCACGACGAGCGCATCGCCCATATCCGCGATTTCTACCAGGCCCGCAAAACGCTCGAATCCGACTCCCTCAAAAAAGCGAAAAAAAGCGACGTCAGCCTTTCCGGCACTGTCTATCATCCTCTGCCCGTCGAACGCCTCTATATAGAAGACAGGGAATGGCGTGAAAAAACCGCCGACTCCGTTTCGTTATCACCTTTTTCTTCTCCCTCTCCCCAAGGGGGAGAGGGTCGGGGTGAGGGGGCAAAAAAAGGCCGCGATTTCGCCGACATCCGCGCGCTGCCCGACGGCGATGTTTTCGGCGAACTCAAAAAACATATCTTTTCGCTGCAAAAGCCGGTCTTCATAGCCGCTTATTCCGAAGGCTCCAGGGAACGCCTGAAGGGCCTCATGAATCATGCCGGAATCTCTTCAAAGGAATTCGAGTCTCTTAAAAAAATAGATAAAAGCGATGTCGCCATCGGCATCCTTGCTCTTGAACACGGCTTCGTCGCCGATGACCTTGCCGTCATCACCGAGCAGGACATTCTCGGCGATCGCCTCGCGCGCAAATCCAAAAAACGTCGCAAAGCCGACAATTTCCTGACCGAAGTCTCTTCCCTCAACGAAGACGACCTCGTCGTCCATATCGAGCACGGCATCGGTAAGTTCATCGCGCTCGAAACGCTCGAAGCCGCCGGCACGATGCATGATTGCCTGAAACTCGAATATGCGGGCGGCGACCGCCTCTATGTTCCCGTCGAAAACATGGAAGTCCTCTCGCGCTTCGGCAGCGACGAGGGCGCGGTGCAGCTCGACAAGCTCGGCGGCGCAGGCTGGCAGGCGCGTAAATCCCGCGTCAAACAGGATTTAATGATCATGGCTGACCAGCTTCTGAAAATCGCCGCCGCGCGCCAATTAAGAAAAGCCGAAAAACTCGACATCGATATCGGCGTCTATAACGAATTCGCCGCCAAATTCCCCTATCAGGAAACCGAGGACCAGGAACGCGCCATCAACGACGTCATCGCCGATCTCGCCAGCGAACACCCGATGGACCGCCTCATCTGCGGCGATGTCGGCTTCGGCAAAACCGAGGTCGCGCTCCGCGCCGCCTATGTCGCCGCCAAAGACGGCGCGCAGGTCGCCGTCGTCGTCCCGACCACCTTGCTCGCGCGCCAGCACTTCCAGAATTTCTCGAAACGTTTCGCGGGCACCGGCATCCGCGTCGAGCAGCTCTCCCGCATGGTCTCCGCACGCGACGCCGAAAAAACCCGTCAGGGATTAAAAGAGGGCAGCGTCCAGATCGTCATCGGCACACATGCGCTCTTCAGTGAAAGCGTCAAATTCGCCAATCTCGGCCTGTTGATCGTCGACGAGGAACAGCGCTTTGGCGTCAAACAAAAAGAATGGCTGAAGGAAATCAAGAACAACGTCCACATCCTGACTCTCACCGCCACGCCCATTCCGCGCACGCTGCAAATGTCGCTTTCGGGCGTGAAAGACATGAGCCTCATCGCCACGCCGCCCGTCGACCGCCTCGCCGTGCGCACCTTTATATTGCCCTATGATCCGCTCGTCATCCGCGAGGCGGTCCTGCGCGAACATTACCGCGGCGGCCAGACCTTCTATGTATGTCCGCGCGTCAAAGATATGGACGATCTGCAAAAACAACTCGCCGATCTCGTCCCCGAAGTCAAAATCATCTCCGCTCATGGCCAGATGACTCCCACCGAGCTCGAAGACCGCATGAGCGCGTTTTATGACGGCCAGTACGACATCCTCCTCGCCACCAACATCATCGAATCCGGCATCGACATCCCGACCGCCAACACGCTTGTAGTCCACCGCGCCGACATGTTCGGCCTCGCGCAGCTTTATCAGATCCGCGGACGCATCGGCCGCTCGAAGGTCCGCGCCTACGCCTATCTCACCTGGTCGCCGGGGCAGATATTGAACCCCAACGCCATGAAGCGCCTCGAGGTCATGGAAACGCTCGATACACTCGGTGCGGGATTTCAACTCGCCAGCCATGACATGGACATCCGCGGCGCGGGCAATCTGCTCGGCGACCAGCAATCCGGTCATATCCGCGAAATCGGCGTCGAGCTCTATCAACAAATGCTGGAGGACGCCGTCGCCGCCGCGCGCGAGGGCGTCAACTTCACCGAAGCGCCGGAACAAAAATGGGCGCCGCAGATCAATATCGGCACCTCCGTCCTCATTCCTGAAAATTACGTCGAGGATCTTGGCGTGCGCATGAGTCTCTACCGCCGCCTGTCCGATCTCGACACGCAGGACGATATTGAATCCTTCGCCGCCGAACTGATCGACCGTTTCGGCAAGCTGCCAAAAGAAGTCGAAAACCTTCTCGACATCGTCGCCATCAAGCAGCTCTGCCGCAAGGCGGGCGTTGGCCAGGTAGAGGCGGGGCCCAAGGGCGCCGTCATCGGTTTCCACAAGGACCGCCCGCCGAATGTAGACGCGCTGCTTAAATGGATCGGCGGCAAGCGCGGCGGCGTCAAGCTCCGCCCGCAGGACCAGAAACTCGTCGCCATACGCCAGTGGGACACGGCCTCCGAGCGCGTTAAAGGCGTGCAATCATTGATGAAAGAGTTATCTCAATTGTCATCCTGATACTCTTATTTACCGTCACCCCGGATTTATCGTCACCCCGGTCCCTCATCGTCACCCCGGCGAAGGCCGGGGTCCATCGATCCGTTTGTTCAAATGCCTGATTTTTGAGCTTATTCTATCCATGGATTCCAGCCTTCGCTGGAATGACGGTGGTGGTGACACCCTTGATGAATTATGCCATCATGAAAGGGTACAGCAAAGGAGCCGGCCATGTCCGAATACGCCGAACGCTATATCCGCGACGCCCTCAAAATATCGAAGGGCAACATCCCGAAGGCCAGCAAACAGCTCATCGAATGGGCGCTCGAGGACCAGCGCCTCATGCATGCGCTCATCAAGCCGCACATCAATGGCATCGTCGCTTACAATGTCGAGCGCGTCGCTTCCGGCCGCAGCGAAAAGGCCAAATCGCTCGAGCCGCTCGCCCGCAAGGTCAAAAGCCACAACACCAAGGACAAATTCGGCATGGAATTGCTGAAAGCGGTTGTCGACGATCACGCCACCGTCTTCGGTTTCGAGGACCAGCCCGCCCGCCGCAAGAGCGCGTCGCAGGACCATATCGACGCCATTAAAAAACTCGCGAACACGCGGACCAAGTCCAAAAAAGACAAGTGAAACACGGCGTTTCTCCCAAAAACTGGACGATCACATCTCCCATGGGGCAGGACGCATCCACGCGTTCCTATGCGCGCGTCGAAAAATCCGGCCGCGCCGCCATCCTCATGGATTGTTCGCTGGACGAACGGCCCGATCACGGGCTGGACGATTATATCCGCATCGCCGGATGGCTGAACGATATCGGTCTGCGGGCCCCGGAAATTTACGAACGCGAGAAAAATTATCTCATCATCGAGGATTTCGGCAATATTTCATTTAAGAAAGCCATGGAGCAAAACGGCCCCGCCGAAATATACGCGCTGGCCGCTGATGTTCTCGCGCATCTTCGCGAGCAGAAAAACCTTCCATCCATGCCGCCTTATTACGACAGTAACGTTCACAAGACTCACCGCCGCGTCATCGACTGGTACGTGCCCACGGTCAAGCGAAAAAAAATCCTGATGGCCTGGCCGGGGAATATCTGGCCGTTTGGCAGGAAATCGAAAAAAACGCGCCCGCAAGCACGGATAATTTCGTCCACGCCGATTACCATGTCGAAAACCTGATGTTCCTGCCGGGCGAAAAGGGCCTGAAACGCTGTGGCATCCTGGATTTTCAGGACGCGCTGCTGGGCTCGGGCCTTTACGATCTCGGCAATCTGCTGGAAGACGTGCGCATCGATGTTCCGCCCGCCATCCGGAAAAAATACGCCCCGCACGACCCCGCTTACCGTATTCTCGCCACGCAGTTCCATTGCCGCGTCGTCGGCCAGTTCATCCGCATGGCGGCCAAGGATCACAAAACCGGATACCTGCAATATATCCCGCGCACGCAAGCCTACATTCAGGACGCATTGCAGGAGCCGCTGCTGAAACCTCTGAGAAATTTCTTTGATAAAAACGGCATTGCCTTCGACGCAAAGCCGGATCTGACCGACATCAAATCGTTTGTACGTCCCGACGCGGTCTGACGAGCGTCAGCCCAAGCATAAACCACAAAAACCGCGTATAAAGCAGTTCGTGGAACAACGAAAAAATCCCGAAACATAAAAGAATAATAAAAATCCCGCGCGCAAACGCATCCTCTTTCGCCTTTTTCAGCAACGCCATCGCCATTAACGCATACGACCCGGCAAAAACCAGCAATCCGATAATCCCCATCTCGCTCAAAATCCACAACGGCGTGCAGTCGATCACATCGAGCGTTTGGCCGTTCTCTTGCCGCTGGAAATAAAGCGCCGAGCCCAGCCCAGCGCCCTGTAATGGCCGCTCCTTGAACATCGCCAGCGCGCCGTGGATGATGTCCATCCGCTCCGCATGCCCGTACCCTTGCGCATCGTCTCGCTTTTCTACCAGCGCATCAATCCCGGTCAGCGGCGCGGCGATGAAAATTTTCTGTTGCTCCGCGGAAAAAATCAGGAAAAAGAGCGACGATCCGATCGCCGCGCACGGCAGGATGATTTTCAAACTCTTCCGCCAGTCGAGACATATAAAAACCACCAGTAGGAACGCCGTGCAGACCCACAGCGTCCGCGACCCGTTGAAGATAAAAACCGCCGGGAACATCAGCCAGAAAATATAAAATTCCGGCCTCGGCCTGGTTTTCTCAAATCCCTGCACGGTGACAAGCGCAGCCGCCGCCGCCAGCAGGAAACCATAGGCATTGCGGTTGGCCATGAACCCGCGCGCCGCTTCCCACGGGCCGTAGGCGCTGATCTCGACGCCATACATTTTAAAAATCTGGATCGCGATGTCCCACGCCATCGCCGCCATCGCGAACAGCACGAACGCCCGGATGAAATGGGGCAGGACCCGCCCGTGATTTGCCGCCAGCCATGCACCCGCGCCGAAATACCCCATCAGCACGAACCAGCCCGTCAGTTTGTTCGTCAGCGCCCAGCGGCTGATCTCCCCCTGCACGAAATATCCATTCACGAACGCAAAAATCATCACGCCGCTCATCGCCAGCGGCGCCAGCCAGCGAAACGGCTTCTCCCATGCCGGCCACGCGCTGCGCCGTCTCAGGAAACTCACGCCAATAAACAGCGCCGCCAGCGGCAGCAGGAAATCCGCCGCCGAAATCCTGAGGCCCGGATAATCGGCCGAAGCCATGAAAGTTAAATTAATCTGGAGGGTAATCGCAAAAAGAACGGCAGCAATAACGATGCCGTCGATGGTCCTAGCCGCGGACATGAACGGGCTGACGCTTCTTATGCCGCCATTGCCGCAGGGCGTCCTGCGTTTCGTCGTCGATCAGGGCAGGGATGCCCGAAATCATCGCCGCGATCGTCGAGAGAATGCCGATCTGCACCGAAGCCATGAACGCGGCCTCCAGCGGCATGTTGATGAGGCCAAGGCCATACATGAACGCGCCCTCGCGGATGCCCCATCCGCCATAACCCACCGGCAGGCTGGCGATCAGCGTAATGATCGGAATAACCGCCACGAAGCGGATGAATGAAAAATCCGTGCCCAGCGAACTCATGACGATATAAACGGCGCCGAAATAAAATATCTGCCCGACCAGCGAGAGAACGATGATCTTCGCCATTCTCTGTGAGTCCGTTAATAACGCGCGGATATATTTATAGCAGATGGCGATCTTGCGGTGGGAAAAGATGATGGCGCGGCGGTTCCTGTAAATCAGCGAAAGCACGACAATGCCGAGGCCGATCAGGGTGAGCGATATAAAAACAGTCGATGCGCCGATCAGCTCCGGGCGAAAGGGCCCGTGCAGAAACGGCATGAACAACGCCGCCAGGATCAAAAGCGCGAGCAAAGTCATGCCCCGGTCGATCAGCGCCGCCGCCAGCGACTTCATGAAGGTGAATCCGTGGCTCATCGTCAGGCCGATGCGCGCCACAATCCCGCCGAGTGACGTGATGAAAACATAATTCGCAAGGAAGCTGACCGCCGTGATCCGCACCGAAGTGGAAAAACGCAGGGGCTGCGCCGCGTCCGCGTTCATCAGCAGCATCCAGCGGGCCGAAAGCGCGGTCAATTGCAGGAAAATGAAAACCAGCGCATAGACCCATGTCGTGGGGTGAATATTTTCAGCCATGACGCGAAGCTGGCTTTTATCCACCTGCAGCACCAAAATCGCCAAAATGGCGGCGGAGAACAGGAATTTGATGAGGAGGGTTCTGCGGGTCATAGTCCGTACCTTTTTAAGTCGTAGGCCCCCCTGGCACAAGCCTTTTAATGCTATGCCAACAGCTTATTTTGGTTGTTTAAACAACAAAACATGCCTCGGATCGCTTGATTCGGAAACTTCATTACCATATGCTGCGGGCGTTTTAACGGAGTTTGCGAAAATGTCCATAACCGCCAACCGCCTCAGCCGGATCAAACCGTCGCCCACGCTGGCCGCCACCAACAAGGCCGCCGAATTGAAAGCAGCCGGCAAGGATATCATCGGTCTCTCGGCGGGCGAGCCCGATTTCCCGACCCCCGATTTCATCAAGGAAGCGGCCTATGCCGCCATCAAGGCCAACAAGACCAAATACACCGCCGTCGACGGCACGCCGGAACTGAAAGACGCCATTATCGGCAAGTTCAGGCGCGACAATAACCTCGATTATAAACGCGAGAACATCACCGTCGGCACCGGCGGCAAGCAGGTGCTTTATAACGCGCTGATGGCCTCGCTCAATCCGGGCGATGAAGTCATTATCCCCGCGCCATACTGGGTTTCCTATCCCGATATGGTCATGCTGGCGGAAGCCACGCCCGTTTTCATCGACTGCACGGAAGAAAACGGCTTCAAGCTTCAGCCCGCCGATCTCGAAAGGGCGATCACCAAAAAAACCAAGTGGATCATTCTGAATTCGCCGTCCAACCCTTCCGGCGCCGCCTACACCCGTGCCGAGATGAAGGCGCTCACCGATGTTCTGCTGAAACACAAGCATGTCTATGTCATGACCGACGATATCTACGAACACATCGTCTATGACGGGTTCAAATTCTGCACGCCCGCGGAAGTGGAGCCCGGTCTGTTCGACCGTACTTTCACAGTCAACGGCGTTTCGAAATCCTATTCCATGACCGGCTGGCGCATCGGCTTCGGGGCAGGACCGAAAGAGCTGATCAAGGCGATCGGCATCATTCAAAGCCAGAGCACCTCGAACCCGTCATCGATCTCGCAGGAAGCCTCCGTCGCCGCGCTGAACGGCGACCAGTCTTTCCTGAAGGAACGCAATGAAAGCTTCCAGCGCCGCCGCGATCTCGTGGTGAAAATGCTGAACGAAGCCGAAGGCGTGTCCTGCCGCACGCCGGAAGGCGCGTTCTACGTTTACCCGTCCTGCGCGGGTGTCGTCGGCAAAACCACCCCTCAAGGAAAAGTGATCCAGACCGACGAGGATTTCACGAATTACCTGCTGGAAACTGAAGGCGTTGCCTGCGTGCACGGCGCGGCGTTCGGTCTCTCGCCGTTCTTCCGCATATCCTACGCCACGTCGGATAAAGTCCTGGAAGATGCCTGCAAACGCATCCAGCGCGCCTGCGCGGCTCTGCAGGGTAAAGTTCGCACTGTCGCATGACAATCTAATTAAATGGTGTCTCCCCCGCGAAGGCGGGGGTCTGGTCTTTTTTGAGCCGCTTCGCGGCAATTATGTTCCAGGTCCCCGTTCACGCTCGCCTTGGGCTCGCTGCCGGGGATGACATTATCCAGCCTTTAAGAAATTCGGCAGGCGGAAAAACTTTTTCGCGTCTTTTAATATCGTTTTCTTCTCGCTGACGTTCTGGTCGCGGTTGCGCACGAGGATATCGCAGACCTCGTCAAACTTCTGTTTGTTTTCCTCGAGCGTTTCCTCGAAGAAGTTTTTCAGTTTTTTCAGGTTTTCCGGCCGCGCATCGTCGATCTGCGTGCTCGGGTTTTTCGGATTGTTGATCTCCGGGATCAGCGATTTGTTGAAAGTATAAATATTCCCCTTCATCTCCTGCGCGAAGCTCTCGATCAGCGCCGTTTCCGAGGCGTGGAAGAGAATATTGATCAGCGGCAGGTCGTTGGTCGGGTCGACGACGCCGAGCCCGCCGAAACTGTTCCAGTCGTCTTTCTTGAACGAGCGCAGCGTGTGGCCCGTGCCGAGAATGATCATCACCAGTTTTGAATCCGTGGGCACATGCTGCCTGATCGCCCCGTGATAGCTGATGCACGGATTGTCGAAAATGCTGCCGTCGATGCCAGCATATTCGATCGTCTTGCGCCGGTTCTTGCCGTAGACGACCGTGAAATTATGGCAGGGGAAATAGGTCGGCGCCGCGCAGCTCGCCAAAATCGCGTCATAAACCGAAACGTCCGGCGTCGGGTAAAGCGCCATGCCGGTCTTGATGTTCTTGAGCCACACCGCGTATCCGCCCTGGTCGACGAAATTGTTCTGGGTGTGAACCGGCGCATTGCTGCTCTCGCCCGTTTCCTCAACCGCCTGCAGCCCGTCGCCGTCCAGGTTGTAAACCGGGATGATCAGGCTCTTGAGCGTATCCGTCAGTTTCGTATCGCCATACATCGCGCGCAGCGATTTCTGCAGGTGCCCGGGATGATAATGACCCTGCCGGAACAGTTTCTTCATCTGCCCGATTTTCATCGTGCGGTTGTTGAAATCATGCACGAAGGCGCGGAATTCGCGGAACCGGTCCGGCGGGAAAATTTTCAGCCCCTCGCGCTCGTAAAACTGCACCATCTGCGCCGCGCGGTATTTAGGCCGCGCCGGGTCGTGGGGCGAGGGCATGTTCAGCGCCGCGTTCAAAATCGCGCCCGTCGAAGGCCCGGTGAAAATATCGACCATGTCGGTCATCGCCAGGCCTGTCACCTCTTCGATCCGCGTCATGAAATGCGCCGGGATCAGCCCGCGCATGCCGCCGCCGTAATTGAACAGGGCAACCGTTGTCTTGGAAGAGGCCGATGTGGCCGCCGGAGAAGCAATCATTTTTCAGATATACCAAAAAAAAACCGGACCATAAAGGTCCGGCGAGTTGAACAGGGAGGTTTCACGTCTGGGAGACGTAAGAACCCTTGCGGGTCCTTCTCAACGCAATGTGTGGCGTTGATGCGGAAGTTTATATACTTTTCGAGCCATAATCCTCTACGGCCAATTCGCGATGACAGCTATGCATTTTATGCATGGGATAAAAATAATACCGTTTAAAATCAATAGCTTGAATATTAGGATTCTATGGGCCGAAGGGCAAAAGATGTCGCCTGTATGTTTTCCAGCAGGAAGTCGCGGAAGGCGGTCAGGCGCCGTGAATTGCGGCGCTCCTCGGCGTAAATGAAATACATTTCGACGGGCGGACGCTCGAGGCGGGGCAGCACGGCCTCGAGCGAGGGGTCTTCCGCGATCATGTAATCGGGCAGCACCGCGAGTCCCGCGCCGGTTTTCACCGCCTGGTGGATCGCCTGCATCGAATTGGTTTTCATCAGGTTGTTGGCGGTGCGCTCGTTGACGCCCGCGACCTCGAACAGCCAGTTCGGGTTCGAAAAAGGCCATGTGATGTTTTCCGGCACGCCGATCAGCCGGTGATTTTTCAGCTCGTTGACGATTTTGGGCTGCCCGTATTTCTCGAAATACGATTTCGAACCGCAGATGTGAAAATGAATCGAGGCGAGATGCCGGTGAATCAAATCCGATTCCGTCGGCTTGCTGAGCCGCAGCGCCGCGTCCGCTTCCTTCAAGTTGATCTTCAGGATTTTATCGTCGACCAGGATTGTCAGCTGGATATCGGGATAGGCCTCGCGGAACTGCACCAGCTTCGGCGCCAGCCATGTCGAGGCGACGAATTCCGAAACCGTGATCGTCAGCGGCCCTTCCGGGCGCTTGCGCGTATCGCCGAGCTGGCCTTTGACGACCGAAAGACGGTGAAAAATATCCTTCGTCGTTTCATAGAGCAGTTCGCCCTGCTCGGTCAGCACGAGGCCCCGCGCATGCCGCCGGAATAACCCGACGCCGAGATTTTCTTCAAGCGTTGCGATTTGGCGGGAGACAGCAGGCTGGCTGAGGGAGAGCGCTTTTCCTGCGCCTGTCAGGCTTCCTGACTCGGCGACGGCGTGGAAAATGCGGAGCTTGTCCCAATCCATGTTATTCCGCGGCTTCAGCCTGTTTTTTATGAGGGTTCAGCGCGCTTTCAAGGGCGCCGAGGCCTGCAAGATAGCGGTCCGCCTCCAGCGCCGCCATGCAGCCCATGCCGGCCGCCGTCACCGCCTGTCTGTATACATGATCTGCCACGTCTCCGGCGGCGAACACGCCGGGAATTTCCGTCGCGGTGGAGTCGGGCGCCTTGATGATATAACCGCTTGCATCCATTTTCAGCTTGCCCTTGACCAGTTCCGTCGCCGGGTCATGGCCGATCGCCACGAACAACCCGTGCGCGGTGAAATCGCTCTGCTTGCCGGTCTTTATATTTTTCAGCTTCAGGCCCGTCATGCCCGCCGCGTCGCCGACGATTTCCTCGATTACCGTATCCCAGATGACGTTGATCTTCGGATTTTTGAACAATCTGTCCTGCAGGATTTTTTCCGCCTTCAATGAATCGCGCCGGTGAATAAGCGTCACCTTGCTGCAGAAATTCGTCAGAAAAATCGCTTCTTCCGCCGCCGTGTTGCCGCCGCCGACAATCGCGACCTCTTTGCCCTTGAAGAAAAACCCGTCGCACGTCGCGCACGCCGAAACGCCGCGCCCGCGGAATTTTTCCTCGCTCGGCAGCCCCAGCCATCTTGCCTTCGCGCCCGTCGCGATGATCAACGTGTCGCCCGTATAAACCGCGCCGCTGTCGCTGGTCGCGGTGAAAGGGCGCGTGTCGAAATCGACATTCGTGATGTAATCGGTGACCATCTGAGCGCCGACATGCTCGGCCTGGGCGCGCATCTGTTCCATCAGCCACGGCCCCTGGATCACATCCTTGAAGCCGGGGTAATTCTCGACATCCGTCGTTACCATCAACTGCCCGCCGGGCTCATGCCCGGTGACGAGGATAGGCTTCAAATTGGCCCGCGCGGCGTAAATCGCGGCGGTATAACCCGCCGGGCCGGAGCCGATAATTAAAACTTTGGAATGCAGATTGCTCATAGATACCCCTCTAGTAACTTACATTTCTCCGGCCTGTTGTCCAGCCATGCGAATCCTTATTTCATCGGCTATTTTCTGCGAATCCCGCAGCGGTTCATAGGCCCAATGTTCCAGTCTGCCGTTGAAAGGACGGGTGATTCCCTTTTTGCGTAAATTCTCATGCAGTTTATCGAGGCGCTTCGACCCGCCTTCGAGCGGAATCACGTAAACAGGCTTTCCCGTCGTCGCGGCATCGGACAGCATCGACGCGCTGTCTTCCGTCACCAGTATAAAATCCGCCCAGGCCAGCATCCCGAAATAGGGATTCTCTCCGCTGCCGTCCCATAAAAAAACATTACTATCATCGTCATGCCAGCGAAGGCTGGCATCCATGGATAGGCTGTCGCTGATGGATGGATGGACCCCTGCCTTCGCAGGGGTGACAAGAGATGATTTTAAAATTTCGGTGTTTACCTCTCCCGTCCTCCGCGACGTCGTCACCATCAACCCCGCATCCAGCCTTTTCAATTGCGCCGCCAAATTCTCCGTAATCTCCCGCGTCAATTTATGCGCCTTGCTGTTCCCGCCGACCAGCACCGCCACGCGCGGGCCTTTCAGTTTTTCGAACGCGCTGAATTTTTCCTTCGCCGCCGCGAGTTTTTCAATCGTGATTCTGTTCGGGCTCGCATCCGTCACGATTACATTCTCGCCGCGCGTCGGGTCGTGCGCGGGGAGGGCGACGAGATCGAACTGCGCGGGTGAAACGCGCGGATCCTGAATCTGCACCGTGAAACTTTTTCCGTTACTGGCTTTTCTAATGTAACGCGAAGTGGCAATGCTTTTGCGGCCGCTGGCGATCACCAGGTCGGGCCATGGCGGCGAAAGGGCAGGCTCGAAAATTCCCGCATGCTCAAACCCCAGCCATGGCGAAAAACTCTTCCAAGGCTGACGCAAGGTAATGCGCTTCACCTCGGGCGTAACGCCCAGCGCCTCGGCCACGCCAAGACATTGATTTTCAGTTCCGGCCAGGCCTTCCGTGATGATCCAGCACTTCATATTTTCCAGCCGTCTTTCAACCATCGGGTGTCAAGCATTAAGTTTCATGTTTTTAAAAAAAGAAAAGCCTTGCATCGGCCCTCGCGCAACTTTATATCAAACCCGGTATTAATTCTAAAATCCTTATTTAAAGGGCAGTGATTATTCATGCGCCGTTCCAAACTAGACAAAATCGACAAAAAAATCCTCCGCGATCTTCAGGATAATGGCCGTATCACCAATGTCGATCTGGCGAAAAATGTCGGCATCTCCGCGCCGCCATGCCTTCGCCGTGTGCGTGCACTGGAGGAAGCGGGGTATATCCGCAGCTATCACGCCCACTTAAGCCCCGCGACGCTGGGCTATACCGTCAGCGTTTTCGCCATGGTCAAGCTCAACAGTCATGCTGAAAACGAACTGGCGAAATTCGAAAAGCAGGTTAGGGAATGGCCGATGGTGCGCGAGTGCTACATGCTCGCCGGCGAGGTCGATTTCATCCTGCGCATCGTCGCGCGCGACTGGGACAGCTACCAGAATTTCCTGACCAATGAGCTGACGAAAATAGCCAATGTCACGTCGGTGAAATCATCGCTCGCGATTCGCTCCATCAAGGAAGATCCCGGCGTCCCGATTGATGAGTGACCTACACCTCGTCATCCCTGCCTTCGCAGGGATGACGCGTCACTTATACTTCACTTCAACGATTTCGTATGACTTCTTCCCGCCCGGCGCCCTGACTTCAACACTGTCGCCGACAGATTTGCCGATCAACGCGCGCGCGATCGGCGCCGTGATGGAAATGCGTTTCTTCTCGGCATTCGCTTCGTATTCGCCGACGATCATGTAGGTTTCTTCCGCGTCCGTATCTTCATCCGCGATTTTCACCGTCGCGCCGAACTTCACCACGTTCCCCGTCATGGTCGCCGGGTCGATGATCTGCGCCTTGCTGGTGACGGCCTCAAGCTCCTTGATGCGTCCCTCGATGAAACTCTGCTGCTCTTTCGCGGCATGGTACTCGGCATTCTCCGACAGGTCGCCATGCGCGCGCGCGGTCGCGATCGCCTCGATGATCGCCGGGCGTTCGACCGATTTCAGATTCTTCAGTTCCGCTTCCAGGTCCTTAAGGCCCTGCGGCGTCATCGGGATTTTTTCCACGTTTCTGCTTCCTTTACAGCAATATCCCGGCGCAAGCCGGGATTGCCTTTAAAGATAGGGGGGCGGGGCGGTTTCGTCAATCATGCCGTCTTGCGGCGTTTTTGGGTCGTGGATTCGGGCTTTTCAGCGGGTTTTGACGCTTCGAAATAGCTCTGCAGCGGTGCCACCTCGATCTCCTTGGCCTTCACCGCCCGGATCGCCTGCACCGCCGCGTTCGCCGCCGTCAGCAGCGTGTAATAGGGAATTTTATTCATCAGCGCGAGGCGGCGGATATTGGTTCCGTCCGCCACCGCCTGCGACGATTTCGCCGTCGTGTTGATCATCAGCGCGATCTCGCCGTTGATGATCGCGTCGCCGATATGCGGCTGGCCCTCCATCACCTTGTTGATGCGTTTGACCTTCAGGCCTTTTTCTTTCAAAAATCTCGCCGTGCCGCCGGTGGCGACCAGTTCAAACCCGATATCCGCCAGTTCTTTCGCGATCGGCGCGAGCGCCTCTTTATCGACATCCTTCACCGACAGGAACACTTTTCCGCCCGTCGGTAGGCGCGTGCCCGCCGCGAGGAACGCTTTCGCAAGCGCGTGGCTCACATCCGTATCCAGCCCCATCACTTCCCCGGTCGATTTCATTTCCGGGCCGAGCAGGGGTTCGACGCCCGGGAAACGGTTGAACGGGAACACCGGCGCCTTCACCGCGTGGTGTTTCGGGTTCATGCCTTTCAGCATACCCTTGAAATCCGCGAGCTTCTCGCCGGCCATGATCCGCGCCGCGAGTTTGGCCACGGGAACGCCCGTCGCCTTCGCCACGAACGGCGCGGTGCGCGATGCGCGCGGGTTGACCTCGAGAATATAAATATCCAGCACGCCGGTTTCATCGTTCTTCCGCACCGCGAACTGCACATTCATCAGGCCCTCGACCTTCAGCGCCTTCGCCAGCGTGATCGTCTGCTGCTCGATTTCCTTGACCGTCTCGGCGGGCAGCGAATGCGGCGGCAACACGCAGGCCGAGTCGCCCGAGTGAATCCCGGCTTCCTCGATATGCTCCATGATGCCCGCGACGTAAACATCCGTGCCATCCGCCAGCGCATCGACATCCACCTCAATGGCAGATTTCAGATAACGGTCGAGCAGCACCGGGTCGTCGCCCGAAACCTTCACCGCCGTCTTGATATATTGCTTCAGCTCTGTCTTGTTATGGACGATCTGCATCGCCTGTCCGCCGAGAACGTAAGACGGGCGGATAACGATCGGAAACCCGATTTCCTCCGCGATATCTTCCGCTTCCTTCGCCGAACGCGCCAGGCCATTCGGCGGCTGGCGCAGCTTCAGTTTCTTCAGCAGCTTCTGGAATCTCTCGCGGTCTTCGGCGAGATCGATCGCATCCGGGTCGGTTCCCAAAATCGGAATCCCGGCCTTCTGCAGCGGGTGCGCGAGCTTCAGCGGCGTCTGCCCGCCGAGCTGCACGATCACGCCTTTGACTTTTCCGCTTTCCTGCTCGGCCTTGATCAGCTCGATCACATCTTCCTGCGTCAACGGTTCGAAATACAGCCTGTCCGACGTATCGTAATCCGTCGAAACCGTTTCCGGGTTACAGTTGACCATGATCGTCTCATAACCCGCCTCGCGCAGCGCATAGCTCGCATGCACGCAGCAATAATCGAACTCGATTCCCTGGCCGATCCTGTTCGGCCCGCCGCCGAGAATGATGATTTTCTCCTTGTCCGATGGGTCGATCTCGCTCTCCGGCTCGTTGATCCCGTCGCCCTCGTAACAGCCGTACATATAAGGCGTCGAGGAGGGAATCTCCGCCGCGCATGTATCCACGCGCTTGAAAACAGGATTGACTTTATGCGTCGTGCGCGCCTTGCGCACCTGCGCCTCGCTGACATTCATCAGCGTCGCCAGCCGCGCATCCGAGAATCCGAGTTTCTTGAGTCGCACCCATCCCTCGCGGTCGGTTGGCAGGCCTTTTTTCGTGATGTCCTTCTCCGCATCGACGATATTCTTGATGCGCTCCAGGAACCACGGATCGTATTTGCACGTGTCGTGAATTCTCTCCAGCGAAATGCCGTGGCGGATCGCATCGGCAATATGCAGGATACGTTGCGGCGTCGGCAGCGCGACGGCCGCCAGCAAGGCATCCGTAAATGATTCCGGGTTAGCCGGGTCGGCGTTCGGCACCGGCATGGGGTCGAGGCCCGTCAGGCCTTTCTCTAGCGAACGCATCGATTTCTGCAGCGACTCTTCAAAGCTCCGCCCGATCGCCATCACTTCGCCGACCGATTTCATCGACGTGTTCAGCAACGGCTTCGCGCCCTTGAATTTCTCGAACGCGAAACGCGGCACTTTGGTGACGACGTAATCAATCGTCGGCTCGAACGAGGCCGGCGTGCGCCCGCCCGTGATGTCGTTCTTAAGCTCATCCAGTGTGTAACCCACCGCCAGCTTCGCCGCGATCTTCGCAATCGGGAACCCCGTCGCCTTCGACGCCAGCGCCGAGGAACGCGATACGCGCGGGTTCATCTCGATCACGATCATCCGCCCGTTTTCCGGATTGATCGCGAACTGCACGTTCGATCCGCCGGTCTCGACCCCGATGCCGCGCAGCACGGCGATCGAGGCATTGCGCATGATCTGGTATTCCTTGTCCGTCAGTGTCAGGGCAGGGGCGACGGTAATGGAATCTCCCGTATGCACGCCCATCGGGTCGACGTTTTCGATGGAACAGATAATGATGCAATTGTCGTTCTTGTCGCGAACGACTTCCATTTCATATTCTTTCCACCCGAGGAGCGATTCCTCGATCAGAACCTCCGTCGTCGGCGAGGCGTCAAGGCCGCTATAGACGATTTCCTCGTACTCTTCTTTATTGTAGGCAATGCCGCCGCCCGTGCCGCCGAGCGTAAACGAAGGACGGATAATCGCGGGCAGCCCGACATACTCGAGCGCCGCGTCGGCTTCCTCGATGGAATGAATGGTTTTGCTCCGCGCCGATTCAAGGCCGAGTCGGTCCATGCATTCCTTGAACTTGTTGCGGTCCTCGGCCATTTCGATGGCCTCGCGGTTCGCGCCGATCAACTCGATGCCCAATCTCTCAAGCGTCCCGTCTTCCGCCAGCGCCAGCGCCGTATTCAGCGCCGTCTGTCCCCCCATTGTCGGCAATAATGCGTCCGGGCGTTCCTGTTCCAGGATTTTCGCGACAACTCCAGGTGTAATCGGCTCTATATAGGTCGCATCCGCCATCTCCGGATCGGTCATGATCGTCGCCGGGTTCGAGTTGATCAAAATAATCCGGTAACCTTCCTCGCGCAGCGCCTTGCAGGCCTGCGTTCCCGAATAATCGAATTCACACGCCTGGCCGATGATGATGGGCCCGGCCCCGATGATCGCGATGGATTTTATATCTGTACGCTTTGGCATTTTTTACCCTTATCGCCCCTCTACTTTTAAAACCTTGGTGTGTTTTTTCAGGTATCGCAGCGTCAGGCAGAGCGCGATGATGACTGCATAACTAACAGGCCAGATGAAATCTTCCGATGCCCATTCCCAGAGTTGTTCACCTTCAAAAAAGATATCGGTGGTGAATTCAATGATAAAAAATGCAGTGCCGATGGCCAGCAGCCCCGGGTATTCGCGGCGCATGACAGCTTTCCATGAAAATTCCATCGCGGGCGGCTGCCACAGGCGGAAATTCGGTAGGATCACAGGCGTCTTCATGCGCCATTGATCATAGCTGTTGCCGAACTTCTCGCTCAGGAATTTTTCTTCCGCGAGGATGATGCGCTCCATATAGATGAGAAAACCGAACAGACCGATAATCACTAGCCACCACACTTTGATTGACAGCAACACGCCGAGGATGATGATGAAGTTGCCGAGATAAAGCGGGTTGCGTACGATGGAATATATGCCCGTGGTGTTGAGCACGTTGGCTTTCTGCTCCTTGGTGTTGCGGCCCGAAGTTCCTGCCGGCACATAACCGATCGTATAGATACGCAGGGCCAGCCCGGCTAGGGAAAGTATGAAACATATAAATACCCAGGCGTCCTCCAGCGTATCGCCGACCAGGCTTTCAAGATAGACGCTTTCTTTCAGGGCGATGAAAAGCGGCCCCATGATCAGCAGGGGCAGGTAGCTGCGCCAGCGGAACATCTGGTGGCCATGCCTGATCATTGTTTCATGTAAACTCATGTTTTTCAGGTCCTGGCGGCTTTGCGTCTGTACATTTTATGTTCGGCCTGTCCCGGCACCGGTACGAAACTTTTTGTTTCCGGTTCGAATTTTTTAAGCGTGCCTGTTTCCAGCTCGAACAGCCACGGCACGATCTCCAGCGATTCGTCTTCCAGCAGCGGCGCCACGCTCGGGTAGGTCTTGAGATTTTCAAGGCTGAGCGTCACGAGTTGCTCTTCTATTCTGTGTAGCAGCTCTTCACGGTCTGCGTCGGGGCCGCACTGCGCCTTGGCTTTTGACAACGCCGTCTGCGCCACGTCGATGAATTCGGCGATGTCCGGGTCGTCCACCTTGTCAACCAGCGCATTGATCGCGCCGCATCGCGTGTGCCCGAGCAGGATAATCTTGCGCACATTGACGTGGTGAAGCGCGAATTGCAGCGCGGCCGCCAGCGCCGTTCCCTGCTGGTAAGGCCTGACGATCGCTCCCATCGCTTTGTAAGCTATGAACGTGCCGGGAGCGGGGCGGAAGATCGTGCCGGGGTTCGAGCGGCTATCGATGCAGGAAATGATGAAATATTCCGGGCGCTGGCCTTCCTCCACCAGTCTGCCCATCAGGCTCGATTTGCCGTCATAGGCATCGGCGCAGAATTCCCTGAACCCTTTCAGCAACGTTTCCGTCATGCCGCCACCCCAAGCCCGTCATTCCCCGCGAAAGCGGGGAATCCATTGATCCATAATGATAGATCTTGGAGGTTAAGTGATGGATCCTCCGCTTTCGCGGAGGATGACGACCAAGATGTGGTTAAAATCTTCATGCCGCCTTCGCTTTCCGGATATTTTCGACGAAGCGGTGGAAGAGGTAATGACTGTCCTGCGGGCCGGGTGACGCTTCAGGGTGATATTGCACTGAAAACACCGGCTTGTTCTTCACTCTTAAACCTTCGTTTGAGCCATCGAACAGGCTCACATGGGTCACTTCCACATCTTTAGGCAACGACTCAGAAATCACGTGGAAGCCATGGTTCTGGGACGTAATTTCCACCTTGCCGGTCGTTAAATCCTTCACCGGCTGGTTCGCGCCGCGGTGGCCGAGATTCATCTTCGTCGTTTCGCCGCCCAGCGCCAGCGCCAGCATCTGGTGCCCGAGGCAAATCCCGAAAATCGGCATATTCTTCTCAAGCAGCGTCTTGATCATCGGCACGGCATATTTCCCCGTCGCCGCCGGGTCACCCGGGCCGTTCGAGAGAAAAACCCCGTCCGGCTTGTGGCTCATGACATCCTCGGCGCTGGAATGGCCCGGCACCACCACGACCTCGCAGCCCGCCGCGGCGAGGCACCTCAGGATATTCCGCTTCGCGCCGTAATCGACCGCCACCACCTTGTATTTGGGGCTCGTCTGCTTCTTGTAACCCTGTCCGAGCACCCAGTCGGCCTCGTCCCATTTATACATCTGCGTGCAGGAGACATCCTTGGCGAGGTCCATACCCTCCAGCCCCGGCCAGCTCTTGGCCTCGTCATGCAGCGCCTTGAGATCGAATTTTCCGTCCGGTGCATGCTGTATAATCCCCACCGGCGCACCGCCGTCGCGGATCAGCCTCGTGATCGCCCGCGTATCCACATTGCAGATCCCGGGTAGGTTATAGCTCTTCAGCCACGCGTCGAAATGCTTCTGCGCCCGCCAGCTCGACGGGCTGGTGATGTCCTCGCGCACGATCAGGCCCCGGCTGGCCGGGTTGACCGTCTCGATATCCTCGTCGTTGGTGCCGACATTGCCGATATGGGGGAAGGTGAAATTGATGATCTGCCCGGCGTAGGAGGGATCGGTGAGAATCTCCTGGTATCCGGTGATCGAGGTGTTGAAACAGATCTCGCCCACAGCCTTGGCGGGAGCCCCGAAACCCTTGCCCCATATGACTTTTCCGTCAGCCAAAACGATAACCCCGGTCGCGTTTCGGGGTTGTTTTGTGGTCTTTGAACTTGTCATTTCCGGTGGTCTTTCTAGCTTGATGCCGCTAGAAAAAGATTTAATAATCACTTTGGACAAAAAAGGAAAGAAAAATCGTGAGCAAACGCACAGAATTCAACGACGCCCTCAAGGCCGCCATGAAGGCCGGCGACCAGAACGCGGTGGGCACCCTCCGCCTCATCAACGCCGCCCTCAAGCAGAAGGACATCGACGCGCGCCCGTCTGGAAAAGAAGTCACAGAAGCCGACATCCTCTCCATGCTCCAGGGCATGATCAAGCAGCGCAAGGAATCGATTCAAATCTTCCGCGAGAACAAGCGCGAGGACCTCGCCACCAAGGAGGAGGCCGAAGTCGCCGTCATCGAACGCTTCCTGCCCGCGCAGATGGACGACGCCGAAGTCGCGGCCATCATCGACAAACTCATCAAGGAAACCGGCGCCGCCAGCCAGAAAGACATGGGTAAGGTCATGGGCGCGCTCAAAACCCAGTACGCAGGCCAGCTCGACATGGGCAAGGCCGGCGCTGTGGTTAAACAAAAACTCGGCTAAAATCTTCAAATAAAAAAATTAAACCACAGCGGCCACAGGCGAAATCACAGCGCTTTTTGCGCTGAACGCGTCTGTGTTTTCGCTATGATCGCTGTGGTTAAAAAATTATATATGAATGTGCATGGCCCGAGTTTGCCGGAGCGACCTTGATTGCAATCAAATTGTCCGTAAAATCGGGAATTGATTTTTCACTCTCGCAACGGTCGGACATCATGAAAATTCTCAAGGTCCCTTCATTACCCGAACTCCCGAACTGCCCCCTGAAGGCCACGGACATCGTCCCGCCCGTCGAGATATTCGAAAAGCCGGCGGCGGAACAGATCCTCCGCGCCAGCGTGCTTGCCAATGCGAACAAGGCCGAGCTTGAAACCGTCCGGGAAGCCCTGCAATTCAGCTTCATCGTCTACGACCCGCTCGATCACCTGGCGCAGCAGCTTGAAGACGCCCAATTCACCCACGTCGAAAAAATACATATGCGCCTCACCGGCACGCAAGGAATCGCCTGCGTCAAGGACAAAACCGCCTACATAGCCTTTCGCGGCTCCTCCAGCCCGCTCGACTGGATCTATGATTTTCTCCTCATCCCGTTCTACTGGCCCGTGCGCCATTTCGGTTTCGGCACGGCATGGCTCAGCGTCCGCGGAAAAATCCGCAAATACCTTGCCGCGCTTCCCGCTGATGTTGAATCGGTGACGCTCTGCGGCCATTCGCTGGGCGGCAGCATCGCCCACATGGCGGCACTCGGTCTCGCCCGTGATTTCCCGCTGGATTCCGTCGTCACTTTCGGCGCGCCGAAAGCCTGCTTTCTCGGCACGGCAAAGCGCTATGTGGAAACAAAAATAAAAGACACAAACAAAACGCTGGGCGATATCACGTACGCCGTCGTCAACCAGCGCGATATCGTTTCCAAAGTGCCATTTACTTTTCTCGGATACCGCCCCGTCGGCAAGCTGATCTACATTGATTACACCGGCGCCGTCCACCACGGCGAGCAGGCGCGGGAAGTGCGCGAAAAAAATTCCGACATGGATATCGATTTTCTTTTCAACTTCATGGAGGAGGAAAAAATCCAGGCCCTCGGCCCCCACAGCACGTCGACTGAAAAATTTTATTACAACATGCGCCGTACCGTCGCATGGATCGGCAAAGCCATGCCGCCTCTCAAAAGCGTGATCCTGCCGTCGCTCATGTATATTCTGTTCTCGATGTATTTCATGCGCTCCGGCCTCGCGCATCTTGGCGACAAATATATGGACGTCTTCATGGAGCCGTCCTCCTCCCAGTCCTCATCTTGGAAATACACGCCGTACCAGAAAACGAAATTCCAGATTTATTTCTCGCTGGTCGTGCGCTTCGTTCTCGGCGCTGTTCTTCTCGTCGGCTTCCTCGCCGGCCTCGTCTACATCGCCGCCTGGTCGGCGTCAGGCCTGATGCAGCAGCCGGGATAAATCAAACCCCCGTAACCCCCGGGCTCTTTTGTACCCCGGCTCACCTCTCGAAATCCCGGCGAAAGCCGGGGCCCATCACTCTAATCCGCACCAATCCATGACAAATCCGGTCACTCCGCGCTTCCCGGCGGAACCATGCCGGAGCTCATCCCGTGATCGTTCAGAAATAATTCCAAATAAAAACCGCCCCTTGCGAGAGGGGCGGGCTTTTTATATATCGCGGGTGCAGCGACTGTTTATTTAAACAGGCTTTTAAGCGCGCACATAAAGGATTTGAACGTGATCGGCTTGAAGCAGCGATCCTCGTCATCCATCATATTAACGTTCAGCTCTTTATCGTAAGCGTTTGTCATTTTTCACCTTTCCCTCTGCTAACGTTTGTCAGAGGCTAAAGTTGCAAGTATTATGCCAAATGGCTGTCTATTTTCTGGCCTTTAATACACAAAATCGTCGCTGATGTCTCAGGACGATTTAAGGACTTTCCTCATATAGCCAAAACAGGCCTGCATAATCTCCTGCCAGGAGGAAGCTGTGCATTGTTCTCCGTACACGATGACGTTGAATTTTGTGTTCTGTGTAAAGATCTTGGGCATGTTTCGGTCGCCGTTTGTCCAATTTTTTTTAACGAATAATTAATAGATATATATACCTTTTTTGTGCATAAAGCAAGTTTTTCGGCGTTCTCTAAATGTTCCACGTGAAACATTTTCCGTAGGGAAAAGGCCATGCTATGTATTGCTTATGACGATTCCCCCGCGTTTTCTCGACGATATCCGCAGCCGCCTTGGCCTGTCCGATGTGATCGGCAAACGCGTGCGCCTCACTCGTGCGGGGCGGGAATATAAAGGATGCTGTCCGTTTCACAAGGAAAAAAGCCCATCCTTCACCGTCAATGACGATAAACAGTTTTTCCATTGTTTCGGCTGCGGTGCGCACGGCGATGTCATCGGATTCGTGATGCGCTACGAGAATCTGTCTTTCATCGAGGCGGTGGAGAGTCTGGCCGCGCAGGCGGGGCTGCAGGTTCCAAAACCCAGCCCGCAGGACATCCGGAAAGCCGAAAAAGCCCGCGACCTCCACGCGCTGATCGATTCCGCGACGCGCTGGATGGAGGAGCAACTTTTTACCCCGGCGAATAAAGAAATTTTGAATTATCTGACGGGCAGGGGCCTCAGTAAGGAAACAATTCAATCATTCAGGATCGGCTACGCGCCGCCGGACAGGCAGGCGCTGCGGAAATTTTTGCTTGCCGAAAAATTCACCGACGAACAGATTTTCGAAGCGGGCCTCGTCCGTAAAAAAGACGGCGAGCCGCCTTATGCGTTTTTCCGCGAGCGCGTCATGTTCCCGGTCGGAGACAGAAGGGGACGCATCGTTGCTTTTGGTGGACGCATTCTTCCCGATCATATGCGCGAACCCGATAAGGGCGATTACAAACCGGCGAAATACATGACCTCGTCCGACACACCGCTGTTCGACAAATCCCGCACTTTGTACGGTCAGAGCTTTGCAAGACAAGCCGCGAGAGAAGGCGCGACTGTGCTCGTGACCGAAGGCTACATGGATGTCATCGCCTGCCACCAGGCAGGGTTCCGGGGCGCCGTCGCGCCGATGGGCACCGCGTTGACCGAAGACCAGATCGTTATGCTATGGAGCATGATCGTCGCGGAAGAAAAGATTCCCGTTCTCTGTTTCGACGGCGACAATGCCGGGCGCGGCGCGGCGGTGCGCGCGTGCGAGAAAATCCTGCCGCTGCTGAGACCCTATCACTCCGCGCGGTTCGCGTTTATGCCGGAAGGCGAAGATCCGGATACGCTGATCAAATCCGGCGGCGCGAAAGCGTTCCGGGATATTCTGGACTCCGCGATCCCGCTTTTTGATTTTCTCTGGCTTGCCCATACCGGCGGGCGGAATTTCGACTCGCCCGAAAGCCGCGCGGGCGTGGTAAAGGCGCTGGAGAATTCGATCCGGACGATTGCCGACGGCGAGGTTCAGCGCCACTACCAGGAACATCTGCGCCGGAAAGTCGGCGAGGTCTTCTTCAACCGCTCCCGCGCCGCCGGTCCGCGCGATTTCAGCAAACCCGTCCGCCCCGGCATGCGCCCGCAGGCGCCCGGCGCCATCCGCCAGAAAGACGAGCGCAGCCTGCTGGCCGCGATCATTAACCACCCCCATATCTTTGAAACCGTTGAGCAACCGCTGGGCAGTTTCGATTTCCGCAACCCCGCCTGCGACCGGGTCCGTCAGGTCCTGCTGGCCGCTTTTTCCCATAATCCAGACCTTGACGGCGAGGGGCTCCGGAACCATCTGGAATCACAAGGGCTTGCGAAAGAATTGAGTGACATCCTTAACGAATCTGTCTATCGTCTCGCGACTTTTGCGGGTCCGCGCGCCGATCCCGGGTCGGTGGCCCAGACATGGCTGGCCCTGTACCGGGATTACGAAGGCGAAGCCTTGAAGCAGGAAGTACGGAGCGGATGGAAAAACGCCTTTTTGACATCGAGCGAAGATGACGAACAAAGGCTGAGAGCCATGGTGGAACTCAAGACCGGCGAAAGCCGATGACAGGTTGGGGAACAATCATCTTAAGACTTTGGATTTCATGGGAATTGGGATTAAATCAACGAATCGGGTTGGAGCGTTAATGGCGTCTAATAAGAAGACCAAAAATCTGGCAGTGACTGAAAAAGAAGACCAGGAAGAGACAGCGGAAACAAAAACCGCCGGCGGCTCGCTGGAGACCGTTGTCAAAAAACTGGTCAAGAAAGGCAAGGCTGCCGGTTTCCTGACCTATGACGAAATCAACAAGGCGCTGCCCGCCGCCGAATTTTCTTCCGAACAGATCGAAGATGCGATGGCGACTTTCTCCGATATCGGCGTTCAGCTCGTCGAGAGCGAAGACGACGTCGAGGATAAAGACGGCGAAGAAAAAGATAAGGACAAAGACGGCGATTACGAAGCCGGCGGCAACATCGCCGACGACGATACGGGCCGCACGGACGACCCGGTCCGCATGTATCTGCGCGAGATGGGCGCGGTCGAACTGCTGAGCCGCGAAGGCGAAATCGCCATTGCAAAAAGAATTGAAGCCGGCCGCGAACTGATGATCGGCGGCATCTGCGAAAGCCCGCTCGCGATTGAATCTATGATCGCCTGGTACACGGCGCTGCAGAAAGGCGACATTCTCCTGCGCGAAGTCATCGACCTCGACGCGACCTATAGCGGCGGGCCGGAAGGCATCGCTGCTGCGGCGGCTTCCGCTTCGGCGGCGGCGCTGGCTGTCGCCAACGCGGCGGCAGGAAAAATTCCCGGTAAGAACATCCCCGGTAAACCGGCTGCCGCAAAGGGCGGCGAGCCCGGCATGCCCAACCCCGAAGGCGGCGAGGGCGGCGAACCCGAGGACGAGGACGAGAACAATATTTCCCTCTCGGCGATGGAAGAGCAACTGGCGCCGCAGGTGTTCGAAACGTTCGGCCAGATTCAAAAAACTTACAAGAAGATGCGCAAAATCCAGGAAGAGCGCCTGGATTTGCTGAACAAGGGCAAAAAGCCCGACGAGGCCAGCAACAAGAAATATCAAAAAGTAAAAGACGAGATGGTCCAGCTCATGAACGAGGTTCGCCTGTCGAACCCGCGCATCGAGCAGCTGATCGACCGCCTTTACACGATGAACAAGGAGCTCGTGCAACTCGAGGGCAAGATGCTCCGCCTCGCTGTTAATTGCGGCGTCAAGCGCGAGGAATTCCTTGAAAGATATTATGATTCCGAACTCGACCCGCGCTGGCTGACGAAAGTCAAAGTGCTGAAGGGCAAGGGCTGGGCGAAATTCGCCGAAAAACACAAGGACGAAGTGAAGGCGATCCGCGACCAGATCGGCGCGATCTCGGAAGAGGCGATGTTGCCTATCAAGGAATTCCGCCGCATCGTCGGCACCGTCCAGAAGGGCGAGAAGGAAGCGGGCCGCGCGAAAAAGGAAATGGTCGAGGCCAACCTTCGTCTCGTCATCTCCATCGCCAAGAAATACACCAACCGCGGTTTGCAATTCCTCGATCTTATCCAGGAAGGAAATATCGGCCTTATGAAAGCGGTCGATAAATTCGAATACCGCCGCGGTTATAAATTCTCGACCTACGCCACATGGTGGATCCGCCAGGCTATCACGCGCTCGATCGCAGACCAGGCGAGAACGATCCGCATCCCGGTGCACATGATCGAGACGATCAACAAGCTGGTGCGCACGTCGCGCCAGATGATGCACGAGATCGGCCGCGAGCCGACGCCGGAAGAGCTGGCCGTGCGTCTGCACATGCCGCTGGATAAGGTGCGCAAGGTTTTGAAGATCGCGAAGGAGCCGGTTTCGCTGGAAACGCCTATTGGAGATGAAGAAGATTCATCGCTCGGCGATTTCATCGAGGACAAGAACGCGCTGCAGCCCATCGACAGCGCCATTCACTCGAACCTGCGCGAAACGACGACACGCGTTCTCGCAAGCCTCACGCCGAGGGAAGAGCGCGTGCTGCGTATGCGTTTCGGTATCGGCATGAACACCGACCATACGCTGGAAGAAGTCGGCCAGCAATTTAACGTTACCCGCGAGCGTATCCGCCAGATCGAGGCCAAGGCGCTGCGCAAGCTGAAGCACCCGAGCCGTTCTCGCAAGCTCCGCAGCTTCCTCGATACCTGATTTATAGAACCCGAAAGGAAACTTCCATGAAGTACGTACTGAACGCCTTTGTAATGATCTGCGCGCTCGGCTTTTTTGCCGCGCCTGCCGCCGCCGAGAAACTCTCGGGCGATAATGTTTCGAAATTCGTCAAGGCTCTTCCTGACGTCGAGGTCTTCTCCGAGGACCTCCATAAAACAGGCAAGGACAAGGAGCTGAATGTCGCGCTGCAGCCCAAGCTCGGCGAAAAAGGCTATTCGCCGTATCTGATGGGCATCGAGATCATGAAGGAAAAGCTTCCCTCCGATTACGCCAGGCTTGGTGAAATAGTGAAGAAGCACGACTTCAAATCGCAGGAAGAATGGGCGAATACGGGCGATGGCGTGATGTTGGCCTATATGGCGATCAAGATCGATCAGGAAAATCCGAATGCGCTCAAGCAGCTCCGCGACATACCCGAGGCGAGCAAGGCTAAAATGTCGCCTGCGCAAAAAGCGCAGCTCGAGCAGAGCGTTCGCATGATGGAGATTTTCACCAGCGCTCCCAAGGAAGACAGGGAAGCGGTGAAGCCGCATCTGAATGAAATCACGGCGTGGCTCGAGCGCTCGAAGGCGAAGGAAGAAAAAGAAAATCCCGCAGAGCCCGCGAAAAAGCCGGAATAATTTAACGCTAAGGGCCTATAGCTCAGTTGGTTAGAGCAGTCCGCTCATAACGGATTGGTCCCAGGTTCAAGTCCTGGTGGGCCCACCAATTTTTTCGAGACCTTATGCTCAGCATCGTCATTCCCGTCTATAACGAAAAAGAAAACATCCGGCCGCTGCTGGAAGAGATCAGCGCCGTCGCGCGCAGCGTTCCGGTCACGGAAGTTCTGTATGTCGATGACGGCAGCGATGACGGCACGCATTTGCATCTGCAGGAGCTTTCGGTCACGTTCCCGTTCCTGCGTATCATCCGGCATTCGAAGCGCTCCGGCCAGTCGCGCGGGCTGTGGTCTGGCGTCAGCCACGCGACCGGGCCGCTGATCGTCACGCTGGACGGCGACGGCCAGAACGACCCCGCCGACATCCCGCTGCTCTTCGAACTCTATCAAAAACAGGCCGCGAAGAATCCGCGCGTCATGATTGCAGGCCAGAGGGCGAAGCGGCATGACAATCTCGTGCGGCGTTTATCCTCCCGCGCGGCCAACGCCATCCGCTCTTATTTCCTGAAAGACGGAACCAAAGACACCGGCTGCAGTTTGAAGCTTTTTAGACGGGAGGATTATATCGCGCTGCCATATTTCAACCATATGCACCGCTATCTGCCCGCTTTGATGAAAGGGCATTACGTGGAAGTCTGTCATGTCGATGTTTCGCACCGCCCGCGCGGCAAGGGGGTTTCGAAATACGGGTTTTTCGACCGGCTGTGGGCCGGGGTGCATGATTTATTCGGCGTGCGGTGGCTGTTGAAAAGGGCGCGCCCGGACATTATTGTGAGCGAATTGAACGCCGCGAGGGAGAATGTCCGTGAGCTTAAACGCTGAAACGATCGAAAAAATCTGGATCGGGATCGGATTTTTCGGCCAGGCCATGTTCTTCATGCGGTTCTTCGTGCAGTGGCTCGCCTCCGAGCGCGCGCAGAAAAGCGTCATCCCGGTCGCCTTCTGGTATTTCAGCATCGCCGGCGCGCTGATCATTCTCTCCTACGCGATCTACCGCGCCGACCCGGTCTTCATCGCCGGGCAGAGCATCGGGCTGCTGATCTATACGCGCAATCTGTATCTTATCCGCAAGAACGCAGCCGCTGAAAAAACCAACCCGGAGCAGGCAGCCTAGTGAGCGCGGGCCGTCAAAATTTTATCGGGCTTTCGGTTCTGTGCGCGCTGCTGGCGCTGGCGGCGGTTATCTTCCGCCCCGCGCTTCCGATCGACGAGACGCGTTACCTCACCGCCGCGTGGGAGATGTTTCTGAACCATAATTATTTCCTGCCGACGCTGAATTTCGCGCCGTATCACCACAAGCCGCCGCTGCTCTTCTGGCTGATCAACCTGTCATGGGAGATTTTCGGGCCGCACAGATGGCCGGCGGTTTTGATGGTTTCGCTCATCAGCGCCGGCACGATCTTCCTGACTTATAGATTGATCAGGATCCTGTTTCCCGAGCGGGAGGAACTCGCCGCCCGCGCGCCGTGGATCATGGTGGCGAGCGCGCCGTTCCTGGCGGTGGGCACCGCGATCATGTTCGATTTCCTGCTGACTTTCTGCGTGCTGGCGGCATGGATTTTCGCAGCGAAATTCCTCAAAGGCGGAAAATTTATTCTCACTATTCCCGCAGGCCTCGCGCTCGGCTTCGGCGTGCTGGCGAAGGGGCCGGTGGTGTTGCTGTTCACATTGCTGCCGTGGCTGCTGGCGCCGCTCTGGCATGGAGGCGTGCAGAAAAAAAGATTTTATAAAGGCCTGCTGGTCATGGTTCTGGTCGGCCTCGCGCCGGTTTCAGTCTGGTTGTACGAAGTGTTTCAAGGCACCGACCGCGAATTTTTCCACTGGCTGGTCGTCGAGCAGACGAAAGGCCGCATGACCGGCAGCTTCGGCGGCGCGCATTCCCGCCCGTTTTATTTCTACGTCCCGTTCTTCATCGGCCTGTTCGCGCCGTGGATCGTGTTCCCCGCATTCTGGAGAAAAGTGAAAACCGCGCAGCGCACTGACCATGTTATGCGCTTTTGTTTTTTCACCATCGTCCCGGCGCTGCTGGTCTTTACGGTCATGAGCGGCAAGCAGGCGCATTACCTCGTGCCGCTGCTGCCTTTCGCCGCCATTCTCACGGCGCATTGTCTTGAAAGCGTGCAGATGAAAACGCTGCAACGTGTCGCGGTTGCCGCCGTAGCTTTGATGGTGATCGGGCAGGGCATCGCGTCCCTCACCATTTTTCCGCGCCATGATTTGAACGAAATCGTGAAGATCGTCGCCGCCAACCCGGACAAGGACTGGGCCTATGTCCGCAACTATCACGGCGAGGTCGGGTTCCTGGCAAAACGCGAAAAGCCCATCGAGGGCCTGCCGGACCTGGCCTCGCTCCATGAGTGGTTTATCAGGCACCCGGACGGCCTGGCCGTTGTCCGGTACAGGCAGCCTGAAGATATCAGGCCCTATAAGGTCTTGTATACAATGGATTATTCCAGCGCCAAGAAGCTCTCGGTCATCGCCCTGAACCCGGAATACCCCTAACTTCGTCATTCCAGCGAAGGCTGGAATCCATGGGAAGACCGGGGAAAATGCCGGATTTTCGTGCAAACGGATGAATGGACCCCTGCCTTCGCAGGGGTGACGAGTATGGGGGTTTTGTTGACTTTTACCCCTAAATCCTTATAGTCCCGCCATTCCCGGGAAAGAGGGGGCTAAAGCGCCTCCCGTTGATGGCGGATCGGCCGCTTTTCAAACCTGATGGTCAGCCGGGACAAGAAAGAGAGCAATAAAATGAGTGGTAAGCGTTTACAATCCAAACACAAGATCGACCGCCGCCTTGGTGAAAACCTCTGGGGCCGTCCGAAATCCCCCGTCAACACACGCCAGACCGGCCCGGGTATGCACGGCGCACGCCGCGGCAAGCCGACCGACTACGGCACGCAGCTCCGCGCCAAGCAGAAACTCCGCGGTTACTACGGCAATATCGGCGAGCGCCAGTTCCGCGGTTACTATCACGAAGCATCGCGTATGCGCGGCGACACGGGTCAGAACCTGATCGGCCTGCTTGAGCGCCGTCTCGACGCGGTTGTTTACCGCGCCAAATTCGTTCCCACGGTTTTCGCCGCGCGCCAGCTTGTCAATCACAACCACATCACCGTGAACGGCAAGCGCGTCAACATCCCGTCATACCTCGTGAAAGAGGGCGACGTTATCGAGGTGAAGGAAAAATCACGCCAGATGCCGGTGGTGATCGCCGCCGCTCAACTGGCCGAGCGCGAAATCCCCGAATATGTTTCGGTTGACGTCGCCGCGTTCAAGGCGACGTTCCTGCGCGTTCCGAAACTGGACGAAGTGCCTTACGCCGTTCAGATGGAACCGCATCTGGTCGTCGAATTCTATTCGCGCTAATCTTACTGTCATCCTGCGGCGCTGCGTTAGCGGCGCTCAAATCGCGGGGATCCACAATGCCAGCCCGCGAATGCGGGCTGTCGTTTTTCCGGATCCCCGTTCTGCATTCAGCCTCCGGCCTCATTGGCCGGGGATGACATTGGAGGGCGGCTTTTTTATTGATAAAAAATATTTACATAAAGATAATATATCGATTAACATACTCCTTTAAAGGGAACTGCGTATGAGCAATAAAAATAATAATCCTGATATGAGTGAAGCCAAGCGCGCGGAAGAATTGCTTCTGATCAAGAGCGGCGCCTGCAGCGTGCGCATCGGCGATATGGTGCTGCAAATTCGTATCGAGACAGTCGTGGAAAACCCTCAGCAACAGGGCGAATTTATAGCGATTGCTATATTAACTGCGCCAAGCACGAAACGTGCCGGTATCGACAAAGAAACGGGGATCGAAGTGCTTGCCGGCGGTGGGGTTGCATATGTGCCGGTGACGGCTTTATCTCAAGCCGTTCCTCTCCTGCCGGAAGGTTGGGGGCTGCTCAACTGGATAAAAAAATATGCCGTGGAAGATGAACAAAAAAATATGGCCCGCATGTTCGGTCCTTATGAGCCCGGTCATTAAAAAAAGAAGGCATCCATGTATAAAGCCCTGCGAAAAGACGAAAGTGAAATCGCTCCAAGACGTATCCGGATCGGCGGCATCGAAATGCGGATCATGGAGGAGCTGGAGCCCTATGAAGCCAAAGGGCGAACATATGTGCTCGCGCATATCCTGGAGCCGGTTTCGTTGCAAGATGGCGTCGATGCCGAAACCGGAATCGAGGTGATGACGTCGGAAAACGGCCTTCGCTATGCAATGGTGCCTTTTGAAATGCTGAAGCAGGCGGTGCATGCCGGGGAGCGATCGCGCAAGGAAAAGGGCAATCTTTATGTCGTAAAAAAAGCCTCTGAACCAAACCCGCCCGAGCCGTGATCAGATTTTATTTTTCCCCGTCAGCGACGACAGCATGCCGTGGAAGGTGCGTACCTCCTGGTCGGTCATACCGGTGCGGGTGAACAGATTGCGGATGTTCCGCACCATTGTCGGTTTCTGGTCGGGCGCGCGGAAAAATCCGCTTTTATCAAGATCGGCTTCAAGACGCACGAGCAATTCCTCAAGTTTTTCATGCGCGGCGGGGAAGCTGGCATTGGTCGGCGTGCTAACGATATTGTCCGATTGCCGCGCCAGCCACTCATAGCAAATAACCATCACCGACGCCGCGATATTGATCGACGAGAAATCGGGGTTGGTTTTCATCGTGAGAATGGCGTGGCACCGCGCGACATCGTCATTCTCGAGCCCGGAGCGTTCGGGTCCGAACACAAAACCCGCTCGAAAATCCCTCCCCCTGAGGGGGAGGGTAGGGTGGGGGTTTAAAGTGCTGGCATTATGATCGGGCTCCGTAAACCCTCTCCCCGCCCCCTCCCTCAGGGAGGGGGAATTCGCGAGAATTTTTTCAATCGCGGCGGCGGGCGTGTAGACAGGCTTCACCATGTCGCGGGGGCGGGCGGTGGTGGCGAACAGGAAATGCAAATCTTTTACGGCATCGGCGAGCGTTTCAAAAACCTTGACCTCGGGTATGATCTCCAGCGCGCCGGCCGACATGTCAATCGCCGCCCGGTTCGGCCAGCCATCACGCGGGGCGACAATGCGCAAATCGGTCAGGCCGAAATTCAGCATCGCCCGCGCCGCCGCGCCGATATTCTCGCCCATCTGGGGCCGGACAAGGATGATGGCAGGAGCGTCCTTCATGATGCTTTCGTCACAATTTGGCCAAAATAGTTTACATAACGTTAATATGTTAAGATATTGTTTTTAAATAATAAAATGCGTTTTATTTTTCTTATTCGTCAAAATAGGGTAGATTGGAATGATAATCTATTGAGATTAAGGACAGGGGTAAAGCCATGGCGCGCTATGAAGGCGGCGACGATCTTCTGAAACAGGCCCAGCAGCCGTTCAGCATCATCGAGGAATTCGCGACGTTGAGCGCCAAGCGCAAGGTCTTGCTCTGCGATCATCTTTTCATCGAAGGGTTTGAAACGTTTCAGAACACCGTGAAACTTCTCTGGCCCGAGGCGACCGCGCTCGACGTGAAAAAACTCGAAAGCTTCCTGGTTCTTCTGCGCAAAACCGCGCGCTATTAGGCGGCGAGGCGCTTCTTCACAGTTTCAGGACCGATGAGGGGGAGCAGGCCCGCAAGCTCCGGCCCGTGATCCATGCCCGTGATCGCCTGGCGCAGCGGCATGAAGAGTTGCTTGCCCTTGCGGCCGGTCTTGTCTTTCACCGCGTTTGTCCAGACGGTCCCTGTCTCGTTGTTCCACGGCGCGGGCGGCAGGAGCGTCGCCGCTTCCTGGATGAAGGCGGCGTCCTCGATCTTCGGCTGCACCGGGCCTTTCGCCACGTGCCACCATTCCTTGATGTCTTCGAGCTTTTCGAGGTTGGCGCGCACGGCGTTCCAGAATCCTTCGTCGATGCCGGCGAGGCCCATATTGGCGAGGCGCACATTGACGTCGCTGAAATTCGTCTGGTGAATGATTTTTGAATTGAGGCGCAGCAGTTCGTCCGGGTCGAATTTCGGCGTGCCGCGCGAGAATTTCGCGAAATCGAAATTGGCGATCAGCGGTTCCAGGTTTGTGAACGCGTCGATCGGGTCCGACGTGCCGAGACGGGCGAGCAGGCTGTTCACCGCCATCGGCTCAAGCCCCTCATTTTCCTTGATTTCCTTCATGCTCAGTGAGCCGAGGCGCTTCGAAAGCTTGCCGCCCTCGGTGTCGGAAATGAGCGGCAGGTGGACGAATTCCGGTGGCTTGGCTTGAAGCGCCTCGAACATCTGGATGTGCGTCGCGGTGTTGGAGACGTGATCCTCGCCGCGCACGACATGCGTGATTTTGAAATCAATGTCGTCAATAACCGAGCAGAGATGGTAAAGCGGGCTGCCGTCCTCGCGGATCGCGACCGTGTCGGAGAGTTGCGCGCCGTCGAACTTCACGGGGCCGCGAATGAGATCATTCCACTCGATGGATTTATGCTCGAGCTTGAAGCGCCAGTGCGGCTTGCGCCCCTCCGCTTCATATTGTTGTTTCTGCGCGTCGGTCATATTCAGCGCGCCGCGGTCGTAAATCGGCGGCAGGCCGCGACCGAGAAGTGATTTACGCTTCAGCGCCAGTTCCTCAGCCGTTTCATAGCAAGGGTAGAGGCGTCCGGAATCTTTGAGTTTCTGGATCGGGTCTTTGTAACGCTCGAGACGGAGTTTCTGGTTGGTTTTTTCATCCCATTGCAGGCCGAGCCAGATCAGGCTCTCTTCAATCGCCTGTTCATATTCCACCTTCGAGCGCTCGGTGTCGGTGTCGTCGATGCGCAGCAGGAAGTGACCGCCATGACGGCGGGCAAACAGCCACGTAATCAGCGCCGTACGGGCATTGCCGACATGCAGCATCCCGGTGGGCGAGGGGGCGAAACGAACGCGAATGGTCATAAGTGCACTCTTTCTAAAAAAAATGTTTTAACGCAACGCGCGCTAAGAACGCAACGAAACCTATGATGAAATAAAACGTTTGATGCCGTTTTTTAAGAGTTTTTCATTAAAATTCAGAAGCAAACCCAGTTTTATTTTCGATAATCTTAAATAAGTCAGCATTTGGGCTTCATGTAAAGGAATAAGTTTTTCAATGGCTTTAAGTTCCACCAGAACGCAATCTTCAACCAGTAAATCGGCCCTGAAGCCCATTTCGAGAGTTTTGCCCCTGAAAGGCACAGGAATAATTTTTTGTTTGGAAACATTCATGCCAAATTCAGTGAGAATGTCAGCGAAGCAAACTTCATAAACGCTTTCAAGCAAGCCTGGTCCGAGCTCTTTATGAACAATGAATGCCGCATCCAGAATTTTTTCGGCGACTTTGTTTTCTCTTTCCGTTGGTTCTTGCATGGAAGTCGTTGCGTTCGTAGCGTGCGCTGCGTTTAATTTTTATTCTCGATGATTTTCACGAAATGGTTCGTGATCGGGTAGCGGCGGTCGCGGCCGAAGGCGCGGCGGGTGATCTTGATGCCGGGCGCGGCCTGCCGGCGCTTATATTCGGCGCGGTCGACCATGCGCCATATTTTGAGGATTGTATCGCGGTCATGGCCGAGAATAACGATCTCGTTGACGCTCAGTTCCTCCTCGACAAGCAATTTCAGAATGGCATCCAGCGTTTCATAGGGCGGCAACGTGTCCTGGTCGGTCTGGTTCTCGCGCAATTCCGCCGTCGGGGCGCGGTTGATGGAATTCTGCGGGATGACCGCGCCCGCAGGACCGAAGGCGCCGCGCGGCTTGTTTTTATTGCGCCAGTTGGAGAGTTCGTACACTTGCGTCTTGTAAACATCCTTCAGCACATTGAACCCGCCGCACATATCGCCGTACAGCGTGGCGTAACCCACCGCCATTTCGGATTTGTTGCCGGTGGAGAGAACCATTTTGCCCGATGCGTTCGAAAGCGCCATGAGGATGATGCCGCGCGCGCGGGGCTGGATATTTTCAAAAGTCGTTGAAGGAGCGTCCTTAAGGTGCGGGCTTAAAACACCCTGCAAGGCGTCGACGGTTTTTTCGATAGAAATTTCATCAACCTTTATGCCGAGATTTTTCGCAAGCGCCTGCGCGTCGGCGATGCTGACGCTCGACGTATAGATCGAGGGCATCATGACGCCGTGCACGCGCTCAGCCCCCAGCGCATCGACGGCGATCGCGGCCGAGAGCGCGCTGTCGATGCCGCCTGAAAGACCGATAAGAATGCCGGGGAAATTATTCTTGCCGATATAGTCGCGCAGGCCAAGCATCAGGGCCTGGTAAATTTCTTCCTGCGGCGAGAACGCAGGGGCCGAATTTTCAACGCCGCCGAAAATGATGCCCTTGTCGTTTTTCTCAAGCAGCATGTGATAGGTCTGTTCGGCGAACTGGTCGCCTTCGAGCAGGGTATGGCCTTTTTCATTCATGACGAACGACCCGCCGTCGAAAATCAGCTCATCCTGGCCGCCGACCTGGTGCACGTAAATCAGGGGCAGGCCGGTTTCCTTGATGCGGTCCGCCGCCAGCTTGTGGCGCACCGCTTTTTTGCCGCTTTCAAAGGGTGAAGCGTTCGGCACGACGAGAATCTCAGCGCCGCCTTTTTTCAGGTGCCTGGCGATTTTCGGATACCACATATCCTCGCACAGCATCAGGCCGAGCGAGAAACCGCGAAAATTTACCGGATCCGGCAACGGCCCGGCGGTGAAAACGCGCGCCTCGTCGAAGACGCCGTAATTCGGCAAATGATGCTTGGATTGCGTGGCGGTGATTTTGCCGTCCTCGATCATGTGCATGACGTTATGAATTTTTCCGTCGATCACCCACGGCGAGGGGATGATGGCGGCGGCCTTGCCCTTGCTGAAAGCGACGAGTCTTTCGACGGATTTTTTTACCTCGTCGAGAAAAGATTGATTGAGCACCAAGTCCTCGGGCGGATAACCGCACACCGCCATCTCAGGGAACACGACGAGGTCCGTATTTTTCGGAACGGAATTCCAGATATCGCAGATTTTTTTCAAATTATAGTCGAGGCCGCCTACGATGGGGTTCATCTGGGCGAGGGAGATGTGGAGTTTAGCGCTCATATACCACCTCCATACCGAATGCCGTCATTCCAGCGAAGGCCGGCATCCATGGAAAGTCCGGGGATAATTTATGCAATTCAGCGCGAATGGCAAAATGGATTCCAGCCTTCGCTGGAATGACGCTGTGGGGAATTACGCCGCCAGGTTTTTTGAGAGGTCTGTCCATTGGGGATTATTTTCTTCAATCAGCCTTATCTTCCAATCACGTTTCCATGCTTTCAAGCGTTTTTCTCTTAAAATGGCGCTTTCAGCATTGGGATGCTGTTCATAAAATACGAGTTTATGGACACCATATTGCGAAGTAAACCCGCCAGTAACCTGATTTTGATACTCCCACATCCGTTTTGGAAGGTTAGATTAGTGACCCCTGTATAAAGCGTTTCGTAATGGCCGCTGGCTAAAATGTAAACATAGAAGCTTTTATCCATCGTTTGTCCTTGTGGCACAATGGATCCCTGCCTTCGCAGGGATGACGATCAAGCTATTCCGCCGCCGCCGCCGTCGAGGGGAGATAGCCGCCCTGGCGCAGGCCTTTCAGTTCATCCGCGAGCAGGAAGGCGAGTTCCAATGCCTGGTTCGCATTCAGGCGCGGGTCGCACGCCGTGTGGTAACGGCTCGATAAATCCTCATCGGTGATTTTCTCGGCGCCGCCGACGCATTCGGTGACGTTCTGGCCGGTCATCTCGAAATGAACGCCGCCGGGGTGCGTGCCTTCCGCCTTGTGCACTTCGAAGAATGTTTTGACTTCGGCGAGAATATGCTCGAAGCGGCGGGTTTTGTAACCGGTCGTCGATTTGATCGTATTGCCGTGCATCGGGTCGCAGGACCAGACGACGGAGCGGCCTTCCTTCTTCACGGTGCGCAGCAGCGGCGGCAGGCAGGCTTCGGCTTTCTCATGGCCCATGCGGGCGATCAGCGTCAGGCGGCCCGGGATGTTGTCCGGGTTCAGCGCGTCGATGAGTTTGAGCAGGTCATCCGTCTTCATATCGGGCGAGCATTTCAGGCCGATCGGGTTCTTGATGCCGCGCATGAATTCGACCTGCGCGTTGTCGAGTTGGTGCGTGCGCGCGCCGATCCACAGGAAGTGCGCGGAGGTGTCGTACCATTCGCCCGACGTGGAATCCACGCGCGTCATCGCTTCCTCGAAATTGAGGAGCAGCGCTTCGTGGGAGGTGTAGAATTCAGTCTGTTTGATCGCCGGGACCGTTTCGCTCGTGATCCCGCAGGCGCCCATGAAGCCCAAAGCTTCACTGATCCGGCCCGCCATCTCCTCATATCTCTTGGTGAGGGGGCTGTCCTTGACGAATTCGAGGTTCCAGCCATGGACGCGGTGCAAATCCGCATAACCGCCATCGGCGAAAGCGCGCAGAAGGTTCAGCGTCGCCGCCGACTGGTTATAGGCCTTGAGCATGCGCTCGGGGTCGGGCTTGCGCCCTTTTTCCGAGAATTCGAAACCGTTGATGTTGTCGCCGCGGTAAGCGGGCAGGGTGACGCTGCCTTGCGTTTCGGAATCGCTTGAGCGCGGCTTGGCGAACTGCCCGGCGATGCGGCCGAGTTTGACGACGGGGAGCGAGCCGGCATAGGTCAGGACCACGGCCATTTGAAGAATGACGCGGAACGTGTCGCGGATTTTATTGGCGCCGAATTCAGAGAAACTTTCGGCGCAGTCGCCGCCCTGGAGCAGGAAGGCCTGTCCTTCGGCAACCTTGGCCAGTCTTGCCTGGAGGTTGCGCGCCTCGCCCGCGAAGACAAGCGGCGGCAGCCTCGAAATCTCGGTTTCGATGCGTTTCAGGGCCGCCTGGTCGTCATAAACCGGCATTTGCAAGACCGGTTTCGTGCGCCAGGATGAGGGGGACCAGTTCCGGGACATAAAGTAATCCGTTAACCTTTTCGCTTTAAAATTATCCTTATATATAGCAATTCAAGGGGTTTAGCCAAGCGAATAAGGCCTCTGATAATCCAGTATTTTTCCGGCTTGTGATACCTTCCTGCTTGTCAGGCCGAGGGCTGGGGTATTAAGATTGACGGGGACGGGGGAGCGGTAGCCATGGTTGAATTGGCAGACGAGAACAACAAGCTGGACTGGGCGGCCACGCTGCGCGCCATGAGCCCGGCTTTTGACGCCATCCGCCCGGATGCTTCATGGGCGACGCGCAACACTGTCCACCAGACCGCCCAGAAAATCATCGAGACGCTGGAACAGGATGCCGCAACGCTGGAAAGCGAGGCGAATTTCATTTTCTCCCACGCCGCCGGAGGTGAAGGAATGACCCCGCAGAGCGTCGCCATGTTACTGCGCTGGCATATCGCCGAGCGCACACCCAGCCTTTCGTCGCTGGCGATTTTCGCGGCCCGCAATCTGGCGTTTGGCATGCCGCCGGAAATCGCGCGCGGCGTCCTCGCGGCCAGCGTCATCGGCGAAGCTGAAAACAACCTGCCGTATCACAACAATCTTCACTATAAAAAAGTGCTGTTCCAGACCATGCGTCTCATCGCGATGCATAATCATATCTATGAAGGCACGGATCAGGCGCTCGACGGGAAAAAAACGGGGCTGCTGATCATCGCCGCCTGCATTCACGATCTCGGCCATGATGGCAAGGGCAACACGATCAAGGGCGTCTTCGAGCCCGGCAGGCTGGAGCGCCGGGCTTTCAAGTTGGCCTTCCCGTATCTTGAGGCGTGCGGCATCGACTATGCCGATCTCGAAAAGCTGAGAGTCATGCTTCTGTGCACGGATGTCGCGCCGCTCGGCGACCCGGCCAATCCGGTGAACCAGATGAAATCGGCCTACCGCTACCATTTCCTCGGCCAGAAAAGAAAGACCGGCCCGCTCAATCTCGACGAGGATCTCGAGCCGCTGCAGAGGGATGCCGAACTGACCATGATGTGCGCCATCCTGCACGAGGCCGATATCGGCACGTCGGCAGGGCTTGATTACGCCGTCACGGTCTATGAAACCGGGCTTTATAAACGCGAGATGGGCGAGGAGCAGGCCTTCCCGCAGGATGTCGTGGATTTCCTGAATGACATCTGCCAGCGGCAGATGCTGACCGACGCGGGCCAGCGCTTGTTCGCCGCCAATATGGCGCGCATCTTCGCGCTGGCCGAGAAGGAAATCGCCGACGGCAATCATGCCTTCCCGCAGCCGGAATATTCCGATTTCCTGCTGCTCCACCGCGCGGATGACAGCACGGGTAAAACCATCAACTAGTTATTTAAGGTCCCAGCGCCGATGCAGCCATAGCCACTGGCCAGGATCCTGCACGATCCAGTCCTGGATCAGGCCGTTCGCCTCGGCAAGAACATCGGCGACCGGCAGCGGTTCGCCGTTATCGTCGAAAATTTTCATTGGTTTGTAAGCCGTCAATTCAAACTGCGCGGGACCCGTGCGGCGGTTCTGCACGGGGATGAGGGGCGCGTTGTATTTCTGGCACAGTACGACGGCGATGGGGTTGGTCATGGCCGGGTGGCCAAAGAAATCAACGGCGATCCCTTCGTGATATTTCTGGTCGATCAGGATACCGAGATATTCCCTGTTCTTCATCACATTCATTAAATCGCGCCCGCTGGAGCGTGCTTTCGGAATGGCCTTGATCCGGCCGCCGAGCGTCCGCGCATGTTCGAGAAGATAATCCGCCATCGGGTTGTTGGGCGCGCGGTAAGTAAGGCTGGGGATGACATCAAAACGGACATGCAGCGTCGTCATGTCGATTTCCCAGTTGCCCTGGTGCGCGGCGATAAAAACAGCGCCCTGGCCGGCATCGATTGTTTTTTTGATGATGTCTTCATTGACGATTTTCACGCGCGTTCCGGCGATTTTTTCCAGGTGCGGGTATTCGGCGATGACGCGGCCCAGATTGTCCCACATATTCACGATAATCCGCGATTTTTCGGCGTCCGGCAGGCCGGGCAGAGCAAGGTCCAGATTTCTTCGCGCCTTGCGCGAGGCGGCGAGGCGGGGACCGATCATGCGGCCTATGAACCCGCCGAGATTCGAAGCGGCAACCGGCGGCAACAGGAAACAGACGGCAAAAAAAACATAAAGAACGACGGCTTCGAGAATGTAGCGCAGATGTTTCATTATCCGGCCAGCCGTGTTTTCAGGAAATCCGTAAGGGCGGATTCATTGTCCCACGCCAGTTTTATATCCGCCACATGCACCGTGACATCCGGCACGCCCGGCAGGCGCAGGGAATCTTTTTTCGTGGTCAGAAGCTCGGCGTTCCATTCCTTCGCGCGTTCCCGCAGATTCTGCACGTCTTTCTCGCTATAGGGATAATGATCGGGGAAGCTGATGGTCTTGACGATATCGAGATTGAGGCGCTCGCGCATGAAGGAGAAGAATTTTTCAGGGTAGCCGAGGCCCGCGAAGGCGACGTATTTTTTATCCGCCGGCAGCGGCGCGGCAAGGTCAGGCTCCAGTTTCGCGCGGATGAGCGGCTTGTCCGCGGGCAGCGAGGCGGTAACGCCGCGCATATCCTCACCGATCAGGATGAACAGATCGGCCTTTGCGATTCCTTTCTTCAAAGGTTCGCGCAGCGGCCCCGCGGGCAGCATCTTGCCGTTGCCGAAACCCATTTCGCCGTTAATGACGACGATTTTAACATCCTTGTGAATGCCGGGATTCTGGAGGCCGTCATCCATCAAGACGAGATCGGCATTATGTTTGGCGGCCAGCAACGCGCCCTGAACCCGGTCGACGGCGATGATTGTGGGTGCGTGCCCGGCGAGGACCAGGGCTTCGTCGCCCGTCGCCCATGAATTGTGTTTTGACGTGTTCACCAGCAGCGGCCCGCGTTCGCCGCCGCCGTAACCGCGCAGCAGGAAAAAGGGTTTTTTCGCGAGATTGTTTTTTGTGATGATATCCATCACCGCGATGGAAGTGGGTGTTTTGCCGGTGCCGCCCGCATTGACATTGCCGATGCAGACGACCGGGATATCCAGTTTCTCCGGCGTCACGGAATGCTGGTGGAATTCATAACCCAACCTGTAGAGAAGCGAAAACGGCGTCAGGATTTTTTCCCTCAGCGAAATCTCGCCGCCTTTTCTATACCAGAATGCGGGCGTTTTCAGTGCCATGGCCGGGTCCCGGTTTTTTCGGCGGAAAAATCCAGCCACGGCGCGATGGATTCAATCACGATATCCACCACTCTTGATTTCACGCGCGTAAACTCGAGGCCGTTCTGTTGCATCGCTGCAAGTTTCTGCGGGTTCGACAGAAAAGCCCCAACGGCTTCCTCAAGTTCGGATTCAGTGTTCACGCCCAGCGCGCCGCCCGCATTGCTCATTTCCTCGAACAACTCTTTCTGGAACTGAACATTCGGGCCGTACAACACCGCGCAGTTAAGCTGCGCCGCCTCGATCGGGTTGTGTCCGCCGCCGCCGTCATCGCTGAAAGAGCGGCCGATGCAGGCCAGCGGCGCGAGGCGGTAGAAAAGCCCGAGCTCGCCGAACGTATCGGCAATGTAGATATCGGTATCGTAGGAAGGGAGAATCCTGATTTCGCCGCGCAGGATGAATTTCAGATTGGCCTGTTCGCAGGTGGCGATGATGTCCTGCCTGCGCTCGGGGTGGCGGGGCACGATGATGGTCAGGAGATCGGGGAATTTCAGCTTCAGTTTCTGGTGCACCCGGCAGGCAAGCGACTCTTCGCCCTTATGCGAACTGGCGTAAAGCCACACCGGGCGCTGGCCGATGGCGCCGCCGACGGCTTTCAGATCGGTTTCGCTGAAGGAAAGCGGCTTGGCGCTGTATTTGATGTTGCCAGTCGCGATGACATTCGCGGCGCCGAGCGCGCGGAAACGCGCCGCTTCTTTCTCACCCTGCGCGAGGATCAGGGAGAACGCGCCGAGGACTTCTTTCGCCGCGCCGCCGAACCACGACCAGCGGCGGAATGATTTTTCCGAAAGCCGTGCATTCACCAGAATGGCGGGAATGCCGCGTGATTTGATATCGATGAGCATGTTTGGCCACAGCTCGGATTCCATCCAGAGCACGAGCTCGGGCCGCCAGTGATCGAGAAACTGCTTTGTCCATGCCGGGTGATCGACCGGGTAAAACTGGTGCATGGCCCCGGCGGGCAGGTTCTTGCGCATCATATTGGCCGAGGAAACCGTGCCGGTGGTCATGAGGATCTGCGTGCCGGGCACCAGCCTCTGCAGCCGCTCGACAAGGATCAGGGCCGATTGTGCCTCGCCGATGCTGGCGGCATGGACCCAGATCAGCGGCGCATTGCCCCGCGCCAGGCTGGCCCGGCCCTGCCGCTCGCCCAGATGGGCGGGCAGTTCCTTGCCCTTCCTGGAACGGGCATGGAGCAGGGCGCGCAGCAGGAGGCCGCTGGCCCCGGACACCGATTTATAAAACTGAAGCATGCATGCCAAAACGTCACTAAAGCCTTGTTTTCCGCAGTAGATATAAGGCTATAAAGCGGGATTTGGCAATGATTAAGGGCTTAACGGCCTAGTTTTGGCAGCTGCCGCCGCTATAACTGCTGGGCACGTAATGGCATCCGGGCGGCAGGCAGGCCTTTTCCTGATATTCGATAGGGTCGAGTTTCGAGCGCCTGACGACCACGCCTGTCTCGATCTGCAAGGTCGCGCCGCCGCAGTTCCCGGGATCGAGGAGATCGAAGAAGACAAGCTGGTTGTCTTCCTCCCAGGGCGTGAACGGATTGACGGTGGCAACGTCAAAGTTCTCTGCCCAGCGCGCCGGTATGCCGAGGCAGGCCTCGGGAAGAATGCGTTTGTCGTCCGTGTCGCGATAATTCTCGAAGGTGAAAAAGCCGTCGGCGTTCGGAATTTCGATGAAATCGACGCATTTTGATTCCAGCCATACGTCACGCATGCTGGTGCAAAGATAGGACGTGCCCGGCATGCCGTGAACGGGACCCGGTATGTAGTCGAGCGTGAGGGAGCGGTGGCCGCGGAACCTGTGCGGGAAATTCGCTTCAAGATAGGAGCCGAGCGCGCCGCCGACGAGAGTTTGCAGCGCCATGTCCATGCTGTTCGGGGGCAGAACGATTCCCCATCGCGGCGTTTCGCTGAACATATTGAACGCTTCGTAGGCGAGAATGTTCATGAACTGGTCGAAGCAGGTATATTCCAGGACGCTGTCCGGCTTGACGATCAGGTTCTGATTCTGGGTGATTTCACGCTGGGCTTCCAGCCATGCGCGGGAGCGCAGGGATTCGTAATAGAGCGGGTCGCAGGGGGTCGGGGCAATCCCGGCCAGCGCGGGCGAAATACCTGATACAAAAAGAACAAGTGCCGTCAAAACGACGTAAACCGTTCTTTTTGAACTATAAAAGTTCATGCGTGCCCCTGGGGAAATGTATAAAACACAGCTCCTAAGTAAAATTTTACAGGAAAACAGGGGGTTGGCGCAAATGGCTTTTATCAGGGCGCGACGCATGTGGAACCCCCTTCGTAATGGCAGTTCGGCGCCACGCAGAACTTGTCGAGTATTTCCTCGGTCGACCGGACGGAGACATTGCCCTGGGAATCGACGTCATATGTTTTCAAAACGGTAATCAGGCCCGTAGGGATGGGCGGGGTGCATCCTACCTCGCCGCCATTCTGCGCGAGAAGCCAGTTGTTGCTAAAGACCCTGTCAAAAAGGACATACGCGTATTCCCTGTTCTCTGAAAGATCGATCATGTCCTGCGTGATCTTCGTGCCGCCCGTGCACATCTCGGGCAGAATACGCGGATCGACATCGATGAGTTCCGAAAATTTCCAGAAACGGTCGTCCGTCACTATGTCGGCGCATTTCGAGAGGAAATAAACCTGGTCCATGAAATTGCAGTTGTAACCGCCTGCGCCGCTGATCTCCATATAGTCGAGGGCCGTGGCCGCGCCGCCCAGAAACCTGTGGCTGAAATTCTGGTTTATATAGTTTCTGAGACTTTCCTTCACAAGACCTTCGAGAGACGTGGCGAGTTTGTCGGGCCCCATATAGACGTTGATGCCCACGCACGGAACAGGGAACCAGTTGATCCAGCCGATGAGCCAGTTGCTGGTGATGGGCACGTGGTGCGGCATGCACAGCACGCTCCCGACAACCCCGGCGGGCCCGGTGAGGCCGATAAAGCCCTGAGGCGTGGTGAATTTTTGAAGAACCTCGGTGAGGAGGGATGAGACATCGATTTCGCCCGAGCCCGCGTTGGAGAATTCCTGCAGATCCTCGGGAAGAATATTGTACATGTCTCCGAAAAGTTCGGCCGGGTTAACGCCGATGCTGGGGCCGGTAAAGCCGTCACCGGTCCAGCGCTCGGTTTCCGAGAAAAGCGGTGCCGCGAACGACACGGCAAGATCGTTGAACTGGTTGAAGCAGGTATATTCCAGAATTGAATCCGGTTTGCGGATCAGCACCTGCGCCTTGATCATGTCGCGCTGGGATTCCAGCCAGGCGCGGGCGTAAATCTGGTTCATGAAGTCGGCGTCGCAGGTGCAGCCGGGCGCCGGCGTATTGGTCGGCAAGCATACGCCGCCGCCGGTGGCCTTCGGCTGGTTGGGCGAGCCCGGCGCGGTCGGACCATCGCCCCGGACAAGCGGAAGGTTCGGCGTTGCGGGAACGATGCAGGGAACGCCCGCGAAACATCCCGCCTGTGCCTGGTTCATTGTAAAAATCATGAAACAGAAAACAACGCCGAGAATAATTTTCAGGCTGAAAAAGGAGGAGCGGGAATGGCGGGGCGTCATGATCATTTTTGCTCCGCCATTATATACTGGCCCTTATTGGGTTCCCATACATAAACCGTGTAGCTGTAATCATTGACCGCATTTTGATAGGCGAGCAGGCTGCGGACGCCCTTCGTATGCTGGTTGCCGAGCGCGAGGCCGCGGGCAGGGATATCGCCGAGCTTCCGGATGCCGCTCTCGCTTTCCGAAAGAACCATGAAGCTGCAGGGCGAGGATATCTTGCCGCAGTTTTTGTCATGCACGATGAATTCATCCAGCCCGTCCTCATTGAGATCCACGGGCGCGACCATGAGGCCGTCGGAGACATCGCGCTGGAGGTAATGGCTAAGGGCAAGGCGGGAGCTGTCGCTGATGTTGGCGCCGAAGCCAAGCCGCTCGGCGGCGCTGGCCGGAACGGCAGGCGCCAAAAATACCAAAAGCCCTGAAAACAGGGATAAAAGCGCGAAAATTCTCAAAATCCGCCCCGTCGAAGGTCAAAACGACCGCTCCTGTAATTTTAGCAAATTACAGCCATTGCTGGCAAAGAGTTTGGAAAATAAGACTTTTTTGGTGATAAATCAGGCCGCTTTCGACCCGGGAAGGTCGATATCGAGAATCGCCATGTTGAAATCATAGGACGTTTCGCCGTCTTCCTCGTCCTTGTAGATCGTGCCGATGAATTCGCCGTTGATGTCGACCTCGACGGAATCGCCGTTTTTGCGGGCCTTCAGGTAGATATTGGGGTTGTTGAAGGTCGTCTGCATATAGGCCTGCAGGCGGGTGATTTCTTGTTGCGTGAAATTGGCCATGGTCGTCTCCCCTTTATCCAGGCCGCGCTAGGCGGCTTTCAGCCCCTTGCTTACGCTGTCATGGCAGGTTTTGGCAAGCATTTTTCTGTCGGTAAAGTCGCGGGCGCGGACCGGCGGGTGGAAGGTGACAGTCAATCTTGCGCCGGATGTTTTGGCGAAACGCCACAGATGCGGCGGCAGCCCCATGTCAAGGTCGCGCGGCCAGGCATAGAGGTCGCGTTCGTCTTTCGTGGCGGGAGCTCTGCCGCTGACTTCATCCAGCCTGATCGTGACCGGCTGGAGAAAAATATCCTCGTTGCCTTCGCCAAGCGCGAGGGTGAACAGGCTGGATTTGAACGGCTCGACGTCATAACCGCTGGTCGAGGTGCCTTCGGGAAAAATAATCAGGCTTCTTCCGGATGCGACTTTCGCGGCAATCTTGTTCGTCTCGTCCGCGATGGCGGTGCGGCGGCGCTCGATGAATTCCGTCTGCTGGAGCTTGGAGAGAAAACCGAACACAGGCCATTTCTCGACTTCGCTTTTTGCGACGAATGACGCTTTCAGGATGCTGCCGAGCAGGGGCACGTCGAGATAGGACAGGTGATTGGACATGTAAAACACCTGGTGCCCGCGCAACGGAATGCCCTCGACGCTGTAGCGGATCTGGAAGATCGTGCGCACGCCGTTTTCCCAGAGGAACGGGATGGTATAGGCGTATTTGCCGCGGTGAAAAAGCAAAACGATTATCTGCGGCGGCACGAGCAGGAGCGACCATAGCAAGAAGGCGGCAATTTTGAGGGATGCTTTAAATGAGCTCATCCGGCCCGCGCTCTTTGGGCAGCGGCGAAAATTGCTCGACGTTACTCTCACCAGAAAGCGATTTCTGAATCTTGCGTTCGTAATGCTTGCGGTAACGGCTGCCGATCATGTTGGTCTGCATCAGGATGCAGACATCGGTGGTGTTGAATTGCTCGTCGATCACGGCACCGTCGCCGATCGTCGCGCCGACACGCAAATATCCTTTAATCAGCGGCGGCAGCTTGGCGAAGGCCCGCTTGCGGTCGATATCTTCCTTAGGGATGATGTTCATGTTGATGTAGCGGCCCTTGAGCGCCCGCGGGCGCAGATATTCCGGCGCCATGTGATAGTGGTGCAGGTAGGACAGCGGCGTCGAGATGTTCTTGATGTCGGTGCCGTGCAGGGACGCGCAGCCGAACAGCAGGTCGATTTTGTGATCGCTCATGTAATCGGCGATGCCCTGCCAGAGCAATTGCAGGACGGGGCGCGTGCGGTATTCGAGCATGACGCAGGAGCGCCCGAGCTCGAGCAGCGAGTGGCCGGAATTCAGGAGCGGGGAAATATCGAACTCGGTGCTGCTGTAGAAGCCGCCGAATTTCATCGCGAGCTCGCGGCGGAGCAGGCGGTAGGTGCCGACGATTTTCTCGCCGGCGGGGCGGCGCTCGTCGCTGACGACCAGGTGGTCGGCATATTTGTCGAACTCGTCGCGGTCGAGGCGCATCAGCGCCATTTCCTTGTCGGCCGTCGCCGCCATCTCTTCGTAGAACACGCGGTAACGCAGGCGCTGGGCCTCTTCGATCTCGCGCTCGTCGCGGGCGAGGCGAACGATCACTTGCTGATCGGCGCCCGCATCATTCATGTCATCTGGCGTATTGTTTTGCATATATTATTCCGTGCGGGGCATCGTAGTCTTTTAAAGGCATAAATCAAGGCTAAATACGGGAATGGCGTCCCCGAGAGGATTTGAACCCCGCGCGGCTTTGCCGCGCTATCTTTTTAAAAAGGAGGTTCAAATTGGCGAAACCTTTATTAAATGGCGTCCCCGAGAGGATTTGAACCTCCGGCCCCAGGTTTAGGAAACCTGTGCTCTATCCAGCTGAGCTACGGGGACACAGGTTAGTAATAAGTAATAAGAGATAAGTAATAAGTAAATTCTTACAACTTACCACTTAAATCTTGCTGCTAATTAATGGATGTAGAGGTGAACTTCGTTCGAGGACGCATCCGCGCTTTGCTTGTGCGAGAGGTCGATACGATCGAGCGGCAGGCCCATCTGGGTGAGGGTGCGCAGGACTTTCTCGGCGTTGCGGCGCGCCTTGGTGCTTTCGATCGCGACTTCGGCGGCGTTTCCATTGGCAGGGTGCACGGCGACGAGATCAAAGCGCGCATCGGGATAACGCTGCAGCGCCTCGTTGACGGCGACATAAACAGGCTCTTCGTAATTGACGTTAGTCTGGTCGAACTTGATTTTTACCAGTGGACGCGGACCCGAGAGCGGCGCAGCCTGGCGGCCGTAGCTGCCATTGCCGCCCACCAGGCCGGGCGAACCGGCGGTGACAGGCATCGACGCGTCAGCCGAAGCGGGCGTCGCAACCGACGAGAACGGACGGTTGGAAAGCGATTTGCCGTAGAGGTCGCCGTTCGAAACGGCGAGGGCGAGCGTACGCAAATTGTTGCGCTCCGAACTCAGGTAAGTCGTCGTGCGCGTGATGTCGTCGTTCACGTTGTTGAGCAGGCGCTCGATAATCACCATCGTGTTGTTGACGCCGTCCTCGAGTTCGGAGAGGCGGACATGGTCTTCCTCGATCGCGCCCGACAGGCCGTAGGCGGCGCGGACGGCCTCGAGCAGGTATGACGCTTCGGAGGATGTCGTGGCGGCTTCGGCGGCGAGCTGGTTCAGCGTCGCGACGGACGAGCCGAGATTCTCGAGGCTGCTTTCGGCGAGGCTGACGCGCTTCAGGAGGCGCGGGTTGCCGGGCGTGGTGCCGGCCTGCAATTGCGTGTTGATCGTGGCCACGGCTGCGTAATATTCGGCGGCCTTGCCTTCGCCCTCGCGCTGGAGCGCGTTGAGGTTGGCGGAAAGCATCGCGACCTTGCCCTGCAGCGTGTCGAGATCGGCCGAGAGGTCATTGACCTTCTGCGTGACGATGGTCGATGTCGGCTCGAAGTAGGTTTTGCCGCGCACCTGTTCGGGCGAGATGTCCTGCATCTGCGAAGGCTTGCTGTAGATCTGCGCCTTCAACTGGTCGTTCATCGGGTAGGCGTTGATCTCGATGGGCCTGGAGACAGGCTGCTGCGCATGCGCCAAAGAGGCCGTCAGGCCCGAGCAGGCCACAAGGCCCAGCGTCAGGGCGAAAACGTTCCGGAAGGTCATGTTTCTGGACATCCTAAAAATTCAATACGTAATGGTTTTATATAATGCAGGGGATTTGAAAGCTACTCGTCATAAAAGTCAACCCCTGCCAGCATCGCCTCTGTAAAAGGCGGAGTCAAGCGCCGTGAGCAGGGTTGTGCATAGATTTGTGTGAATCTTCAAAAGTTTGAGGCCAAATAAGGCCCTGCCGGATTGCTTGCATTCGCATTTTCTTTCAAGTATGGTCTGCTCCGCTTTAAGCCTTGTTTATAAAGCATCATGCACCCGTAGCTCAACGGATAGAGCATCTGACTACGGATCAGAAGGTTTGGGGTTCGAATCCCTACGGGTGCGCCATTTTCCTAAATCAAGTCAGCGAGGCCGCCCTCAATCCTTAACGACCATAACCATTCCTTAATGCTACCTTAATTTTTTTATGAAACCATGAATCTCTTTGGCGGTAATCGTAAGGAGAAGAACAATGGCTGATAATGATATAGGCGGTATGTTTGGCCGTGCACTTGGTAATTTAAAGGATAGCGTTGTAGAGGGTACAAAACGCAAGGCACAAGAAACGGTAGACCAGAAAACGAGGGAGGCGCAGGAAGCCGCGAAACGCAAGGCAATGGAGAAAAGCGGCATTACTGACCAGAATTTGCGCGACGCGCAGGACCCGGTCGGCGCGGCACAGCGTAAGCTGGAGGAGAAAACGCGCGAAGCCGGACAGGCGGGCCAGCGCAAAATCAACGAAGGCATGGGAAATGTAGAGCGCGGCGTCGGCAATAAGATCGATGAAACGACTGGTAAAGCAACTCAGGAAGTTCAAAAAGGCGTGAAAGGCGCACAGCCAGGCGCCATGACCCTGGAAGAGAGAGAACGCGCTATTCAGGAGGAGGTTGAGCGGAAGGCTGCAATCAACAGAAATACACCTCGCGGCCCAAGCGAACTGCATTTGAAAGAGCAAGCGGCGCAGGAAGAACTGACCAGGAAACTTGAAGCGGCCAAGGAAGAGGCTAAAAGAAATCCGCCTCCCATGAGCGAAGCAGAAAGAAAAGCGATCGAAGAGCAGCAGAAATACATGAAGCCGAAAGGCATTCCGCAATCCTTTGAGGGGACGCCAACGACACCATCGGGGGCAATACCGATTTCCTATGAAGGCGATGGCGGGCTTGGCACTCTCAATCCGCAATCAAAGGGCGATCTGTCCGGTGAGTACGGAAAGGCGCTCGGCCTGAACCAGGATGAACCGGCAGCTGTGCCTTCGGCCAAGCCCGGGCAGACGTTTAAAATCTGAGGGCGGCGGCTTACTGCACCTTTATTGCGCGCAAATTGGCGCCGTCGCACCAGATTATGCCGTCGGTCGGATCATAATCCCTCTCTGCTTCTGAAGCGCATGCGCCGTAACTGACGCAGGCCCGCCCGCCCTCGTAAAGGATCTCTACCTCGGCGGCCGACAGGGCGCGGTTATAGATACGCACATCGTCGATTTTCCCGAGGAAAGGGTGATTGCCGCCGCTGCTGGCGCCAATGGCTGCATGTGTTGATGTCGAGACGGAGTCGAAAGTCGCGGAAATGGTGTCGGATGTAACCAGGGCGCCATTGACATACGTGTTATGCTTGCTGGCCGGGCGGTCGACGACCACCATGACATGCGTCTAGGCATTCAGGATCGGGCTGGCGCTGACAAGGGACGTATTGACCTCGTCGCCATCGCCGATATAGGTGGTCCAGCTGCCGGAGCCGAATTCCATGTCGTAACCTCTGCAGGTTGCGCATCCTCCTCCCTTGTTCCATGGCATGTCATAACTTCCTGCCGATCCCGTGGCGTAAACCCACAGGCCATAGCTGAATGAACCGGTGCCGAAATCAAGGCTGCCGTCCGCCGGGTCGCCTATGGCCACGCGGTCGTGCGTCGGGTCCGACCCGGTGTTGCCGCTGAAATCGAGCGCGTTGTTGAACTGGCCGGTCGTTGGCGTCGGGCTGTTGACATAGGTGCCGTCATTGCCGCTCGACGATGAATCGACTGCCGTGGGCCCGGCGCCTTCATTGAGCTTCCAGTGTCCGACGAGACCGTCCTCAAGGCAATTAACTCTCCTGTATTGCCCGGTGGCATCACAATATTTGTAAGCTTTCAAGGTCGCGTCCCATTCGCGGCTGGCGATCGGCGAACAGGCTCCGAAGCTGGTGCCGCTTAGCTCGATCACGTCCCAGTTCGTGCCGTCGCAAAGTTTGTATTCGGATGTACCGGAAAACCATTCGAGGGTTCCGGCGACGGCCGCGGGCGACGTGCAGTCGGCGAACGCCGCAGTCGCGCAAAAGAGCATGAGAGCGGTAAGGCAGGTGAGAAAAGCGGTGTAAATCACAAGATGCATTTTTTAGCCGTTCCTGTGCCGTCGGGTAGAACCGCGGCTATAGTATGATTGTTTCCGCGTTGTTGAAAGGCATTTGCAATGCAATCTTCCCGGCATGGAAAAATAACGCGTTTTTCCCTTGCAAAAACCACTGAAAGGGTTAGCGTGTTTGATATTATCACAAATTCACCCTAACCCTTTTAGGAGGACAGGAATGTCGTTTGGACTAGCAGAATATATCTGGCTGGATGGGGCAACGCCTACCCGTTATATGCGCTCGAAAGCAAAGGCCGTGAAAGTCGGCAACAACCCGAAAATCGATGATTTCCCCGAGTGGAGCTTCGACGGCTCATCGACCGAGCAGGCCACCGGCCACGACTCGGATTGCATCCTGAAGCCCGCGCACTTCATCGCGGACCCCGTCCGCGGGGAGGGCAACTGGCTCGTGATGTGCGAAGTCATGAATCCCGACGGCACGCCGCATGAATCGAACTCGCGCGCGCAACTCCGCGCGGTTCTCGATGCCGGCGCCGCGAAGCAGGACCCCTGGTGCGGGTTCGAACAGGAATACACGCTCTTCAAAGGCCGTCAGCCTTTGGGCTGGCCCGAGCATGGCTTCCCCCGCCCGCAAGGCCCGTTCTATTGCGGCGTCGGCGCGGATGAAGTTTTCGGCCGCGATGTCGTCGAAAAACACGCGAAGCTCGCACTGCAGACCGGCATGTTGTTCTACGGCATCAACGCCGAAGTCATGCCCGGTCAGTGGGAATTCCAGATCGGTTATCGCGGCGACAGCAAGGAAGATGCAGGCGCGATGAAGATGTGCGACGAAACCTGGCTGACGCGCTGGCTGCTCTGCCGCGTGGCGGAAGATTTCGGCGTGATCGTTTCCTTTGACGTCAAACCCGTCAAAGGCGACTGGAACGGCACCGGCATGCACACCAACTTCTCGACGAAGGACACCCGCGACCCCGCCAAGGGCAAGGCAGCGATCAAGGCCGCCACGGATGCGCTTTCGAAGAAGCACGCCGAGCACATCAAGCTGTACGGCGCGAACAACCATGAACGCCTGACCGGCAAGCACGAGACCTGCGACATCAACACCTTCCGTGTTGGCGACGCGGACCGCGGCTGCTCGATCCGCATCCCGAAGCCCGTCGCCCTGAAAGGCTATGGTTACTTCGAGGACCGCCGCCCCGGCGCGAACGCCGATCCGTACCTGGTCACGGCGCGCCTGTGCACGACCGTATGCGGCATTCCGGAGTCCGTGATGAAATTCACGAGCTGGCCCCGCCAGGACAGCAAAATCGCTGTCGCGGCTGAATAGCTATAAGTAAACAATTCAATGAAAAGAGCGCCTTACGGGCGCTCTTTTTGCTTTGGTGTGAATCTTGCAAAATCACAACCGCCTTATTCTCTTTTGTTCCAGCCGCTTAAAAGATAAAATTAAATAAGGGCTTCCTGCGTTATGAAAACCTAACATATTCAATTTGTTAACTTTTTGGGATTAGTCTGAAATGACATTATTGGATTCATTCTGATTCAAGCTCCTATGACGCCTGAGAATAAAGACACAAAAAAGAACAAGCTCAACCTGACGATAGAAAGTCTGGAAATGGAGCTTATGGACCCGGACAGCAAGGCGAAAAAAGCTGCCGCGTCGAAGGCTGCCGCCGATTCAGCGGCTAAAAAATCAGAGGCGATGTCAGGCACGGACGCCAATCTGCCTGTTCAATACCGCAATCCCGGTGACCAGCCGCGCGCATTGAAAACTTATTCTTCAGGTCTCCAGCAGGCGGAAGAGTCTGACAGCGAAGTCCGTAAAAAAGGCCGCATGGGCGACCGCATGGTCGCGCAGGGGCTCATCACTGAATCGCAATTGAATGTCGCGCTCCAGGAAAAGAAAATCAGCGGCAAGATGCTCGGCGAAATCCTGGTTGAGCTTGGTTTCATCACCGAAGAGGTGCTGACGCGCTTCCTCGCGGAATCATCCGGTTTCGAACTGTTCGATCCCAAGCACACGATCGTCGACGGCGATGCGCTTTCGCTGCTCGAAAAGAAGGTCGCGCTGAAATACAATATGCTGCCGATTTCAAAAAGCGGCAACGAAGTGCGCGTCGCGATGGCCGACCCCTATGACGTGGTCGCGCTGGATACCCTCCGCAGGTTTTTGCCCAAGGGCGCACAGATCAAGCCGCTTGTCACGACGGCCAAGACGCTGGCCGAGGCTATCGACGCCGCTTATGGTTACGCCAGTTCGATCAACGGGATTTTAAAGGAGCTGGAAGAGTATAAGGACGACAAGGATGTCGCCAGCCTCAATGAAAACGAAGCCTATTCGCACCCCATCGTCCGGCTTGTGAATGCGTTGCTGTTCGAAGCCGTGAAGATGGGGGCGAGCGACCTGCACTTCGAACCCGAAGAGAATTTCGTGCGTCTTCGCTATCGTCTCGACGGCGAGATGTTCACCGCGCAGATCCTGCACAAGCAGCACTGGAGCGGTATTTCGCAGCGTATCAAGATCATGTCGCAGATGAACATCGCCGACAAGATGAGCGCGCAGGACGGGCGGTTCGGCATGGATGTCGCCGGCCGCGTCGCCGATTTCCGGGTTTCATCGCTGCCGACGGTTCACGGCGAAAACATCGTTCTCCGCGTTCTAGACAAGAGCGCCAGCATCATGCCGCTCGCCAAGCTGGGCTTCAGCGAGCACAACATGAACCTGATCAAGCGCTCGCAGGAAAAACCCGAAGGCATCATCATCGTCACCGGCCCGACGGGCTCCGGTAAGACGACATCGCTGTATTCGATGCTGAATGAAATCAACACGGTCGACGTCAACATCCAGACGCTGGAAGACCCGGTCGAATATTCGCTCGGCATGATCCGCCAGACCCACGTGCGCGAAGGCGTGCTGGAATTCGCGGAAGGTATCAAGGCCCTGCTGCGTCAGGACCCGGACATCATCTTCATCGGCGAAATCCGCGACGGCGAAACGGCGAACATGGCCCTCAAGGCCGCCATGACCGGTCACCAGGTTTATACGACGCTTCACACCAATGACTCGTTCGGCGCCATTCCGCGCCTGATCGACCTCGGCATGAAGCCGGGCATGATCGCCGGCGCGATCATTTCCGTATTCGCCCAGCGCCTGACACGGGTTCTGTGCCATAACTGCAAGGCGGCTTATACCCCGGACGAGGATGAATGCAGGATTTTAGGCGTTGAGCCTTCAAAAGCGCCGCAGATTTACAAAGCCAAGCAGGGCGGATGCGACATGTGCGGCGGGCAGGGATACAAGGGGCGTATTGCCGTCGCCGAGATTCTTTTCTTCGACGACGAACTGGATCTTTTGCTGGCGCGGGGCGAATCAAAGGCCGACCTGAAGGCACTGGCCGTGAAAAAAGGCTTTAAAAGCATGAAAGACGATGGCATTCTTAAGGTGCTTGAGGGAATCACCGACCTCCAGGCGCTCTCCAAGGTTGTCGATATTCATAAATAACCTTAAAACTCCGCCCGTCCTTCTGATCAAGAGTCATGGAACGCTATAAGTACAGAGCTGTAAACGAAAACGGCAGGCCGATCCGGGGCGTGATTTCCGCTGCCAGCGAGACGGACCTTTACAACCAGCTTCAGTCCGCCGGCCTCGAGCTTGTCGATTGCAAATCCATACACGAGAAAAAAGGCCTGTCCATAGGCGGATCGATGAAGCGGGTGAAAATCCGCGACCTCATCCAGTTTTTCATGCACATGGAGCAGATGCAGAGCGCGGGCGTGCCGCTGCTTGACGCGTTGGCCGACATCCGCGACACTACGGACAACAGCCGCATGCGCGACATCATGACCGAAATCTACCGCGACGTTTCCGACGGGGCGTCGCTGTCCGAGGCGATGGCAAAGCACCCCAAGGTTTTTACAAATCTTTATTTGTCGCTGATCAAGGCCGGCGAAGACACGGGCGACCTGACCTCGGTTTACAGGCAGCTTGTGAAATACCTCAAATGGGTTGCCGAGATGCAATCCAAAATCAAAAAGGCCATGACATATCCGATCATCGTCATGGTGGTTGTCCTGCTGACGATCTGCATCATGATGGGTATCGTCGTGCCGCAGATTGTCGACTTTATCCGCAACATGGATCGCGAGCTCGGCTGGATTACGACCTCGCTGATCGCCACATCCGATTTCTTCAAGAACCCCCTGTTTCATATTTTCGGCCTGCCGGTGCCGGGCGGCCTGATCGTGCTGCTGACGCCGGTGGTCATCTTCTCGATCCTCAAGGGAATGTGCCGCCTGTCGGAAAACTTTGAATACCATGTGCACAGCCTGATGCTGAAGACGCCGATTCTCGGCAACCTGATCCGCAAGACCACCATCGCGCGGTACGCCCAGACCTTCGGCGCGCTGTTTGCCAGCGGTATCGATGTGATCAGCGCGTTGAAATCCGCGCGCCAGACGGTGAACAACAGGGTGCTGCTGGAAGCGATGGAAATGATCGAAAACTACGTCCAGACCGGCAGCCCGCTGTCCGAGGCCTTCAACTATTCCGGGGAATTCCCGAGCATGGTGGTGCGCATGCTGAAGATCGGCGAGGAATCGGGTAATCTCACGGTAGTGCTGGAGCAGGTATCGGAATTCTATACCAAGGATGTCGATGAAACGGTCACCAGCCTGATCGCCACGGTCGAGCCAACCCTTACGGGGATCCTCGGTCTTATGATATTATGGATTGCGGCTGGCGTGTTCGGCCCGATTTATGCCATGATAGGAGAGTTGCAGATGTAACTCCTCTTGCTGCGTAAGCCGGTTAACTCTCTGATTTCAAGGTTTTCATGTCTCTCTCGTTTCTCGCCCCTAACCGCACTGTGATGCTCGTCAGCGACGAGGCTGCCTATATTTATTCCACGAGCGCCCGCGGCGTGCGCCTGGTCGAGACCGTGCCGTGGGAGGCCGAAAACTTCGAGGACAATGTTGCGGGTATCCTGAAGAAAGATTGCGGCGGCAAGCCTGTCCTGATTCTCAACGACATGGTAGAGCAGCATTACCGCAAGGAAAAGGTCCTGAAGGCGGGCGTCAGCGTCATGGACAAATCGGGGATGCTGAGGCGCAAGCTGAATGTCGCGTTCCCGAATTACCCGGTCAAGGCCGCGTACCCGCTCAAGGAAAAACCGCCCAAATCCGAGAGAAAAATCCCGGCCGATATTTATATTTTCGCCGCCGTTCCCGATTCAAAGCAACTCGCGCTGACGATCGGCGCCACCAGCAAGTCGCTGGTTCCGGTTTCGGGGTTCTGCCTGCTGCCCGTGGAATCCTCCGACATGGTTCAGTCGCTGTCGGCCAGGCTCACGAAAAAAGGCGAGCCCAAATGCCGCTGGGTTCTGTTCATCGGCCAGCATAAAAACGGCTCGCTCCGCCAGATCGTCACCAAGAACGGCGAACTGGCCCTGACGCGTATGACGCCCATCGTCGAAAGCGACAATGATGTCGAGGCATGGGCGAACGAGGTCCACCAGGAATTCAAGGCCACGATGAGCTACCTGACGCGCTTCGGATTCCAGTCCGAAGACGGGTTGCATGTCATCGTCATGGCGAATGAATCCGCGGGCGAAGCGATCGAGGCGAAAATCGAGGAGCCGTGCAAATATACGGCGCTGACGTCGTCGGAAGCCGCGCGCGTGCTGAACGTTGCTCTCGGTTCGCAGGACGATTTCCGTTATGCCGATCCGCTGCATGCCGCCTGGGTGGGCCGCAAGGCGAAATTCATCCTGCCGATGCGCGCCGCGCAGATCGACAATGTCTCCCAGCCGAGAAAAACCGCGATGGCGGCCTCGGTCGTCCTGGTTCTCGGCCTTTGCGTACTCGGCTACCAGATGCTCAGCCAGTTCGCCTCGATCGCCAGCCTGTCCGGCGATATCGATGAATCCAAAAGCAAGCTCTCCCAACTCAGCGTTCAGTACGAAAAGGAAGTGCAGCGCAAGGAGGAACTCGGCTTTGACGTCCGCCTTGTCCAGAGCTCGATTGCCGTTCATGACGCGCTGGAGAAGGTCAATATCAAGCCGCTTGGATTGCTCCAGAATATCGGGCGCGCGCTGGGCAGGGACCTGCGCTTCGACCGCGTGATCGTGAACAAGCCGGCTGACAATCTGGTGAACACGCTCATTGACGCCGCAACACCGCAAACATCACCGCCCGTTTTCGAGGTCACGTTGCAGATGACCTATCCAAGCACCACGAACATCGACAAGGGCAACAAGGAAGTCAGCGACCTCAGGGGACGTTTGCAAAGCCTGCTGCCGAACCACAAGGTCGAGGTCACGAAGCTTCTCAAGGACTATGAATATGTCGAGGAAATCGTCGTCGAAACGGGCGATCTCGAGAAAAAAGACGTCAGCCAGGATTTCGTCGCGGAAATAAAAATCAAGGGCCCGCCGCTTGAGCCGCCCGCGGAGGTGTCGCAATGATCCGGGTTCTCGGCGCACGGCGCATTCTGACCATCGTCGCTCTTATCGCGCTCAACGCGTTGCTGGGGGCGGCTGTCTATTTCTATCTCATGCCTGAAACGCTCAGGAAAAATCAGGAGCTCTCAAGCCTGCGCGGAAAGATTTCGACGGTGCAGGGCGATATCGGCCGCATGCAGATCGAATTCGATCAGCTCGAAGTTCAGCAGGCCCAGTTTGAAAAACTGCAGAAGCGCGGTTTCTTCGGCGCGCAGGGCCGTCGCGACGCGGAAAAAGTGTTCCAGAAAATCCAGCAGGAGGCAGGCGTTGTCTCGGCGGTTGCGAATATCCAGGCCGGCAAGATCGAGGATAGCGAGGAAGCCCAGAAGGCCGAGCACAAAATTCTCGTCAGCCCCGTCACGATCAAGCTCTCGGCCGTGGATGATGTCGATGTCTACAAATATCTTTATCTGGTCGAGCGCTTTTTCCCCGGCCACATCACATTCAATAAAATCATGCTTGAGCGTAAAACGAACATAAACAACACGGTGCTGCGCGCCATCGCCACCGGCGGCAAGCCGCAACTCGTCACCGCCGACATTCAGGCCGAATGGCGCACGATGATCCCGCAGAAGGATGTGATCGGCGCGCCCGTTCAGCAGGAGGGAGCGCCTCAATGACCCGCATCCGCTCAGCTTTTTCGATGGTGATTTTCGGCGGCGCATTGCTGGCCGCCGCCGGCTATTCGCTGGCGCAGGACGCTGCCGAACCGATACCGATGGGCATCTCGTCCCCAGCCGCAACAGGGGAAACCGCGCCTGCTGAGGCGCCTGCCGAAACGCCCGCCGCGCAAACGCCGGAACAGGCCGCCGCCGAGGCGGTCGGCGAGGAAGCCATCAACCCCAACGAAATTCCATCCGTGCTGTTCACATACTGGGAGCACACCGCGATCACCGACGCAAAAAGAGCGGTCGGCAGCACGCGCGAAGTCACCCAGGAAGAATGGCAGAACATCAAGGACGAGCCGCTGGGCGTCAAGCCGCCGCCCGAGGAGCGCGATATCACGCTGGGCGGGATCGTTTTTGTGACCAGCGCCGACTGGACCATCTGGCTGAACGGCAAGCGCGTAACGCCCAAGGCCATCCCGCGCGAGGTCACCGACCTGAAGGTCTACAAGGAATATATCGAGATGAAATGGTACGACGATTACACGAACCAGATATTCCCGCTGCGTATGCGTGCTCACCAACGTTTCAACATCGATACCCGGATTTTCCTGCCGGGTTGACCAGACTTAAAAGTTCATGGCTGAAGACATACTCGTTCTGGATAATGTCAACATTACGTACGGTAAACTGACCGCCGTGCGCAATGTGTCGTTGCGTCTGAAAGCGGGCGAAACGTTCGGTTTGATCGGCTTGAACGGCGCGGGAAAAACCAGCCTCATCAAATGCATTCTGGGCCTGCGCTCGGCGAGCGGCGGGCGCATCACCGTATTCGGCAAGCCGCCTGAATCAAAAGCCGGGCGTGAGTTACTCGTCTTCCTGCCCGAACGCTTCGAACCGCCCTGGTTCCTGAGCGGCATGGAATTCGTGAAATTCTCGCTGGCGCTTTACCGCGAACCGTTTGACGAGAAGAAGGTTATTGATTACGCCAACCGGCTTGCCCTCGATCCCGCCGCGCTGCGCCGCCGGGTTCAGACTTATTCCAAGGGCATGCGCCAGAAGCTCGGCCTGATCGCCACGATCCTGACCGGCTCGAAACTCATGATTCTGGACGAGCCCATGAGCGGCCTCGACCCGCTGGCCCGGGCGCTTGTCAAGGACCTGCTGGTGGAATGCCGGGGGCAGGGGCGCACGATTTTCCTGACATCCCATATCCTGGTCGATATGGATGAAATCTGCAGCCGCGTTGCGGTTTTGCATGAAGGAACAATGAATTTTGACGGTTCGCCCGCCGAACTGCGGAAAATCATGAATGCCGAGAATCTTGAAAGGGCCTTTTTACAATCCATTGAGAAAAAGGCCGCTGCGTGATAAGTTTAACAATAGGGGGGAAGGGAATCTTTATACGTCCCGGCCTTCTGCAACCATAAGGCTCCAAAATGCGTATTCTTCTTAACCAGCTTTTACTGTCGACCAGGCCAGCCGCGCTTCTGCTTGGAACGTGCGCGTTCATCGTTGCCGCGCCCGCCTTCGCGCAGGACGATATTCTGTTGCCCGCCGACGAGGCCGCGCCGCTGATCGAAGACGGCGTGCCCGAAGAGCCTTCGCATGACCCCTCGATTTTGAGCGCGCCGGTCGAGCCGGGCGCCGAAGCGCAGGCCGAAGACGCCATGCAGAATTTGCTTGAGAATATCAACGAGGGTAACAAGCCCGCGGAGACCACATCTGTCGTTCCCGAAACAGCGCCCCAGGTTGTCGACGGCGCGCCGCCCGCCGATACGGGCCTGACGCCTGAACCTTCCGCCACGGCTGAAAGCGATGTGTCTATCGTTCCCGCTTTGCCGGCGGATGAGACTCCGGATGAAAACCTGTTCTTTGATGCCGACACGCTGGTTCCGACCGGCGAGCTGGGCTCCAACGCGCCGCGCAAGGTCAACCCGGCGCTCCAGCCCGCGTCGAAGCTTATCGTCGTTAAAAAGGATTATAACGCCGGCAGCCGTCAGGCGGAGCTTGTCTCGGCCGAGCGCGCCATCGCTCTGGGGCGTTATGATTCCGCGCTGGAAATTTACAATCAGATGTACGCTAAAAACAGCCGCGACCCGAATATCGTCATGGGCCGCGCCATCGCTCTCCAGCATTTAGGCCATGATGAAGAGGCCGTTGCCGCCTATGAAGAACTGCTCGATCTTCGTCCCGGCAATACGCGGGCGGAAATCAACATGCTCGGCCTGATCGGCCGGAAATACCCGGCTGTCGCGCTGCAGCGCCTTGGCGAACTGCGCGAGAAGGAGCCGCGGAATGTCGCGATCGTCGGCCAGATGGCCGTGCTCCAGGCGAATATGGGCCAGTACGAGGACGCCATGAAATATCTCGGCATGGCGGCAAGCCTTGAGCCGAACAACGCCAACCATGTCTACAACATGGCCGTGGTCGCCGATCTTGCCGGCAAAAAAGATTCCGCCGTGCAGTTCTACGAGCAGGCGCTCGAAGTCGACAGCATCTACGGCGGCAACAGATCGATCCCGCGCGAATCCGTGTTCGAACGCCTGTCGCGTCTGCGCTAGGCCGGCATGGGCGCCGAACTGCCGCCTCTCATCATCAACATCATCCTGGTCGTTGTCGGATTGTCGCTCGGCAGTTTCGCAACCGCGCTCGCGCACCGCGTACCCGCGCGTAAACCGTTCGGCGCGTCGCGTTCCGCTTGCCCGCATTGCAATCACACGCTTGGGGTCGCCGATCTCGTTCCCGTGGCGTCATGGGTCATGAGCGCGGGCAAATGCCGCTACTGCCGCAAGGATATCGGCATGGGCTACCCGCTGATGGAACTGGGCGTGCTGATGGCCTGCCTCGTGACATACTGGGTGAAAGGCTGGACGCCCGAAGCCGCCTTCATCATCGCCGCCATACCTTTTCTGGCGGCGCTGCTGGTGATCGATCTGCGGCATATGATTTTGCCGGACGGCCTTTTGATCATCGTCGCCCTGATCGGCGTCGCGCGGATGATTTACAAGGCTGTTTTCCTGAACGATTCACCCGACATCGCCATGCTGCTGCAATTTTGTATCGAGATCGCGATCTTCGCCGCCATATCCTGGACGATCGGCTTCATCATGGAAAAGATCATGAAAAAGGAGGCCCTCGGGATGGGGGATGTGAAGTTTTTCGCCGTGGCAGGGGTCTGGCTGGGATTATCGAAATTAGGCTGGTTTTGCGGCCTCTCAGGCTTCTTCGGGGTCCTGTTTGCCGCTGTTTTCCGTAACTTTACAAAAGGAGGGGAGTTCCCCTTCGGTCCGGCCCTGATTGCCGCGCTTTTCCTGCTTGTTTTGACGGATGGTTCTCTTTTTTAAGGAATTCATTTAAAATGAAAAACAGGTAAAATTTTACTTTCCGTTCATAAAGTTACGCTAAAACTGTAGTACGGCCATCCCATCGGCCGTCCCATTCTTAAGGAGACCTCCCGTGGATCTGACCCAGCTTCTGGCATTTACAATGCAAAACAAGGCATCCGACCTGCATCTCAGCTCGGGCAGCCCGCCTGTCATCAGGGTCCATGGCATCCTTAAACGGGTCAAAGGCGATCCGCTCTCGAGCGATGATATCCGCACGATGCTGTACTCGGTCATGACCGAAGACCAGCGCGCCGTCTACGAAAAGGACATGGAACTCGACTTCGCGATCGCGCTCGGCGAAAAAGCGCGTTTCCGCGTTAACGGTTTCACCAGCCGTCTCGGCTCGTGCGCCGTCTTCAGAACGATTCCGACCGAAGTGCCGACCATGGCGCAGCTCGACCTGCCGCCTGTCATGCGACGCTTCGCCGACCTCGAGAAGGGCATCATCCTCGTCACCGGTCCGACAGGTTCGGGTAAATCGACGACGCTCGCCTCGATGATCAACCACATCAACCTGCATCACCCGAAACACATCCTCACCATCGAGGACCCGGTCGAATTCTTCCACCATTCGAAAAAGGCGCTGATCAACCACCGCGAAGTCGGAACGGACACCAACTCGTTCTCGCGCGCGCTGAAATCCGCGCTCCGCGAAGACCCCGACGTTATCCTCGTCGGCGAGATGCGCGATTACGAAACGATCTCCCTGGCCTTGACGGCTGCTGAAACGGGTCACCTGGTGTTCGCAACGCTTCACTCGTCTTCGGCCGCGAAAACCATCGACCGCGTCATCGACGTCTTCCCGACGGGCGACAAGGAAATGGTCCGCGCGATGCTTGCCTCTTCACTGCAGGGCGTCGTGGCGCAGACTCTGTTAAGGCGTGCGGATGGTTCCGGACGCGTCGGCGCGTTCGAAATTCTCGTCGGCACCAACGCCGTCAGAAACCTGATCCGCGAAAACCAGATTCCGCAGATTTACTCCATGATGCAGACCGGCTCGCGTTACGGCATGGTCACCATGGAGGATTCCGTCACCAGCATGCTCGAGGCTGGAATCATCGACAAGGACGAGGCGCGCGAAGCGTTGCTCCGTGTCGGCGGCGGCGACGAAGACCGCGACGAGGATTATGCCGAGGGCGCGCTCGGCGGCGGCAAGCTGGGCGGTGAAACGCCCATCACCGGTTCCGAAAGCGGCGGCGGCAAAAAATCCGAAGGCTCGGCTGAAGGGTATTCATTTTGAACGCACCCGTCATATTCAACTATCTCAACGCGATGAACGATCACAAAGCCAGTGATCTGTATCTGACCGTCAATCATCCGCCGACGCTCCGGACGGAAAAGGGATTCATCACGCTTGATAAAAAGCCGATGACTCATGACGACATCAACAATATCCTGAACACGGTTTTGACCGCGCGCCAGAAACGCGATTACGAAAGCCAGATGGAGCTGAACACGTCGCTCGACATGGGCCGTTACGGGCGGTTCCGTTTGAACGCGCTGCGCCAGAGACAGTTTCCCGCGCTCGTCATCCGCCGCATCATTTCAAAAATCCCAACCTTCGCCGATCTGCGCCTGCCGAAGATCCTGGAAAAACTTTCGATGGACAAACGCGGTCTCGTGCTCCTGACCGGTATGACCGGCTCGGGCAAGTCGACGACGCTGGCCGCCATGGTCGATTACAGGAACATGCAGGAAGAGGGGCACATCATCACGATCGAAGACCCGATCGAATATTATCACGAACATAAAAAATCGGTGGTCACCCAGCGCGAGGTCGGCGTCGATACGGAATCCTATGCAATCGCCCTCAAGAACGCCCTGCGTCAGCGCCCCGATGTCATTCTGGTCGGCGAGATCCGCGACCGCGAGGTGATGGAACAGGCCCTGACGTCCGCCGAAACGGGGCATCTGTGCCTGGCCACCATACACACGGCAAACTCCTACCAGGCCATCGAGCGCATCGTGAACTTCTTCCCGGAGGACTATGCCTCGCAAATCCGCCTGAATCTTTCGGTCAATCTGAAGGCGATCGTATCCCAGCGCCTCGTGCCTTCCATCGAGGGCGGCATGGTGCCGGCGATCGAGGTCATGCTGAACCAGGGCCATGTGCGCGAATTAATTCTCAAGGGCGAGATCAACAAGATCAAGGATGTCATGGAGCAGAACAGCACGCTCGGCATGTGCAGCTTCGACCAGTCCTTCCTCCAGCTTTATCAGCAGGGCCTGATTACCGAAGAGGTCGCCATGCTCAACTCCGACAAACAGGCCGACCTCAAGGTCAAGCTGCAGCAGATCAAGCTGTCCGGCAAAAAGGGCAGCGGTCGTGAAGCCCTTAAAACCTTCGATACATCGGTCATATCCCTTAAGGATTAAGTGTTTATGATATGGGCGGTAGCCACTATGGCTATTGTCTGGTCATCACCGATATGTTCTAATATTGAAAGTCGCCTCTAACGGCGCGTCCTCGTTTTCTCACTTCATCCTGAATGGGTTCCTTATCAGATGACACAGCAAAAAAAGATTAAAACTCAAAGGCTTGCTTTGGTTTTGCCAGCCTTGCTCATGGTTGGCTTCGCCACCGCCAGCTGCGATATGGCACGGAATCAGTTGAAAGCCGACCGCGCCGCGGACATGGAAACCCAGGATTTCCGCGACGGCCTTGCGCCTCGCCTGCCTGATATTGATGACGAAGGCGCCGATTCATTCGCCGGCGCCGGCATCCCCACGCTGCAGCCCTACATTTCCGCCAGCGACACGAATATGAAGCCCATGCCGCTGGTCTCGATTTCCGTGAACCAGTCGGTGCCCGTCCGCGATGTTCTGTTCGAACTCGCCCAGCAGGCCGATTACGATCTCGAGCTTGACCCGCGAATCACGGGTTCGATCATTTTCACCGCCCGCGAGCGGCCCTTTGACGATGTGGTCGAGCGTATCGCCGACATTGCCGGTCTGCGCTACAAGTTCGAAAATGACCGCCTGCGCGTCGAGCTCGATACGCCGTATAACAAGGTTTATAAAATCGACTATCTGAGCTATATCCGGAGCAACACCGGCAACATCCGCAACGATATCGGCGTCGTGCAGGGCGAGGGGGCCGACACCGGTTCCAGCTTCGAGGCCAGCACATCCAGCGAAGCGGATTTCTGGGGCGAGCTTGAAGTCAACATCCAGCAGATTCTCGGTTCGGCCCAGGGCGCCGTTCTGCGCACCCGCCGCGATCCGCGCATAACCGCCACCGAGCAAAACCCGAACGTTCAGGCCGTCGCGGCGACGGACGAGCATGGCAATCCTGTTTCCGGCAGCGGAAGCGTCAATGTCCAGGCGCAGGCCCCGCAGGCCGTGTTGAACGTCCAGTCTTTGCCGACCGAAGAGGAAGAGGCGGCCAGTGGCGGAGCCCCGGCGCCTGAGAATGATCCTCTGCTGCCGACCTTCACGCTCAACAGGCAGGCAGGTTTGGTCAACGTCTATGCGCCGCAGCGCGCCCAGAAAGAGGTCGAGGAATACCTCAAGCTGGTTCGGCGCGCCGTCACCGCCCAGGTTCTGATCGAGGCGAAAGTGCTTGAGGTGGCGCTGACCGACGAGCATGCAACGGGTATCGACTGGCGCCTGCTGGGTGAAAGCGGTGAAGCGCTTGTCCAGTACGGCACGGCCAACCTGTATGAGGCTGGCGTAGGATCGCTGGGGCTGGATGTCATTCCCGCAGCGGGATCGACGGCCTCCGCCCTTTCCCTGCGCAATATCCCGACGCGCGCTGACCTTAGCACCAGCGATCAGCTGTCGAACTTCGCGCTGGGCTTCATCGGCAACGATGCGCAGGCTCTTATCCAGGCCATATCGGCGTTCGGCAACGTCCGCGCCCTGGCGAGCCCGCGCCTGACGGTTCTGAACAACCAGTCGGCTGTCCTGAATGTTTCCAACAACCGCGTCTTCTTTGATATCGACATCGATGTCACGACGGATGAAGGCGTGTCGCAGGTCGATATCGACAGCGACATCAGGAACGTCCCCGAGGGCGTCATCATCAATGTTCAGCCTTCGATCAATCTCGACAAGGGAACGGTTTCGATGGCGGTTCGCCCGACGATCACGCGCGTCATCGCCCAAAGGCCTGACCCGGCAGTCCAGTACGTAACCGCGGCCAACGGCATTGAAGGCGTTGAATCGCTGGTTCCCGAACTGAACGTGCAGGAAATCGACTCTGTCATCCAGACCCGCTCCGGCCAGGCCATCGTGATGGGTGGCTTGCTGCAGGACCGCACTGAAGGCATTCAGGAAGGCGTCCCGGTCGCGAGCGAGATACCTGTCGTGGGCGCCTTGTTCCGCCAGCACACCGACCTCGTGCGGAAAACGGAACTGGTCATCTTCCTCAAGGCGACGATCCTGTCTTCGCCGGATGACAGCGTTCACGACACCGACCGCGATCTTTACCGCGGCTTCTCAGGAGACCGCCGTCCCTTCAAGCTCTAACCGATGGACTGATCCATGTCCCGGCCTCTCGTCTTCTATGTCCTGACCGCAGCTCTCAGGGACAGGCTGGTGATGGCGATGATCATCACGCTTGTTCTCGGCACCAGCCTCGCCGTTTTTCTCGGCTCGGCCGCCATTGCCGAGAAGCAGCAATTTTCGCTTGTCTTCGCAGGGGCGGGATTGCGCCTTGCTGGCATTCTCAGTTTGGTTCTTTTTACCGTGTTCTTTATTCGCCGCTCATTCGACGCGCGTGATGTCGATTTTATTCTTTCTCGCCCCGTCAGCCGGATGGAATTCCTGCTGTCTTATGCTATCGGGCTGTCATTGCTCGCGCTCGGCATGGCCGCCGCGCAAACGCTCTGCCTTTATATTCTCGGTCCTAATTTATTCGGTCCCGGCCATCTGTGGTGGGCGATCAGCCTTGCCGCTGAAAACATCATCATGGTCAACGTGGCCCTGTTTTTTTCCATGATCCTCTCCAGCGCCGCCACAGCCGCTACGGCCGCCGCAGGCTTTTACATTCTCGCGCGTCTGATGGGCCAGTTGCTCGGCATCGTCGACGCCTTTGGCAAACCTTCATTTATCTATGACCTCATGGAATATGTATTGCAGGGCATTTCAGCCGTCATGCCGCGTCTCGATCTGATGGCCCAGACGTCGTGGCTTGTTTACGGTCAGGCGGGGCCACTCGATTTCATCTTGGTTCAAGGTGCCATATTCACGGTCATGATCATCACCGCGGCGTTGATCGATCTCGTCCGAAGGCAGTTTTGATGCCCATTGCAAGGCAATACGCATTATACGCTTTCTTTTCCCTGTTGATCGCGTTGCAGGTGTTTGCCTGGCTGCAGGTCCGCACAGAGCAGGCGCGCTGGCTGAACGTGCCGCCGGTTCCGGGCGAAAAGGGAGCGGCCGCCTTTGCTCTCGGCGACCGGCAATTCGCCTACCGCACGATCGGGGTGATGCTCCAGAATCTCGGCGATACAGGAGGCCGGGTAACATCGTTTGAGAAATACGATTATGACCGCCTGGCCGGCTGGTTTAACCTCGCCGATAAAATGGACCCGCACGCTAATTTCGTCCCGATGCTGGCGGCGTTTTATTTCAGCGCCACAGAGGATCCCGTCCAGATTGCGCCGCTTGCGGACTATCTGCATCGTGCCGGCAACAGCGCCGAGGGCGAAAGATGGCGCTGGCTCGCGCAGGCCGTTTATCTTGCACATTATAAGCTAAAGGACTTCGATAAAGCTTATGCATGGGCGCAGGAACTGGCAGCGATTCCCCGCAATGATATGCCTATGTGGACAAAACAGATGCCCGCCTTCGTACGCAACGCCGAGGGCGACAAGCAGGCGGCCTATGATATAATGATTGAAATCATGCGCAGCGGGCAGCACAGTTTGCCGCGCGAGGAAATGAACGCCATGCAATATTATATTTGCAAGCGTATTCTGGACGAGGCGCAGGCCGCAAAAGACCCGATCTGCCAGGATGTAACGGAATGACATAGGCTCATGGAACATCTCCAGTTCACGATCCCGGAAATGCTCTCGCTCATCGGCGTGACGCAGTGCGTTTATTTTCTTGTCTATATGATCATGCGGGCAGGGCGCCTGTCGCGGGCCGGCGTGCCGATTTTATATTTCCTTGTTCTTGCGCTGGCGTTTTTGTCGGACGCGGCGGAGCGTTCGCTCGGCGCCGGCATCGATAATTATTTTTACCTGCAATGGGCGACCTGGTTCCTGGGCCCGCCGCTCAGTGTCTTGCTTGTGATCCAGGTCGCGCAGATCAGCCGCACGCCGGAACTGAAACATTTCTGGGTGCTGGCGCTCATCCCCGCGGCGTTTCTGATCGCGCGGGCAATGGTGCCCTCTGAAAACGACCCTGAAATGCAGTCTGCCCTGACCATATTCGGCATCATCGCCGGCTGCATCAGCCTGCTGGCAATCTGGCTCCAGCGCGACGTGTTCGCCGCCATAACATCCGAAAAAACCGGCAAGGCGCGCTACTGGCTGATTCTCGCTCTGGTTTTCACGAATATCTTCATGCTGGGCGTCATGATGCTGGGGCTCAGCCCCGCTCATGCCGAAAATGCGCTGATGGTACGGACGGTCCTGGGGCTTGGCTTCGTGTATCTGGTGGGGACCAGCCTGTTCCGGATCTACCCGCAGGCAGTCATGCTGTCTGAAATAGGCCCCGATACGCTGACGGCCCGGGACCTTGAAATCGCCCGCAGGATCGAAAGCCTGATGACCCTGGACAAGGTCTACCATGAACCGGCCTATTCCAGGGCCGACCTGGCCCGGGAATGCGAGGTCTCCGAGGCGGCCCTGTCCCGGATCATTAACCTTCATTTCAGCAAAACCTTCCCCCAGCTCATGAATGAGCACCGGATAGAGGACGCCAAAAGGATGCTTAAAGAGACCGATGCCAGCGTCCGGACCGTGGCCGGGGAGGTGGGGTTCAACTCGCTGGCGACCTTCAACAGGGTCTTCAAGGAGCTCACGGGAAGCTCCCCGGGGCAGTTCCGGCAGGATATGGCCGCCTAGGCTTATAACCTTGATTTTATGGTATATCACCTTGTCAAACTGGGGATGTACGTGCCTGATTTTTAAGGTTTTATTTAGAGAATCAGCCAAAAATGGAACGATAGGGGCTATTTCGGGAAGGAAAATCTGTGTATAGTTTTAGAGGTTTGAACTACCCCTCTCTCTACACCCCTTCCTAACAACTCTTGATTTTAACCCAACTAAGGAGAACCAGTATATGGATACTATGGAATTGAAAAACCGCCGCTCGGAACGAGGCTTTACCCTCGTCGAATTGGCGATCGTTATGATTATCATCGGTCTGCTGATCGGCGGTATTCTGAAGGGCCAGGAACTGATCGCCAACGCCGAAGTCGGCGCGACGGTTTCCCAGATTAAAGCGATTGACGCGGCTACCTCGACCTTCCGCGATAAGTATGATGCTCTTCCGGGTGACATGCTCAACCCCGGTGGGCGTTTGCCAAACTGCACAGGTGTTGGCGGATGCAACATTGCTGGTACCGGTAACGGCATTCTTGGTACCAATCCGGGTCAACAACCTGCAAACGAAGCAACCAGATACTTTGTACATCTTTCATATGCTGACCTGCTTGCTAATATCGATCCGAACGGCGGTGCTGCTGCCTGGGGCTCGCTGTATCCCGAAGCGAAGGTCAATGGCGGCTTCCATGTCGGAAGCTCGCAGACTGGCGCAGCCGGAGAATTTAACGGCGTCATTAGCGCCGTGGGCATCAGCCAGGGTCTGTATCTGACAATGACACAGACTGCCGGAAATGGCCCTGAAGCATCTCTGACGCCCAACCAGGCCCAGCGTATCGACACCAAACTTGATGACGGTGTTCCGGGTTCGGGTTCAACCAGAGCTTATGGTGGCGGAGCATGCGGCACGGCTGCAGCCTATAACGAAGTCAACGCCGGTAACACCTGCGGACTGTTCACCCGCATCCAGGGTTAATTATCTGAGCTAACCGGATTTGAAAGGGCCCCTGCGGGGGCCCTTTTTATTTCTAGCGTCATTGCGAGGCGAAGCCGAGGCAATCCATTTTATAATCATTCCATGCATGAATTGTCACCCCCGCGAAGGCGGGGGTCCGGCAAAATAAAACCCGGATGCCCGCCTCCGCGGGCATGACAACGCAGAAGTCCGGCTTCTGATTGGAACGGCAGGTTTACCGGATTGCTTCGCCGGCTGAAGCCTCCTCGCAATGACGATAATTTAAGCAGCCTTGGTGTTTACGGCTTTAAGCTCGGCGACCAGAGCATCGCCCATCCCTGACGTTGAAACCTCGCGGCAACCTTTCGCCATGATGTCGGCGGTGCGGATGCCTTTATCCAGCACGCTGCGCACGGCCTGCTCGATGGCGTCGGCAAGGACAGGCTGCCCGAGAGAATAGCGCAGGCACATCGAGAAGCTCAGGATCGTCGCCAGCGGGTTGGCCTTGCCCTGGCCCGCGATATCGGGGGCGGAGCCATGCACGGGTTCGTAAAGCCCCGGCGCGCCCGGCGCGCCGAGCGCGGCGGACGGCAGCATGCCGAGCGATCCGGTCAGCATCGCGGCTTCATCCGATAAAATATCACCGAACAGGTTATCCGTCACGATAACGTCGAATTGCGACGGGTTGCGCAGCAGCTGCATCGCGCAGTTATCGGCGTACATATGTTCCAACTGGACGTCTTTGTATTCAGCATGCAGGGCGGTGATTTCCTCGCGCCAGAGCTTGCCGGACTCCATCACGTTGGCTTTTTCGCAGGATGTGACTTTGCCGCGGCGCTTGCGGGCCAGTTCGAAGGCCACGCGGCCCACACGCCTGATTTCGGATGTGGTATAGGTCTGCGTGTTGAAGCCGCGGCGTTCGCCTTTGCCGAGGGTTTCTATGCCGCGCGGCTCGCCGAAATAAACCCCGCCGGTCAGTTCGCGCACGATCAATATGTCGAGGCCCTTGACGATTTCAGGCTTGAGCGTCGAGGCGTCGACCAATGCATCGAACACAATCGCAGGCCGCAGGTTCGCGAACAAATCGAGTTCCTTGCGGAGGCGTAGCAGACCGGCCTCTGGCCGTACCGAATAATCGACAGCGTTCCATTTCGGCCCGCCGACCGCGCCCATCAGGATCGCGTCGGATTCACGGCATAACCGTAGCGTCTCGTCGCCGAGCGGTTTGCCGAATGCGTCATAAGACGCGCCGCCGATCAGGCCTTCTTTGATTTTGATATCCGCGCCGCGCGCGTTCGCCCAATCGATGATTTTGCGGGTTTCCGCCATCACTTCCGGGCCGATGCCGTCGCCGGGCAATAACATGAGCGTCTTGGTCATATATAATCCTTTTTAACCACAGCGATCACAGCGAATACACAGGAGCCTTTTACGCATAGCGCGCTGTGATTTCGCCTGTGGCCGCTGTGGTTCAAATTTTAAAGCCACGATTTCTGCTCTTTTTGCTTTTTTTCAAAATTTTCAATGAAAGTTTTTTTCTCAAGCGTCAGGCCGATTTCGTCTAAACCGTTCATCAGGCAGTGTTTGCGGAATTCGTCGATCTCGAACGGAAACGAGAATTTATTCCCGCGCGTGACGACTTGCTTTTCAAGATCGACCTCTATCGGCGCGCCCGGATTTTCCTCGGCTTCTTTCGTGAGTTCATCGATCTGCGCCTGCGGCAAAACCACAGGCAAAATCCCGTTCTTGAAACAGTTATTGTAAAAAATGTCGGAATAGCTCGGCGCGATGACGCAGCGGATGCCGAAATCCAGCAAGGCCCACGGCGCATGCTCCCGGCTGGAGCCGCAGCCGAAATTCGCGCCGGTGATTAAAATTTCAGCGTTACGGTAGGCGGGTTTATTAAGTATGAAATCCGGCTTCTCACTGCCGTCTTCATTATACCGGATATCGAAGAAGGCCGATTTGCCGAGACCGCTGCGCTTGATCGTGCGCAGGAACTGCTTCGGGATGATCACGTCGGTATCGACATTGATCATCGGCAGCGGCGCGGCGGCCGCGGAAAGCTTGCGGAACGGTTTCATAGGCCTGGTCCTTCCAGCCTGTTATATTCTTCTGTCTTCATCTCTGTAAACGCCTTAAGCAGCTTCTCATCGAAATGCTCAGCTTTTTCCTCGCGCATGCGCTTTAGAACTGCGGGAATTGTAATATCCCGGCCGCCGTAATGCGGGCGCGAAATGCTCCAGCCGTCGAAAGCCTCGACAATGGCTGCGAGGCGCACGGGCATGGAGAGCTGTTCGGCGCTTAAGCCCCGATAGCCTTCGCCATCCATCTGTTCATGGTGATTCAGGATGATTTCGGTCATCAGCGTTTTGAAGGGATGCGCAACATCGCCAAGTTCGTCTTCGACGATTTGGGCGCCTAGTTCGGTGTGGGTGCGGCGCAGGCGCTTTAATTCGCCGTCGGGCTTGTCTTCCTGATCCCAGATCGAAACAGGTAGCATGCGCTTGCCGCAATCATGGGGCAGGGTTGCCCAATACATGTTGCGCGCCACGTTTTTGCTCAGGCCCATGCTCAGGCAGGTTTTTTCCACGTCATGCGCCACGCGCTCGGCGTGCTGATGGAAGATATAGGTGATGCCCGCCGGTCGCTGCGCGTCGAATTCCGCAAGCAAATCCATTTCCTTGAGAATGAAGGGCTTGAACATGCTCTGGCACATGCCGTCGGTTTCAAAATCAAATTCAGGCCACTCAGACATTATAACTCCCTCACATCAGTCAGTTTACCCTTGATCGCGGCGGCGGCGGCCATGGCAGGCGACATCAGGTGCGTGCGCCCGCCGCGGCCCTGCCGGCCCTCGAAATTGCGGTTGGAGGTCGAGGCGCAGCGTTCGCCGGGTTTGAGCTGGTCGGAATTCATGCCAAGGCACATCGAGCATCCGGGCTCGCGCCAGTCAAAGCCGGATTCCTTGAAAATTTTATCGAGGCCTTCTTCCTCGGCCTGGATTTTCACGAGGCCGGAGCCGGGGACGATCATCGCCTCGACAGTGCCCGCGACCTTTTTGCCCTCGACGATTTTTGCGACCTCGCGAAGGTCTTCAATGCGCGCGTTGGTGCAGGAACCGATGAAAACTTTATCGATGACGATATCCTGCATTTTCGTGCCGGGCGTGAGCGCCATGTATTCCAGCATGCGTTCGACCGACTTTTTCTTGTTCGGATCGGCGAAATCGGCGGGCGAGGGAACGGAGCCGGTAATCGGCACGATGTCCTCGGGCGTCGTCCCCCATGTCACCAGCGGCGGAATTTCTTCAGCCTTTAAATTGACCTCGACATCGTATTTCGCGCCGTCATCGGATTTCAGCGAGCGCCAGTAGGCAACGGCCTTGTCCCAGTTGTCGTTCTTCGGCGCCATCGGACGGCCCTTGATATATTTGAACGTGGTTTCATCGGGCGCGATCATCCCGGCGCGCGCGCCGCCTTCGATCGACATGTTGCACATGGTCATGCGGCCCGCCATCGACAGGTTGCGCACCGCTTCGCCCGCATATTCGATCACGTAGCCCGTGCCGCCCGCCGTGCCGATTTTGCCGATGATGGCTAAAATCATATCCTTCGCCGTGACGCCGGGCGAAAGTTTTCCATCCACCGTGATACGCATGGTCTTTGCCGGTTTTTGAATCAGTGTTTGCGTCGCCAGGACATGTTCGACTTCGGACGTGCCGATGCCGAACGCCAGCGCGCCGAACGCGCCATGCGTGGAAGTGTGCGAGTCGCCGCAGACGATTGTCATGCCGGGCTGCGTGAATCCCTGCTCGGGGCCGATGATGTGGACGATACCCTGGCGCTTGTCTTTCATGTCGAACAGCGTGATGCCGAACTCGGCGCAGTTTTTCGACAGCGTTTCGATCTGGATGCGGCTTTCTTCTTCTTTAATCGGCAGGCTGCGGTCGTAAGTCGGCACGTTGTGATCGGCGACCGCCAGCGTGGCTTCCGGCCTGCGCACCTTGCGCCTGGCCATGCGCAATCCTTCGAACGCCTGCGGCGACGTCACCTCGTGCACAAGGTGACGGTCGATATACAGCACGCAGGTGCCGTCATCGGTGCGGTGGACGACATGCTCGTCCCAGATTTTCTCGAATAATGTGCGCGGTTTCATAGTCTGGAATAAAGCATAAATTCTCTTGCGAAATCAATTATTTCTAAGGCGCCGCGGCATTAATAAAGCCGCAATCTATTTCCAATAAACTAGGCCTTGCAGTGCATTAACACAATAACCGGGGGTTTTAAAATCATGTTTCATCATATCACCGAAGGCGTTCCCGTGCAGTTCAGCCTCGACCAGGGACTGGTCCGCATCACGTTTTCCGACCCGGCCTATGTGCGCTCCGACGCGATCATCTTCAACCGTGCGGATTGCAGCCTGCATGCCGTCCTGAACGAAGGTCTGCACCTGATCGGGCGCGTTGAAGGCGAACTGAGCAAAACCTTCGCCGCGACATCCGAAGTCGTGCTCGCCGCGCCGCATTATTATTCGGGCGCGATCGATCTCAGAACACCGTTGATCGTGAAAAACTAATTTCAGATTTGTCACCCCCGCGAAGGCGGGGGTCTGGCTACAAATAAAGCGCGGCGCTTTCGCGCCGCACATTTTATTCCGGATCCCCGTTCTGCGTTCGCCTTGCAGGCTCACTGGCCGGGGATGACAGGAAAGAATTACTTCTTTTTCTTTTCTTTTTTCTCGCCGTCGGCGGGCTTTTCTTTCTTCGCCTTGTTGGCCTTCTGTTCGGCCTTCAGGGCGGCTTCCGCTGCCAGGCTTTCCTCGTCGAAACCGTGACCGGTGGTGCGCTCGGTGATACGCGCCGATTTACCCGAACGGTCGCGCAGGTAGTAGAGCTTCGCGCGGCGGATAGACCCCTTACGCAGGAGTTCGATGCTGTCGATGCGCGGGCTGAAGAGGGGGAATACGCGTTCCACGCCTTCGCCGTAGCTGATCTTGCGGACGGTGAAATTCTCGTTGAGACCTGCGCCGGCGCGGCCGATGCAGATGCCCTCATAAGCCTGGATACGCTCGCGGGAGCCTTCCTTGACCTTGACGTTGACCTTGACGGTGTCGCCGGGGCTGAATTCGGGGATCTTCTTGTCTCCCCGGATTTTCTGAAGCTGTTTCGCTTCGAATTTTTCCAATACGTTCATCGTTTTCTTCCCTTATACGATCCCGAAATACCCTTACGGGCGCGGACCGCTTATCGTTTTATGGGTTAAAATCTGGTGGTCTTATACAGGGGGGAAAGCCCAAAAGCAAAGAAAAAAACCTCAAAAACCACCCAAGGAACAGCAGGGTCTGGGCGTCCAACCCTATATATGTTAGACCAGACCAACCCCGATTAAGCCAAATGGAGGTATTTATGAGGTTTTTCCTGATTTTAAGCGTAATTGCAGCCGGTTTTGCGGCCCCGGCCATGGCCCAGGAGGCCAGCCTGGTCAAGCCCGGCCAGACTGTCCTGAATATCTCGGCCAGCGAGCGCCAGACCGTCCAGCAGGACCTTCTGACGGCCTCCCTGCGTTATGAGACGGAAGGCCCGGATTCAGCCGCCCTCCAGAGCAAGATCAATGCTTTGATTACCAAGGCGCTTGAGGCCGGGAAGAAATACAAGGATGTCCAGGTCGCGACCGACCATTATTATGTTTATCCCTACGACCCCAACCAGCAGCCGCATCCCGACCCGGAAGAGAAGATCGAAAAACATGAGAAAAAGCCGATCGTCTGGCGCGGCAACCAGGGCCTGAACATGAAGAGCAAGAATTCAGCCGACCTGCTGAAACTGCTCGGCGAATTGCAGGCGATGGGCATGCAGACCAATAACCTCTCTTATACGCTCTCGCCGGAATCGTTTGAGACCGTGCGCGACGGGCTCATGGAATCCGCGCTCACCAAGCTGCGCGAGAAGGCCGAGCGTGCCGCCAAAGCGCTTGGCAAGAAAGAGGCCGAACTGGTCGAGGTCAATGTCGACACGGCCTATCCCAACTACCCGGTGCCGATGATGGCCCGCGCCGAGATGGCAGGGCAGGCAATGGATATGAAGTACGCCGCGCCGACCGCCAGCCCCGGCGATTCCGAAATCACGCTGACGGTGAGTGCGAGAGCGGTGTTAAAATAAAAATTCTAACCACAGCGAACACAGCGAATACACAGGGGCCTGTTGCGCAAGACGCGCTGTGATTTCGCCTGTGGCCGCTGTGGTTAAATATTATTTTTTTATTAAATCAGGCCGGACTTTGCGGGTAAGTTCTTCCGATTGTTTTTGCCGCCATTCTTTTACCTTGGCGTGATTGCCCGAGGTCAGCACATCCGGAACGATATGGGTTTTGCCGTGCGAATCCGTCCACTCGGCGGGCCGGGTGTAATGCGGATATTCCAGCAAATTGTTTGAAAAACTTTCCTCGCCCGCGGTTTCCTCGTTGCCCATGACGCCGGGCAGCAGGCGGATGCACGCATCCATCAAAATCATCGCCGCCGGCTCGCCGCCGGACAGAACGTAATCGCCGATGCTGATCTCTTCGAATTTATGCGCGTCCAGCACGCGCTGGTCGACGCCTTCATAACGCCCGCATAATAGCGTGAGATGCTGGTCCTTCAGTTCTTCCGCCAGTTTCTGCGTCAGCGGCCTCCCGCGCGGGGAAAGATAAATCCGGCGGCCCGGGTCTTTAATTGAAAGCAGGGCGGCTTCGATGATATCGGCGCGCATCACCATCCCCGCGCCGCCGCCAAAGGGCGTGTCATCAACCGTCTTATGTTTGTCCTGCGCGAAGTCGCGGATATTGATCGCCTTGTACGACCACAGGCCTTTCTCAAGCGCCTTGCCGCTCAAGGATTGCCCGAGCATGCCGGGAAACATTTCCGGGAAGAGGGTTAAAATATTTACAGTCCAGGGTTTCATAAAAAAATTTAAACCACGGAATACACTGAGTGCACGGAGATTTCACAGAGAAAATTTTCTCCGTGCCTTTCTCCATGATCTCTGTGCGCTCGGTGGTTCAAATCAATCCTTCCGGTATTTTGACTATGATTTTATCGCTTTGAATTTTTAAAATATTTTCTTTTATGAAAGGTAGGTAAAATGTTGCCTTTCCGGCAGGCTTTATCTCCAGCAAATCACTGGCGCCGAAATTTTTAACTGCAACCACTTCGCCGATTTCTTTCTTGTCCTCGATAACTTTCAGGCCGATGAGATCGGCATGGTAATAGGTATTCTTGTTTTCGATTTTGGGCAAGGCGTCGCGTTCGACCCACAGCGACGTACCACGTAACGCTTCGGCGCCGTTGCGCTCGCTCACGCCCTCGACGGAGGCCAGCCAGTATTTATTCCCGGCGGAGTTTTTCATTTTAATGGAAACCTGATCCGAAGAGGTTTCGCCCGTGAAAACCGGGGAAAGCTCTTCGATCAAGAGGGGGTCTTCGCCAAAGGGCAGGATTTTCACCAGCCCTTTGACGCCGTGCGCGCTCGTTATTTTTCCAAGACAGACGCGTTTCATATTTTTTCACCACGAAGTCACGAAGGTCACAAAGGACCACAAAGAATAATATTAAAAAACTTTGTGAAACTTGGTGCTCTTTGTGCCTTCGTGGTTAATCTTAACCCGCCGCCTTGGCTTCTTCAGCCGGGGGAGCGGCTTCGTTCGCTGCTTCCGCCGGGGTTTCTGCAGGCGCTTCTGCCGGCGCGGGAGCCGGTGCTTCCTTGGCTGCTTTCGCGGCCTCTTCAGCGGCAGCTTTCTTCGCGGCTTTTTCCTCGACGCGGGCTTTCGCCTTCTCGCCGGGGGCCGATTTGCTCGGGCGGTTCGGCTGCTTCGGCATGTCGATCATGCCGGCCTGGCCGAGGAACATCGCCACGCGCTCGGACGGTTTCGCGCCCTGCTTCAGCCAGTGTTCGATACGGTCCTTTACGAGTTGAACGCGGTTTTCATCGCCCGTTTTCAGTAGCGGGTTGTACGTGCCAACGCGCTCGATGTAACGGCCGTCGCGCGGAAAACGGGAATCCGCCACCACGATACGGTAGAAGGGGAGGTTTCTGCGGCCGCCCCGGGACATTCTGATTACTACTGCCATTGTACTTCTCCTTTAGGTGTTGAAAGTTAAAAAAATTAAAAAACAAAAAAATTCACCACGAAGACGCGAAGGACACTAGGTTGCACAAAGTATTTTTAATATTTTTCTTTGTGATTCTTCGTGATCTTTGTGTCTTCGTGGTTAAAAATCATTTTTTACTTCCCCCATGCATCTTTCCGCCGGGGGCGAAAGGGTTAGGGCCGAGCGCGCCGTCATCCATCGCGGCCATGTCTTCGCCGAGCGCGTCCGGGTCCATCGATTGCGCGAGCATGGACAAATCGTCCATCTTGCCGCCGGTCATCTTGTTCATCATGCCCATCATTTTGCCGGCGCCCATTTTTTTGACCTGGCGCATCATCTTTTGCATCTGCTCAAGCTGCTTGGTGAGTTTATTGACGTCCTGCACCGACGTGCCCGATCCATTCGCGATCCGGATGCGGCGCTTGGCGTTCAGCAGTTCCGGTTTCGCGCGCTCGGTCACGGTCATGGAAAGAATGATCGCTTCCTGGCGCTTCATAAGTGATTCATCGACGCCCGCATTCTCAAGCTGTGCCGCCATATTGCCGAGGCCGGGCAGGAGCTTCATCATCGCGCCCATGCCGCCCATTTTCTTCATCTGTTGCATCTGGCTGAGCAGGTCGTTGAAATCGAATTTTCCCTTCTGGAATTTCTGCGCCATTTTCGCGGCGTCTTCGCGGTCGACGGTTTCGATGGTTTTCTCGACGAGCGAAACGATGTCGCCCATGCCGAGAATGCGGCCCGCGATACGGTCGGGGTGGAACTGCTCCAGCGCGTCGATCTTCTCGCCCGTACCGATCAGCTTGATCGGCTTGCCGGTCACGGCCTTCATCGACATCGCCGCGCCGCCGCGCGCATCGCCGTCGACGCGGGTTAACATTATTCCCGTCAGCGCCACGCGGGCGTCGAAATTCTTGGCGGTGTTGACGGCATCCTGACCCGTCATCGCGTCGGCAACCAGCAGGACTTCGACCGGGTTCGTGGCTCTCTTGACGGCTTCGACCTCTTTCATAAGCTCTTCATCGATCGACAGACGGCCCGCCGTGTCGAGCATGACGATGTCGTAACCTTCTTTGCGGCCTGTATCCATCGCGCGTTTCGCGATATCGACGGGCTTCTGGCCCTCAATAACGGGCAGCGTGGCGATGCCTGTCTGCGTGCCGAGCTGCTTCAATTGTTCCTGCGCGGCGGGACGGTAGATGTCCAGCGACGCCATCAAAACTTTTTTCTTCTGCTTGTCGGTTAGGAATTTCGCGATCTTCGCGGTGGAGGTCGTTTTACCCGAGCCCTGCAATCCGACCATGAGATAGGCGGCAGGGGCCGAGCCGGGTTTCAGTTCCTGCGCCTCGGAACCGAGCATCTTCACGAGTTCATCGTGAACAATTTTAACAATCTGCTGGCCGGGATTGACGCCCTTGATGACATCCTGGCCGACGGCCTTTTTCTTGATGCTCTCGATGAAATCCTTGACGACCGGGAGGGCGACGTCGGCCTCGAGCAGCGCGACGCGGATCTCGCGCGCCACCGACATGACGTCGTTCTCGGACAAGCTGCCTTTGCCGCGCAGCTTCGTGAACACATTTCCAAGTTTCGTACTTAAGCTTTCAAACATAAAAAACACCTTGGCCGCGCTGAGCGTAATCGCCGGGCGCGGTGTATCCGTGGACACTGACTTCAGGTCTGTCAGTGGAATGGCCGGAAATTAGGGGGTAAGGGGTTTAAAGTCAAGGTTTTATAGCCTTTTAGCGGCCTATGCTCTATATTCCTGTTCCTGTTGTCATCCCGGCGGAAGCCGGGATCGGGTTGATAAGGGCACCGGATTCCGGCTTTCGCCGGAATGACAGTTGGGTAAGGGATTGAAAAACATGCGCTTTATCAAGATGCACGGCCTCGGCAACGACTTTGTCATCCTGGACTTCCGGGATGGTTCGACTCCCATCGGGCGCGCCCAAATGGAGAAAATCGCCAACCGCAAGACCGGCATCGGCTGCGACCAGCTGATTATCCTCCAGCCCAAAAAGAACCCTGAGTCAGCCCTGTTTATGGCGATTTATAACCAGGACGGCTCCGAGGCCGAGGCCTGCGGCAATGCGACGCGCTGCGTGGCCTCTCTCATCATGAATGAAACCGGCAAGGATATGACTGTGATCGAAACGGTGGCTGGAATGCTGCCGTGCTGGCGCGAGCCTGACGGCCGTATCACCGCCGACATGGGCGAGCCGAAATTCGGCTGGAAGGATGTCCCGCTGGCGAAAGAGATCGACACGCTCCATCTCGGCATTGGCGAGGGGAATGTCAAAGACCCGGTCGGCGTCAATGTCGGCAACCCGCACGCCGTGTTTTTTGTCGACAACGTTGAAAAATTGGACGTTTCTAAAATCGGGCCGCGTTTTGAATCCGACGAGCTGTTCCCGAGCAAAACCAATGTTGAGTTCGTCGAAGTGCGCAGCCCGAAAGAATTAAGAATGCGCGTCTGGGAACGCAACGCCGGTGAAACCCATGCCTGCGGCTCGGGCGCCTGCGCGACTTTGGTGGCGGCAGTCCGCAGGGGATTGGCCGACCGCAAGGCCGATATCGTGCTGGATGGCGGCACGCTCAGCATTCACTGGCGCGATGACAACCATGTCCTGATGACCGGCGCCGCCGCCTACGTATTTGACGGAACATTAAAATAAGTAGTATTAAACGCCACGCACGCGACTGTCGCCACGTATTTGTAGTATTCGTTGCGTTCGTAGCGATCGTTGCGTTTAAATTTTTTTATTTTTAAAAAAATGAATCAAAAAGAACCACAAATTGTGACTTTTGGCTGCCGCCTCAATGTCTATGAATCCGAGGTGATGAAGACGCACGCCAGAAAGGCCGGGCTTCAGGACGCCATCATTTTCAACACCTGTGCTGTGACCAAAGAAGCCGAGCGCCAGGCCCGCCAATCGATCAGGAAAGCCCGCCGCGAGAACCCCGGCGCGAAAATCATCGTCACCGGTTGCTCCGCGCAGGTGAACCCGAAAATGTATTCTGAAATGCCGGAAGTGAACCGGATCATCGGCAACGATCTGAAACTCAAACCCGAGACATGGGGGCTCGAGAGCGAAGAACGCGTTCTGGTCAACGACATCATGTCGGTCAAGGAAACGGCGGGGCATCTGCTCACCGGGTTCGAGGACCGCAGCCGCGCATTCATACAGGTGCAAAACGGATGCGACCACCGCTGCACCTTCTGCATTATCCCCTATGGCCGCGGCAATTCGCGTTCGGTGCCCATCGGCGTTATTGTTGACCAGGTTCGCGCGCTGGTGACGGCGGGCTACAAGGAAATCGTCATGAGCGGCGTGGATATAACATCCTACGGTCCCGATCTTCCCGGTTCGCCGACGCTCGGCCAGATGATCCGCCGCGTTCTGGCGCTGGTTCCTGAATTGCCAAGACTGAGATTATCTTCGCTCGACCCCGTGGAGATCGATGAAGATCTGTGGAGATTGATTGCCGGGGAACCGCGCTTCATGCCGCATCTTCATCTTTCATTACAGGCCGGCGACGACCTGATATTGAAGCGCATGAAACGCCGCCACTTGCGCGACGATGTTATTAATATGTGTAGTCGCGCGCGCTCCTACCGCCCTGACATCGCCTATGGCGCCGATATCATCGCCGGTTTCCCGACCGAAACGGAAGAAATGTTCCAGCGCACGATGGACATCGTCGAGGAATGCGGGCTGACTTTCCTGCATGTGTTCCCTTATTCGGAACGCGAAGGCACACCCGCCGCCCGTATGCCGTCGGTGGACAAGGCCGTGCGCAAGGAACGCGCCGCGCGTTTGCGTAATCTCGGCGAAAAACAGCTTCAGAAATTCCTGCATGAAAACGTTAATAAAAAAATGCAGGGCATCGTTGAAAAGGGGAATATCGCCCGCACCGAAAATTTCGCGCCCGTCGCGTTCGAAGGCGATATCGAGGCCGGTAGTCTTATTCACGTCTATACAACCGGCGTTAAAAATAATACCCTGATAGGCGACGTTCTGTCGCAATAACTACGTTTCTTCATGATCCCGTTACCTGTTCTTCTCGCGAGCGCATTGCTGATTCCCGCCGGGGCGACCGGCGATAAGAACGGCTGTTATAAAAACAAGCCGTTCAACACGAAAATCAACATCAATCTCGAAATCCCGGACGTGACATATAATCACAAGCTCTCGGTCAAAAAGCTGACCAATGATGACAAAGAGCACATGGCCGAGTGGAAGAATGCGAACGTGGACCATGTCTGGGCCTCGCAGGAGCTTTTTGTGCTGGGCCAGGCGCGCGGCGCCATGGGCGTGCGGACGCGCTCGCGTTTTATGGGCAAGGCCTATGACCGCTACGGCCTGTATTTCTGCCCCTATGTAAGGGAATTGAATATCGATGTGTTCTATCACACGCAGATTTTCGTCGGGTCTGAACTCAAGAAGGGCACATGCCAGTTCGACCTCACGCTGGACCATGAACTGTGGCACCACGAAACCAACGTCAAGGCCGTTCAGGATGTCCTTGCGAAACTGAAAAAGGAATTGCCGCAGATTATCGCCTATATGGAGCGGCGCTATGTGCCGCGTTCGGAAATGGAGCGGGGTTTTGAAAGCCTGAGCACCGGCCTGAGCGACGCCATCGAGATTTACGGCGATTATATGTACAAAGAGGTTGAAAGGCGGAACATGCCCATCGACTCGCCTGAAAATTACGAACGCGAATCGAAACTCTGCGACCCGGCGCAGCCGGATAAACTGGTGCCGCGCGAAGCCATGCGCCAGTTGCCTGAAAAATTCATGGTGCCCGCGGCTGCGGCGCCTGCGCAGCCGCCGCCAGCCCGGTAAAAGCAAGGCTTTGATTTAACCGGGCGTGTTCTATATATTTCTGACATGGTCTTCTGGAAGAAAAAGAGCAAATCGACGGGCGAGGGCAGCAATGAGCGCGCCGACCGCATCATTCACCGCGACGATGACGCCGCCATCGAGCCGCCGGTGGAATATGATGCCGACATCGATCCCGACCTGAAGCGCAGCCTTGAGCAATCCGAAATCGAGGTTCTTGAGGACCTTGATATAACCCCGGTTCCCGTCCACACACCTGCCGACGACCTGCATGAGCAGGAAGACCTGAGCGACCACACGAACGAGGGCGGCTGGTTTTCGCGTTTAACCAAGGGGCTTTCGAAATCCTCGTCGAAACTGACGACGGGCATTTCCGATCTTCTCCTGAAATCGAAACTGGATGCGGGATCGCTGGATGACCTTGAAGAAATTTTGATCGAGGCCGATCTCGGCCCGAAAACGGCGGCGAAGGTGATCGGGGAATTTTCGCAGAAACGCTTCGGCGACGATGCGGGCGACCGCGAAATCCGCACCGCGCTGGCCGAAACCATGGCGGATATACTTAGCCCCGTTGCCAAACCTTTGAAGATTGAAAAACCCGCGAATGGCCCGTTTGTCATTCTGGTCTGCGGCGTCAACGGCGTCGGCAAAACCACCACCATCGGCAAATACGCCCAGCGCCTGAAAAGCGAAGGATACAAGATCATGGTCGCGGCGGGCGACACGTTCCGCGCCGCCGCGGTCGAGCAACTCAAGGAATGGGCCTCGCGCACGAATTCCGGTTTCTACGCCAAGGATGTCGGCGCCGATGCCGCCTCGGTCGCGTTCGAGGCGTATGAAAAAGCGAAGAAAGAAAATATCGACGTCCTGCTGATCGACACGGCGGGGCGCCTCCATAACAAATCGAACCTGATGGCCGAGCTGGAAAAAATCGTCCGCGTTTTGAAAAAGCAGGATGAAAGCCTGCCTCATGCGACGCTGCTGGTGCTCGACGCCACCACCGGCCAGAACGCTTTCGCCCAGTTGGAAACATTCAAAAGCATGGTGAACGTCACCGGCCTGATCGTCACCAAGCTCGACGGCTCGGCAAGGGGCGGGGTGCTGGTGGGCCTCGCCGACCAGTTCGGCGTGCCGGTCCATGCTATTGGAATCGGCGAGCAGGCAGGGGACATGCAGCCCTTCAGCGCCCGTGATTACGCGCGTTCCCTAATGGGCCTGCCTGCCTAGATTTCCGCATAAATTAAGCCTTTGACAGATTAGACATATTCTTGCTAGTTCTCTTTTCAGAGTAAGGGAAGAGTTCACTGATGCAAGATCCTGTTGTTTATAAAAGATTGCCGTCAGATTTTAACGCCGCCAGTATTGTCGTTGCTTCAGTGCCTATTCACCTGCCGACTGATATTGGCGACTGGATTCATCTGTGCGTCGTAGAAAATGACGAAGTTCGCGATCCGCGTAATTACAGCGAAACCCTCAAGGTCGTAAAAGAACACACAATCCTGATTTACAACACGGACGGGTTGGAAGGCGATCTCAGCAAGCTCAGTTTTACCGATCTTGTAAAAATGAATGAGAATGAACCTCTTTTGGTTCGCATTCATTCATGCTGCCGTTTCGGCGATGCGCTTTACAGCAAGAACTGCGATTGCCGCCGTCAATTGGATGTCGCAAAGCTTGTAATCAAAGAGCAGGGCGCAGGGATTATTTTTTATCTCGACCAGGAAGGCCGCAATGCCGGCCTGACGATGAAAACGGCGGCCAATCACATGGAGCAAGTGCACAGAATTGACACGTCGCAGACCTATCAGCGTTTCGGAATGGGCGGTAACGATTTTCGTGAATATGGTGTGGTAACTGATGCCTTGAAATTGCTGGGCATTACGAAAGTAAGATTAATAACCAACAATCCCGCCAAAATTCAGGCGGTGCGGGACGCCGGTGTCGAAGTCATTCGGGAACAGAACCAGACGGCTCCCACGCCTGATTCTCTGGCGTATCTGAGAGCAAAGCGCGAACTCATGGGGCACCTGCTGGAAGAGGAGATGGTGGATGGCAGCGATCATGCGGCCATGATTACCAAGTTACGCATGCTGTTGCCCAGGCTTACACTTGAGCATGTGCAGGAACTGGAAAAAATCGTGAATGGCACGAAGGTTTCTGCCGAGACATTACTGGCAAGGGAGCCATCATGAAACCTTATATTGGCATCGCCGGCGTCACGACACGCGATCAGGGCGAAACCCTGACAGGTCAGTTTTATACGAACGCAGTGGGTGTCGGTGGAAGAGGGCACTATGGATTGATTGGCTATTGCCTGACGTCGGAAATGATCAACGCAGATGGCAAAATAACCGATCCGCGATACATAGGATTGGATGATTTACGCATTTTAAATCCCAAACAACCATTCGGCCGTAATGCCATTCATTATTCACCGAATCCTGAAAACCCGGACAAGTTTTTTATACCCGACCTTGTTAATATTTTCATGGGCAAGGGCAGCGAGATTTATAAAAGCACGGCTGGCAAGGTCTTGCAGCTCAACCGCGCTTTCAATGTCAGCGCGGATTTACTGGAGTCTGTAAAACACAAAAAAGACGGGATGTTTCCGGATCTGGAAATCATTTTCCAGGCAGGCCCCGGTGATATAACAGAAATGACTCCTGATGAACTGATCGCCCGTCTTCGTCCCTACGAAAAATATATAAGCGGAATTTTGCTGGATTCTTCCTGCGGTACGGGCCGGAAAATGGATGTGCGGGCCTTCGCGCCTCATATCGCGGCACTTGAAAAAGCTTTCCCGGATAGAATGCTTGTCTTCGCCGGCGGGCTGAATCCTGAAAACGTCGCTGCCCAGATTGCGGCGTTAAGCCGGGTGACAACGCGGCCTTTTTCAATAGATGTTGAAATCGGCGTACGAAATGAACGGGACGAGCTTGATCTTGCTAAAACCGAAACCTTCATTCAGCGCGCGACCCAGCAGATTTATACAAATATTCGGTCTCTCCGCCTTGAGAACACCCTGGCCTAGCCCTGGCGGTCCTTCTTTACCCCTTGAAATTATTTCCAGATCGGCGAAAATAAACGGGCATGCCAAAGGCGCCCCGCACATTCAAGGCCAAGACCTATAAAGACCCGCAACTGGCGCTCGACGCCGTGACGGAGATTTACGAAAGCAACCTGGCTTATCTTCAGGCGCAGTTCAAAAGCTTCGCCGAGGACAAGGTCACCGACGAACATGATCGCATCAGCGTTTGCTATCCCTATATCAAGATTGTCACCAAACAGGCCCGCCGGGCGGATACGCGCCTAGCTTACGGTTTCGCGCCGCGCCCGGGCGCCTACAGCACGACGCTGACCCGGCCCGACATCTTCCAGAATTATTATCTCGAGCAGATGCGCCTCCTGATCGCCAACCATAATGTCCCGATCGAGGTCGGCGTCAGCACCACGCCCATTCCCGTCCACTTCGCGCTCGGCTCGAATTTCCACATCGAAAACGGCCTGACGGCGGAGCAGCTTCACACCCTGCCGGAAATCTTCGACATTCCCAATCTCGATGTCATGGATGATGAAATCGCCAACGGCACTTATATTCCGCCGGCGGGCGAGCCGTCGCCGCTGGCGCTGTTCACCGCGCCGCGGGTGGATTTAAGCTTGCAAAGGCTCAAGCATTATTGCGGCACCTCGGCCGAACACTTCCAGAATTACATCATCTTCACGAACTACCAGTTCTATATCGATGAATTCGTGCGGCTGTGCCATGGCCTGATGGCGCCGACCGACGACCAGGCGATGCGCAAGCAGCGCTCGGTGTTCAGCGCCTTCGTCGAACCGGGCGACCGCATCACGCCGAATAAAAACTCCGAAAATTATAGCGCCGTCACCACGCAGGCCGCCCCGCAGGCCATCCGGCTGCCGCAGATGCCGGCTTATCACCTGAAAATGCCGGGCGGGCAGGGGATCACGCTGGTGAATATCGGCGTCGGCCCGTCGAACGCCAAAACCATCACCGATCATTGCGCTGTTTTAAGACCGCACGCGTGGCTGATGCTCGGCCACTGCGCGGGATTAAGAAACTCACAGCGCATGGGCGATTACGTTCTCGCGCACGGCTATCTGCGCGAAGACAATATTCTCGACGAAGAAGTGCCGCCGAACATTCCCATTCCCGCTCTCGCCGAAATCCAGCAGGCGCTGGAGCAGGCGGTCTCGCAGGTTACGGGACACAAAGGCTTCGACCTGAAAAAATTCATGCGCACGGGAACGGTGGCAACCACCGCCGACCGGAACTGGGAATTACGTTCATCGCTGACCCAGAGCCGCCGCCTGAGCCAGAGCCGCGCCATCGCCATGGATATGGAGGCCGGCACTATCGCGGCCAATGGATTCAGGTTCCGGGTTCCCTATGGCACGTTGCTCTGCGTTTCCGACAAACCGCTGCACGGCCAGCTCAAACTTCCCGGCATGGCCGATGCGTTCTACCGCGAGCGCGTGAAACAGCATTTGCAGATCGGTTTGCTGACCATGACGCTGCTGCGCGACCAGGAACCCGAAAAACTCCATAGCCGCAAACTGCGCAGCTTCAACGAAGTGGCGTTCCAGTAACCGCCGACGTCATCGCGAGCCGACAAAGTCGGCGTGGCGATCCAGTCTTTTCTGGATTGCTTCGCTAACGCTCGCAATGACGATTGAGATTAAATCGTAATATCGATAACCGAACCGCGGCCGGTCTGGCCCGTGGCTTCGGCTTCTTTCAGGAGGCTTTGAAGGTCTCTGGAAGTCCGGGTCTCCGGCTCCTGCGCCTGGCCGAGCTGGCTGGCAGGCTGCTGGACCTGATTCGGCTTGGGCGCACGCTCGTCCTGGGCACGCACCTGCGACCCGTTCTGCCCCGGCTGGTAAGGGGTAGCGAGCGGGATTTGTTGTTGTCCGCCAATGCCATTGAGGGGTCCGGCCATGTGTGCCTGAAGCTCTTCTTGGTTGATTCAGAAGCTACTCAGCCAGTTTATTACGAAATGATTAACAAACCTTTAGGAGCCCCATTTGTATAACAAAACCGCATTTAAATCAAATTGATTGGGATTAACCGTTTTGTAACGTCTGGCGGGTATAAAGGTCGCAGGGATTCAAGGTAAAAGATTATGGATTTAAGTTTTCTAGATAAATCATCCGGCGTCACGCCGCTGCTCGTAAAGCTTTACGACAGTCACAAACTTTATGGTTTGGCCAAGGATAAAAAGCCGCTCGCCCGGGCCGAGCTGATGTCCATCATCAGCGACCTGCTGGGCATGGATCTTTCACCGCGCGAAAGTGAACTGATCGCCGATGTATTGATTGCATTGATGCGTCAGGCCGAAAAAGATTTAAGACAGGCGCTCGCCGAACGTCTTTCGATGCTGGAAAAGGCGCCGCTGCGCCTTATCCTCCAGATTTCTCACGATGAAATTGAAATCGCCGCGCCGGTGCTGCGCAACAGCGCCGTTCTGGGCGAGCTCGACCTTATATATATCATCAAGTCAAAAAGCGCCGAATACTGGCGCGAAATCGCCGCCCGCCGGAAACTCAGCGACCATGTCATGAATATCCTGGCCGACACGCGCGATTTCGACACCGCCCTGACGCTGGCTGAAAACACCAATCTCAAGCTCACCGAACACACGCTTAATGTGCTTTCCGATCTCGCCCAGAACAGCGAGGACATCGCCACGCCGCTCCTGCGCCGCGACGAAGTCGGCAAGGATATCGCCTCCAGGCTTTACAAATGCGTCGGTTATGAACTGAAACGCTATATCGCCGATAATTTCGAAATTGAATCCGGCATGCTCACCGACGCGATTGATGAAATCATTCTCGAATTCGTCGACGGCGTCGACGAGGACCAGTATGTGCCGACGCCGGCCGTTATAAAATCGGTCGAGCGTTTCCATGAGAAAAATCTTCTCACCGTCAAAATGATGCTCGGCACGCTGAAGCGCGGCCAGACCCAGACCTTCGTCGCGATGTTCGGCAAATTCTCGGGCCTGCCGATCGAAACGGTGATCTCGATCCTGCGCCAGTCCAGCGGGCAGGGCCTTGCTGTCGCCTGCCGCGCCAAGGAAATCACGAAGCAGGATTTCATTTCGATGTATCTTCTCAGCAACCGTATCCGCAACAGCGGCAAGATGGTCGACCTGAAGGACATCACGCGCGCGATCACGTATTTCGACCGCATCCAGCCCGGCATCGCCAAGGGCATCATGGAAAATTCGCTCAGTTCGCTGCAGGATTAATTTTTCAGGTCAAGCGCCGCGACGCCGGGCAATGTCCGGCCCTCAAGCCATTCCAGAAATGCGCCGCCCGCCGTCGAGATATAGGTGAAATCATCCGCAGCACCGGCATTTTCGAGCGCTGCCACCGTGTCGCCGCCGCCCGCGACGCTGATTAAACCGTTTTTCGTACGCTTGGCGGTTTCGACAGCGATGGCATTGGTGCCGGCGTCAAACGGCTTGATCTCGAACACGCCCATCGGTCCGTTCCACACCAGTGTTTTGCAGTTTTTCGTTTCATCGAGAATATATTGAATCGTTTTCGGCCCGACATCGATGGCCATGCGGTCAGCGGGAATTTTCCGGCTGTCATCAATCTCGTACTCGGCGCCGGGATGAATTGAAGTCACGGTCACGGAATCGATCGGCAAAAGTATCTTGCAGCCTTTCGACGCAGCGTGATCCATGATTTTCCTGGCTTCCGCCGCCATGTCTTTTTCACACAGCGACATGCCGATATCCGCGCCCTGCGCGTGCAGGAAGGTGTTCGCCATCCCGCCGCCGAGAATGAGGAAATCAACCTTCTCGACGAGGTTTTTTAGAACTTTTAATTTGGTCGAGATTTTTGAACCGCCCGCGATGGCCGCAACCGGCTTCCGGGGTCGTTCCAGCGCGCGGTCGAGCGCATTCAATTCCTCTTCCATCAAAAATCCGGCGGCGGCGGGCAGGAGATGCGCGAGGCCTTCCGTCGAGGCATGCGCCCGGTGCGAAACCGAAAAAGCATCGTTCACGTAGATGTCGCCGTTCTTCGCCAGTTCCTTGCAGAAGGCCGGGTCGTTCGCTTCCTCGCCCTTGTGAAAGCGCACGTTTTCGAGAATGGCGATTTCACCCGGCTGTAAGGATGCGGTAAGGGCTTCCGCCTTGTCCCCGATGCAGTCCTGGGCGAATTTGACCTTCGTGCCCCATGACGCCTCGAGGGCAGGGAGCAGAAACGCCAGCGACATTTGCGGATTGCGCTCGCCATCGGGCCGCCCGAAATGGGAAAGAATCAATGTGCGCGCGCCCGCTTTGCGCAGATGATCGATGGTCGGTTTCAGCCGGTCGATCCGCGCCGTGTCCGTCACTTTGCCATGCTGTGCGGGCACGTTCAGATCCGCGCGCATCAGGACACGCTTGTTATTGAGATCGATATCCCGGATGGTTTTGAACTTCATTCGTTACGCCCTGATGGTTTTGAAATTTTCGGTGGCTTCGATCAGCCGTGAACGGATCGGCGGGTCGAGCGCCGAATGCCCGGCATCCGGCACGACGATATAATCCGCCTCCGGCCACGCATGGTGCAGCTTATACGCCGTCGCGATCGGGCAGATGATGTCATAGCGCCCCTGCACGATAACGGCAGGGATGGAGCGTATTTTATCGATGGTCTTCAGCAGGCTGTTTTCGGGCGTGATGCATTCGTTGCTGAAATAATGCGCCTCGATGCGCGCCAGCGCCAGCGCATGCTGTTTCTGTTCTTCCGTCGTGATGGTTTCGTAGTTTGGCAGCAGGGACGAGCACGCGCCTTCGTAAAGGCTCCAGCGGATCGCCGCCTGCAGCCGGATTTTTTCATCCTCGCCGATCAGGCGCCTGTAATAACCGTTGAGTAGATTCTTTTGCTCGCCTTCCGGCAGGAAATTCGAGAATTGCTCCCACGCCTCCGGGAAGACCGTCCTGATACCGTAGAGAAACCAGTTGATCTCTTCCTGCTCCATCAGGAATATCCCGCGCAGGATCAGGCTGAGGCAGCGTTCGGGATTTTGATTGGCATAGAGCAGGGCGAGCGTGCTGCCCCAAGAACCACCGAAAATATGCCAGCGCTCGATGCCGAGATGTTTGCGGAGCCTCTCGATGTCGTTCAGCAGATGCCTCGTGGTGTTTTTCTCAACACTGCCGAGCGGGTGCGAGCGTCCCGAGCCGCGCTGGTCGAAGATTACAATTCTATAATGATCGGGATCGAAAAACCGGCGGTGCGTCGGCGTCGCGCCCGCGCCGGGACCGCCATGCAGCAGCACGATCGGCACGCCGTCCGGGTTGCCGCTCTGCTCCCAGTAAAGATTGTGAATCTCATCGACCGCGAGAAATCCGCTGGAGTAGGGTGCCAGCGCCGGGAACAGATCCATCAGCGGCGCGCGGCGGTTTCCGGGTCCGGTCTCTTCATGCTTCTTGTCGGCGGTTTTCTTGGCCATAACTCAAATAGTAAAGAAATTAATGAATCTCTGTGCCTAACTTAGGCGCTTACCCGCCGGAAGGCAACCTCCACTATGTCATCCGCGAAGCCATGCGAAGCATGGCTTAAACGTCGGGGATCCACGATGTGCGTGGCTTCGCCACGCGCCTTATTGTGACCGGGCCCCCGCCGCGGCTTGTCCTTCGCGAAAGCGGGGGGCGGAGGTGACAGAATTTGGCTCATCGATTTTGACCTCGATCGCCGCCGGGTGGTTGATCTGCATGTAAGGGCCGTTATAGCTCTCGATCCAGCCGCGCACGCGCACCTGCTTGCCGTTCCATTGCAGCGGGTCGAGATTTTGCTTCAGGAAAGCGCGCTTGTCTTCCGGTGCGATGGAAATGGTGAAGTCTGTTTTCCAGTCCTTGCCGAAATTGAGGTAAATGCGGTTCTGCTTCAGCGCCGCGCTTTCGATGCGCCCCTCGACGATCTGGAAGCTGCCTTCATGACCTTCGGCTTCTTCGGGCGTCAGGATTTTTGAAGATTTCTCCCAGATCCCGGCCTTGTCTTTCATCGCGGCCTGTTCGAGATCGTACATCTGCTGCGCCATTTCAGGGTTGCGCTGCGCCGTCCGCACGCGGGCGAGGCCGAGCGATAACAATGTGCCCTGGACCCATGCCTTGTCGGATTCGCGCTCCACCTGCGCGATATCCTGGCCCATGCGGTTGATACGGCCTTCTTCGCGGTTGATGGTCTGGTAAAGCAGCACGGTTTTGCCCACCAGCATGTCGCGCAGAATCTGCATCGCGGTCAGGGAAAAATCGCCGGGCTCATCGGGATTGAAATCGGGAAAATCGATGCCCGCCAGCCGCACGATATGCCCGTCTTCCAGTTGAATCGTCTGCGGGTCGATCACGGCGCTGACATTGACCATGCCGGTCTTGCGCAATTCCGAAAAATCGCCCGACGGCAGGCGGGGAACATCCTCAGCTTTCGCGCCGTTCATAAAAAGACTGGCGAGCGTCAAAAAAACAATTAATATTCTGATCATGAAAAATTTCATTCGCTTTTTGAAAACTAAAGAAATCGCAACCCCGGCGCAAGCCGGGGTCCATGGGCTATTGAATTCAGTACGTATGGATCCCGGCCGAAGTTTACCCCGGACTACGATCCGGGGCCGGGATTACGGGAAGATATTGTTCCTGTTTCTGGCGCTTTGCGTAAGCGCCTGCAGCACCAACCCCGCCACCGGCGCAAGGCAGTTTACGGGATTGATGTCCCCCGGCCAGGAATCCTCGGTCGGCGCCACCGAACATCAGAAGGTAGAGCAGCAATTCGGATTCTATAACGATCCCACCCTGACGGCCTATGTGAACGAGGTCGGCAACAAGGTGACGAAAGACACCGAGCGCAGCGACGTTCAGTATAAATTCTACGTCATCGACAGCTCGATTGTGAACGCCTTCGCGCTGCCAGGCGGTTATATATATGTCTCGCGCGGGCTGCTGGCGCTGGCCAACAGCGAGGCGGAACTCGCCGCCGTGCTGTCGCATGAAACCGGCCACATCACCGCGCGTCATTCGGCTGAAAGATATTCGCACGGCGTTGTCACATCACTGGGCGCGGCGGTCCTCGGCGCCGCCATCGGCAGCGACGGCGTCTCGCAGGCGCTCGGCGTCGGCTCGAACCTTTACCTGAGTTCCTATTCCCGTTCACAGGAGAACGAAGCGGATTCGCTTGGGCTGAGGTACATGACCCGTGGCGGTTACGACCCGGCGGCGATGTCGTCATTCCTGAGGTCCCTGCAGAACGATGCATCGCTGGAAAGCAGGCTGCAGGGCGGCGACGGCTCCGATTCCACCAGCTATTTCTCGACCCACCCGGCCACCGCCGAACGGGTCAGCAGCACGCTGGCGCAGGCGCGTAATTATCCGGCCGGCGGCGCGGTCAATCATGACCGCCATCTCGACATGATCGAAAACATGGTCTATGGCGACAGCGAGAAGCAGGGCTTCGTGCGCGGCAACGGCTTCTTCCATCCCGGCATTGGGTTCGCCTTCAACGTGCCGGAAGGTTTCACGATCGATAACCAGCCGAGCCAGGTCGTCGCCGTTTCAAAATCCGGCGCGACGATCATCTTCGACATCGCCAATGTTTCCGGCGACCCGATGATGTATCTCACGCAGAACTGGATGAAAAACGAACCGGTCGAGAAGCCCGAGAATATCAGCATCGGCGGCATGCCCGCCGCGACGGCCGGGTTCACGGGAAATTTAAACGGCAAGCCCGTCACCATCCGCCTTGTCGCGATCCGCTTCGGCAACAAGATGGCGCGTTTCCAGGTCGCGATCCCGCAGGGCGCCGATGCGTCTCTGGTCAATGCGTTGAAAACCTCGACATACAGTTTCCGGCCGCTCAATGAATCCGAGCGTCAGGCCGTACGCCCGTACCGTGTCTACACGGTGATGGCGGGCAACAGCGACACCGTCTCGACCATGGCGCAACGCATGCCCGAAGGCGCGCTGCGTGAAGAGCGCTTCCGCGTGCTGAACGGCCTCGGCTCCGGTGATGGAGTCAAAGCCGGTCAGAAATATAAAATTATTGGAAATTAAAATTGCGTCATTGCCAGGTCGCGGGCCGGAGCGATTTAATTTTTTAACCACAGCGATCACAGCGAAAACACAGGAGCCTTTTATAAAAAACGCGCTGTGATTTCGTCTGTGGCCGCTGTGGTTCGTTTTTTTTCTGGATTGCTTCCTAACGCTCGCAATGACGATTACGCTTAACCAAACAAGCGTTGCCCGTCTTCCGTGTGGCGGCTCATCGAAACGCGCAGCTTATCCATCGCCCGCTGCTCAAGCTGGCGCACGCGCTCCTTGCTGATCCCGAGCGTCTTGCCAAGCTCCTCAAGCGTCACGGCTTCGTAATTCAGGTGCCGTTCCTTGATGATCGTCCGCTCGCGGTCCGACAAACCGTTTAGCGCTTTTTTCAGCCATGCCGAGCGCGTCTTGGCATCCTTCATGCCGATGACGATTTCCTCCGGGTTCGGATTGCCGTCTTCAAGGAAATCCTGCCATTCGCTGTCGCCGTCTTCGCCGACGGTTGCGTTGAGTGAATGGTCGGTGCCGGCGAGGCGGCCTTCCATGCTCTCGACATCGCTGACATCGACGCCGAGTTCCTTCGCGATCTGCGCACGGCCCGCGTCATCGAGGCCTTCACGCTCGGTTTTATTCTCGATCTTCGCGCGCAGGCGGCGGAAATTGAAGAACAGCGATTTCTGCGCGGCGGTGGTGCCGGTGCGCACGATCGACCAGTTGCGCAGGATGTAAGCCTGGATCGCGGCGCGGATCCACCACGCGGCGTAAGTCGAGAAGCGCACTTCGCGTTCGGGGTCGAAACGATCGGCGGCCTGCATCAGGCCGACATTGCCTTCCTGGATTAAATCGCCCATCGGCAGGCCGTAATTGCGGAAACGGCTGGCAATCGAAACCACGAGGCGGGTGTAGGACGTCACCATTTCGTGCAGGGCTCTTTCATCCCGCTTGTTCTTCCAGCGGCGCGCGAGGTCGAGCTCATGATCTTTTTCAAGCATGGGCTCGTTCATCGAGGTGCGGATGTAATCCAGATTTGCTTTCTGGGTATGCGGGTCGTCTATGTGGGCCATTGTTCGGGTGCCTTTTGTGAGGTCATATATCCTCTATACGCAGCCAACGCCCGAATGGATCGAAATGTTTCTAAAATATTTCAGATTTTTTGCAGGCCTGTGGACTTAACATTCCATAATATCAATGACTTCGCCGTTTTCGGCAAAGCCGGCGCAGACCAGGCTGCCGCCAAACCCGCAGCCACCATCGATTGTGGCGGTCACGCAATTTAAATTCATGCCGCCGCGGGCCGGGTCATACCCGCGTATGACCTTTTTGAAAGGCAGATACGCGTCGCTGATCTCGTTGAATTTACCCGCCGACCACCAGAAATGGTCGCCCTGGTCGCCGAGCGGTTTCTTGGTATTCAGCCCCGCATGCACGAACAGCATCGGGTAGTCGCAACTTTCATTCGTGAAAGCGGCACGGGAATGATGCACGCTGAAGGTCTCATGACCCGGGTGACGGCGCACGGCCACGCGGATCTGGCCCGTCCATTTGGTCAAAGCGACAGCGCCGCCCCGGCAGGCATCGATCCCGTCATGGGCCGAAATGCCGTAGCTTTCGAGGGTAGGGGAAAGACCGTTGCCCAGCATCCAGAGCAGGACATTGGTCGGGTCGGGCGCGAACTGGAGCTGGAGCAGCTTTTGCCACATTTCCTCCTGCTGGCCTTTCAGATAAACGATATCGCTGCACATCATGCCCTCGATCGAGAGCACCATGCGCCGGAAAGTCAGGATTTCATCGACGCAGGCTGCCGCGTCGGTATTGTAGCCGGTATAATTGCCAAGATAGACCAGCCTGTCGCCGGGGCGGATGGCGTCGTAAATCGCGTCATGCACGGCGGTCAGGCGCTCGGTGTCGCCATGGATGGCGGAAACGGCCCAGATGCGCCTCGGGGCGCCAATACTCGCAAATCGGGAATCGCCAGGAATCTGTTGCACGGCAGGAATGAGGATAAAAGAGGGGGCAGGTCTGTGGATAATTCCGGGAGAATTCCCAGAATCAAATAAAGGATACATTAGAATCAGGAACATAGGAAGGGATAATGTTTATTTTTCGTCACTCCTGCGCAGGCAGGGGTCCATTTATCCATTTGCTCAACAAGGTTGGCATTTATCCCGGTCGTTCCATGGATCCCGGCCGCAGTTTATCCCTGCGAAGGCAGGGGCCGGGATGACAGTTTGAAAGAAAAAAGCCCCGGCCTGAACCGGGGCTTTTTATTTCCTTCCTTGGGGAATTCTTTAGGCGGCTTCTTTCTTTTTCAGCGTGCCGAGCATGGTTTCCAGCTTGGCGGTGGCCTTCACTTCCGTGATTTTCTGAACCGCCGCGACTTCACGGGCGAGGCGCTCGAGAGCCGACTGGTAGATCTGGCGTTCGCTGTAGGACTGCTCCCCGTCGTCGTTGGAGCGTTTCAGGTCGCGAAGCACCTCCGCGATCGAAACCGGGTCGCCGGAATTGATCTTCATTTCGTATTCCTGCGCGCGGCGGGACCACATCGTGCGGCGCACGCGGGCACGGCCCTGCAGGGTCTTCATGGCGTCCTTGAGGCGCGAACCGGTGCTCAGCTTGCGCAGGCCGGACGTGCGGGCCTTGATGACCGGAATCTTGAGGCGCATGCGCTCCTTCTCAAAACCGATGGCATAAAGGCGGATTTCCGAACCGCCGATGGTCGCCGTTTCGACGCCCTCGATCTGGCCCACGCCATGGGCGGGGTAAACCACGTAATCGCCTTTAATGAAGTCTTGGTTGTCGTTCCCGGCCGTTTTCTTCTTTTCTTTTGTTTTTGCGGTAGTAGGTGTCGGTTTTTTCATATGCGCTCGCTTCTTTTTGCTCTTTTTACGGTTTTCGATACCTAGTCCGGTTTTTGGAGGAAGCAAGGGGCTAAAAGACCCCGCCCGGGCCGCGAGGCCCGCTGCTTTCCCTGTATGAACCGGTAATGCTTCGGTTTAGAGGAGTCAGAGGGTACCCAAAAATTCGGGTTTTTTCAACCATTTACTTTTTAGAACTTTATAAGTGATTGAAATATAATGATTATTGTTCTGTGAATCTTTTCGAGCGCTTTTCCCGGATTTCCCTCAATTTGGTTGCCGGAGAGAATTTATCATTTAGAATCAATGACAAAACAGAAATATTTGAAGACGTTTTTAAAAGCGAGTGCGCAACACCATCAAAACGATAGACAAACTCCCGTGGAATCAGGTCCTGAACGATTTTTTGCGACAGTTTGGACATAACACCGTGCAGGGTCGCGCATTCCACCGCCACCCGGCTGTTATGGGTCGTTTCAAAACGGGCCGCAAAAAAGGCCGATCCGGCATCGAACTTCCTGACCCGCCCGACATTGACGATGCAATGGTTGCCCTGGCAGAAATAACGCTCAAACCGCTCGAAATTGTTCTGCATCAGGTCAAATCCGAACCGGGCGAGGCGGGCGGTTTCATAGACCATCGGGGTTATCCTGCCATCCTCAAAAATTTCTGAAAGGTCGAGCGAAGTATTGTTGGAGAGCGTCAGGGCCCGGAGCTGGCAGGTTTTATCGAGCGTGCATAGGAAGAGCTCTGGATCTCCTGACAATTCCTTGTCGAAATCTAGGAACAGAACCGGGCTACCGTTTTTAGCGTGGGATATTTCGAATTTTTTTAAATCTGCATCGTAGTGATAGTTAAATCCCGTCCCCCACGCTCTAAACGAGCCAGACGAATTTTCGCTTTCGCGCTTCACGCAACCAACCCTGTATAATTCTTTTTATGGTTAAGGCGAGTGTATCACAGGAAGGCGTATATAAGTCAAATTTCATATAAGAAATTCAAGAAATATAATTATATATCAGTTGGTTACGACAGGCGACCCGGCCAGTTTGAGGGTCTTTTTTTGCGTATCGAGGGTCGCTTTGACCCCCACCGGGAACGCGTACAGCTCCTTGCCGTGACCGAACGGAGCGTTCATAACCACGGGGACTCCTAACGATTCCGTGTGTTCGCGGATGATGTCCTCGAGCGTGAATCCGAACGGGCGGCCTGTGTCTTTCGAGTCGGTGAACTGTCCCATGATGATGCCGCGAACATCTTTTAAAATTCCGCTGCGGCGCAAATGAAGCAGCATCCGGTCGACGCGGCTCAGCTCCTCGCCGCAATCTTCAAAAAATAGCAAGGAGTCCTTCCAGAATTCGCCGGGCAGGGTGCGCGGCAGATATTGGAAGATGCTGAGATTGCCGCCGATCAGCGGGCCTTCCGCCTTGCCGGGCGACAGCACTTTAATTTTATTCCACGGATATGAAATTTTCTTTCCCGCGAGAAGATCCAGCAGGTGATCGAGTTGCTTGTAGCCGGAAAGATTTTTGAACACCGGCCCGTGCACGGTCGGGATATTTGTATGCGCCGTGACCGCGTTGAGCAGGGCGGTGACATCGCTGAAGCCGATCAGGATTTTCGGTTTGCGGTTCATCGCTTCGAAATTGATCGAGTCGAGCAGGTGCATGGCGCGGTTGCCGCCGCCCGCCGCCCAGATCGCCGCGATGTCGGCGCGCTGCCATAATCCCTGCAGGGCCAGGGTTTTTTGCAGATGCGTGCCGGCGGACTGGTTCTCGCGTTCGTAAGTCTGCGGATGAATGAAAACCTTGTAGCCTTTTTTCTCAAGCAGGGCTTTTGATTTCTCGATGTCCTTCTTCTCGACATAGCTCGAGGGCGCCATGACGCCGATCGTATCGCCGGGCCGGAGGGGAGAAGGAAGCATGGTGGATGTCACTTCGTGATCTTCCCGATCAACTCGTTCAGCAGTTCTTCGGAGCGCAGGTTTTCAACCTGGCAGGTGCCCGCCGCCTCGTGACCGCCGCCGCCATATTCAAGGCAGAGCTTGCCGATATGCGTTTTCGAAGTGCGGTTGAGAATCGATTTGCCGATCGCGAACACGGTGTTCTGCTTGTTCTTGCCCCATAAAATATGCAGCGAGATGTTGCACTGGGGGAACAGGGCGTAAATTACGAAGCGGTTGCCGGCCCAGATCGTTTCTTCCTGGCGCAGATCAAGAACGATCAGGTTCTTGTGAACCGTGGCGCAGCGCTGGATCTGCTCGCGGAATTTCATCTGGTGTTCGAAGTAAAGATCGACGCGCTCCTTCACGTCCGGCAGCTTCAGGATGTCGGTGATCGAGTTATGTTTGCAGCAGAAATCGATCAGCTTCATCATCAACTGGTAATTCGAGATGTTGAAATCGCGGAAACGGCCCAAACCCGTGCGCGCATCCATCAGGAAGCTGAGCAGCACCCAGCCCTCGGGGTTTAAAATCTCTTCCTTCGTGAAATTCGCGGTGTCGGCCTTGTCGACGGCCTCCATCATGTCGGGCGCGATGTCGGGGAAGCGCTCGGCGCCGCCGAAATAATCGTAAACCACGCGCGCGGCGGAGGGCGCGTTCGCGTCGATGATATGGTTATCGGGTTTTCCCTTTACGCGTTCGACTTCACTGGCATGGTGATCAAAAGCGAGATAAACGCCATCGACATAGGGCAGGTTGGTGGTGATGTCGTTTGCGCCGACTTCAATCAGCCCGTCCTGCATGTCTTTCGGATGGGCAAAGGTGACGTCCTCGATCAGTCCCAGTTCCTTCAGCAGCACGCCGCAGACCAGGCCGTCCATGTCGCTGCGGGTGATCAGGCGGTATTTCTTGTTCCGCTCCGGCATGATCTTGGCTTGTTTCGACATTTGGATATCTCCCCGCTTCGTGTCATTCCGGCGAAAGCCGGAATCTGGTGGCCAACTATTTACCCGATCCCGGCTTGCGCCGGGATGACAGGAATTTTAACTCGCCGCCGCTTCTTTATCGTCTTTTTTGTCCTTGGCGGATTTCTTTTTCTTGGTGTCGGCGATGACGTAAACGGGCGTCTTGTTTTCCTTGACCGTGTCCTCGTTGACGACGACTTCCTGGATGTCTTCCTTGTCGGGAAGCTCGTACATCGTGTCGAGCAACAGGTTTTCGAGGATGGAACGAAGGCCGCGCGCACCGGTTTTGCGCTCGATGGCTTTCTTGGCGACGGCGCTCAGCGCGTCGTCGGAGAATTTTAAGGTAGCGCCTTCCATCTCGAACAGCTTCTGGTATTGCTTGACCAGGGCGTTTTTCGGTTGCGTCAGGATGCTGACCAGCGCGGCCTCGTCGAGGTCTTCCAGCGTCGCGATGACGGGCAGGCGTCCGACGAATTCCGGGATCAACCCGTATTTCAGCAGGTCTTCCGGTTCGAGATTCTGGAACGCTTCGCCGGGTTTCTTCTCGTCCATATTCTTGACGTCGGCCCCGAAGCCGATATTGGTGCCGCGCCCGCGCGCCATGATAATTTTGTCGAGGCCCGAGAACGCGCCGCCGCAGATGAACAGGATGTTCGCGGTGTCGACTTGCAAAAATTCCTGCTGCGGGTGTTTGCGTCCGCCCTGCGGGGGAACGCTGGCAACCGTGCCTTCCATGAGCTTCAACAAGGCCTGCTGCACGCCTTCGCCGGAAACGTCGCGCGTGATCGAGGGGTTGTCGGATTTGCGCGAGATCTTGTCGATCTCGTCGATATAGACGATGCCTTTTTGCGCGCGCTCGACATTGTAGTCGGACGCCTGCAGAAGTTTCAGGACGATATTCTCGACGTCTTCGCCGACATAACCGGCCTCGGTGAGCGTCGTCGCGTCGGCCATCGTGAAGGGAACATCGAGGATTCGCGCCAGCGTCTGCGCCAGCAACGTTTTGCCCGAACCCGTCGGACCGACGAGAAGAATATTCGATTTCGAAATCTCGACTTCCGCGCCTTTACCGCCATGCTCGAGGCGCTTGTAGTGGTTGTGAACGGCGACGGAAAGAATGCGCTTGGCGCGTTCCTGGCCGATCACGTAATCATCGAGGACGTTCTTGATGTCGCTGGGCGTGGGGACGCCGTCGCCATGACGGACGAGCTGGCTCTTGTCCTCTTCACGGATGATGTCCATGCAGAGTTCGACACATTCATTACAGATGAAAACGTTCGGGCCCGCGATGAGCTTGCGCACCTCGTGCTGGCTTTTGCCGCAGAAGGAGCAGTAGAGAGTATTTTTCGTCTCGCCGGATGCTGCTTTGCTCATGGAAGGTTCTCTATCCCGTTATCTTTCTTTTGTTCAATCTGCCAAGCGGTGCTTCGCTGTGCAAGTCTCTTAAGATTTAAAATCGGCTTTTCCAGCTATAAAAACAAGTCCTCCGCTTTACACATGCGTCCTTGCGCCACACCTCAATTATAATATATCTAAAGTGACGAGAAGCTTAATTCATTATAGAAATTATGATGCAGGGCAGCAGCAGCCGGAATCTTGATGAAATGGTCGAAAATTTCTCCCTGTTTTCCGACTGGGAGGAACGTTATCGCTACCTGATCGATTTAGGCAGGACTTTACCGGAAATGGATAACACTCTGAAAACAGATGAAAATCTGGTGCAGGGCTGCACCTCTCGCGTCTGGATGGTGGCGGAAACCCGGGACGGGAAATTTCATTTCACGGCCGACAGCGACGCCCATATCGTGCGCGGCCTGATCGCGCTGCTGGCGGTCGCGTACCAGGATAAACCGGTGGCCGAATTAACCGGTATCGATGTCGAGGGCGCGTTTAAAAAAATCGGGCTGGATCAGAATCTTTCGCCGAACCGCCGCAACGGCTTCTTCGCGATGGTGGAGAGAATCAAGGCGCTGGCCGAAAACTGATTCTTTTTCGTCATTGCGAGGAGCATGGCGCCGAAGCAATCCATTTTAAAAATGGATCGCCACGCCAACTGCGTTGGCTCGCGATGACGGGTTAGGCTAAAGTGTCCCGCTGGCGGCCTTCATATATGTGTTTTTATCCAGCAAACGAATCTCGACGCTGAAGGAACAGTTATTGTCCTTCATCGTCTTCGGGAATTTTTCCTGCAGGAAGGCGAGGAGTTTCTCGCTCGTCTCTTTCATGATTTTTTCATCGCGCGGCATGATCGCGAGCTGGAGATGGACGAAGGCCTGGTCTTTCTTGCCGTCCGACGTCTGGTGCTTGTCATGGATGATGATGCGGCTTTTGATCTGCGTCATGTCGTAGGGGCCTGATGCCACCAGCGCGTCATGCAACTCCGACAGCAGCGCGCCTGGCGCCGGCCGGTCGATGACATTGTCTGAATATTCGAGGATCATATGCGGCATTATTCTGTTTTCTTCTCTTCTTCCGGCTTTTCTTCAGTTTTTTGTTCTTTTTTATCGTCGTCTTTGTCTTCGTTTTCAGCCTTTTCATCCTTCGGCAGTTTGGCCGCGCGCTCCTCGTCGGTCAGGTAATGAACGCTTTTCAAAACATCGCTCAGCAGCTTGTCGGCATCGTCATGCGCCTCGCCGATCATTTCCGCCTCGACCGACAGCGCCGAGCCATGCCCGATCCATAGCTGCGCGATATATATGGTCGGCAGCACGCCCGATTTTCCCTCGCCGATCAGCGCGGCTTGCTTGTAATTGTCTTCGGTGCGGTAGGTCGTGTCGAATGTCTGCACCACGCTGCGGTTCGTCATGGCGCGCAGCGTCGCCTCCATCACCTCGGCGCTGTAATGCTTGTAAATCGAGTCGTCGATCGCGTTGCAGACAACCCGGAAATTCACCGTCGAGGCCATGTCATAGACCTTGGTGTAGCTGGTCATGTCGTAACATTTCTTCTCGTCCGCCTCGTCGCATTTGCGCGCGGTGTACGGGCTGGAGGGGAACGTCACCGAGAAATCGCAGGCCGGAGGGGAATAGGTGACGGGTGTCTTTGAGTCTTCTGCATAGGCCTTAGGGAATAATAACAATAATGTCACCCCCGCCATCATTGTCACCCCCGCGAAGGCGGGGGTCTGGCCTATTAAACGCCGGATGCCCGCCTGCGCGGGCATGACAAAATTATTACGTAGCATAGTATTTCTCCATCTCTTTAAGCCAGTCCTGCTCGGACGATTGTTTCCGTTCTTTCATATTCTTGACCTCCCACACGCCCGGCGCCCCATCCTTTGGTACGAACACGAACGGAATTCCCTTTTTCTCGGCATATTCGAACTGTTTCTTCGGGTTGTTCGCCTTGTGATACATCTCGACATTGAACCCGGCATCGCGGAGTGCCTTGGCTTTTTTAGCGGAGGCCGCGCGCTCGTTTTCATCGATGAGGGTAACCAGCACATCCGTCGCCGCCACCGGGCCGACGGGAAGTTTATCCTGCTGTCTCAAACGGTCGAACAGGCGCGAGAAGCCGATCGAAATCCCGACGCCCGGCAGTTTCTTATTAATGTAGTTACTGGCCAGATCATCATACCGCCCACCGGAGCAGATGGAGCCGTAACCGGGATCGTCGACAAACACCGTCTCATAAACCGTGCCGGTGTAATAATCCAGACCGCGGACGATGGAGAGGTCGGCGACGATTGCGCCTTGAGGTAAATGGGAAAGATTTTCAAGAACGAAGGATAGCTCTTTGAGTCCTTCTCGGTAAGTTTCATTATCAATGGCAGTTCTAAGATTTTCTCTTAAAGCCTGAAGCTGTCCTTTAATGCTGTCGTTTTTTAAGCTCTCAGTCATTGTGAAGAATTTTAGAAAAACGTTAATCGATGCCCATGGCACTTTTGCATTAGATTCTTCAACTGCCTTTTTAATTAAATTCTCAAAATCAGCTTTTGGGATTTTTTCTCGTTTATCAATTATTCTAAGAATATGGGCTTGCTGTTCCGGGCTAAAAATTCCTAAAGATTCAACAATCCCAACTACGATCTTTCTATTATTGATCCGTAACTGTATCTTCTCATTCTCCATCCCCGGCAGGGCCGCGAGAATTTCCCAGATGATCGCCGGCATTTCCGCATCGAAATGCAGCGGCAGGTTATCCGGGTTAATCACGTCGATATCGCACTGGTAGAATTCGCGGAAACGCCCGGACTGCGGGCGCTCGCCGCGCCAGACTTTCTGCATCTGGTAACGCTTGAACGGAAACACCAGCTCGTTGAAATGCTGGGCGACGTAACGCGCCAACGGAACCGTCTGGTCGAAATGCAGCGCTAGACGCGCTTCCTTGTCGCCTTTTTCCTTGTGCAGGCGCTCGATGACGTAGACTTCCTTGTCGACATCCGCGCCGCCATCGCCACCCTTGGCCTGGATGACATTCAACTCCTCAACGGCAGGCGTCTCGATCGAGCAATAACCGTAGGATTCAAAAACCCTGCGGATATGGTCGAGCCATTGCTGCTCGACGAGGCGCACCTCGGGCAGCCATTCGGGAAAGCCTGAAACGGGACGGGGTTTATAGATGGATTTCTTCTCACTCATAGAGGGAGTTCTAGCCTATTTTAACAGGCTTTTAAATCCCCCTTATGGAGACAATTAAATGCGCGGCGGCTGGGCCAGCGCGGGAGTATAATTTTGCGGCGCCGAGAATTCAGAATCTTCTCGAAGGGCGTGCCCGGGTTCAGGCGCCCTGGTTCCGGTCATGAGATTTTTCTGCTGCTCGAGTTCATGGAGCATCGTTTCAAACCCGCCATAACCTTTCATTTCCTCCAGTCTGCATGTCAGGAGGCTGTCAGAACTGCGCACCTCGCGAAGTGCTTCAAATTCCGGCGGCAGAGCCATATCAGGCTTGTCCGGCAGGATATTACGGATTTCCTGCAGGGGCGGGGTTTCATCCTGGCCTCTGAAAAAATTGATGAGCCTGTCGGTGATATCGCTGGCGGCCCAGGCGCCTGCCGCGCATCCGACGATGCCGCCGGCAATGAGGCCGCCGGTGCCGCCGATCGCGTTGCCAACGCCTGGCGCCATCGTTCCAAGCGCCAGGCCGGTTGCGCCGGCCAGTTTTGCGCCGGCAACCGCACCCCCCGCGCACCCGGCAAGCATTGAAGCATCTTTCACGCCAGCTTCAGCAATTTCGCCCATGGATTTATTTTCAACGATCGCTGTCGTTGTTTCCGGCACGGGGTTCAAGGTTTGCGCCGCCTCAAAAGCCGCGGCCTTGGCGTCGCCCCCATTCAGCAAAGTCGCGCCGCCGACCGCCGCGCCGATCCCGACATCAAAAATAATATTTTTATTTGCCTTGCCCGCGCGCCTCAGGAGGTCTTCCATGGTACCGAGTGCGCTTCCGTTTAAATCCAGCGGGCCTTTATACGTGAACTTGCCCGCTACTGAGGGATCAAGAAGACCATTCAGTTTCGCATCATGCGCCGCTGCGTTGTTTATATTGCGGGCCTCCGTCTCCAAGGCCTTGGTTTCTGCAACTTCGGCCTCGGTTAAAGGCCTTTTTTCCTTTGCCGCCTGTTCACGTATTTTCTCTGCTTGCTCGCGTAAATTATGTGTGGGCTTGTTTACTTTGAGCATATCTGCATGCTGGACCTGTATTTCAGCGATATGCCCGTTTTCTAGAACGACTTTTGTATTAATGTCTCTGTAGCCACTGCGAATGTCTGGAGTCTGATATTTGTTTTTAAAGCTGCTGACATTCATTTCTTGATGAAGGGCTGTTTGAATGGCTTCAATCTGTTTGGGGTCGTCAACGATGAAGCGCCCGCGCACCAGGTCTTTTATCTGGCGGTGGTTTGAGTAATCGGTATTAATTTTGTTTATGGCATCTTCTTGGGTTTTTAAGGGACCCATTTCAAAGCGGACATTTTTAAATAATTCTGGATCTTTGACGCGAAGCCGTTCAAGCAGGGCATTCGCTTCTTGTTGAAGCAGTGGTTGGGATTCTTTGGCTTGCTGCAAAAGACCTTCGAGCGAAAGGTCAGGTTGAAGTTTGTCTCCCGCCATTCCCCGCACACCCTGTTATTTTATTTTTTATTTTCATTTTTTTCATTCAGCTTAAATCAAGTGAAGTTTTTTTTGTATGCTCGATCGGTAATGATCCAGCAATTGATTGAATTCAGCTTCAGTAATGTCCCAGCAGTCATCGCCATCAAGACGCTTGTAATGATAACTGATTTCTAGTTCCCCGGTCTCTTTGTTCGGTGCTTCTGTTCCTAGAAAATTTTCTCCGTCAGGAGACAGGATGACGCGAACCGGCATATCAGTGCCGAATCTGACATATCTGTATCTGGGTTGCTGTGTCATATGCTCTTCCCGGTTTCCAATATTATACTCGATTCAGGAATATTTTTGCAAAAGGCCCGGATTAACAATTCGTTAATCTTTTCGAGCGCTAAGCTTCCTCGAACAAATCCGCCAATTGATCCGCCAGCGCCTTGGCCAGTTCGTCGGCGTCCGTGATGGTCAGGGCCTTTTTGTAATAGCGCGTCACGTCGTGGCCGATGCCGATGGCGGTCAGTTCGACTTTGGACTCGCTCTCGATCCAGCGGATGACATTGCGCAGATCCATCTCCAGATAATTCGGCGGGTTGACGGACAGCGTTGAATCGTCCACCGGCGCGCCGTCGGAAATCACCATCATGATCTTGCGCTCCTCGTTGCGCGGCGCGAGGCGGTTATAAGCCCAGACGAGGGCCTCGCCGTCGATATTCTCTTTCAGCAATCCTTCCTTGAGCATCAGGCCGAGATTGCGCCGCGTCCGGCGCATGGGCGCGTCGGCGGCCTTATATATAATGTGGCGGATATCGTTGAGGCGCCCCGGGTTGGCCGGGCGGCCCGACTGCATCCACAGGTCGCGCGATTTCCCGCCTTTCCACTGGCGCGTGGTAAAGCCGAGGATTTCAACCTTCACGCCGCATCTCTCAAGAGTTCTGGCGATGATGTCGGTCGTCATCGCGGCGATGGCGATGGGCCGCCCGCGCATCGATCCGGAATTGTCGATCAGCAATGTGACCACCGTATCGCGGAACGGCATTTCCTTTTCCTGCTTGAAGGTCAGCGGCACGTTCGGGTTGGCGACGACGCGGGCGAGGCGGGCGACATCGAGAATGCCTTCCTCGAGGTCGAACTGCCAGGTGCGGCGTTGCTTGGCCATGAGCTTGCGCATCAAACGGTTGGCGAGTTTTGTGATGACGGTCTGGTGATGCCCGAGTTGCCGGTCCAGCATCTGGCGCAGTCGCGTCAGCTCATCTTCATCCGCAAGTTCCTTCGCATCGATTTCTTCATCGAAGGCATGGGTATAAACGGTGTACAGCCCCTCGGGTCCGGGAATGTAATCCTCGTGGAAGCGCCGGTTTTCCCCGGCCGCGATTTCGCCGTCGTCCGCGCCGCCGCCTTCGTCGGTTTCCTCAAGGCCCGCCGCCGCGTCGCTCTCGGCTTCGCCTTCGCCCATTTCATCGGAAGGGTCTATGGATTCCTTGGCCTCCTTGGATTCTTTGCCTTCTTTCGCGTCCCTTTGCGACTGGCTGTCATTGTCGCTGGATTCCTCTTCGCCCGCATCGGCCTCGCCGGGATCGAACTGAAGGGCTGTAATCAGTTTTTTTGCAAGTGTAGCAAAAGCAGCCTGGTCGTTCACAAGACTGTCATCCCGGCGAAAGCCGGGATCCATTGCGCCAAAGGAGGAATGGAAAAACTCGCCAAAATTTTTGCCGAGCTTTTCCTTCAGCCACGGCTGCCACATCTTCACCACATTCTCGGCGGAAGGGGGAATGGTTTCACCCGTAAGCGCAAGCCGCGTCATGACATGCAGCGCCTCGTTCAGCGGCACCTGTTCGCGTTCATGGGCGAGGCCGAAACCGAGGCGACGGCACTTTTCCTCGAGCACGGCGTTAAGGTTATGCGCGACGCCCGACATGTCGCGATGGCCGATCGCCTCGACGCGGGCCTGTTCCATGGCATTGAAGGCCTCGAGCGCGGCGCGGCTTTTCGGCGCGAGTTTGCGGTGCGTCTTTTCATCGTGATGGGCGATGCGCAGCGCCTGCGCATCGGCGCAGCCGCGAACCAGGCGGAGCGATTGCGCGTTCATGTTGTAATCCGGCAGGGGCAAACGCGGCTTGCCGGCGGTAACGACCCGGCCGATGGGCGGTTCGGAATTAGAAAAGGTTACGTCGAGATCGCGCAAACCCGCGATGGTGCGCACGCTCGCCGCTGTGGCATTCTTGAATTCCTCGAAATGAGAGCCTGTGTCGGGTTTATTCATGGTCCTGATATAGCACACTAATTAGACATATTTTGCTAAAAAAGCAGCACAGTGATAAATATTACATAACCATAACAAGAGGTGTAAAAAATGTTGGGTGCGTTTGCAGTAGGAATAGGAATTGTTTTCGCCATTGCAGTGACGGGTACCGGAATTAAAGGCTGCGCAATGGACAAAAATCTAAAGAATGAATCCTGGATTAAATTGTTTGCACGCCACGCCACGGGCGGTGCCATAGATGGCTTTATCGGCGCAGGCGAGGTTATAACGGAAAAAGCCGAGGATCCCGAATTTCAGGAAAAATTTAAAAGCGGTGTAAAAAGAGGCGTAGACGTTCTCGATGAAACCGCAAAATCAACACTTGGCGCACTTACCGAGTATCTTAATGAAAAAAATCGTAAGGAGCGTGAACGAAAACAGCAGGAGCAGGAAGAGCCTGGGGCTACTCCTTAAGTTAAGTAACCGCCACGTTCCTGATCGCGCTCGCGGGCAGTTCGACATCGAAACAGCGCTGGTAATATTCCGCGATGATCGGGCGCTCGGTCTCGTCGCATTTATTCAAGAACGATAATTGAAACGCCAGCTCGCGATTTTTGAAAATCTGCGTATTCTCGATCCATGCCAGCACGGTGCGCGGCGACATCAGCGTCGACAGATCGCCATTGATGAAGCCTTCACGAGTCATGTCGGCGACGCGCACCATCTTGCTCACCATATCCTTGCCTGCATCATTGTTCAGGTTCGGGAATTTCGCGAGCATGATGTTCATCTCATCGTCGTGCGGCAGGTAGTTCAGCGTCACCACCACGTTCCAGCGGTCCATCTGGCCCTGGTTGATCTGCTGCGTGCCGTGATAAAGCCCGGTCGTATCGCCGAGACCCACCGTGTTCGTCGTCGCGAATAATCTGAATGCCGGGTGCGGGCGGATGATCATGTTCTGGTCGAGCAGGGTGAGACGCCCTTCGGCTTCCAGCACGCGCTGGATTACGAACATCACGTCCGGGCGTCCGGCGTCATATTCATCAAATACGAGCGCGCAGGGGTGTTGAATCGCCCAGGGAAGCAATCCTTCCTTCCACTGCGTGATTTGCTTGCCTTCCTTCAGGACGATCGTGTCCTTGCCGATCAGGTCGACGCGGGAGACGTGGGAGTCGAGGTTGATCCGCACGCACGGCCATTTCAGCCGCGCCGCGACCTGTTCGATATGCGTCGATTTCCCGGTGCCGTGATAACCCTGGATCATCACGCGGCGGTTATGCGCAAAGCCGGCCAAAATCGCCAATGTCGTGTCGTGGTCGAACTGGTACGTTTTGTCGATGTCGGGGACGTTCGGGTGGTCGTCCTTGAACCCCGGCACCGCCCAGTCGACGTCGAGGCCGAAGGTTTTCTTCACATCATATTTCGTATCGGGAATGGTCGTGTATTTGCCCGTGTTCGGCGTCAGCTGCGTGACGTCGAACGACATGGTCATGGGCTCTTTGTCTTTCTGGATTTTCTCGGCCATTTAAACGCTCGGCAGTTCCTCAAATTTCTCGTAATTAAGCTTCAGGATTGTATAGGCCATGTTGACCGATTTGAGAAGCTCTTCCGCCTTCGGGTCTTCGCGGTTGATGTCGGGGTGGTATTTCTTGACCAGCTCCTTGTAGCGCGACTTGATCCCGGCAAGGGACAGGGGCGGCTCCAGCCCCATGATCATCATCGCCTCGAATTCCGGCGTTTTCTTCTGTTCGCTGGTGAAGCGGTCATACTCTTTGGGCGGCTCTTCCTCGGTGAAATGATAGGCCTGCCACGCCGCGCGGCGGAGATTCTCGGCGGCCATGCCTTCATTGTCGTAGCGGCGGGTGGGGCGGTCGCCATACAGGCTGCTGACGATATGCTCCTCGACCTCCTGGCCGGACATGCCCTGGAAGAAATTCCACGCGCTGTTGTATTCGCGCACATGGTCGAGGCAGAACCAGTAATAATCCGACAGGGCCCGGTCTTTGGGCGCCCGGTATTCGCCGTGCTCCCGGCAGCCGGGCATGTCGCATCCCTTGGCCTTGGCGCTCGGGCGGGCCTTTTTATCCTCGAATTCGGCGGAATTGGGTTTCAGAAATATGCGCGGCACAACCGTTTTCCTTCAATCAAGCCTATACAAATATGGTAACGCACGCCTCTTGTGAAGGCCACGGAAACCGCGATTCACAGCGATATTCGAAGCGCTTGCTCGTGAAAAAATACCTATAGTTGTAAAATAAAATACAGATGTATGCGTGAACGGCAAAAAATATGGCGATTTTGGATATAAATTTACTTTAAAAAACAATTGTTTATTAAATTACGATCATGAAATCCTGAATACAGGAGCAAATATGTATTTACACCATATAGTTGTATTCATATAAGATAATTCCTATCTGTTTTCTGCGTAGTCCTGCGTGAATTTTCAAACTCTTTTCAGGGAGAAACAGAATGCGTGACATGAGCGGCGATTCCAGTACGGAAATTTATAAAACAACCCTCATCAGCAAGAACATCACCGTGAGCCGGCGCAGGACCTCCGTGCGGCTCGAGCCTGAAATGTGGCTGGCGCTTCGCGACATCGCACGGCGCGAAAAATGCACCATCCATGATATCTGCAGCCTCGTCAGCGTCCGCAAGAACGCGCGCACGTCGCTTACCGCCGCGATCCGGGTGTTCCTGATGCTCTATTTCCGCGCCGCCTCGACGGAGGAGGGACACCGCAAGGCCGGCCACGGCAATTTCGAATTCATGAAGCGCCGCGCGCGACTGGGCGAAGCCGTGTCGCAAGCCGGCGATAAAAAAACTGTGCAGTGATTAAAAATTGCGGCTGTAAGCCAGGAATTTTTTACGGCGGCTTTGCAGCAGCGTGGACGGATCCCACGGCGTCAAATCGTTCAGCGCTTTTTCAATCTGGTTTGAAACATTCGTAATCGTTTCTTTCTTGTGACGGTGCGCGCCGCCGATGGGCTCGCCGATAATGCCGTCCACCAGTTTCAACTGATATAAATCCTGCGCCGTGATCTTGAGGGCGGTGGCCGCTTCCTCGGCATGCGCCGCGCTGCGCCACAGAATGGACGCGCAGCCCTCAGGCGAAATGACCGAATATATCGAGTGTTCCAGCATATAAACGCGGTCGGCAACGGCGATAGCGATGGCGCCGCCCGATCCGCCTTCGCCGATGATGACGGAGACAATTGGAACGTCAGTGCGCAGGCATGTCTCGATGGATTTCGCGATGGCTTCGGACTGGCCGCGCTCTTCAGCGCCCTTACCGGGATAGGCGCCCGCGGTATCCACCAGCGTGATAACGGGAATCTGGAACTGCGACGCCATATTCATCAGGCGCTGCGCCTTGCGGTAACCTTCCGGGCGTGTCATGCCGAAATTATGCTTGAGGCGCGTTTCGGTATCGAAACCTTTTTCATGGCCCATGACGACAACCGAGCGGCCCTTGAAACGGCCAAGCCCGCCGAGCAGGGCGTAATCTTCGGAAAAATTCCGGTCGCCTGCCAGCGGCGTGAAGTCCGTAATGATTTCCTTCACGTAGTCGAGAAAGTGCGGACGCTCGGGATGGCGCGCAACCTGAACCTTCTGCGCGGGCGTCAGTTTTGAATAGGTCTGCTGGAGAAGCTTGTCGGCCTTGTTGGTCATCCGGCCGATTTCCTCGGCGATGTTTACCGCGCCGCCGCCGCTGCTCATGTTGCGCAGCTCGGCGATCTTGCCTTCAAGCTCTAAAATCGGTTTTTCGAATTCCAGGTTCATATCGGGGGGACCTTAGCAAAACAGGCAGGCCCACACAAATGGAACCTGCCTGATTTATTAATTCATTATGGACGGTTAGTTGTCCGTACCCGTTTTCGACAGCGGGTGCTTGTCTTTCACGGTTTTCTTCAGCTTGTCGCCGACGATATGCGTGTAGATTTGCGTCGTTGCAATGTCCGCGTGTCCCAGCATCTTCTGGACGGAGCGCAAGTCAGCGCCGTTCGAGAGCAAGTGCGTGGCGAAAGCGTGGCGTAGGATGTGCGGACTGACTTTGCCTTCCTCGAGGCCTGCCGCGCGGGCGAGGTCTTTCAGGAGCTGCGCGAAGCGCTGGCGTGTCAGGTGGCCGCTGTCCGAGGTGCGCGACGGGAATACCCATTTTTCCTGGCGGGTTTTCTGGTCGTCGGAACCGATGAACTGCTTGCGCACTTCAAGATATTTCTTCAGCGCCTTCTGGGCAGGATCCGAGAGCGGAACCATGCGCTCGCGTCCGGCTTTGCCGCTGACCATCAGGAACTGGTTGCCCTGGCCGAGCGCAGACATCGGCAGACCGACGAGTTCGGAAACCCGGAGGCCTGTTGCATAAAGCATCTCGAGCAGGCAGACGAGGCGGATGCTTTCGCTGCTGCCGCCGGCGGATGCCGTCTTGATCAGGGTCGTGACATCGTTCTCGCTCAGCGTCTTCGGCAGGGTGCGGCCCTGCTTGGGGCTTTCGATTGTCGAGGTCGGGTCATCCTTGCGCACGTTCTCGGAAACCGCGAAGCGGTAGAACTGGCGCAGGGCCGAAAGACGGCGCGCGACGGTGCGCACGGCGATCTTGGATTTGTTGATGCCCTTGCTGTGAACTTTTTCGCTGAGGTCCTTCAGGTATGCCTTCAGGTCTTCGGCGGTTGCCTTGTCGATATCGGAATTTCTCTTGCTGCGGAGATACAGGCTGACATCCGCGAGGTCGCGCCAGTAGGCGTGACGCGTGTTCAACGCCGCGCCGCGCTCGGTCGTGAGCATATCAAGAAACGAATCCACCAACGGGTTAAGGTTGGGTTTCGGTAGTGCCGGGCGGCCTGGACGTGCCATTTTTAATTCTCCTTAATTTGTCTGGATACTTCCGAGAATTGCCGCAGCGGCAAGGTCTGAGGAGATATCCGTTAATCCCACATTACGTAAGCCTGTGCGTACATCATTGAGCAAACCGGGATAGATCTTTCCCAGTTCGGCGGCTTGAAGTACCGAGGCACTCAGTAACACCGTTTCACCGGTATTTTTACTCAGGCTCGATTCAAGCAGATGATTCCACACAACGGTAGAAGGCATTACATAATCTTGCTTAAAAGTCAAGCCATAGTCTTTTTCATAAATTCTGCTCGCATTATCACTATTCGCAGTGGGCGTGTCAACATTTTCTATAATACTTTTCAAAAGATATCCACCGCGGCTGTTGGGGGGATAGGGCAATTTGGAGGGATTTTCAGGGTTTTGCGCCCGTTTTTTAGACCCGTTTCCAACCAGTTCGACAGCCGTCTGGAGGGCGAAAAGCCGTTGATTCGAAAGGTCTTTTTCGTCCGACGGTTGTATTCCCAAAATACGCTCGCGCCATTGCGGCGGGATGGGTTTTCCAGCCGCATTAAATATGCGGATCGCGGTCTCCAGCTCGTCCTGGCGGGCATCGCCGGGCTCGGCCCTGGCAAGGACTTCGGCATAGGGTTTCAAGGCGCCGATTCCCAGGCGGTTTCCCGCCGCAAAGCCTTTTTTTATAGCATCCCACTCGGCCGCCTTGTCGGGCGCGTTGCTGGCGATAACGAAATAATAGCCGAGCTTTTCCCAGTCCTTCGTTGAATCGGGAACGCGCATCGTGCCGGGATCCTGCCCCGAAGCGGGCGCGACGGCGGCTTTATACAGGCTCAGCAATTCTCCCGGCATCGCAAGGCCCCAGTCTTCCGCGGCGGCGGTGAGCATGAAACGGTCATCCGCGCTGAGGTCATCGGCAGTCAGGAGAATGCGAAGATGCGCCGGCGGAATCGCGGCGAAATCTTTCACGCCGGAATTGCCGAAGCGAATTTTATTCTGCGCCGTCAGGAATGCCTTTTCGATTAGCGGCAGCGCGTCGAACGATTTCGGATCGTACGTAATCGCCGCGTCTTTCGACGTGATGATTTCGGCGTTGCGCAAATTCAGCGCGGCGAATGTATCGATTGAGTCCTGCGACGGATTTTCCGACATCGTGACATCGCAGAACGCCAGAATTTCCTTGATAAACTTCGAATCTGCAAAAGTGCCGCGCACCGTTTCGGCTTCGACACAGGCGAGGGATTTCTCGGCGTTCAGCATCATCGCGAGAATGCCGGCCTGCGCCAGGCGCTCATGATATGGCTCAAGCTCGTCATCGAGCGACGAATACAGATCCTGCGCCTGTTTATACGCGCCGGCCTGCGTCAGTTTTTCGAGGCGCAGCGTCAGCAGGTCGCGTCCCGGTTCCGGCGCAATATCGTTATTGATCATGGTCGAATCCGCCTGCGTCAGCAGCGCGCCGAAAATCAGGCGCTGAACGACGGGCTCGCGCGATTGAACCGGCATGTCCTGCAGCAGCGCGAGCAGGGAAGAGCGTTTGATGTCTTTCCACAAATCCTTGCCGAGGCTGCCCTCGCTGGCGCTGACATAAAGCCCGGCATTTTCAAGGGCCCTGTAATCCGCTTTTGTCGGGGCGCTTTCAGTCTTTTTGGATGGCGCGACATTGAGCGTCTGCATGTCGGTTTTGCCGGCATAGGCGGGCAGGGCCAGGAAAATGGCGCTCGCCGCGAGCAAGGCCGCGCGGACGGTGTTATTCCGTAAAGCTGTCATGGGGGATCTCACGCGAAATTTCGGTCTGTTGGACGGGAACGTCTATGATCATGAGGGCGGCAAAACCGCCGACAAGCAGGATGGCCAGTAAAGCGAGGAGAAGTTTGCCGATTTTCATTTTATGCCGCACTGTTTTATAGTTCCCACGCTAGGTTTTGAACGGTCAGTCACCATAAACAACCTATGGCCATAATTCAATTATTGATTTTGAAAAATGACGGATAAAACAGACGATAATTACAACACCGAAGAGGCGGTTGAATTCCTGCGCAACCACCTGCGCAGGCCCGTGGTGCTGGTCGGGATGATGGGCGTGGGTAAAACCGCTGTGGGCCGCAAGCTCGCCGGCCGTCTCGGCTTTGAGTTCAGGGACAGCGACCGCATCGTCGAGGAAAAAGCCGGGCGCACCGTCACCGAAATTTTCGACACCGACGGCGAGGAGAAATTCCGCCAGGCGGAGCGCAACAGTATATTAGAGATTCTATCGGGCGGTCCCTGCGTGCTGGCGACCGGCGGCGGCGCCGTCATGAATCCCGAAACGCGCAAGGCCATCAAAAGCAAGGGTGTGTCGATTTGGCTGAAGCTTGATCTCGCGAATATCGTTCGCCGTCTTGAAAATGCCGATGACCGGCCGCTTCTTAAAAAAGGCGATCCGAAAAAAATTCTGCAGGATCTCATGTCCGTGCGCGAACAGCTCTACGCCGAGGCGGACATTCACCTCGAAAGCCAGGACGGAAAAACCGCGGAAACCGTGGGAATGCTGATAAATTCATTGTACGCCCACGTGAAAAACGATACGGTTTGATCGCCATGGAAACCAAGATCGTCACAGTCAAGCTCGACGCCGCATCCTATGAGATTTATATCGGTTCAGGCCTGCTGTACCGCGTGGTTGATTTCGTGCCGACCGAGGCCGACGGCAAGTCGGTTTTCATCGTTTCAGACACGCATGTGCGCAACTATGCTGAATCCATCCAGACCATGATGCTTCAGAACGGCGCGGCGAAGGCCGAAATCATGGTTCTGCCGAGCGGCGAAAAAACGAAATCCTTCAACCAGGTCGAAAAAATCCTCGACTGGATGCTGGCCGAAGGCATCGGGCGCGATTCCATCGTCTTCGCCGTCGGCGGCGGGGTAATCGGTGATGTCACGGGTTTCTGCGCCTCCATCGCCATGCGCGGCGTGCGTTACATACAGGTGCCTACCACGCTGCTCGCGCAGGTCGACAGTTCCGTCGGCGGCAAAACCGGCATCAACACGCGGCAGGGAAAAAATCTGGTCGGCAGCTTCTACCAGCCCGCCGCCGTCATCGCCGATATTCAAACTCTGCGCACGCTGCCGCGCCGCGAACTTCTCGCCGGCTATGCCGAGATCGTCAAATACGGCCTCATCAATGATTCCAATTTCTTCAACTGGCTCGAGCAAAAGGGCGCCGCCGTCTGCAATCTCGAGGATGACGCCGTTTCGCATGCGATTGAAACCAGTGTCGCCGCAAAGGCGCGCACGGTTCAGGCCGATGAAAAGGAAAGCGGCATCCGCGCGCTGCTTAATCTCGGCCATACATTCGGCCACGCGCTCGAGGCCGCCGCGAAATATGACGGCCGCCTGCTGCATGGCGAGGCGGTGGCCATCGGCATGGTTATGGCGTTCGATCTGTCTTCGCGCATGGGAATATGCCCCCGCGCGGATTACGAGCGCGTCGAGCAGCATCTTCTCGATATCGGCCTCCCGACGCGCGCATCCTTTGTCGAGCCGGCCATCAGCGCCACGGTTGACGGCCTGATCGATATCATGAGTCACGATAAAAAAGCGGCCAAAGGAAAAACGAAATTCATATTGGCGCGTGGCATCGGCGATGCGTTCGTCACCGGGGATGTGCCGGAAAACCTGCTGCGCGAGGTTATTAAAGACTCGCTCGGCCAGGAAGGAGCAGGAACCAAGGGACGATGGAAATCAGCGTTCTCCTTTCACTCGTAGGAATTTTCATTCTTCTTATCCTCGGCGCTTTCTTTTCCGCGTCCGAAACCGCGCTGACGGCTGCCTCGAAGGCGCGCATGCATGCCCGCGAGAAAGAGGGCAGCAAACGCGCCGGCCTGATCAATAAAATACGCAAGAAAAAAGACCAGATGATCAGCGCGATGCTGCTCGGCAATAATTTCGTCAATACGCTTGGCGCGGCGCTCGCGACTGGAATTTTGATCAATATATTTGGCGAAGTTGGGATTTTCTATGCAACCGCCATCATGACCGTTCTCATTCTGGTCTTTGCCGAAATTTTGCCCAAGACCTATGCCGTCCACCACGCCGAAAAATTTGCGGTGCGTTATGCCTATGTGATCAATTTCTTTATCCGCATTTTTTACCCGGTTACCCAGGCGCTGGCCTGGATTGTGCGGCTGGTGCTGAAGCTGTTCAATATCGACATTGCCAATTCTTCGGCGGGCTCCCAGCACGAACTTCTTCGCGGCGTCATTGACATGCATCGCGGCTCCGGAGAGGAAATCACGCGCCAGCGCCAGATGCTGCGTTCCATTCTTGATCTCTTCGAGGTCACGGTCGAGGACATCATGATCCCGCGCCAGAATGTTTTCATGATCAACAGCGACCTGCCGACCCATGAAATCGTGGAGGAGGTGCTGCAAAGCGCCTATTCGCGTCTGCCGGTGTGGAAAGACAGGCAGGAAAATATTGTCGGCGTCATCCAGATGCGCTTGCTGCTGAAAGCCCTCAGGGACAATGACGATGATATATCCAGGGTCGATCTTGATACGGTCATGCTCGAGCCGTGGTTTATCCCCGAAACCACCAGCCTGCATGACCAGCTCCAGGCTTTTCGCGAGCGTAAGGAGCATTTCGCCACCGTTGTCGACGAATACGGCACTTTCGTCGGCATTGTGACGCTTGAGGATATCCTGGAGGAGATTGTCGGCGAGATCGATGACGAAGCCGACGAAACCTTCACGGGCGTCAAGCGCGGCAAGGGCGGTTCGTATCTCGTGGATGGCAGCGTCACGGTGCGCGAGCTCAACCGCGAATTCGAATGGCAATTGCCGGATGAAAACTATTCAACGGCCGCGGGGCTGGTCTTGTTCGAATCCGAAACGATTCCCGAAGTAGGCCAGAAATTCCAGTTTCACGGGTTAAAGTTCGAAATCATGAAGCGTGACCGCCACCGCATCGCGCGCTTGCGCATTACGCCGCCGAAATCTTCTAAGAAATCTGGCGGGAAGAAATAGCGCGCGCCACCGCCGCGGCATTTTCCTGCAGGTGACTGGTATTGATCGTCCCGATAATCACTGAATCGACGCCCGGATGGGAAAACGCGAATTCCATCGCGCCGTTTATATCTGTGTTATGCCCGCTCGCCAGCGCTTTCTTTAGAATGACGCTCTTGCCTTCCAGCGCCGCATTGTCGAGCACGGCCTTTTCCTCCGTATGATCCTGTGTATAGGTCATCATGACGACATCCATGATGTCTATGGCCTTGATTCCCCCCTCGACCGTTTTCGTCGAAGCGCCGATTGCCCGCACCATGCCGGATTTTTTAAACTCCTGCATTTTGCCGATCAGTTTGTCGTCGGAAAGAATCCGGTTGTCCGATCCATCCGAGTGAATGAGAAAAACATCCAGGTAATCCGTCTGCAGCCGTTTCAATGTGCGCTCCAGGCTTTCGGCAAAATGCGCAGGGCTGAAATTATAACGGGATTTTCCGTTTTCGAATTCCTCGCCCGCCTTGCCGATGATCGTCCAGTCCTGCCGCCTGCCCTTCAGCAGATTGCCAAGCCGCTCCTCGCTCGTGCCGTAGGCGGGGGCGGTGTCGAGCGTGCTGATGCCGAGCGCCTGCGCCTGTGATAAAAGACGGGTGAGGGTATAATCGTCCGGCAGTTCAAACCCGGCCGGGTATTTTACGCCCGCGTTGCGCCCGAATTTCACGGTGCCGAGCCCGAGACGTGAAAGGCTTACGCCTGTCTGTCCGATTTGTCTTTTATCCATTGCGCCTTTTCCCATGGGGGCTGAGCATACGAAACTTCCGGCAGGAATGACCAGTCCGAATGGTTATGCGAAGGGGAGATGTTCTGGCTGGCGAGTTCCTCGACGATTTTATCCGCCATCATCGGCGCGAAGGTCAGCTTCGTCGGCCATGCATAAAGCCTGTCGCCCTTGTTATGCAGGACGGGCGTATCGGGCAGCGCGCCCACGCCCGGTTTTGCCTCGATCCGGTCGATCGGCAGCACGGCCAGTTCGGCGTCGTTTATCTCCGTGAGCGGCATGTATTTCTTCAGCGCGTCAAACATCGCCTTGTAGACATCGTCGGGATTTTCATTTTTGCCGCGCTCCGCCACCTGGCCGCCAAAATACCAGACCAGTTCGCCGTCTTTCGTCTCGTGCGTGGTGATCGTCGCCGCCGGCTTGTCCGATGCGCCCACCAGGTGCACCCACAGCGGGAAGGGCGCATTTTTCAATAACCCCATCAGCAACGGCCGGCGCTGCGTCTCGATGCCCGATTCATCATTGCCCTCGGCGGCTGTATAAATATGTTTCGCCGCCTTCACGCCGTCGGCGGATTTACGGATGCAGCTCATGTATGGCTCGGCCAGCGTCCGCACGACGGAAGGAATATCCAGAACAGGCTCGCCCATATCCACCAGCGATCCTTCGAATCCCGTGACCGAAATCTCGGGCGGCCATTTTATTTTTTCGACTTCGGTGCCGAAAAAACTTTTTGCGCCGATTTTCAAAATGCTTCCCATCACGCCCTTGGGGATCATCATGTATTGTGTCTCGGCGGAACGTTTCGCCTTCGATAAATCGACCGGCCCGCTGCCGCTCAGCGCCTCACGCCACACTTCCGGCATGGCGCTGATCTCGCGGGCGAGGGCGTTGATCTTGCCGCCGATCGCGTATTTCAGGCCGGAATGGATAATACCCTGCGAAGCGATAGTCTGCACGCCGCCGATGGCGTTCGGCTCGACCAGCAGCGCGTCATAGCCGAGATTTTTTAATCTCGCCAAAGTCCAGAGGCCGGCGATGCCGCCGCCATGGATGATTATATCTGCCCTTAGATTTGTGTCTCGTTCAGCCAATGTCTAATATCCTTGATCTGGTTCGGCGCCATCAGCGACGGCACATGCCCGCAATCCTTGTATTGAACTAGTTTCAATTGTTCGCCGGTAAAGCGCGTCTGCATTTCGCTTATGATCGGTTTGGTCAGCACCTCCGATTTTTTGCCGTGAATGATCATGACCGGGCATTGTATAGAATCCCACGCCGGCCACAAATCCTGCTCGCCGATCGGTTGCTCGCCGAAAACCACGGAAATATTCGGATCGTATGAATAAGTGATGGAACCGTCATCCAGCGCGCGGGCATTATGTTCGGCCATCAGTTTCCATTGCGCATCGGTGACAGGCCCCCAGGTCAGCCCGCGCGTCTCGCGCATGCGTTTTTCAAGATCGGCGATCGTGCCGAATGTATAGTGTTTTGAAATGACCATGTGAATGAAATCGAGCGCCGCCTGCGGCACGATGGGCCCCACGTCGTTCAAAATCATCCGGCGGATCGGCGTGTCCTTCATGCCCGCAAGACGGATGCCGAGCAACCCGCCGAGCGAAATCCCGATCCAGTCGACGCTGTTCGGCTTGTTGACGCCCAGATGCGCGAGCAGGGCGATCAGGTCATCGCAATATTGCCGGTAATTATAATCCAGCGGCTCGGGCAGGAAATCGCTGCGCCCGCGCCCCGGCAAATCGACGCAGATCAGCCGCCGCCCGTCATTGACCAGTTCCTCGGCCAGGATGTCGAAATCATGACCGTTCCCGGTTAGGCCGTGAACGCAGATGATCGGCACGGCATTTTCCGGCCCCCAGTCATTGTAAACAATCCGGTGGGAACCCTTCGAATTGACGCCAGTTATGTGTTTTTCAACAAAACCCATAATTTCCTGTAAAATTTGACATAATAAATAAACTCTTTTATATTACCCGCATTCTTGAAAGGTGGCAGATGGCCGACGAGGTTCAAACACATTTTGCAGACTCTTCCTCAGGCGATGAAGAAGCAGACGTCATGAAGCATTTGGCTAAGCTTGTTCCTGCGCTGAAAGTATTAGAGCGTTACGCCCATCACGATGTAAAGGGCGCCAGCATCAGAAAAACCTTCGATTATCTCAGTTTCCGAGCCCGGTTGCAGCCTTTGGTAAAACACAATGCCACGACCGGGGCCCTTGAATTCAAAACCGGAGGAGAGGAGCAGCATGAAAAAACCATGAGTAACATGCAGATCCACGAAGAGTATAACAGGTGGAATTCTATGGCTTCGGACTCATTCAGTGAGGTTCTGATCCCAAATTTAATTGATTCTTATTCCGCATATCCCGAAGTGGTGGGCGCTTTTGAAACGATCAAAGATAGCCTTGCACACGAAAAGGCAATTAAACAATTCTACAGAAACAATTTCAGCCCGTACCAGATCGCGCTCTTCAAAGAAGACTTCAAGCAAAAATGCCTTGGTGAACAAAAACCCGGCAACGCAGCCGGTCTGACTAAAGAAATCTAGGCCTTCTGGGCGATATTCCCGTGGCAGTGCTTGAATTTTTTGCCTGAGCCGCAGGGGCAGTCGGCGTTGCGCTGAACCTTGCCCCATGTTTCGGGGTCATCCTTATCGAATTTGCGCTTCTGCGGGAAAGGCTCGACGCGCTTTTGTTGTGCGCCTTGTTTCGCGCGCGGACCCGTACCCATCAACGCGGGGTCCTGTCGTCCTTCCTGCGTTTTCTGCGGCGGGGCGGAACCGGGCATGATGACGCCGATGCGGTCTTCGCCGACATTCACCTCGACCAGCGAAAGCATCATCGTGATCGCCTCGCGCATCTGGCCGAGCATGGTTTCGAACATGCCGAACGCTTCGGTCTTGTATTCGTTCAGTGGGTCGCGCTGGCCGAAGGCACGGAGGTTAATCCCTTGGCGTAAATGATCGAGATTGAGCAGGTGCTCTTTCCAGTGCTGGTCGAAAATCTGCAGGACGATGCCTTTTTCAACGCGGCGCCAGTTCTCCGGGCCCGCATTGGCGATCTTCGACGCGAATTTTTCATCCGCCGCCTTGATAATGCGCTCCTGGATTTCTTCATCGGCGATGCCTTCTTCCCTGGCCCAGTCGGCCACCGGCAGGTCGAGGCCAAGCAGGCGCATGCATTCAGCGTGCAGGGTATTGATGTCCCATTGCTCGGCATAGGTGCCGTGCGGGATTGTGGCCCGCACCGTGTCCTCGATCGTCTGGTGACGCATGTCGCGTACCAAATCTTCAATTGAATCGGCTTCCATGATTTCGCGGCGCTGCTCATAAACAACCTTTCTCTGGTCGTTCATGACGTTGTCGAATTTCAGCAGGTTTTTCCGTACCTCGAAATGCATGCCCTCGACCTTCGCCTGCGCGCGCTGGAGCATTTTTGAAATCAGGGGGTGTTCGAGCGCTTCGCCTTCCTGCAAACCGATGCGCTTGTTGCCGAGCAGGGCCTCGAGCTTGTCGCCCGCGAAAATTCTCATCAAATCATCTTCGACCGAGAGGAAGAACATCGTAGCGCCGGCATCGCCCTGGCGTCCCGAACGGCCGCGAAGCTGGTTGTCGATACGGCGCGATTCATGGCGCTCGGTGCCGATGACGTAAAGGCCGCCGGCTTCCTTGACGATCTGCTTGTCGCGCGCGACCTCGGAGCGGATGCGGTCCGCCGCGCTCTTCCATTCATTTTCCGGCAGATTGGGATCGATTTCATGCGCGATGCGCATGTCGGCATTGCCGCCGAGCTGGATGTCCGTGCCGCGGCCCGCCATGTTGGTGGCGATGGTGACGGCGCCGGGGCGTCCGGCCTGCGCGATGATCTGCGCTTCCTGTTCGTGATAGCGTGCATTGAGAACGTTGTGCTTGATTTTGACTTTCTTCAGCGCGTCCGAAAGCTTTTCCGATTTGTCGATGGAAACCGTGCCGACAAGAACGGGCTGCTGTCGCTCCTGCGCATCGCGGATCAATTCAATAATTGCCTGGTCTTTTTCCTTCAACGATTTGTAAATCTTGTCATCGTAATCGAGGCGCGCGACCGGCACGTTGGTCGGGATCTCGACAACGCCGAGATTGTAGATTTCCTGGAATTCGGCGGCTTCGGTCAGCGCCGTGCCGGTCATGCCTGCCAGCTTCGGATAGAGACGGAAATAATTCTGGAACGTGATCGAGGCCAGCGTCTGGTTCTCGGTCTGGATGCGCACGCCTTCTTTCGCTTCGATCGCCTGGTGCAGGCCCTCGGACAATCTGCGGCCTTCCATCATCCGGCCCGTGAATTCGTCGATCAGGATGACGCGGTCGTCCTTGACGATGTAATCGGTGTCGCGGTGGAAGAGCCTGTGCGCGCGCAACGCCTGGTTCACATGGTGCACCAGCGCGATGTTCTGGATGTCATACATGCTGCCTTCGTTCAGCAAGCCATGCTGGCGCAGTAATTCTTCAGCGCGTTCCTGGCCTTCCTCGGTCAGGACCACGGTTTTATGTTTTTCATCCTGCTCGTAATCCTGCGCCGTCAGCGAGGGGATGAGTTTGTTGACCGAAACATACAGCTCGGTCGAAAGCTCGGACGGGCCGGAAATAATCAGCGGCGTCCGCGCTTCGTCGATCAGGATCGAGTCGACTTCGTCGACGATGGCGAAATTGAACGGCCGCTGAACCATTTGTTTCAGCGAGTACTTCATATTGTCGCGCAGGTAATCGAAGCCGAGCTCGTTGTTCGTGCCGTAGGTCACATCGGCGGCATAGGCGTCGCGGCGTTCCTGATCCGACAGGTTCGTGACGATGCATCCCGTCGTCAGGCCCATGAAACGGTAAATCTGGCCCATCCAGTCGGCGTCGCGCTTGGCGAGGTAATCGTTGACCGTGACCACATGCACGCCCTTGCCGGTCAGGGCGTTCAGGTAAACGGGCAGGGTGGCGACCAGGGTTTTACCTTCACCGGTCTTCATTTCGGCGATATCGCCCTGATGCAGGACCAGGCCGCCGATCATCTGCACGTCATAATGACGCTGGCCCAGGACGCGCTTGGCGGCCTCGCGGGTGACGGCGAAGGCCTCGTGGAGCATGCCGTCCAGCGGCTCGCCGTTCGCAAGTCTTTGGCGGAAAAGGGTTGTTTGGCTTTGAAGCTCGGCATCGCTCATGGCCTCGAACCGGGGCTCAAGCGCATTGATCGGCGCAATATGTTTACCGAGGATCTTCAGCTTCCGGCCGTTGGACGAGCCGAAAATCTGGGTGGCGAGGTTCAAAATCATCAAGTCTCCGGGGATCCCCCTCTGAATTCAGTGGTCTTGATATAGGACGCCCGTAAATCCCCGTCAATCATTGATTAAAGCACCCTTGAAAAGGGGTATCCCTTTCGCTAGTCTCCAGAAACATTATCCCCGAGCGGATATGTCCAATTTCAACTATAGGGAATTCCAGAAGCCATGTTTAATCGCAGATCATTCCACAGTGAATCCGGCAACACAGCCCTTATCGTGCTGGCCGTTATTGTCGTCGCCGCTATCGGCGGCCTTGCTTACTTTTCCGGCAAAATCGGAAAAGAAGGCCCCGCGGCGGACAACTCTGCTATTACGGCCGCCGCCGCCCAGACTGCAACCGCCGCGGCGCCTGCTGCCGACCCCAACGCCCCCGAGGCGAAACCTCCGGTTCTCAAGCCCGGCAACCCGGTCGTCGCCAAGATGAAAGGCGGCGAAGTCACGCGCCTTGATGTTTTCAACTTCATCCAGGATCTGCCCCCGCAGACCCGCCAGATGCCGCTTGAGCAGCTCTACCCGCTGGCGTTGGAGCAGGTCATCAACAGCCGCATCATCGCTGCCAAGACCAAGAACGTAAACCTGGACAACGACGAGGAAGTCAAAAAGCGCCTCGCGGCCGCCAAGACTGAAATCGTCCGCGGCGTTTACATCGAGAAACAGGTGAACGAGAAAGTCAGCGAAGACCGCCTGAAGTCCGTTTATGACGAGTATGTCAAGAATTTCCCGGACATCCAGGACGTCAAGGCCCGCCACATCCTCGTGAAAGAGGAAAGCAAAGCCAAGGATATCATCAAGCAGATCGAGGGCGGCGCGAGCTTTGAAGAACTCGCCAAGGCGAATTCGACCGACGGCACCGCCCAGAATGGCGGCGACCTCGGTTACTTCGCCAAAACCGATGTCGTTCCGGCATTCGGCGAGGCGGCGTTTGCCCTGAACGCCGGTGAATTCACCAAGAAGCCCGTCAAGACGGATTTCGGCTATCACGTCATCAAGGTTGAGGAAAAGCGCAAGCGTCCCCCGGCCTCTTATGACGACATCAAGCCGTACCTGGAAACGCAGGTCCGCCGCCAGATTCTGGATGAAACCATCCAGGCATGGCGCAAAGAGGCCGATATCCAGCGCTTTGACATCAACGGCGATGCGATCGAACCTTCCGCAGGCGAACCCGCACCGGCGGAGCAGCCCAAGCAGTAATCCTGCCTCTTAAAGATACGAAAAAGCCGCAAATTAAGTTTTGCGGCTTTTTTTATCGTGCTAAAACCAACTTTATGAGCTGCGCCGATGCCCTTGCAAAACCCAGGCCCGAAAGCCCGCACGGTCTGAAAATCGTGCTGGTGGCTGCCGCCGCGCTCGTCGATCCGCAAAACCGCATTTTAATCGCGCAGCGCCCCGAGGGAAAATCCATGGCCGGCCTGTGGGAATTTCCCGGCGGCAAGGTGAACGAGGGCGAATTGCCGGAATTCGCGCTCATGCGCGAGTTGGAGGAGGAACTCGGCATCGAAACCCGCCCCGGCTGTTTTCTACCCGCCGCTTTTGCCTCGCATACTTATGAAGACTTTCACCTCCTCATGCCGCTCTTCATCTGCCGCGCCTGGAAAAACGTGCCGCGCGCAAAGGAACACAGCGCGCTCAAATGGGTAAAGGTCCATGACCTGAATGATTATCCCATGCCGCCCGCCGATATTCCCCTGATCGCCACGCTGCTCGAGGTGATCTGATGTACCGCTCGGCCTACGATTTAAAATCCTTTTACAACACCAAGGTCGGACGCATGGTCCGGCGCATATTACAGGAACGCATCCGCGAGTTCTGGCCGGAGACGCAGGGCCTACGCGTGCTGGGTTGCGGCTATGCCACGCCGTATTTGCGCCTGTTCATGGATAATAGCGAGCGTGTCCTGGCCGCGATGCCGGCCGGGCAGGGCGCGCATCACTGGCCGTACAATCATCCCGGCGACGATCACAACCTTGTCTGCCTGGCGGAAGAGGCGGAACTGCCGTTCGAAACCTCGTCCATCGACCGCGTCATTTTAATTCACAGCGTCGAGTTCTCCGAACACCTTCAGCAAAGCCTCGCGGAAATCTGGCGCGTGTTGAAATCGAACGGGCGCCTGCTGGTCGTGGTGCCGAACCGCTCGGGCTTCTGGGCGCGCGCCGACTGGTCGCCGTTCGGGCAGGGCACGCCCTACAGCGCGTCGCAGATCATCCATTACCTGCGCGATAACCAGTTCATCCATGAACGCACCGACAAGGCCCTGTTCATGCCGCCGGTGAAATTCGCGCCGCTTCTGAAATCGGCCGGGTTTTTTGAAAATTTCGGCCGTCATTATTTCCCCTTCGGCAGCGGCGTGCACATGGTCGAGGCCACCAAGCAGGTCTATGCCAAGGCCGGGCCGGGCGAGGGGTCGAAAGTCACCGTCCGCCGCCGCGGTTACGTGCCCCGCGCCGTTCCCGGCGGGGTTTAACCATTTGATTTAAAGCCTGAACGGCTGTAGAACATCAACCCATGTCACTGGACGAAATAAGAAAGAAGATCGACGCGCTGGATAACCAGATTCACGACCTGCTCATGGAGCGGGCCGACCTGATCATCGGCGTCACCGAGGAAAAAAAGAAGAACAATATCCCGGTCGTCCAGCCCGCGCGCGAGGCCGTCATGATCCGCCGCCTGCTGGCGCGCCACCGCGGCCCGCTGCCCGAAGCCGCCATCGTCGGCATCTGGCGCGAACTGGTCGGCGCGGTTTCCCTGCTGCAGACGGGTCTGAAGGTTTCCGTCAGCGCCGCGCCGAATGACGCTTATTGCTGGGACATGGCCAAGAATTATTTCGGCACGGTGCTGCCGATCACCCGCGCAACCAATTCCCTCATGGCGCTGGCCGGCGTGCGCGAAAACGATTCCAACTTTGCCGTCATGCCCTGGCCGCAGGACGGCGAACAGGCGCCGTGGTGGCCGTTCCTCGTCAATCAGAAGGAAGACCGCATGCGCATCGTCTGCGCCTTGCCTTACGGGTCGAAAGAACAACAGATGACCGCCATCCGCGACCGCGCTCTGGTCATTTCCAAAACCGATTTCGCGCCCTCGGGCGAGGACCACAGCTTCATCGCGCTGGAAATCGACGGCGCCGTCAGCCGCGCCAAAATCCAGGAAATTTTCAAATCCGCCGACCTCGAGCTCACCGCGATCAATACATTGGCGGGCGCGTCGGGCGGCCGGACCATGCACTTCATAGAGGTCAACGATTACATCAGCGAGAAAGACACGCAGCTCGAGCGCGTTGCTGAAAAATTCACCGGCCAGAACGCGCTCTGCACCTCGCTGGGCGGTTATCCCGTGCCGCCGGTTTTTAAAGTCGCGCAGGCAGCGCCCGAAGCTGAAAAGAAAACAGGCACGTGATGTTCGAAAAAGTCACCATTATCGGCCTGGGTCTGATCGGCTCCTCCATGGCGCGCGCGATCCGCAATTCGGGAATCGCGAATACCGTCGTCGCCGCCGACATCAGCGCGGAAGTCTGCAAAAAAGTGATCGAGCTCGGCATCGCCGACGAAGTGACGGATGACATTCGCCGCAGCGTCATCGGCGCGGATATCGTTGTCGTATCGACGCCCGTCGGCGCTGTCTCTGCTGTGGCCGAACAGATCGGGCCGGCATTGAAGGCCGGCGCAGTGGTGACCGATGTCGGCTCGGTCAAGCAGGCTGTTATTGACGCGCTGAAACCGCACATGCCCGACAGCGTTCATCTCGTGCCCGGCCACCCGATCGCGGGAACGGAACATTCCGGACCCGAAGCGGGCTTCGCCGAACTCTTCGAAAACCGCTGGTGCATCCTGACGCCGCTGCCGGAAACCGACATCCGCGCGGTGGAAAAGATCACGGCGCTGTGGGAAGCGTGCAAATCGCGCATCGAAATCATGGACCCGCAGCACCATGATCTCGTGCTCGGCATCACCTCGCATTTGCCGCACTTGATCGCCTACACAATCGTTGGTACGGCAAACCAGCTCGAGGACGACATAAAGTCCGAAGTCATCAAGTTTTCCGCCTCCGGCTTCAGGGATTTCACAAGAATTGCGGCGTCCGACCCGACCATGTGGCGCGATGTGTTCCTGAGCAACCGGCCCGCCGTGCTGGAAATCCTCCAGCGCTTCACGGAAGACTTGACCGCAATGCAAAAAGCAATCCGCAAAGGTGATGGAAAATTCCTGTTCGATTTTTTCAGCAATACGCGGCATATCCGCCGCCAGATCATTGATCTTGGTCAGGCCAATTATGTTGCGCCGGGGGGCGGGCAACAGGAAGGGACGCCACCGGTAGAGGCCCCGCATAAAGCGTCTGGCCATTTTGGGTGATCGGCAGGCCGACCTGGTTCGTGCCGCCCGCCATCAGGCTCAATCCCGCATTCGTAAACAGCGCTTCGTTGTGCTTCAGAATCCCCAGTTCCGCCAGGTGACCGATGAACGGCGAAAAATTGGTCAGCAACACATTCATCTCCACTTTTGGCACGGGCTCTTGTCTTAAATCAATCGTGCCTTTCGCGCTGCCTTCGAAATCCCGCCAGTTCAGGTAGCTGTCATGAATTTTTATTTTTCTGCCGTTATAACCGACCCATGCCTCAAGAGAATCGAAAGCGAGCGGCTGTGACCATTTATGCGACTGGACTGTAATAATCCCGGTTTTCACATGCACGGCGGCAAAAGGCAGCGGCCACGCCGACATCACGAGATTTTCAATGCGCAATGATCCCTCGGGCGAGCGCACGGAATCTTCCGCGATTGAAATACGAACGGGCCCGGGATAACCGCTAACGACAGGCTCGGCATGAATGCGCTCGGTCTCGACGACATCCTTGAGAAACGCCACATACATCTCCAGTGCCTTTTTCGACGTAAACGACCACGCCCAGCTATAGCCTGCGAATAAAACCGCAAACGTAACGGCCCACCCGATCGCCTTTTTCATGGGCGCAGGCTCTTCCGCCAGCGCCGCCGCGCGGGCCTCGTTCATCAGCCGGTTGGATTCCGTTTCGATCTTGTCCTGCAGGTCGCGCATCAACTCCTTGCGGTGCCTGCCGGGCGCAATCGGCGGAAAAAATTCAAATACCACCTTGCCCGGACTTTTCAGCCAGCCACCGCGCGGCCAGAACAGCCCGCTGTTCAGCGCCATGGGGATGATCGGGAGCTTCGTTGCTTCCTGAATGCGCGCGATGCCGGATTTATACGGTTTGTCGCTCGGCGTTTCCTCAGGCCGCACGCGCGTGCCCTGCACGAAAATCACGATGGGCCGTCCGGCCTCGGCCATCTGCACGCCGCCGCGCTCGATGGATTTCAACGCGCGTTCCGGCGTACCGCGATCGATGGCAATGACGCCCGATTTATTCAGATACCATCCCCACAATGGAATGGAGAGCAATTCTTTCTTGAGGATGATGGCCGGATCGGACAATAAAATCCGCAGCTTGATTGTCTCATAGGGCGATTGATGCTTCGCCGCGACGATGAACGGGCCGTTCTTCGGCAGATGTTCCCGCCCGCGCACTTCGTATGTCAGGCCCAGCAGCGTATATTCCAGGAACGTCACCACGTAAATCCACAGCCGCACCATGCCGGTGAAAAACGGACGCGGCAGAAACAGAAACGGAATGTAGAAAACGCACATCACCAGCGTCACGCTGAAAAAGGCGATATTGAATAGAATCGAGCGCGGCCAGGAACGTTTCATCGCAGGGCCGAAATCGATATGTCGAGCAAGCGGAATACGCTTTTGTGGTATTCCTCGAAAAGGATGTGCCAGAATTTTTTATCCGACGGCGTGATATCCGGCTGTAAAATCGGGTGGACGATGATTTTCACATCCGGCAGGGCCGAGCGGAATTCCAGCGCCGCGCGCGGCATGTGATAATTCGACGTCACCAGCCGGATCGTTTTTATATTTTTCCCTGCGGCCCATTCTTTTGCCTCGGCGGCATTTTCCGTGGTGCTGTTCGCTTCATAACCGAGAATGATGCAGCATTCGGGCAGGGGTTTCGTGCCTGTATAACGCCCTGTGATTTCGGCCTGCGTCACATCATCATGTACGCCCGTGATGAATAGTTCCGGCGCCAGGCCTTCGGCAAAAAGATCGAGCCCGGTTTCAATACGGTCTTTCCCGCCGGTGAGAACGATAATGGCGTCGCTATGCGCCGCGGGGCTTTGCGGCTTGATCAGGAAAACGCCGGCCGTGAACGCGCCAAGCCCGAACAGCCACGTGCACGGGATGAAAACCAGCAAAAAAAAGATTAATTTGAGAAGCCACATGCCCTGCAGTTTTACGGCATCAGGGACAGGGAGCGCAAGACCGTAAACCGGGCCGTCAGGGCCGCGATTCCGCATGCGACAAGGGGCAAGGCGGCGACGGCCACCGTATGAACCGCACTGGCGCTGAGCGCCGGGAGCATAAGCGCCGTATCCCCGCCCGAAACGAGTTTTATAGTAAATAGCACCGCTGCCGCCGTCAGCGTGCCGAGCAAACTGCCCTGCAGGGCGATGGTGAGGGCATGGCGCTGGAACTGGCGCACGATATATTCGTCGTTTGCGCCCATCAGGTGAAGAAGCTCGACATCGGCCTTGTGCACGGCGATGCGCGAGCGTATGGCGCCCGCGATGGCGGTCACGGTGGTCGCCGCGATAATAATGACAACGACAAACGCGGCGAAACGCAGTGACCCGATCATTTTCAGCAAACTCTGCAGCCACGCTTCATGTGTATCGATGACAATCCCGGAATCCACCACCTTTATATCCGCCGTCATTTTTTCCATCGCGGCAGGCTCGGATGAATTCAATTCAACCGAAATCAGGCCGGGCAGGGGAATATCCTGCAGCGGCGCATCCTTGCCCAGCCACGGCTCGACGAGATTTTGAATATCTTGGTCGTCCAGAACGTCGGCGCTTTTAACGATCGGCTCATTCCTCAAAACCGCTTCAACCTGCTTCAGCAGCGAGGCCATGTCATCTTTGTTACGCAGATCGCCGTTTTCTTTTTCAGCCGGAATTTCGATGGTCAGTTTGTTTTCAAGACCCGAAGACCAGCGCTGCGTCATGGAATCCAGCGTGAACGAGCCCACCAGCGCCATCGCCGCCAGAAAACTCATGAGCGCGATCAAAAGCCGCAGGAAATTCGTGCCTTCGTCCTTATTCAGCGGCAGATCGTACCGCCCGCGCCCGATCGCAACGCCAAGCCGCCGGTCCTTGGTGAAAAAATCGCGGAAAGGAATTTTCATCAGTAAACCCCCTCGATCTTACGGCGCAAGGAACTGCGTGTTTCCTCGACACGCAAACCGCCCATTTCAAGAATAAGGCGCGAATGCCCGAATTTTTCCATGATCGCATGGTTGTGCGTGGCGATGACAATCGTCGTGCCCATGCGGTTGAGCTGTTCAAATAAATTCATCAGGCGAAAGCCGATTTCATCATCAAGGTTTCCGGTCGGTTCGTCGGCGAGCAATAATTTCGGGCGACCGATCACCGCGCGCGCGATGGCCACGCGCTGTTGTTGTCCGCCAGAGAGCGTAAGCGGCAGCGCGTTCTTGTAATCGCCAAGCCCGACCCATTCCAGTAATTCGCCGACATTGTTCCGCGTTTCTTTTTCCGGGCGGCCCATAATCCGAAGCGGCAGCGCGACATTATCGAACGCCGAAAGATGCGGCAGCAACCGGAAATCCTGGAACACGACGCCGATGCGTTGCCGTAAACTCCAGAGCTGTTTGCGCTCCAGCTTGTTGATGCTCTGGCCGAACATGCTGACCAGCCCGCGCGTGGGCTTGCGGCCCAGATACATCAGCGAGAGCAGGGAGGTTTTGCCCGCGCCGCTGGCCCCGGTCAGGAAATGGAACGACCCGGGTTCGAGGGTGAAATTGATATCACTCAGAACTTCCGGCCCGACGCCGTAACGCAATCCTACAAACTCAAACTTGATCAAGGTTCTGTACCGGTTTTTTCATTTTTCAGGTGAGATATTTCCCGCGGCTTCTGCGCATCCAGAACATACTGAAGCGCCTCGGCCTTTTTATAAGGGTTGGTGATCGCCTGCGCGGCCTTCAAGGCATCGTCCAGTTTCTTGTCATCCGCCAGGATCTTGCTCACCGTGCCATAGGCCTTGTTCCGGAACGCCTCGCTCATGATGAACTGGATGCTCTTGCTGGCCGAGCCGTAATCGCCTTTTTCGGCCTGTATCTCGGCGGTTTCGGCATAAGCCTTGTGCCGGAGCGCCTCGTTCTCCATTTCCGAGGCCGTTTTCCACGCGCCGTCATTATCCCCGGCAAAGGCCTGCGACATGGCGATATAAGTCAGGGCGATGGCATAGGAAGGCGGGTGCGTGATTTTATCCGCCGCCGCCCGGAGTTTCTGGAAAATGTCGGCGTATTGTTCCTTGGAAAGATTATTATCCGCCGCCGCCATGCCGATGCCTCGAATCGTCATCGCCTTGGTGTCCGGCGTCTCGATCTTTTCGATAAGAGCGATGGCGCCGTCCGTGTCGCCGTCAAAAGCCAGTGTTTTCGCCAGTTCCCGGTAGGTCTGGTCGCGCCAGGCCACGGTTTCGATCTTCCCGGCTGCCTCGCGCAAGGACTCGATAACGCAGGCCCGGTCGTTCAGCGCGCATTCGGCGGCCCTGACCGGCGCTGCCGGAATTACAGAAAGGGCCAAAAGGAAATAGATCGCTTTGCTTCGTGGCATTTGTTCATACCTTGCCGTTGCGGGCGGCAGCCCGTATAAATAAAAGAGAACAGGATTAACGTAAGAGATCAGCGCCTTTATGATACTGACCTGCCCGCAATGTGCAACACGTTACCTGCTGCCTGCCCACACGCTCGCGCCGGACGGACGCCGCGTTAAATGCTCCTCCTGCCACGAAATCTGGCACCAGCTTCCCGATATCTCGGAAATGGAAACCGCGAAGGAGGGCAGCTTCGAGGAAATCCCGCACGGCGTGCGCCCGCTGCCCGATGGCGCGAACCTTCCGATTTTACAGGAAGAGGAACTCCCGCCGCCTAATCCGCGCGATCGCATTTTCGGTTTTGCCGCCGCCGCCGCTGTGTTTTTCGTTATTTTCGGCGGGTTGCTGATGTTACAGGGCCCGGTTGTAAAAAAATGGCCGTTCAGTAAATCCTTTTACGCGATGTTGGGTCATCACTTCCCTGTGCCGGGTGAGGGGCTGGATTTCGATGCCATCGCCGCCTCCGCCGAACCTGATTCAGCGGGCGAGAAAATTTCGATCACCGGCAAAATCATGAACCCTACCACGAACGACGAACTGGTCCCGATGATCGAGGCGCAGATGCTGAACGAAACCGGCGAGGTGCTCGACCGCTGGGTCATCCGCCCGCCCGCGCCGACCGTGACCGCGCAGGGCGACCTTTCCTTCAGCACCGATTACCTGATCGCCACGCCCGGCGCGGCCCACAGCATCAATCTGCAGTTTATTCCTGCGCAGAATTGAAATTTTATGTCTTTTTTGCCATAAAATTTGACAGCTATTGAAGGCTTATTATATAAACTCTTCCTCACGTAATTGAGCAATAATCAGGACTTAAAAGGAAAAAAATGAGCGATATCGATTTCAGCCGTCCACTCGGTGTGGAAATGAAACTGGCGGCAGCACTTGAACCTACAGCAGCGCCCCCTGTTCAAGAAGAGGCAGTATCTGCACCTGCGGAAGAGCCCGTACCCTCTCCGCTCAGATATGAGCCAACTCCGGTTCCGGTCGGCGTATTCATCTTTCCGGTCGCGAAGCCGAAAGCCGAGCCCGCTTAAAACTGCCTGAGCAGTCTCTTGTAATAATCGAGTTCCTCATCGGGCCGGTCAAGCTCGCCCGAGCGGTTGCGCAGCAGCTTTAAAATCTCCTGCGCTTTTTTTCGCTCGGCCTCGTCCGGAATTTTCACCGGCGAGCCGAATAAACCGTTCCGTTTCCCGTCGCCGCCATAAGGCCGCCCGAGCGGGTCGAACTTCATCCCGCCGCCCATCATCGAAAATCCGATCATCTGCTGCATCCGGGCGGCGAATTGCTGGCTGAGCTGTTTCTGGGCTTGCTGTAAATGCTCGAGCGCTTTCTCCTGATGCGGGATGGATGCCCCGGGATCGTTCTCGCCGAGCGCCGCGCTCGAGCCGCGCATTTCCTGTTCCGCCAGCCCCATATTCTCCGGAATTTCATCCAGCACTTCACCGGCTTCCTGCATCAATGTGCCGAGTATGATGCGCAGCGCTTCTTGTTCCGTGCGGTGCTGGCCGGTGTTCATAACAATGGACGGGGGTTTGGCGGGCGCTTCCGGCGCGGGCGGCATGTCATCCATCTTCCATTCCTCGGGAAAATTTTCTTCCTGCAGGTTTTCCCCGAATCCGAATTCATTTTTCAAATTCTCCAGCGATCTTGACTGGCTTTTCGTTTGTTCCAGCAAATCCTTCTGCCGGTCGATAAGCTGCTGCAGTTCATTGATGCCATCGCTCATCATTTGCATGTCCTGCGGCATCGGCGCCGCCATCGACGGGTCCATCATATCCATCAGCCTCTGCAACTGCGCCATCATTTCCTGCGCGGCCTTTTTATCGCCCGCCATCATGCGCGCCTCGAGCTGCTCCATGAAATTCGCGAGCGATTCCGGGTCGATCGTCCGCGCCATCATCTCCGGCGACATCATCGGGAACTGCTGGCCTTCGGCCATGCGCTTTTGTATCTCGCGCGCCATCTCCGTGAAATATTCGGTCATCGCGCCGCGCAAATCGCTCATCAGTTTCTGGATTTCCTCCTGTGTGGTGTCGGGATTTTCCAGCGCCTTTTCCAGCGCGCGCTGCGCATCGCGCAAATTTCGCGCCGCGATGCTGATTTCGCCGCCCTCGATTCTAAGCGCCGTGTCCCAAAGCAAATCCACGACATCTATCGCGTTCTCGCGCGAAGGCGGATCGGCCCAGTACAGATGCGACGCCGCCGCGCGCAACGCCAGGAACACCGTCTTGTCGTCGAGATAAAGTCGGGGCCGCACCATGAGCAATTCAATCTGCTGCGTCAGCTCCTTATAATCGCTCTCGGGTTTCAGGATTAAGCGTTTCCTGATCTCGATGATTTTCTTCGCGATAGGGTGCTGGAACGGCCGCTCCGGCAGGGTCATGATGATCGGTTCCGCAGCCGCCTTTTGCCCCATCCCGTCCTCGGCGCTGAATGTAATGCTCACCGGCTGCCCGGCCCACGCATGCGCGGTCAGGTCGTAAACCGGCTGGATCGGCAGTTTCGTATCCGGCGGCGACATCACGATACGCGATTCATTCACGGGCTCGCCGAGCGGCGAACCGCTCATGCTCTGGTTCAACGTCATATTCATGATCACGCTCTTGACGCCGTAATCATCCTCGACCTCCAGGGGAAAACGCATCGGCCCGTCATGTGTGATTTCCACGCTTCCTGCGCCGTCGATATGCGGCGGGCGGTCGGGAACGATTTCATACGGCCACGCCGCGCGGGTGAAAAAACCCTGCTTGACGTTCAGCACATGGCCGGGCGGCACCGGCGCCTCGAGGATGAAATTTCCCTCGTCGGTTTCTGTGAAAGTGAGGTTATTGTCCTTGCCCGTCACAACCAGCCGCGGCACGCCCGCGCCGCCGCGCACTGTGATCTTCAGCGTACTGCCCGCCGGGATATTGAGGACATTGTCGTCGCCATTGCCCTTGATCACGAGCGGCCGTAGCCCGGTATAGGCGGGCGGCGTCACCCACAGCGAAAGCCTGTCAGGGCTTTCCGCGTTATTTCCAAACCGCAGGGGCGTTAGGCCGACATAAATTCTCTCGTTCCATGCCGGTCCCGCCGCGTAAATCCCGAGCGCGAAAAATAATAAAACGCCGAGCCGCGCCGCATAGGGATCGCGCGCCGCCATGAAGGCTTTGGGTTTGCCATGCCGGATAATGCCGAGCAGGGCCATGAGGCGGATTCGCCCTTCCTCCCACAGCCTGCGCGTGTTCGATCGCTGCGGGTTGGCGAGGGAATCCTGCATCGCGGCGAGAGGACGGTGGCGCAGCTCGCTTTCCTGCTCGATGCGGCGGTCGATATCGCCCGCCCGCGGCCAGTGAAAATGCCGAACATCCCTCCAGGCGAAATAAAAAATCCCCGCGATGAAAAGAAAAAAAATACCGACCGCGCCCGTAACGCCGAAAAAAGTCTGAATCTGGAACAGCCACAGCCCGCCGAAAAATCCCGCCCATGTCAGGATGCGCCAGCCCGCCGCCGTCAGCCGCTCCGCCAGCAGCGATACAAGCGTGCGCAGCCGCGTGCGTCCAAGCCGCGCGGCGAGGTGTTTGTTTTTGTAGTCGAACGGGTCAAGCATGTTATTTGCATTCCGTCATTGCGAGGACCCCGGGTCCCGACCCGGGGGACGAAGCAATCCATTTTTAAAGTGGATCGCCACGCCGCCCAAATTTATTCTAGATTTTGACGGCTCGCGATGACGCGTTATTTTAACCAGTCAGGAACTAAATCTTTGCTAATTATATCATCATAACTCTGGCGCGGACGAATAACGGCGCTTTGGTCGCCATCCACCATGATCTCGGCGGGCAGGGGCCGCGTGTTGTAATTCGACGCCATGCTGAATCCATAAGCGCCCGCGGAACGAATAACAACCAGATCGCCTTCGCGCACCTCCGGCATTTCGCGGCCCGTCGCGAACGTGTCGCCCGTTTCGCATACCGGCCCGACAACGTCATAGATTTTCTTCGCCGCGTTACGGTTCTTCACCGGCTCGATCCCGTGATAGGCCTCGTAGAGCGTCGGGCGGATCAAATCGTTCATCGCCGCGTCCAGCACCAGGAAATTCCGGTCCTGCGTTTCCTTGACGTATAAAACCCTCGTCAACAACACGCCCGAATTGCCGACGAGATAGCGCCCGGGCTCCATAACAATTTCGGTATCCAGCGGCAGAATAATATCCCGCACCCACGCCGCATAGGCATCAAGGTCGAGCAGTTTCTCGTCATTATATTGAATCGGGAATCCGCCGCCGATATCGAGGCGCGCAACCGCAAACCCTTCCTTGCGCAGGTCGCCAACCAGCGCCGGGAGTTTCGCGAAGGCTTTCTCAAACGCCTTCACATCGAAAACCTGCGAGCCGATATGGATGGAAAGGCCGAGCGGCTCCACATTCTTCATTGTCTTCGCCATCGTATAGGCGCGGAACACGCCGTCGGCGGAAAGGCCGAACTTGTCGCGCTTGCGGCCCGTGGAAATTTTCGAATGCCCGCCGCCGCTGACATCCGGATTTAAACGGAACACCACCGGCGCTTTTTTCTTCATCTCGCCGGCGATTCTGTCGATGAATTCCAGCTCCGGCAGGGACTCGACATTGAACTGCCTTATGCCCGCTTTCAGGCACGCCTCGACCTCACTGCGCTGTTTGCCGACGCCCGTCGAAACTCTTTTCTGCGGGTCGAACCCGGCCTTCAGGCCCCGGCGCAATTCACCTTCGGAAACAATCTCCAGCCCGCTGCCGATCCCGTTCAGCAAACTCAAAACCGCGACATTGCTGTTCGCCTTGCACGCGTAACAGAGCAAAGGCTGCCGGTTTTTCGGCAATGCCTTCGCCATGGCATTCTTCAGGGCATCGAACTGCCCGCGTATATGGTCGGCGCTATATATATAGGTGGGCGTGCCATGCTCGCGCGCGAGTTCCTCGAGGGACACGCTCCCGGCGCTTAAGATGTTCTTTTTTTCAATAAATCCGGCCATTATCTGATGATTTTCACCGCGTCAGCGCCCGGATCGGTCCTGGTATTGGGGTAAACACGCGGAAAATCGCCCTCATTCGCCCCTTCCGGCGGGTCGACATGCGACGGCTTGATCCCGCAGCCCGCCAGCAGGGCCATGCTTATGGCCAATATGGTGAATTTCCGCATTTTTGCCTCTTCATTAAAATCTATAGCCCAAAGCCCTAAAAGCAAAGCGGGATATGGGATTAAACCCTGAAAAAATGTACAATCCGGGGGGTAAGGCCCTCCGCCTTAGCCTTTCTTAAAGCCTTCTATGGGACAATCGGACAATGCAGGACAGCGCCGCCGCAACTGCGGCTGAAAAAATAACGCAGGATCAACTGGATGCCATGGTCGGGCTGCACACCCGCTTCCTCGAAGGAAGGGTCGGGGGCCGCCGCGCCACCCTCAAGAACACCGATCTGAGCCTGCTTTCCCTGCGCGGGCAGGACCTCCGCCAGGCCAGTTTCATCGGCTGTGTCATGGTCGGCATGGACCTCGCTGACGCCGTTTTCCAGGAATCCTCGCTTTATGCCTGCGACCTCAGCCATTCCAACCTTCACCGCACGAATTTCATCCGGGCTGACCTGCGCGGCGCCCGCATCGAAAACGCCAACCTCGAAGGCGCCGACCTTGAGAAGGCGGATTTGAGGGTAGGCGGCCTCGCCGAGGATGGCTCCCAATATGACAGCGGCCAGGCCGTGAATTTCCGCGGCGCGAATTTAAGCGGCGCGAAACTCGCGGGCTCCATGGCGACCCGCGCCGATTTCTCCGATGCCATTCTCGCAGGCGCCAACATCGCCAACGCCGATTTCCGTGGCGCGCAGCTCGAGGGCGCGGATTTGTCCGACGCCGAAGTCGACGGCGCGAAATTCAACGGCGCGAACTTGAAATCCGCGATCATGACCGGCATCGAGATGAAAAATTTCAACGCCAAGGACGTCGACATGTCCGGCGCGATCACCGACGAAAATATCGGCACCTCGATCGCCGCGCTCGAACAGCCTTTGCCGAAACTGGTCGAGGATCACCGCGCCTGGGTGGAATCGGCGGGCAAGAACGGCAAGCAACTCGATTTAAGCGGCGTCGACATGCGTCAACTCAAAACCCTCAAGCAGGAAAAAATGACCGCAATTAAAGCCGAGGGCACGAAATTCTTCGGCATGAATCTCTACAAAATCGAATTGCAAAGCGCGACGCTCGACGGTTCCGACTTTAGAAATTGCGACCTCGAAGAAGCCGACCTGCGCGGCTCCAGTTTCAAGAACGTCAATCTTTCCCATTCAAAACTCCGCCGGGTGAATGGAAGCCCTCTCATGTTCGGCGCGAGCGGGCAAACCCGCCGCTTCAGCCCCTGCGATTTTGCAAACGCGAAATTCCGCTACAGCGACCTTTCCGGCGCGCAGCTCCGCAGCGCGGTCTTCACCGGCGCGGATTTGTCCTACGCGAATTTATCGGGGGCTGATTTGCGGGATGCCGATTTCACCGGCGCCGCCATGACCGGCACCAATCTCGACGGCGCGCAGACCGAGGGCGCGAAATTCGACCGCGCCGGAAAATTATTCAGGATACCATCAGATAACTAGGAGCGGTTCGGCGCAGGATTATAATGAACGCTCATTTTCAGTTCATCATTTCTAATCACAGGGCTTTCTTTAAACAGGGCGGGAATGCCTGCTTCATCTTTAAATCTGTCATTTAAAAACCTCACGGATTCATGGATGGCACTGTAATTATCCGGACGTGGCGATTGGTTGAAAATATCAACCGTGCTGCCATCCGCCAGCTTTAGATTCCATGTTTCGCGCCATGTATAAGGCACCTCGGGCGGCGGAGCTATGAAGTAACTCTCAAATCCCAGCGCCATGAAGGTTTTCCGAAGAGCCCCAGGCTCCGGCGCATTCGCCGAGGGTGTAAGAGCCTTGTAACTGCTATATTCTGGAGGACGGCTGCCGCCGCCATTTCGTTGTCTGCTGATTGTACGTTGTCCCATTACTTTACTCCCGGTACCGGCACTGGCTCGTTTTCAAAATCAGTAACAAGTTGGTAGATTAATGTTTCATTGTCTGTATAGATTTCATTGCGTATGCCATAAAGCTTATGCGATTTAATATCCTCCAACAGGTGGCGGATCATATCGCGGTGCTCTTTGTCGAGTCTGTTGAATGTAATTATTTCTTTTGCATGGCCTGATAATACTTTCGACCATGTTTCTGAAATTTTTTTGCCCCCTATAACAGGCGCGTTATCTCTTACGAAACCTTCATGTTTCAGGAGGCTTGTGATGTGTTTGCGGTTTCGTGCGCTCGTCTCGCTTCTCATCTCAGGTGATAACGGCGAGACGCGAATGGCAACTTGGCCGCCTGCATCTCTGAAGGAGCCATTATCATATGCGCGTAAAGGTTTAAATTTATTCATTACAGCGCCATGCTCGAAACGTTGAGTAAGAAAGTCAGCGGCGCCTTTGACGTCCCAGTTTTCTTCAACCGAGGGAGAAGGAGAGGCATAAACAGTTATGACGGCCTTGTCTGTTCTTTTTTTCCAGGCATTCCAGACGGAAGCTTTTGGGTGAACTTCACGGGGGCGGTGCCTGAGAACGCTTTTTACTCTGGACGGATGCTCGCTTTTTTCAGCCTCATCACGCATATCCGGCTTGGAGAAAACCTTTGTGAAACCGTAGACGCTCAACACCTTATCAAGGCGGGCAAAGGCTTCTTCATTCGTAATAACTGCTTGGTCCATGTTTTGCTTTAATAAGATTGTGGTCGCCGATTACTCGTGGGCTGAATGGGGCTGGATATAAATGGCAACCTGGCTCGCGCCGCCCATAAAAATACGCATATGGCTGCCATTTCCGAGAAGGTCGGTTTTTGATTCATTTTCGAAAACGCCCGACAGGTACTGGAGATCTTTATCGATCGCGAGGGCTTCTTTTCGTGGATCGATACGAACGACAATGTCGAATGTTTGGCCCAGCTGTTCGCCGGTTTTCGTCCAGATAAAGGCATCGGATTGCCCGGAAATTTTCTGGGTCGCGCTTCGTCCAAACCCGTACGCGCGCATTTTTTCTTCCAGGATACCCCTGACTTCCGGACGGCTTAAGGTCCTGGAATAATAGGGTATTTCATTTTTTTGCGCACTCATTTGGCCCCCTGATTAAGTCCTGTCAGGCGGCAAAATTACGACAGATTTACGATTATGTCAACTATATCTTGCTTTCCAGCTCGGGGATGATCTGGAACAAATCGCCGACCAGCCCATAATCGGCGATGCCAAAGATCGGCGCTTCGCCGTCTTTGTTAATGGCGACAATGATTTTCGAGTCCTTCATCCCCGCCAGGTGCTGGATCGCGCCCGAAATCCCGATGGCTATATAAAGGTCGGGGGCGACGATCTTGCCCGTCTGGCCGACCTGGTAATCGTTCGGGACATAACCCGCATCCACCGCCGCGCGGGAAGCGCCGACGGCAGCGCCGAGCTTGTCGGCCAGCTTCTCGATGATCGCGAAATTTTCTTTCGATCCCACGCCGCGCCCGCCGGAAATGACGATTTTCGCCGCCGTCAGTTCAGGCCGCTCCGATTTCGAAAGCTCCTGGCCCGCGAAGGAGGAAAGGGTGTTCGGCGTCGCCGTGTTGATTTCGTTCACCACGCCCGACCCGCCGGAATTTTTGACGGCATCAAAATTCGTCGGCCGCACGGTCATGACTTTGATTTTATCCGACGACTTCACCGTCGCGATCGCATTGCCCGCGTAAACAGGCCGCTCGAACGTCTCGGCATCGTGAATGGCGATGACATCGGAAATCTGCTGAACGTCCAGCAGCGCCGCCGCGCGCGGCAGGACATTTTTCCCGTGCGTCGTCGCCGGCGCGAGGATATGGCTGTAATTTTTTCCCTGTTCGTGGAGCAGGGGCGCGATGTCTTCCGCGAGTTGATGTTCCAGCGGCGAATTGTCCGCCTTCAGAACTTTCGCGACGCCTTCGCATTTCGCGGCTGCATCTGCGACCGCCCCGCAAGCCGCCCCGGCCACGAGAACATGAATCTCTCCGCCCAGTTTCTTCGCCGCGCCGATAACATTCAGCGTCGCGGGTTTCAGGGTTTTGTTATCGTGCTCAGCGAGGACAAGAATAGCCATGTGTTAATCCTTCATAAAAAATAAAACGCCAAGCGCGCTACGAACACGACGACAACACGCGCGACGCGTTGCGTTCTTTGCGGTCGTTGTGTTTAAAAATTTATAAAACCTTTGCTTCATTCTTTAATTTATCAATCAATTCATCGACTGTTTTGACCTTGATGCCGCCCTTGCGTTTCGCGGGCTCGGCGACCTTCACGATTTTCAGGCGCGGCGCGATATCGACGCCGAGCGCGGACGGCTCGATCGTTTCCATCGGTTTTTTCTTGGCCTTCATGATATCCGGGAGCTTCGCGTAACGCGGCTCGTTCAATCGCAGATCCGTCGTGATCACCGCCGGCGTTTTGAGCGACAGCGTCTCAAGGCCGCCGTCGATCTCGCGCGTCACCTTCAATGAACCGGATTCAATATTCAGTTTCGACGCGAACGTGCCCTGCGGCCATCCAAGAAGCGCGGCGAGCATCTGACCAGTCTGGTTTGAATCATCGTCGATCGATTGCTTGCCCATGATGACGAGATCCGGCTTTTCTTTTTCCACGAGCGCCTTGAGCATTTTCGCGACGGCGAGCGGCTCGACACCGCCCAGATCCGTCGGCGCATCCGTCTTGACTAAAATCCCGCGGTCGGCGCCGATTGCCATCGCGGTGCGCAGTTGTTCTTCCGCCTTCGCCGGTCCGATCGACACGACGACCACTTCCGTCGCCTTGCCGCCCTCCTTCAGGCGCACGGCTTCCTCGACGGCGATTTCGTCGAACGGGTTGACCGACATTTTGACATTGGCGAGATCGACGCCCGTGCCATCCGATTTGACGCGGACCTTGACGTTGAAATCGATAACCCGCTTCACGGGGACGAGAATTTTCATGAGTGAACTCTTTTAGGTTTGGGAAGAAATATAGGCGAGGGCAAGCATGGCGAGCGCCACACCCTGAAGGATAACACGGGCGCGCATCAGTTTGTTACCGTATTTTTGGTTGAATTCGCCGCCTTTGACCATCGAGACGATGCCGATCACCAGCACGGCGAGAACCGAAAGCAAAGCCAGGCCAAGGCAGACTGACAAAAAACCACTCATGTTAAAAAGCTAGAAGATTCATCCCGTCCTGGCCAGCCCCGGCCGGGAATTTTCCCACACAATTTTCATAAATATGACTTATGTGGCCTGGCCGGTTATAAAATAATTCACGCCGGTATCGTTCCCGGAAATTTTGAATTCACCGCTTAGAGGGCTCAGGACAAGGCCGCTGATATTTTTCGGCTCGATGCCCGCCGTGCGCATATGGCGCGCAAGCTCCGAGGGCTTCACAAAGCGGCGCCAGCTGTGTGTTCCACGTGGAACAATGTTAAATACATACTCCGCCGCGACGATGCCGAGCGCAAAAGATTTCGGCGTGCGGTTAAGTGTCGAGAAAATCGCAAGCCCGCCGGGCTTAACGAGTTTCGAAATAGTCCTCACAAACTCTGCCGGGTTGTCGACATGCTCGATAATTTCCAGCGCGAGGACGGCGTCATACTTTGTTTTCAGGTTTTCCGCCGCGCCGTTCCGGTAATCAATCGTCAATCCCGATTGCGCGGCATGTTCTTGCGCCGTTTCGATGGCCACCGGGTCGGCATCGATACCCGTAACCTCGGCACCCAGCCGGGCCAAGGGCTCGCACACGAGACCGCCGCCGCATCCCACATCCAAAATTGAAAGCTTTTTAAAGGGGGTCAGGCTGATGTCGTCCAGCCCGTAATGTTTGCAGATCTGGTCCCTGATATAGCCCATCCGCGCCGGATTCAGGCGGTGAAGCGGGGCGAACGGCCCTTTTTCATCCCACCAGCGCGGGGCATCCTTTGAAAATTTGTCAATTTCGGCTTTTCTTATACTGCTGGACATATCCGGCATCTGTCTTGTAATAAATACCGTCTTTATTAACGCGAAGAAGCGAAGAAGCGAAGAAAAATATTAAAAAACTTCGATACTTCGGGTCTTCGCGTAAAAAATATTTATGGATATTTATGGCCTTAATTGTAGCAAAATTCGGCGGCACGTCCGTTGCAGACGTCAGCAAGATCAAGGGCGCCGCGGCCAAAATCGCGCGCGAGGTCGAACGCGGCCATAAGGTTGCCGTAGTCGTCTCCGCCATGGCCGGCGTCACCAACCAGCTCGTCGATTACTGCAACCAGGTCGATAAACTGCACGACACAAGCGAATATGACGTGGTGGTGGCGAGCGGCGAACAGGTCACCTCCGGCCTTATGGCCATGACCCTGCAGAAAATGGGCGTCAAGGCGCGCTCATGGCAGGGCTGGCAGCTTCCGATTGTGACGAATGACGTCCACAGCAAGGCCCGCATCTCCGAAATCAAGACCGCCGAACTGCTCAAAAGCCTGAACGCGGGCGAGGTCGCGGTTATCCCGGGCTTCCAGGGCATGACCGGCAATGGCCGCGTCACCACGCTGGGCCGTGGCGGGTCCGATACCTCGGCCGTCGCCGTCGCCGCCGCGCTGGAGGCCGACCGCTGCGACATCTATACCGATGTCGACGGCGTCTACACGACCGACCCGCGCATCGTGCCGCACGCGAAGAAAATCGATAAGATTTCATATGAGGAAATGCTGGAACTGGCGTCTGTGGGGGCGAAAGTCCTCCATATCCGCTCGGTGGAAATCGCCATGAAAAAGGATATCCCGATCCAGGTCCTGTCCAGTTTTGAAGACCATGTCGGCAGCGACCTGCCGGGAACACTTGTCACACGCGAGGAGGATATCGTGGAACAGCAACTCGTTACGGGCGTGGCCTACACACGCGACGAAGCCAAAGTCACATTGCTCGGGGTGCCGGATGTCCCCGGCGTCGCCGCCAAAATCTTCAGCCCGCTGGCCGATGCCGCGGTGAACGTCGACATGATCGTCCAGAACGTCTCGCCCGATGGCAAATACACCGACATGACTTTCACCGTGCCGCGCGCCGACCTGCCGCGCGCGATCCAGACCATCAAGGCCCTGAAAGATCTGAAATACCGGGAACTCCAGACCTCCGACACGGTGGCCAAGGTTTCCGTCGTCGGCATCGGCATGAAAAGCCATTCCGGCGTTGCCAATACAATGTTCAAAACGCTGGCCGAAAAATCCATTAACATCCAGGTCATCTCGACTTCGGAAATCAAGATCAGCGTCCTGATCGAGCAGGATTATGTCGAGCTGGCCGTCCGCTCGCTCCATGCCGCCTACGGGCTTGAAGGCTAGGGGCGTTTGACTTTCCATTTCCGCCCGTTAAAATGACGGAAAGAATAAGAAAACCGCCACAGGGAGATTAAAAGATGAAGAAAGCCGAAACACAAACTGTTCCTCAAACAGTGGATATGAAAGAGGCTTCCGAAAAAGTTCGCGCTTTCGTGCTAAAAGGATATCCTGGATTAAAGCCTCAGGGAGAGGGTGTATATGGACATCAATACAAGCCCGGCTCGCCAATTAAAGGTCCGATTTCGCCGGAACTTCTCCCGATGCAGATCGGCTATTTTACAGGCGAGAAAGTAGTCGTTGTTAGCGATGCGACCGGGCATGAACTGGTGGTAAAACCTTTCTTTGCCGCAGCCGCCGCGGCGGATTCCATATCGCCCCGCCAATCGACGGTATCCCTGGTTGTCTCTCCGGCAGTTCTGCCTCCCCCGGTAGTCGAACACCATTCGCAGCCTGTCGCAACCGCTTAAGAATTTCATATAACGCGCTGGAATATGTGCAATTAATGCACTATTGTTACGGTTGTTATGGGACAAGCAGCCGTGAGCGAACAGCAACAGCCTGATCATTTTCATACGGATTTAAGCGTAGGGGAAATTCTCCGCCGCACGCGCATTCATTATGAACAGAGCCTGCCGGATATCGAGCGGGCGCTGCGCATCCGCGCCTCCCAGCTCGAAGCCCTTGAAAACGGCAATTACGCCATGCTCCCGGGCCGGGTTTATATCATTGGATTCATTCGCTCTTATTCCGAATATCTCGGGCTGGACGGCGACAAGATGGTCAACCTGTTCAAGAAACAGGTCGGCGGCCGCGAAACGCCCAGCCCGACCATGAATTACCCCGTCATGGCTTCCGACACGAAAATGCCCCAGTTCTGGCAGATCGGCGTTTCCGTTGCCGCCGCTGTGGTGATTTTGGCCGTCTGGTTCGGCACGCGCGGCGAAGACCGCACCGCCGTCACCGAAGTGCCCCCGGTCGCGGAGAGCGCCGCGCCCGCTGCGACCACCCAACCGGAAACACCGGCAACCGCCCTGGAAACTGCCGGGCAAACTGAAACAACCCGGCAGGCCATGCCCCCGCAACCCGCGCCGGTCCAGAACGCGCCGCCGCCCGAACCCGCCGTGCCCGGAACAGCCACGGCCGCCGCCGCGCCATCCGCCGATACGGCCGTTCCGCCTCCGAAAGAGGAGGGCATCATCCTGAACATCAATGAAAACAGCTGGGTCGAAATCCGCGGCAAGGATGGCAAATCCATCGTTTCGCGCGTATTGCAGGCAGGCGACCGCTATTACGTCCCCGACCGCCCGGACCTCACCATTTCGCTCGGTAATTCCGGCGGCGTGACGCTCGAGGTCGACGGCAAGAAACTCAAGCCCCTCGGCGCGCCGGGCGAGGTTAAACGCAACGTCCCTCTCGACATGGCCTTCCTGAAAAAGAACTACGGACAAGGCGATTAGCTATGATCATTGCCTTGTCGTCATCGCGGGCCACCGAAGGTGGCGTGGCGATCCAGCTGGAAAGCAACATGACTCTGGATTGCTTCGTCACTTCGTTCCTTGCGATGACGAGGTTAAAAGTATGTCTTTAAGGGAAAAACTGGCGTCCATAAAGGCGCGGCATGAGGAACTTGCGGCTTTGATGTCGGCGGGCAATCTCGGCGGCGACAAATTCGTAAAATACTCGCAGGAATATTCCTCGCTGACGCCCGTCGTCGAGGCCGCGACCGAATACGAAAAGGTGCTCAAGGAAAAAGAAGATCTCAATGAAATGCTGGATGACCCGGAAATGCGCGATATTGCCTCCGGCGAGATGAAGGAGATTAATAAATTAATCCCCGAGCTCGAGCAGAAACTGAAACTCGCGCTTATCCCGAAAGACGAGGCCGACGCCAAAAACGCCATCCTTGAAATCCGCGCCGGCACCGGCGGGCAGGAGGCCTCGCTGTTCGCGGGCGATCTGTTCACGATGTACAAGGGCTATGCCGGGAATATGGGCTGGAAATTCGAGGTCCTGGAACTTTCGGAAACGGATATGGGCGGTTACAGCAAGATTATTTCACAAGTCACCGGTCATAACGTATTTTCCCGTCTCAAATACGAATCCGGCGTTCACCGCGTCCAGCGCGTTCCGGAAACCGAGGCGCAGGGGCGCGTGCATACATCCGCCGCCACCGTCGCCGTTCTGCCCGAGGCCGAGGATGTCGACATCGTCATCAACCCGGCGGATTTGAAAATCGACACCTACCGCTCGCAGGGCGCCGGCGGCCAGCACGTCAATAAAACCGAATCCGCCATCCGCATCACCCACATCCCGACGGGAACCGTGGTCGAAATGCAGGAGGAACGCTCCCAGCATAAAAACCGCGACAAGGCCATGCGCATCCTCAAAACCCGCATCTATGACCAGCAGCGCCAGAAGCTGGATGCCGAACGGGCAAAAGACCGTAAAGACCAGGTCGGCTCCGGCGACCGCTCCGAGCGCATTCGCACCTACAACTTCCCGCAGGGCCGCGTGACCGACCACCGCATCAACCTGACGCTCTACAACATCGACGATGTCATGACCGGCAAGGCGCTGAACGAAGTGATCGAGGCCCTCATCACCGAAGACCAGGCCGCCGCGTTGGCGACTTTAGAAAGTTAAAAAACCTTCGTCATTCCAGCGAAAGCTGGAATCCATGGAAAGATTGAGAATAGTCTATACAATTCAGCGCAAATGGTTGGATGGATCCTGCCGCAGTTTACCCCTGCGTAGGCAGGGGCAGGGATGACGATTATGCAGTTGGCAGAAATTTATCAGCAAATAATCCAAAAAATGACAGAAGCGGGCATTGAATCGCCCGCCCTCGAGGCCCGCCGCCTGATCAAACGCCATTTCAACATCGACTGGGCTGAAATCGTCGCCAGCCCGGCTAAAACCCTGCCGGACACAACAGCCCTCGAAAACGACCTGCGCCGCCGCCTGTCCGGCGAGCCGCTCTCCCGGATCGAGGGCGTCCGGGAATTCCGCGGCCTCGAATTCACGCTGGGCCCGGACACGCTGGACCCGAGGCCCGAAACCGAGATCCTCGTCGACTGGGCCCTCGAATTGTTTCACGGGAAACATCCGGAGCGGATTCTGGACCTTGGCACCGGCACGGGCTGCATTCCCATCTGTTTGCTGAAGGAATGGCAAGCTACGCGCGGGCTCGCCACCGACATCGCCCCCGGGGCGCTCGAAATCGCCCGCAGGAATGCCGAAACGCATAAAGTCGCCGACCGTCTCGACTTCCAGCTTGCTGACTGGGGGCAGGGAATCGAGGGCCGGTTCGACTTGGTTGTGTCGAATCCGCCCTACATTCCCGAATCCGGTATCGGAATCCTTCAAAAAGAGGTGCGGAATCACGATCCGATTCTGGCCCTGGACGGGGGATTCGACGGCCTGCAAGCCTATGGCAAGATTTTTTCCGCGCTTTCCCGCCTGTTAAAACCGGCCGGAAAAGCCCTGTTCGAGATCGGCGCCGGGCAAGAGGCCGATATTGAGCGACTCGCGGGAAAATATAGGATTCGCATCGAGGCCGTACGCCCGGATTATGCTGGAATTACAAGGGTTGTGGAAATCTCCAATGGGGATAAATAAAAAAAAGCTTGCGCGCCCTGCTTGTTAAAAAAGCCCCGGGCGGTAGGTTGGACTGGTTCCGACATCTTGAACTGCTGGTGCTGTTCCGGACGGAAATTGGAAAACCCAACATATGGTATTTGGGGGTGCCAGAATTCACCTAGGGCTGGTCATGTCCTGGTGAATCAGGTAAGGTGTACGTGTATGCCAAAAATAGAAAAAGATTAACACAAACAACGGATAAAGCTATGAGACACGGGACTACAGGCAGACGCCACCGTCATAGGGGCAACAATAACAATAACGGTAATAATGGTGGCGGCCGCAGGAATAATGGCGGCGGACACCATAGAATGCAGGTCTTTGACAGCAACGGCCCGGATGTACGTATCCGCGGAACGGCGCACCAGGTCTGCGAAAAATACCTTACCCTGGCAAAAGATGCGGCCGCCGCGGGCGACCGGATCGTCGCCGAGAACTACCTTCAACATGCCGAGCATTATCAACGCATTATCAACTCTTTTGAAGAAGATGTGCGCCAGCAATCCGGCGGATTCCAGCGTCCCGGCCAGAATACGGCAGGGGAGCCCAACGGCAACACCAACAGGGATGATTTAGCCTTGCCCGCCAGCATCTTGGGCGGCAATGCTAATGCAAAACCTGCGGAAGCTTCAGCCCAACGTACGGGCGAACTGACCACGGCCTGAGACGGCTTCATTTGAATAATTCTGCGTAATAATCGGGCGGCCTTTCAGCTGCCTTATTTTTTGTAATTTATTTCAATAAGTTAATTTATTTTCTTAAACTAAAATATCAACTAAAACCGGTGTGATAATATTGGCTTTTATGTCCATATGAAAATAAAGGGAATAGCAATAAACAGCGCCTAAAATAAGAAAAGCCCGGCATATTGACCGGGCCGCGGTTTAAATTACTATCAGTGCCATGGATTTCGAACGCTTCACCGAAAAGACTAAAGGTTTTCTGCAAAAGGCCCAGACCCTGGCCATGCGCTCCCGCCACCAGTCGCTGGAGCCCGAACACATGCTCAAAGTTATGCTCGAGGACGAAGATGGGGCCATCCAGCGCCTGGTTCAGGCCGCCGGGGGCGATTTAAACCGCCTGAAGCGCGATATTGAGGTCGCTTTGACCAAGATTCCCGCCGTGGACGGCCCGGGAGCAGGCATGCTCCGTTTCTCAACCGATCTCGCAAGAATACTCGATAACGCATTGATGTTATCGGAAAAATCAGGCGATAAGTACGTCACCGCCGAGCGCGTGCTCCAATCCATGCTGATGGCCAAAAAGAACGATATCGGCGGTTATCTGGAAGATGGCGGCCTGAATGACAGCGCCCTCAACAAGGCGATCAACGATACCCGCAAGGGACGTACGGCGGATACGGCCGGGTCCGAGGACAATTTCGAGGCCCTGCAGAAATACGCCCATGACATCACCCAGGCCGCCCGCGACGGCAAGCTCGACCCCATCATCGGCCGCGACGAGGAAATCCGCCGCACGGTGCAGGTGCTCTCCCGCCGCACCAAGAACAACCCGGTCCTGATCGGCGAACCTGGCGTCGGGAAAACTGCGATCATTGAAGGGCTTGCGCAGCGAATTATAAGTGGCGACGTACCTGAAAGCCTGAAAGGAAAGCGGCTCATGGCCCTCGATCTCGGCGCATTGCTCGCCGGGTCGAAATTCAGGGGCGAATTCGAGGAACGTCTTAAATCAGTACTTGATGAAATCAAGGCAAACAGCGGGGAAATAATCCTTTTCCTCGATGAGCTTCACACGCTGGTCGGCGCCGGCAAGGCCGAAGGCTCGATGGATGCCGGGAATATGCTCAAGCCCGCCCTCGCACGCGGCGAACTGCACATGGTTGGCGCCACCACGCTGGATGAATATAGAAAACACATCGAGAAGGACGCCGCGCTCGCCCGCCGCTTCCAGCCGGTCTTCGTCAGCGAACCCACCGTCGAGGACACGATCTCGATCCTGCGCGGTCTCAAGGAAAAATACGAAGTCCATCACGGCGTCCGCATTACGGATAACGCCATCGTCGCAGCCGCTACATTGTCGCAAAGATACATTACCGACCGCTTCCTGCCCGACAAGGCCATCGACCTCGTCGACGAGGCCGCGAGCCGCATCCGCATGCAGGCCGACTCCAAGCCGGAGGAAATCGACGAGCTCGACCGCCGCATCATCCAGCTCAAGATCGAGCGCGAGGCGCTGAAAAAGGAATCTGACAAATCATCCAGGGAGCGCCTCAAGAAACTGGAGGAGGAGCTCAAGACCCTCGAGGCCAAATCCGCCGACCTCACCGGCCAGTGGAAATCCGAGAAGGAAAAAATGGGCGCCGGCCAGAAATTCACCGAGGCCCTCGACAAGGCCCGCATCGAACTTGAACGCGCCGAGCGCGACGGCAACTGGGAACGGGCCTCAGAAATCAAATACGGCATGATCCCGGAACTTGAGAAAAAACTGGCGAAGCTTCCCGCCGCCAAAAGCTCAAGCCTGATCAACGAGGAAGTCACCGAGGATGACATCGCTTCAATCGTCTCCCGTTGGACCGGCATCCCGGTCGACAAGATGCTGGAAGGCGAGCGCGAAAAACTCCTCGCCATGGAAGATAAACTCATTCAACGCGTCGTCGGGCAGGACGACGCCGTCAAGGCCGTCTCCGATGCCATCCGCCGCGCGCGGGCGGGCCTTCAGGATCCGCGCCGCCCCATGGGCTCGTTCCTCTTCCTCGGCCCTACGGGCGTGGGCAAGACCGAACTCACCAAAGCGCTCGCCGCATTTTTATTCGACGACGATTCGGCGCTGGTGCGCCTCGACATGTCCGAATACATGGAAAAACATTCCGTCTCGCGCATGATCGGCGCGCCGCCGGGTTATGTCGGCTACGAGGAAGGCGGAGCGCTGACCGAAGCCGTCCGCCGCCGCCCGTATCAGGTTGTGCTGCTCGACGAAATCGAGAAGGCCCACCCGGATGTGTTCAACATTCTGCTTCAGGTTCTCGATGACGGCCGCCTGACTGACGGCCAGGGCCGCACGGTCGATTTCTCGAACACAATTCTGATCATGACCTCGAATCTCGGCGCCGAACTGCTCGTCAACCTGCCGGAAAATTTAAGCACCAACGACGTGCGCGAGGAAGTTATGGACGTGGTGCGCAAGGCTTTCCGTCCTGAATTCCTGAACCGCCTCGACGAAATTTTATTGTTCAAGCGCCTTGGCCGCGCCCAGATGACGGGAATCGTTTCCATCCAGCTCGATTACCTGCACGACCTTCTTGCCGCCCGCGGCATCAGCCTGCAGATCGACGACAAGGCAAAAACATGGCTGGGCGACAAGGGCTACGATCCGGCCTATGGCGCAAGACCATTGAAACGCGTCATCCAGACTCACCTTCAGAACCGCCTCGCCGGCATGATTCTGAACGGAGAAGCTACCCCCGGTTCGAGAATCAATGTCAGCGTCAAAGGCGACGAACTCGACTTCAAAGTCACCGGCGGCACCGAAGAATCAAGACCAAAAGGCCTGAAATCCGTGGCATAGGCTGCCCTGCGTTGATTAGGAGGCCGTTTTTAGGTACATTAAGGGCTGTTCTTTCTGCGTTTCCCGCCAGTCCAGGCCCTAGTTCAATGCTCAAAAGATTTCTGCTCCTCGGCGTGCTCGCCAGCCTTTCGTCCTGCGCCTATACGCTGGACAAACAGATCCAGGACATCACCGTCGTCACGCCGGGGGCCGAGGACGCCGTCTGCTACATGTATGTCGACGGCCTGCGCTATAAATTCTTCCCGCCGCAGACCATGAACATCACCAAGTCGCGCCAGGACCTCGTGGTCGACTGCCTCGCGCCGCAGAACCGCCGCCGCAAGGTCATAATCGAACCGACCTTGTCCGAGCATGCGCCGCTGAATGTCACCAACGGAATCATCCCGGGCACCACATGGGACATCGCCTCGAATTCCATGTTCACCTATCCGGATGTGGTAACCGTCGATTTCACCAGCGCCCAGCCGATGCCCGAGGCGCTGCCCGCCCAGAACAATCCCGACATCCGCCAGCCCGAGGATTACGACCTCGAGGAATTCACCTCCGGCCTGCCGCGCCTGAACTCCGACCGCGGCGCGACCAGGCCGCAACTTCTGCGCCGCGGCGGCAAGCCTGCGCCTGAGGTTTCCTATACGAGCAGCGGCATAACACCGCATACCGGCCCCGGCAAACCCGCCGACAAGGCCGATAGCATCGGCAGCGTGATCGATGGCCTGACGACGCCGTCGAAACCCCTGACGGCTCCTGCGCCGGAACCTGCGCCGGCGCCCGTCGCGGCACCGGCCGCAACCGCTCCTGCGTCTGACCCGAACGCCGTCGGCCCGATTGCGCCGTACCCGTTAAAGGCCAAACCCGCACCGGCAGGCGAACAATCCGGCCCGCCGATTCCGCTGGCGCCGGAAAAATAAAATTCTAAAATCCATTCATGTCAGTCGATAAAAGCTATTTTTTCTGCGGCATCGGCGGCAGCGGCATGATGCCTCTCGCCGCCATCCTGCGCGCGCAAGGCGCGGGCGTGACCGGTTCCGACCGCGCCTATGACAAGGGGGATTCCAAAGACAAATTCGCGCGGCTGGAAAAACTCGGCATCAAGCTGGTGCCGCAGGATGGAAAACATGTGACGGGCGATATGCTGGTTGTTTCCAGCGCCATCGAGGATTCAATTCCAGACGTTGCCGCCGCAAAAGCGAAGAAAATTCCCATTCTCAAGCGTGCCGAATTGTTGACACAATTATTCAACGCGCATGAAACGCGTATCGCCGTTGCAGGCACCAGCGGCAAATCCTCCGTCACGGGCATGATCGCGACGATGCTGGAAGGGTGCGGCCTCGACCCGACCGTCATGAACGGCGCGGTGATAAAGAATTTTGTCGAACCCGGCAATATGCGCGTCGGACAGGGCGGCGTGTTCGTCACCGAAACAGACGAAAGCGACGGCACCGTCGCGCTGTTCAACCCGTCCGTGGCCGTCATCACCAATATCACCCTCGATCACAAGGGATTCGATGAGCTGGAAAAACTCTTCGGCGAATTGGCCGGGAAGGCGGGCATCGCGGTTCTGAATATGGACGATGAGCGCGTCGCAAAACTGAAAACCGGAAAAGCGATCGGTTTCAAATTAAGCGACGCAAAAAACATAAAATATTTACCGGGCGGTGTTTCATTCGATTATGAAGATCATCCTGTCAAACTCAAAACCCCCGGCGAGCATAATGTCATGAATGCGCTGGCCGCCCTCGGCGTGGCCAAAGCCCTGGGCCTCGATACAAAGAAGGCCATTGCCGCTCTCGAAAAATTCGAAGGCATCAGGCGCCGCTTTGAAATCGTCGGCGCGAAGAACGGAATCACCGTTATCGACGATTTCGCGCATAACCCCGATAAAATCGCCGCAACTCTCAAAACGCTGAAACAGTTTCCGGGTCGCCTGATCGTCATGTTCCAGCCGCACGGCTTCGGCCCGCTGAAACTCATGGGTCGTGAAATCGCCGCCGCTTTCAAAGATAATTTAGGCAGGGACGATATTCTGTTGATGCCCGAAGCCTATTACGCCGGTGGTACGGCGGACCGCTCCGTCACGGCCAAAGATGTCGTGGAATGGGTGGGGCCGCAGGCGCAATGGTTTGAAAAACGCAGCCTCATCGCGCCCGTCATTCTCTCAAAAGCCCAAAGCGGCGACCGCGTCATCATCATGGGCGCACGCGACGACACGCTCAGCGATTTCGCAAAGGAAATATTGAAAAATTTGTAAAACACAAAGATCACTAAGTTAAACAAGGTTTCTGCTTTATCGAATTTTGTGTCGCTTTGTGTTAAAGATTTATTTTTTATATTTTTCTTCTAAAAGAGAAAACACCGCGCGTAACCCGCAATCGGCCCCGCCGCGCGGGCGGCCCGGCTTGCCGATATGCTCCCATGCATAGGTATCAATGTGAATCCAGTCGGGTTTGCCGGTCAGAAAGCGTTCAAGAAACAGCGCGCTATACATCAGGTCCCCCGGCACGCCGGAACTGTTCTGCATGTCGGCCACCGCGCTGTTATTGTGGATTTGATAAGGCTGCCACAGCGGCATGGGCCAGAGCGGGTCTTCGGCCATGAAGGAAATTTTCTTCAGTTGATCCGAAATTTTATCGTTGTTCGTAAAGAAGGCGGGAATGTCGGGGCCAAGCGCCGCGCGCGCCGAACCGGTCAGCGTCGCGTAATCGATCAGCAATCCCGGCTTGCCCTCGCAGGCATACGTCAGCGTATCAGCCAAATCAACCGCCCCTCGGCGTCCGTGTTGGTGTTCTCCACCGTCAAACCTTTGCGGCTTTTGAAAATATCACCGGGACGGAAGGAATGGCCGTCGACGGAATTTTCCACCGCCGGAATCAAAATCCGCAGCCGCACTTTTAACTTGGCACTCATGATCAAATTGCCGAGCGCCAGCGCATGCGCCGCGCCGCCCATATCCTTTTTCATCAGCGCCATGTTGCCGGTCGGCTTCAAATTCAGCCCGCCCGTATCAAACGCCACGCCCTTGCCGACAATCGTAAGCTTCGGATTTTTCGGATTGCCCCAGTTGATGTCGATCAGCCTCGGCCTGCGCGGCGAGCCGTCGCCCACCGCGTAAATCAGCGGGAAGTTCTTCGTCAGCAGGTCCCTGTCTTTAATGACGGATATTTTCGCGCTGTGCGCGCCAGCCAGTTTGCGCGCCGCCGCCTCGATCTCTGCCGGCCCCATATCGTTCGACGGCGTGGTGACAAGATCACGCACCATGAACACGGATTCGACCAGCGCCTTGACGCGCTTCTTGTCGGCCTTTTTATTCCACACCAGCGCGGGCGTTTTGCCCGACGGCTTTTTGTAAGCCGAAAACTCATACCCCGCGAGCGCCCAGCCCATATAGGCGTTCTCCAGGTCCTTCACGTCAACGCCCTGCAGGGAAAAACTCGCGCTTTTGATAAAATCGGCGGCGAAGTTTTTGCGGATATAATCGACCGCCGGGGACAGGGCATAAACCGAGAAGGGCATGCCGACCCCTGCGACAATGCCGCCGGGAATCAAAACCACCGCCCCGGCGCGGCCCGTATAGCCCAGATTCTTCATCCCGGCCTTCACGTCCCTGGACTGCTTTTTCAGCCATGCCGGAAAGCTTTTCTCCGTCACGACATGGACGGCGATATCGGTTTTGCGCTTTTTATCGAGGAGGAACGAGGCGAAATTGGTCATGGTTAATTTATAGCCGTTTTTTCCTTCATCGTCATCCCCCGGCTTGACCGGGGGATCCATGGATTCCCCGCTTGCGCGGGGAACGACGCCAGAGGTATCGTCCCGCCATGGACGATATCTGCCCTAAATGCGAAAAGCTTGTGAAGCTCTGCGTCTGCGATGCGGTCACACCGGTGGATAACCGCATCTTCGTCCTGATTCTGCGCCACCCGCAGGAACAGGACCGGAAATTAGGCACCGCCAAAATCGCCACGCTCCAGCTTAAAAACGCCGCGCTCAAAACCGGCCTGTCATGGGCGAATTTGTCCAGGGCTTCCGGCATCCCGGACTCCGACCCGAAAAAATGGGGCGTGCTCTACCTCGGCACCGCGAAAACGTCGCAGCCTTTGCCGCCCGCGCCGTTGACCGTTCTCAACAGGAAGGGCGGCGTCGCCGGGGATCAATCCGTTCTTGACGACCTTGTGGGCATTATCCTGCTCGACGGCACATGGCAGCAGGCCAAGGCGCTGTGGTGGCGCAATGCCTGGATGCTGAAATGCCGCCGCCTGGTGCTCCAGCCGCCGAATGTCTCGCTCTACGGTAATCTGAGAAAAGAACCGCGCAAGGAAAGCGTTTCGACCATCGAGGCCGCCGCCTATACGCTCGCCGCGCTTGAAAAGGATGACAGCCTCGCGGAAAAAATCCTGCCGCCCTTCAAGCTGCTCCTGAAAAAGGCGCGCGCATAAAAAAGAGAGCCCGCTCTCCGCGGACTCTCGCTTTCACTTTGTCTCTTAGTAACGGTCTTCCGTCGTGGTGGTGGATGTTTTCGACGTCGACTTGTTGAACAGGCCTTTCGGGTCCGTGCTCTTCTCGGTCTCGGTCGTCGCTTTTTTGTTGCCGTATTTGTCGACCTCGACATTGGTCGTGGTCGTTTTCTCGTGAGCCGTGCCTTGCGAGTCCACCGATTTCGAGGTGCTCTCATATTTGCCCGGCGGCAGGTCGGTCGCACGCTGGGTGCAGGCCGGCAGGGCCATCACGGCAAACGCAGCGGTCAATAATGTTAAACTCTTGGCATTCATGGTTAATCTCCAATATTTTTTATCGTTCTGCCCCTTCAAACGCGTGAAAACAGGATGTTGTTCCCATCGGCCAAAAACCATTGTGGAAACAATTGATAATCCTGAATCTTTCTGTTATTTAATGCGTTCCAGATCCGGAGACGTGGCCGAGTGGCTGCCCGCGCGCGAAGGCGCGCAAAATAAAGGGTGGCCCGGGCTGATGATCCGGATTAGTGCGGAGACGTGGCCGAGTGGCTGCCCGCGCGCGAAGGCGCGCAAAATAAAGGGTGGCCCGGGCTGATGATCCGGATTAGTGCGGAGACGTGGCCGAGTGGCTGAAGGCGGCAGGTTGCTAACTTGTTGTACGGATTAAACCGTACCGGAGGTTCGAATCCTCTCGTCTCCGCCATTTTATAAAACCGGGTTAAAGCCCGGTTTTATAAAATGGCGCAGAGGAGGGAGCTGAAGACCCCTCCCGGTTCGACAATTTTCTTAACAAGCGCAGCGCAGGCGGGCGCACCAAAGTAATCCTCTTTTTTACATGGATGTTAGATGCAACCAGATCATGTTGGCTTTTTAGGGCTTGGCGCCGAAGATTGGATTGCTTTATTTACAGTAGTTCTTGCAATAGCGACTATTCTTTTAGCAGTGTTTACAGCTAAATTGTGGAGCTCTACTAAACAATTGGTAGAGGGAGCTGATAAAACTGCGCAACGGCAACTGCGTGCGTATGTTTGCGTGTCAGGTGCAAATATATTGCCCACGCAAACTCCCGATGTTTTTTATATAAGAATTCAAATAAAAAATGTTGGCATGACTCCGGCATATAAATTTGTGGGTCATCTAAACGCAGAAATTTGCAATTTTCCTGGAGTTCCTAATTTAAACTTGCCAATTCCGCCCTTGGAAAGTAAGTCAACTGTCGGAGCTGATCAAACAATGGACATAAATCTTTTTTATAGAATATCCGCGGCTGATTGGCAGGCTATTCAAGCAAGAACAAAGGCGATCTACGCATATGGTCGTTTAGATTACGAAGACATTTTCGGTAACCAATGGTACACAAATTACCGCGCTGCAAGGGGGCGCACGGACAATCTTCCTGAAGGCCTTCTGGCGGCTTGTGAAGAAGGGAATGAGGCAACTTAAAAATTAATTATCCCTCCCTATAAGCCTTCTCAAGCTCCGCGATATCCAGCTTCACCATCTTCATCACCGCCTGCATGACCCTGTTCGTGGTGTCCTGGTCTTTGTCATTCAGCCATTTCTCGATGATGCGCGGCACCACCTGCCATGAAAGCCCGAATTTATCCGTCAGCCAGCCGCATTGTTCCATCGAGCCGCCGGCCGAAAGCTTGTCCCAGTAATAATCGATTTCCTCCTGCGTGTCGCACGGCACCATCAGGGAAATCGCATGATTGAATTTGAATTCCGGCCCGGCGTTGAGCGCCATGAATTCCTGTCCCATCAATTCGATCGTAATCGTCAGGACTGTGCCTTCGGGCATGTGCATGCCGGGACCGTAATAGGCGGTGCTCAGGATTTTGCCGTCCTTGAACACGGACATGTAAAATTCGACGGCCTCTTCGGCATTGCCGTCGAACCACAGGCAGGGGGTGATCGTTTTCATCGCGTTTCTCCTTGTTCAGGAGAACAGCCTAGGCTTTCTCCAGCAAGGAAGATAGCGCGCCATTCGGCCTCTGCAAGGCGGAAATGTCGATATAGGTGCTGACATTATGAATGTTCCAGCCTTCATCCTTGCGGTAGATGCTGGCGAATGCGAAAGCCGATTTCGCCTTGCCCTCGAGATGGGTGAGCGGCGTGACGAGGAAATTGTGATTGCTGTAGCCGTCCGCGAGCCTGATCTCCGGCGAGTCGATCTCGCCGAACGTGTGGCCGCTTTTGATCGAGGCGACGAACATGATGTAATGAATGGACGGGTCGAGCTTCAGCAGTTCGACCGAAACCTGTTCGTCGTCGCCGTCGCCTTCGCCGGCGATGTTGTCGCCGCTGTGATAGATGCGGCCCGATCCGTCCGCCGCGTAACCGGGCAGGGATGAAATCGTGCCGAGCAGGTTTTTATGCTCGTCGAATGTCAGGCAGGCGAGATCGAGATCGTGATTGAGCTTTTTGATACCCATGGCCGCGCCGAGCTTTTCTAGTATTCCGGCCTCTTCATGCGGCTCCCAGCCGAGGCCCGCAAGAACCCGGTGTTCGGCTTTCCTGGTTACGTTAAGGGGGCAGTGCTCGCCTTTTTCAAGTCTCGGCATGGCTGTAAAATCCTTTAAATTCAGCCCGATCCAAGGCCAAGCCGGGGCAAAGCCTTGTTTAAACTACTATTTTAGAAGATGATGGCTTAAGAATTGGTATTCATATTCTGGAAATTGGCATTGCAATGCAAAAAATCAGGGATTTTCTCCAGCGCGAACAGGTGGATAAGGCCACGCTCCTGACCGTCATCGTCGCGGCGCTCGGCTATTTCGTCGATATTTTCGACCTGCTGATGTTCAGCATCGTCCGCGTCCAGAGCCTGAAAGGCATCGGCGTGCCGGAAGACCAGATTCTCGAAACCGGGATATTCCTCATCAACACGCAGATGGCGGGCCTGCTGGTCGGCGGCATCGTCTGGGGAATCTGGGGCGACAAATTGGGACGCATCTCGGTCCTGTTCGGTTCGATCCTTCTCTATTCCGTCGCCAATATCGCGAACGGTTTCGTGCATAGCGTCGACATGTACGCACTGTTCCGTTTCATCGCGGGCGTCGGCCTCGCGGGCGAACTGGGAGCAGGAGTGACGCTCGCCTCGGAATTATTCCCGCGCGCATGGCGCGGCCTCGGCACCACCTTCATCGCCTCCATCGGCGTGCTCGGCGCGGTGTTTGCGGCTTTTGTCGCGGAAATGACCGACTGGCGCACGGCCTATATCATCGGCGGCGTCATGGGCCTCGCGTTGCTGCTTCTCCGTATCAACGTCCGTGAATCCGGCCTCTATGAAAAAATGGCCAAGGGCGCGCAAAATGTCTCGCGCGGCAATTTTCTGATGCTGCTCACGAACGGGAAACTGTTCGTGCGCTATCTCGCCGTCATCCTCGTCGGCGCGCCGCTCTGGGGTATCGTCGGGCTGTTCATCACCTTTACGCCGGAATTCGCCAGGGATTTCGGCATGAGTGAAATTCCCAAGGCTGGCACCGCCGTGCTGGCCTGCTACGCGGGCCTGTTCGTCGGCGACGCGCTCAGCGGCATTCTAAGCCAGTTACTCCGCAGCCGCCGCAAGGCCGTGGCTTTATGCCTCATCTTCATGAGCGCCTCCATCGCCGCCTATGTCCTCGCGCCGCATGAAACCTTGTTCGAATATTACAGCCTCTGCTTCCTGATGGGCGTCGGCGCGGGCTACTGGGCGATGTTCGTGCAGATGGGCGCCGAGCAGTTCGGCACCAACATCCGCGCCACCGCCGCCACCTCCATCCCCAACATGGTGCGCGGCTTCATCATCCCGATGAGCGGCGCGTTCCACTTTCTCATTCCGTATACAGGCGTGACGATGGCAGGGGTGACGGTTCTCGCGGTGATGATCTCGCTCGCCTTCGCCTCTCTGCTCGTCCTGCGCGAAACGTTCCACGAAGACCTGGATTACGTCGAGATTTAAGTATAGTCGTTCGTGAGGTCTGACATTGCGTTATTGAAGCGCTCTGTCTGCTGGGCTTGTTCGCCTCCCCATTCTTTTGCCGTCCAGACTTCAAAACGGTTGCCGCGCCCGACTATAACCAGATGAGGATCCGCCGCATCCCGTTCCGTCAGCGCTCTTCTCAAATCGACTGGAATGCAAATGCGGCCTGCATTGTCGATCTTTACGAAAGTCAGAAGAGGCATCAGGTCCGCTCTTTTTTCTTCCGGAACCTTGGCCAGTTCGCTTGGTGGAAAAAGAAAAATGCGTTTTTTATCCGGCGCCAGGTGGATCATGAAGCCACGCGCTTCCGGATCGGCATGAGGCTGGCGATGGCCGGAGGGTACGAGAATACGCCCTTTATCATCCATGGTTACAGGCGATGTGCCATAGCAGCCAAAAATTTTCGTCAGATCGCCGCGGTTTTCTTTTGTCATAACGGAAACATTATAACATGCGGCCGGAATGGGCAACAAAATTACGGTTTTATGGGTATTGTATCGCAGAAAATCGTCACCCCCGCGCAGGCAGGGGTCCGGCAATAACTAAAGCGCGCGGCAAGAACCGCGCACATTATGGATCCCCGCCGTTCAAGCGCGGCTGACGCCGCGCCGCGGGGATGACGGAAAGAAGGGGATATTTCAAACTGATACAATATCATTTTATGAGTAAAATTAGAGGCTTAATTTCTTTTTCAGCAGCTCGTTGATAATATTCGGATTGGCCTTGCCCTGCGATTTTTTCATCACCTGGCCGACGAAAAAGCCGAACAATTTGTCCTTGCCGGAACGGTAGGCCGCGACATTGTCCGGGTTCTCGGCAATCACCTCGTCGACGATTTTTTCAATCGCGCCGGTGTCGGTGACCTGCTTCAGGCCTTTTTCCTCGACAATCTCGGCCGGGTCTTTCCCGCTCTTATACATCTCGGCGAAAACATCCTTGGCGATCTTGCCGGAAATCGTGTTGTCGGAAATCAGGTCGATCAGCGCGCCGAGCTGCCCCGCGGCGATCACGGAATCCGTAATCGATTTGCCGTCCTTGTTCAGCGCGCCCAGCAATTCATTCAGCACCCAGTTCGCCGCCATCTTGCCGTCGCGCCCCTTGGCGACGATCTCGAAATAATCCGCCCGCGCGCGCTCCGCGATCAAAACATTCGCGTCATAAGCCGACAGCCCGAAATCTTTCATGAAGCGGTGCTTCTTCTGGTCGGGCAGTTCCGGCAGCGTCTCGCGCACGCGCTCGATCCAGCTATCCGCCAAGTGAAGGGGCAGGAGGTCGGGATCGGGGAAATAACGGTAATCATGCGCTTCTTCTTTTGAACGCATCGAGCGCGTCTCGCCCTTGGCCGGGTCCCATAAACGCGTTTCCTGATCGATCTTGCCGCCGCCCTCGATGATCTCCACCTGGCGCTGCGCTTCATATTCGATGGCCTGCTGCACGGCCTTCAGCGAGTTGACGTTTTTCACCTCGCAGCGCGTGCCGTATCCGGCGCCGGGCTTGCGCACGGAAATATTCACGTCGGCCCGCATCGAACCTTCTTCCATGTTGCCGTCGCACGTATCGAGGTAACGCAAAATCATGCGCAGCTTCGAAAGATAGGCGGTGGCCTCGTCGGGGCTGCGGATGTCCGGCTCGGACACGATTTCCATCAGCGCGCAGCCCGAGCGGTTCAAATCGACATACGATTTCGTCGGGTGCTGGTCATGCACCGATTTTCCCGCATCCTGCTCAAGGTGCAGGCGGGTAATGCCGATTGTTTTTGTCGTGCCGTCGGGCAGATCGATTTCAATTTCTCCCTTGCCGACAATCGGGTGCAGGAACTGCGAAATCTGGTAGCCCTGCGGCAGGTCGGGGTAAAAATAATTCTTCCGCTCGAAAACGGATGTCTTGTTGATCTTCGCATTCAGGCCGAGCCCCGTGCGGATGGCTTGCTCGACGCAATATTCGTTCAGGACCGGAAGCATGCCCGGCATCGCCGCGTCGACCAGCGACACCTGCGAATTCGGCTCCGCGCCGAATGAAGCGGCCGCGCCGGAGAAAAGCTTGGATTCGGCGATCACCTGCGCATGGACCTCCATGCCGATCACCACTTCCCACGTGCCTTGTTCGCCTTGAATCTGGTATGTCATCAACAATCCTTTTCCCTCACCCGTCCTCGCTTATCGCTCGGACACCCTCTCCCTTAAGGAGAGGGAGGGCCCCGCGAAGCGGGAGGGTGAGAGACACCATAATGACAGGAAATAATACTGTCCAGTCGGGGTTTACTGCTTGAAAGCCCCGTGCTGCTGGATGCAGCCCGTAAAGGTCGCATTGACCTGGGCCTGGTATTCCGGGCTGTTCAGGAACGCCCCCAGCGGGTCCATGTCCGACGGGTTGGCCGCGAGTTTCTGCGCCAGGATCGGCTGGGCGTTAACCGCCACATAGGCCGCCATGTTCTGCGCCAGGCACCCGCATATCGCCTCGCCATTGATCGCTTGCCCGCCTTGCGTCTGTTTAAGCTTGTCCTGATAGCTGTTGCACTGGTTCATCAGCAGCGCCCGCGAGGGATATTCCATGCAGGGGGCGTAAACGTCGGTCACCATGCGGTTTCTCTGGACCTGTCCCTCGGGCGTGTCGGTCGTCATGGTCTCGACTTCCTCGACCGTCATTTTTTCCTGAAGCTTTGACGCCGTGCACGCGCACAGCATCCGCAGATCGTCGCCCTTCAGAATTTCATTTTTCTTTTTCAGGCAGTTTTCGTTGTAACGCTTGGCAAAACTTTCGATAGATTCCTTCTCGGTCTGCGCAGCCTGCGGCGTTGGCATCTGCTGCATCTGCGGGGCAGGTTGCGGCGCCACCGGCTGCTGGGCCGCCTGGGGCACATCGGGCAGGGCGTTATCCTTCACCGGCTTGTTGAAGATGTCGGTGGCCATGGCGGGAAAGGCCGCGAAGGCCACAACCATGGCAATGATCAAAAATGTTCTCATAGGTTGATTGTATCAAAAACCGGGGCGGGCACAAACGTTACTTGAAGCCGTACGACTCGGTCATGACGCATTGCTCGAATTGCCAGCCGGACTGGCGCTCGAAATCCCTGCTGCCGATAATATGGGCCAATGGGTTTGGCACCGCTTTGGTAACATCAAATCCCCCCCTCACCATGCCGGGTATGAAAAACTCAGCCTTCGAGGCGATGTAATCGCCCATTTTATGACTATAGCATTCGCAGATTTTGCGCGGGCTGTTCATCTTTTTGCGCATGTCGTTGGAATAATAACAGCTGTCGAAAACGAACTCATTGATCGATTCATAAAGGCAGGGCATATAAGCCAGCATCATGACCCGGCTCTGCTGGAAATCGCCTTCCTGACTTTTCGTGAACAGGGACCTCATGTTTTTCAGTTCCATGAACTCAGGCAGTTTCGATGCCGTGCACGCGCATTGCGTGACGACATATTCATCCAGTTCGGTTTCGGTATTGGCCTTATGGCAGTTCTCGAAATAAATATTGGCGTATTCGTTGACGGTTTGCGGCACGCCGCCATGCTTGTCGAGCAATTTGACCGACGGGTCGTTGGTGCGGTGCTCGCGCAAAACGTCCTGCGCATGCACAGGCTGGATCAGGGCAATAAAAATAGCTGCGAGGAAAAACAGGACTCTCATATAGCCATTTTACATGAAAACGGCGGGGCTAGGCAGCCTTTTGCACGGAGGCAGGCAGGGCGGTGAAATTCGCGGCTTTTTCGATCACGCCCGCGACATTGAACAGCGTTTCCTCGCCCCACGGACGGCCGAGTAATTGAAGGCCGAGCGGCAGGCCCTGGGAGTCTAATCCAGCGGGCAGGGCAAGGCCCGGCAGGCCCGCGAGGTTGCCGGTCACCGTGAATACGTCGTTCAGGTACATTTTAACCGGGTCGTCCTCGTTCTCGCCGATCGCGAACGCGGCCGAAGGCGCGGTCGGCGTCAGCAGCACGTCGCATTTTTCAAACGCGCTCATGAAATCGTTATAGATCAGGCGGCGGACACGCTGCGCCTTGATGTAATAAGCGTCATAATATCCGGCGGAGAGAACATAGGTGCCGACTAAAATTCTGCGGCGCACTTCCTCGCCGAAACCCTGGGCACGGGTTTTCTGGTACATGTCTTTCAGGTTTTCGCCCGTCACGCGCTTGCCGTAGCGCACGCCGTCATAGCGCGCCAGGTTGGACGAGGCTTCCGCCGGGGCGATAATGTAATAAACGGGCAGCGCATATTTTGTATGCGGCAACGACACATCAACGATCTCCGCGCCTGCGGATTTCAACCAGTCGATACCCTGCTGCCACATTTTCTCGATCTCGGCGGGCATGCCCTCGACGCGGTATTCTTTCGGCACGCCGATCTTCAGGCCCTTGATGTTGCCCGTCATCGCGGCGGCGTAATCGGGCACCGGCCTGTCGGCGGATGTTGAATCTTTCGGATCATACCCCGCCATCGAACGCAGGAGCAGGGCATTGTCTTTCACCGTTCTCGCAAACGGTCCCGCCTGATCGAGAGACGACGCGAACGCGACCACGCCCCAGCGCGAGCATCGTCCGTATGTAGGTTTAATACCCGCGATGCCGCAGAACGCCGCCGGCTGGCGGATCGACCCGCCCGTATCCGTTCCCGTCGCGCCCATGCAGATGCGCGCCGCGACGGCGGCGCTTGAACCGCCCGATGAACCGCCGGGAACCAGGTCGGTATTGTCATTCTTGCGCTTCCACGGGTTGATGACATTCCCGAACGCGCTCGTGGTGTTCGATGAACCCATCGCGAATTCGTCGAGATTGGTCTTGCCGAGCATCACCGCGCCGTCGCGGAACAAATTTGAAGTAACAGTGGATTCATATTCCGGCTTGAAGCCCTCGAGAATTTTACTCGCCGCCGTCGTCTGGACGCCCTGCGTGCAGAACAGGTCTTTGATCCCCAGCGGAATGCCATCAATCAACCCCGCCTTGCCGCCCGCGCGGCGCTTGTCGGATTCCGCCGCCTGTTTTAACGCAATCTCCGGCGTCTCGACGATATAGGCGTTGAGCGAGCGGAATTTTTCCATGGCGTCGATATGCGCTTGCGTCAGCTCGACGGCGGTGAAGTCTTTTTTCTCCAGGCCCTTCAGCGCCTGTTCGATGGTGAGATGCGTGAGGTTCGTCATTGCAGTTTGCGCGCTTTCATTTTTTCGATGAACGGCACTGCCACGAGGCCGATCCCGAGAACCAGCAGCGCCCATGCCAAAATCGTAACCGCCACTGCGCTGAAGCCTGTAAAATTTTGCACGGATTCAATGGTCAGCAGGCAGAACGACCCGAACGCCATGATCACGATGCCGAGGCCCTTGGTCAGGGTCGCCATCGTTTTTATCGCCTCGTCGATCTGCTTGTGGCTTTGCTCGGGCCCCATCATTTTATTATTCATTCGACCACCTTCGGCACGACGAAATACCCGGCCGTGGTTTCCGGCGCATTGGCCAGCACCTTGTCCGCGCAATTGCCGTCGGTCAGCGCGTCGGCGCGGAGCTTGAGTTCGATATTGGCGACATTCGCCAGCGGCTCGACATTGTCCGTATTCAGCGCCTGCAACTGCTCGATCCATTGCAGGATGCCGTTCAGCTTCGGGGTCATCTTCTCGAGGCCGGCTTCGTCTATTTCAAGCCGGGCGAGCGAGGCGACCTTGCGGACGGTGTTTTTATCTATGGACATTTCAAATCCTTATTTGCCCCGCTTTTTAAGCATAAAGGGAAACAGAAAACAACATAACACTGTCATTGGAGCCGAAGGCGAAGCAATCCAGAAAGCCACAAGCTGGATTGCTGCGTCGCTTTGCTCCTCGCAATGACGTATGATCTGTTTATGACGATTGGATTGCTAAAAGACATCGCCGTCAAAGCCCCCAAAGGCCAAAGCCTGCTCGGCATTGATGTGGGCGCGAAAACGCTCGGCCTTGCCGTCTGCGATGACTCCCACAGGGTGGCGACGCCGCTCCAGACCCTCCGCCGGACCAAATTCACGAAAGACGTTGAGGAACTGGCCAATATCGTGCAGGACTATGAAATCGGCGGCTTCGTCCTCGGCCTGCCACTGAACATGGACGGGAGCGAGGGCCCCCGCTGCCAGTCGGTGCGCGATTTCGCCCTCGAACTGGTCAAATACCCCGCCGTGGTCGGCGGCAAGCCATGGGTCGCCCTTTGGGACGAAAGGTTATCCACAGTTTCTGTGGAAGCCTTTGTGGATAACTCTGTGGGTATTAATAAATCGAAGGCCAAGGACAGGGGCATAATCGACAAGCTCGCCGCCCAGCTCATCCTGCAGGGCGCGCTGGACTATCTCGGAAAAAGTTAATCAATCGCGTCGGTATATCCGTAACGCATCAGGTCCTGGCCGTAATTCTGCATCCAGTACTGGCCTTCGAGGAAATCGTCCGAGATGGCCCGGCAGAGGTTCCAGAAATGTCGTCCGTGGTTCATGTGACGCAGGTGAGCCACCTCGTGAGCCACCACGTAATCCAGCGCAACCTCGGGCGCAAAGATCAATCGCCATGAAAAGGACAGGCCGCCATCTTCGGCGCAACTGCCCCAGCGTGATTTGGTGTCGCGCACGTGAACTTCCTTGATCTTCTCACCGATCTCGGCGGCCTTTTCCTCGGCCAGTTCGGCGAGGCGGATCTTGGCCCATTTCGCCAGCGCACGTTTTATCTTGTCGGTTGGATCGTCGAGATTGGTGACCACCAGAATCTCATTTTGTTTCAAGATGACATCCGTCGTTTTTAAAGTTTTTCTTTTAATAACGCGGATGGTGCGGTGACGGCCGAAAACCGGGATGCTTTCGCCATGATCGAACGAAACCGGGCGCGGCAGCTCGCGCAGTTTTTCCTTCATCCAGCGTTCATGTTCCTCGATGAATGCGGCGGCGCTTCTGACGCTCATGCCCTTGGGAAGAACCAGGTGAAAAACACGTTCCTTGGCATCCAGGCGAAGGGCCATGCGGCGGGCGCGGGCGCTCTTCTTCACCTTGATGTAGTCCGGCAGTTTCGGTTCACGTGATCTGGTCATTTTTCAGTTCTGCCCTTGTTTACACAGTAGGTTAAATCAGTCGGCCATCTCCTTGTAATTATGTTGCTGGTTTTCTTTCAACCAGCGCCGGATAGCCACAATGCCATGCTTATCCCGGTTATAACGCTCGGGTTTCAGGTCGGCAACCCTCTCTAGATCTTTTTCTGGAACCGGATCCTTGCCGGGGTCCATAAGCCTGATGAAATGGCGGATTCTCGGCATGATTTCCTCACGCCACTTGCGCCCGTTGAAAATTCCATAATGCCCGGTCTGCAACTGGAAATGGTGATATTGCTTGTGCTGCGGCAGTGAATAACATAATTCGTGCGCGGCGGTGGTCTGGCCGCGCGCAGAAATATCATCTAGCTCGCCTTCGATCGTCAGCAAGGCCGTGTGCTCGATATCTTGCGGGCGAACATCATGAAGATGGTTGGTCAGCGGGTCGCGCCATTTCATCAATCCGCGCGGGAGCAGGTGACGCTGGAACACCGTTTCGATCGTTTGCAGGTAAAATTCCGCCGGGATGTCCATGACCGAAAGATATTCGTCATAAAATTTCCGGTGCGCGTCCGCCGAGCTGCCGTCGCCCGTAATCAGGTGCTGGAAGAATTTCATGTGCGAGCCGACATGGCGGTCGAGATTCATCGACATGAAGCCTGTGAGCTGCAGGAAACCCGGGTAAACTTTCCGGAACGCGCCGGGATAATAGAACGGCACCTCTTGAATAACCGATTTTTCAAACCACGACATCGGGCGGTTCTCGGCAAGGTCCGTCACTTCCGTTTTTGAAATCCGCGTATCGACCGGCCCGCCCATAAGCGTCATCGAAAGCGGCTGGTTCGGGTCGTTTTCCGACGCCATCAGCGCAACAGTCGCTAAAGTGCCCGGCGCGGGCTGGCAAACCGCGATCAAATGCGTCTCCGGCCCGAGCAGACTTAAATATTCACGCAGGTATGTGATGTAGCTGTCGAGGTTGAACGGCCCGTCTTTCAGCGGCACCTGCCGCGCATCTTCCCAGTCGGTGATGTAAACCTCGTGATGCGGGAGCAGGGCCTTCACGGTCCCGCGCAGCAGCGTCGCGTAATGCCCCGACATCGGCGCGACGATCAGAACTTTCGGATCGTTGCGCTTTATGTTCCGTTTGAAATGAAGCAGGTTTCCCCACGGTTTATCGACGATTATCTCTTCGATGACTTCGACTTTTTTTCCATCGATCGTCGTCTCATGCAGTTTGAAATCGGGGCGGCCGAAACGGCGCGTCGAGCGCTCGATCATTTCCGCGCCCGCCGCCATGGTCCGCCCGGCCTGCGTATAGGACAGGGGATTCCAGGGACTCTGGAATAAATTCCTCGCGACCTCGGCCTGGAACCGGACCGGGGTCAGCAGCGCATGCTGAAGTTCATAAAGTTGATAAAGCACGGTGTTTTTTGCCCTTCCGCCTATACTTCTATTATACGTTATATAGTGTTTTTTAGCCCTAAAATCGGGAAAAAACGCTACATGCATAAATTTTGCCAAGATAGTTTTACCGCATTGCGGTAGGATGCGGAAGGGACTGGAAAGACATACTTTATGCAAAACCTGGCTTCATATTTTAACACCCTCCACAGCCATATCATGGACCCCGACCGCATCCCGCTGGCCATTACGGCGGTTGTGCTGGCGGCGATTCTCGGCGTCATAACCGGTCCTGTGGCCGGAAACGCCAACCCGCTCCTGTGGCTTGTTTACGATAAAACCCTTGGCGGCTTTGGCGAACGCCTCGACCGCGTCCATCGTTCCACCGCCGATCTTGCCTTGCGCGGCTTCGCGCTCACCGCCATCGGCCTCGCACTTGGTTTATTGATCGGGAAATTCTACGCCGCGCTGGTGTTTGAAAAACCCGTCTCCGGCATCACGGAAATCATTCTTCTTTCCACTCTTATCACCAGCGGCAGCGTCTGGTACGCGCTGCTTCGCCTTTATTTCGCGCTGGAGAAAAAGCAGGCGCTGCAGGGCGCGTATCTTTCCATCTCGCGCTCGACCCGCATAAACCTCGCCGCCACCGACGATTTCGGCATTACCCGCGCCGGCATGGGTTTCGCCGCCCGTAGTTTCGACAAGGGACTCGTCGCGCCGGTTTTCTGGTACCTGATCGGCGGCCTGCCGCTCGCCGTCATTTACGCCGCGCTCGCCGCGCTCGGCTGGCGCTTCGGCAAGGATGGTTTCTCCAAAGGCTTCGGCGCCGTGCCGCTCGCGCTCGAAAAATTGATGGGCTATGTCCCGTCTTTACTGGCCGCCGTGCTGATGACTTTAGCCACCATCGTCACACCCACCGCCGCCATCCATAAGGGCGTCTCCGCCTGGTTCGGCCATAAAAACCGCGCCCCGTACGCACAAGGCGGCTACCCCTTATCGGCCTTGGCCTGGTCCCTGGATGTCAGCCTCGGCGGCGCCAGCCAGGACCTCTCGGGCAGTGCCATCCACGGCACCTGGGTCGGTCCCGACGGCGCCACCTCCAGGAACGACCATAAACACCTCCGCCGGGCCATTTATATCAATTTTGCCGCCACGATCCTGTTCATGGCCTCCCTCTGCGGGGCTTACTTATGGTCCGGCCTCGCCCCTTAATTGTCATTCCTCTAAATCTTTGTCTTCCCCGCGAAAGCGGGGATCTTAAACAACAAAGGTTCCCGCTTTCGCGGGAAAAGCAGAAATTAGTAAAAGCTTGACTTATAGGGCCCATTGGCACTATTTTCTGCCCTCAATTGACCGACCAATTATAAGGATGAGGCCCATGAGCCGTCGTTGCATGATTACCGGAAAAGGCGTGATGAGCGGGAACAACGTTTCCCACGCTGAAAACAGGACGCGCCGCAAGTGGCTGCCGAACGTTAAAGACGCCAACATCTACAGCGAAGCGCTGAAGCGCTGGGTCCGCATCCGCGTCAGCCCGAATGGCCTGCGCACGATCGAGCACAAGGGCGGCCTCGATGCCTACCTGCAAGGCACGGCGAAAACCAAGCTGGACGTCAAACTGCGCCCGCTGAAGGCCCAGATCGAAAAGGCCCAGGCGAAAAACGCCTAGCCATTCCTGTCATCCCGGCGCCCGCCGTGAATGCGGCAAACTTTTAAAGCCGGGATCGAGTGAATTAATGGCAACCCGATTCCGGCTTGCGCCGGAATGACAACAAGGGAAACCATGCTCTCATACCCCGGCTTCAATTTCGAAATTACCCACCAGGATAAAAAATCCGGCGCACGCACCGGCGTTTTAAAAACGCCGCACGGCACCATCGAGACTCCCAACTATATTTTCTGCGGCACCAAGGCCAGCGTCAAAAGCCTCTCGCCAGCGCAGGTCAAGGAAGCGCGCACCGACATCATCCTCGCGAACACCTACCATTTAATGTTGCAACCCGGCGCCGGGCTCGTCGAAAAAATGGGCGGCCTTCACAAATTCATGCAGTGGGATAGGCCGATGCTCACCGACTCCGGAGGCTTCCAGGTTTTTTCGATGGGTCACGGCTATGCCGCAGACGAAATCAAGGGCCGCCGCAAATCGCATGATAATAAAACCCTGCTGGAAATATCGGAGGAGGGCACTGTTTTCCGCTCCTATGTCGACGGTCAGAAAATAAAACTTACGCCCGAAAGCGCGATGGAAATCCAGCGCCAACTCGGGGCCGATCTGCTCATGCAGTTCGATGAATGCACGCCGTACCACGCGACAAAAGATTACACCGCACGCTCGATGGAAATGTCGATGCGCTGGGGCGACCGCTGCCTCGCGGAATTCGAACGCAGCCATAATGGCAAACAGGCCGTCTACGGAATCGTGCAGGGCGGCGTGCATGAAGACCTGCGCCGCATCAGCGCCGAATACACCGCCGACAGGCCTTTTTTTGGAACCGCCATCGGCGGCTGCCTCGGTGGCACCGACGAGGAAATGCACACGACGGTCGCCGCCAGCATGCCCTATGTGAATCCCTCGCGGCCCGTTCACTTTCTCGGCATCGGCAGGATCAAGGATGTTTTCACCTTCGTGCGTCTCGGCATCGACACGTTCGACTGCGTGATCCCAACGCGCCTCGCGCGTCACGGCACGGCCTTCATAAAAGGGGTGAAAGGCGAAACCATCAATTTGATGAATGCGCGTTATCGTGACGACCCGGAACCGCTCGACCCCGAAAACGACATCCCCGCCAGCCGCGATTTCTCCAAGGCCTACATCCATCATTTATTAAAGGCGGGTGAACTGCTGGCCCCCCAGATTATCGCCCAGCATAACGTCGCCACGTTCAACCGCCTGATGCGGGAAACCCGCGCCGCCATTAAAAAAGGCACCCTGGACAAGCTCCAGCAGGAATGGCTGCCCTAAGGCCCTGATTTTCCAAAATCTATTAACCATTTAGGCACTTTTCCAGTGTAATTTAGAGGGGTTAACACACCTGAATCACGTGAAACCTCATGGCCTTGCATTACGATCTGGATACCGACATCAAAGCTTTGGAAGCCGTTCTGGACGATTACACCGAATGGTTCCTCCAGGTCACGCGCCGCATTTTCTACCCTCAGCATGTAACCGAAAGCCCGGGCAAGCCTTTTTCCTGCCCGCCGTCTTTCGAAAACTGGGTTAAAACCGCCAGCGGCGTGCGTCCCGACATCCTGCGCAATCTCCGTGCGCTACATGACGATCTCTGCAAGCGTTCCGAACTTCTGATGGACAACGCGGTGCGCGAAAAAAAACCGCCCGTTTATGATGAATTTTTAAAACTGACAGTCCTGTTCGAGGAATTCACCGGGCGCATCCGCCGTTTTGAAAAGGATCTCGTGCTGGGCGACAGCGGCATCGACACGCTCACAGGCCTTCGCAGCATGCATGCGCTGGAAAAAGACACGAAGCGCGAAATGGAACGCCTGGCGCGTCAGGGCAAGACATTCGCGATGGCGCTCGTGCGTATCGATAATTTCAAGGACATACAAACTCCGCAGGAAAGCGAACATTGCATCAAGGTCGTCGCGGAACTCGTCAAAAAATCCATGCGCTCCTTCGACGACGCCTATCGCGGCGAGGACGGCATGTTCATTCTTTCGCTGAAGCAGACCGGCACGCCCGGCGGCATCAAGGCGCTCAAGCGCCTCAAAAAAGAACTCGATGAATCCAGGCTTATGTATAAAAGCAAGGGCGTCGATACGCTGGTCACGCTTTCCTCATGTATCGGCGAGCCGAACGAAGGCGAAGACATCAAAACTTTTCTCCATAATTTGCAAAAAGATCTCGACGTTTATCGCGAGGACATGGGATCCGTACTCGAGCATTTCGACCTCAGCCCGCTTCAGCGTTACGTCCGCGACAGGGACCAGAACCAGGGATAACCATGACCGGGACAAGGCACGCCGAGCTTTTTCAAAAGATGCCGGTACCGCGTTTCATTGTCGAGGCGCGCGGCGGCGAGGAATACATCGTCACAGAAATAAACGACCTCGCCCTGAGATATTTTGATCTCAGCGCCGAACAGATCGTCGGCCGCAATATCCGCGATTTCATGAGCCCGGAAAACACCCGGCATTTCCAGCAATCCTTCGAGGTTTCCTGCACCAAACGCCGTCCTGTAACCATTCAGGCCTTGCCCGGCGTGCCGAGTAATCTGCGCGTTTACGGCTTTTACATCAGCCCGATCATGGGCTCTTCGATCATGGGCGGCGACGGCGATATCACCTATCTCGATGTCATCGGCCAGCTCGATGTCTCCGATCAATCCATCCTCCAGCGTGAACGCGACGATGCCATTTCGCTTATGTCCTCGATCTTCGACGTGTCCGAAGTCGGGGTCGTCGTTACCGATCACAACGCCCGTATCATTCGCGTGAACGAAAGCTTCGTCCGCACCTATGGCTGGTCGCGTGACGAGCTTATAAATTCCGATGTCATCTCGCTTGTCACGCCGGACGAAAGAAATCTCGCCCGCCGCAACCACGATGAATTTATCAGGACGGGAATCCGCAGCTCGGGCGAAATGAAAATGATCCGCAAGGACGGCACCATCGCCAACGCGCTCTTCACCACCGCGACGCTGGAACTCAGCCAGAAAAGGCGATACCAGGTCACGACGGTCATGGACATTACGCTCCGCAAGCAGATGGAGGAATCCCTGCGCCTCGCGAAAGACCAGGCCGACGCCGCCAACCGCGCCAAATCGGCCTTCCTCGCCAATATGAGCCATGAACTCCGCACGCCATTGAACGCCATCATCGGCTTCTCCGAAATGATGATCAAGGAAACCTTCGGCGCGCTCGGCCATGATAAATACAAGGAATATCTCGGCGACGTTCACGCCAGCGCCAGGCACCTGCTGGAAATCATCAACGAAGTCCTCGACATGTCCAAGATCGAAGCCGGCCGCATCGAGCTGGACGAAAGCGGCGTCGATATCGGCGAGATGGTTTCTTCCGTCACGCGCATGATGGCCTCGAAGGCCTTCGGCAGCAATCTCAAGATCAATATCGACGTGCCCGCAGACCTGCCCGGCATCACGGCCGACCAGCGCCTCGTGCGCCAGATTTTCATCAATCTTCTCTCCAACGCGGTCAAATTCTCGCGTCCCGGCGGCAACATCGACGTTCATGCCGAAATCCTGAAAGACGGCCGCCTCCAGGTCGATATCCGCGACGAAGGCGTCGGCATCCCGACCACCAAGATCAACCAGGCCATGGAACCCTTCGGCCAGGTCAGCGACCGCGCCGAAAACGCCCAGTACCAGCAGGGCACCGGCCTCGGCCTGCCGCTCGCCAAGGCCATGATCGAATTGCATGATGGCAGGATGAAGCTCGAATCGGAGGAGGGAAAAGGAACCCGCGTGTCCATCATCTTCCCGGCCTACCGCGTCATCCAGCCGGAAACCGCGCAGGCCGCGGCCAACTGAAAGGGCTGAACTTAAACTTGCCGTCCGCCGCCGGCCTGTCTAATATCCACCCATGCAGCTAGCCAAGGTGGAGAATCACATGACGGAACTCGAAAAGGCCTGCGCCGAAAAAGGCCTCAAAATGACCGGCCAGCGCCGCGTCATCCTGCGCGTGCTCGGCAGCTCCGAAGATCACCCGTCCGTCGAAACCGTTTACGAACGCGCCAGGGACATCGACCCGTCGATCTCCATCGCCACCGTCTACCGCACGCTCAGCCTGCTGGATGAAATGAACCTCGTCATCCGCCACGAATTCCAGGAAGGCCATTCGCGTTACGAGCTTAACTGGGACCACCACCATCACCTCATCGACATGGAAACCGGCCACGTCATCGAATTCCAGAACGACGAGCTGGAAAAACTGAAAAAGAAAATCGCCCGCGACCTCGGCTACGATCTCATCGATCACCGCCTCGAGCTCTACGGCAAAAAAATCTCGAAAAAATAACAACAAAAAATAGAGTATCCTGATGTCCTGCAACGAAACCAAAAAAGGCAAAGCCGTATTCAACGGCGATTGCAAATGCCAGAACGCCGTGATGCGCGCCTATAACGGCCTGCTCACCGCCGGCACGCCCGAGCCGCGCGCGCTCGAGGCCGCGAAGATCGTCTATTCCTATCACCACCCCGAAGACGCACCCGACATCGCCGCCCTCACGGTCGAGCGCTGGGTCTATGCCGAACATTTCCACTGACAATGGATGACGCCCGCCTGCCGACTGCGCTCTGGGTCGAAGGTAACCTGCGCCGCCTTGCGCAGGAAGGAATCCCGTACTACATCGCCAACACCGGCGCCCACGCGGGCGGCATGGTCCTGCTGAAAATCAACGGCCTCGAAAAAGGCTGCCGCGTCCTGATTCAGCAACGCGATCTCGACGGCATTCTCGGCTGGGCCGACGCGACCAAAGACAAAATCCTCGACGAGAAAAAAGCCGACGACTATATAAGCCGCGCCGTGTCCCGCGATCCCGATCTCTGGGTCATCGAAACCGAGGACCGGCAAATGCGCAATCCGTTTGAATTTGTTGATGTTTGACAATCGGCGCCATTTTTTGCCATAAAATCGATAACTGTTTAGGAGAAAAATAAATGCCAGCACTGCGTTATATTTTCCAGCATCTTGCTGAGGACGGCCTTCACGCCGAATTTAAAAGAAAATCATCGGGATGGATCGGGTTATTTCAAAAAGGCGAAGACAAATCCTTGGATGAAAGAGAATGTCTCGAATATCATATAATGGCTCGCGGCAACGAAAATAATGCTCATGGCGGCCGCCCAAGCTTTGAAAGCGCTAATGACTTGTACACCGGCTACAACCAAATAAGAGCCTCCAAGCAAAGCAAAGGAATTCCCTTTGACGTTGTAAACGAAGACAGATTTCCTTTCGATCGGTAGGGCGCTTCAAAACTTCTTGCCCTCAAACTATATTAGGATTATATTCCCAATATGGTTTGGACTGAAGAACGCAGGCAAAAACAGCGCGAAATCATCAATCGCAACCGCCCGTGGGAAAAATCCACCGGTCCGCGCACGCGCAAGGGCAAAGCCCGCTCCAGCCTCAATGCCGTGAAAAGCGGGCTTCATGGCCGCTCGGGCCTCGAAATCAGGAAACTGCTCTACCACAACCGCGAATTTCTCAAGGCGTACCGTGAACACGCGGAATGGGAAGTGCTCATGCGCTTACTTCGAATGGAACGCCCCCCGGAACGAACTGTTGAAAAATCCTTTGAAATCAGTCATACCCCGGGGGCCCCCGTGAAAAGGGGGAGAACGGACTAAAAGAATGAAACACAACACGCACAACATTAATATTTTTATCACCCCCGCGCAGGCGGGAGTCCGATCTTTATCGCCGGATGCCCGCCTGCGCGGGCATGACGCTGTAGATTCAATTATTTATATGTCGTTGTGTTCGTTGTGATCGTGGTGGTTCAAAAATTAAAATGAGCACCGAAACCGAAATTCAGAAACGCCGCACCTTCGCGATCATCGCCCACCCCGACGCCGGTAAAACCACGCTGACGGAAAAACTGCTGCTGTTCGGCGGCGCGATCGAGCTGGCGGGCGCGGTCAAGGCCAAGGGCGACCGACGCCGCGCGCGCTCCGACTGGATGAAGGTCGAGCAGGAACGGGGAATCTCCATCGCATCCTCCGTCATGACCTTCGACCACAAGGGCAGGGTGTTCAACCTCCTCGACACCCCCGGCCACGAGGATTTCTCGGAAGATACCTACCGCACCCTCACCGCGGTCGACAGCGCCGTGATGGTGCTCGACAACGCGAAAGGCATCGAAACCCAGACACTGAAACTCTTCGAGGTCTGCCGCCTGCGCGACGTTCCCATCATCACCTTCATCAACAAGATGGACCGCGAAGGGCAGGACCCGTTCAATCTCCTCGATGAAATCGAGCAGAAACTCGCGCTCGATGTCACGCCCGCCAGTTGGCCCATCGGCATGGGCCGCGATTTCAAGGGCTGCTACGATCTGCTGAATGACGAGCTTGTGCTGTTCGACCGCACCAGGGGCGAAAAGCTTCAGGACACGGTGAAATGCTCCGGCCTCGATGATCCGAAAATCGATGAATTGCTTCCCGCCGAACAGGCTGCGAAACTCCGCGCCGATGTCGAAATGGCGCGGGGCCTTTGCAAGCCGTTCGATATGCAATCCTATCTCGAAGGTCATATGACGCCCGTCTTCTTCGGTTCCGCCGTCAATAATTTCGGCGTGCGCGAATTGCTGGACGGCATCGGCAATTACGCACCGCCGCCGCGCGCGCAGAAGGCGGTCCAGCGCATGGTCGAGCCCACGGAAAAAAAGGTCACGGCCTTTATCTTCAAAATCCAGGCGAACATGGACCCCAAGCACCGCGACCGCATCGCCTTCACGCGCATATGCTCGGGCGAATTCAAGAAGGGCATGAAGCTGAAACATGTCCGCAGCGGAAAAATAATGACCGTGCATTCGCCGCTGCTCTTCCTCGCGCAGGATCGCGAAATGGCGCAGGAGGCTTTTGCGGGCGATATTCTCGGCCTGCCGAATTACGGTGGTCTTCGTATCGGCGATGCTTTTACTGAAGGTGAAGATTTGGCATTCACCGGTATCCCGAGCTTCGCGCCCGAACTGATGCAGCGCGCCCGTCCCGTTGACCCGTTGAAAGCCAAACACCTCGGCAAGGCGCTCGAGCAACTGGCCGAGGAGGGCGCGGCGCGGGTGTTTAAGCCCGTCATGGATTCCGACTGGATCGTCGGCGTCGTCGGCGCTCTGCAGTTCGACGTGCTCGCCGACCGCATCCGCACCGAATACAGCATCCCGGTGAAATTCGAGGAAACGCCGCTCTTCACCGCGCGGTGGATTGCTGCGGACGATCCGCAGATCCTCAAGAAATTCGTGGATTCAAACCAGGCGGCGATCGCCAACGATCATGACGGCGACCCGGTCTTTCTCGCGCGCAACAGCTGGCACCTCGGCGACGCGCAGGACAAGAACAAGGATATTAAATTTCTGACGACGAAGTGATTAATAATCCGTCTGCTCCGCCGCCTTCTTGGCCGCTTCCATTTCCTTGCTGCGCTCGAAACCCGTCACGTTGTTCAGCACCCGGAAAATATTCGAATACTGGTCGGTCCACGGTTTGACGCCCTTGCGCGGCCGCGCATCGCTCCACCCGGCCTCGCGCAATTTGTTTCTGAAATCATCGTTTTTGGTGAATAAAACCCAATGACTTGCATAAGCCTTGATTTCCGTTCCCGGAATTTCCGTGTCGTCGCTCATCCCCACAATCGCCGGAACGCCAAGAACCTGCGAAGCTTCGTACAGAACAGGCTCGAGATCGAGGAAACGGTTCGAGATATGAACCAGAACTGCTCCATCATCCTTGATCTTGTCCAGATACATCTGCAGCGCTTCGACTGTCAGCAGGTGAATGGGAATGTTGTCGGACGTGAATGCGTCCGTAACGATCAGGTCGTATGTGTCGTCAGGTTTCTTGGCGACGGTCAATCGTCCATCGCCCAAAGTTACCGTATATGGCGTTCCGCAATCCTTCAGGAACGTGAAATATTGCGGATCTTCCGCGATTTCCTGCACAAGCTTGTCGATCTCGAAGTAGTCGATGCTTCTTCCCGGATGCTTGAAGCATGCAGTCACGCCGATTCCAAGGCCGAGAATGCCGATCTTCTGCTCGCCTTGTCTATCGTCCAGAACCTTGAAGACGTCGCGGATCGGGCTGTGAACGCTGTAATACGACAGCGGCGTCAGCCGGAACTTTTCGTCCTGCGCCTGCGTGCCGTGATTGGTCGTTCCGTGCAGCATGATGCGCTCGCCGTTCTTGGTGTTGGCGATCTTCACGATGCCGAAGAAGTTCCGGTCGCGGTGAATGACCTCGTTATAGGCATCGCCGCCCCAGTGATAACCCAGCGGGAAGAACGCGAATATCATGGCAACCATGAAGCTGAACAGCCAGCGGCGATCCATGACATAGGACAGGATCATGGCAAGCATCGCCGAGCCGCCAAACAACACGAATTTAGATGATGTGTTGAACAGGAACACCGTGATGAAAACAGCGACGAAAGCCATGAGAAAAGGCCCGCTGAACAGGCTGTCGATGCCTTTCTGCCTCAATGTGTTTTTAACGCCAGCGACAGCGGCCTGAAAGCTCTTCGCCGGGTTGCCGGCGTGGCGGACCATGCAGGCCAGCACGAGCGCGAAAACATATTCAAGCGGGATGACCAGGAATTGCGGCGCGATGATCGCGTTGAAAAACCCGCCGAGAGCGCCGCCGAGCGACATGATCAGGTAGAATTCGGTCAGGCTCCGCGCATCGGGACGCGACTGCGCGAGCTGGATGTGGCACGTCATCGCCGAGAAGAAAAATACCAACAGATGAATGCCGATCAGGAATAAAGGATCGATGAAAGGAAAAGCGACTTTTTGCGCGATGAGGACGATCAGCATCGCCGCCTGCAAGGTTATGGCGTTATCAAGGCTAAGAAGCTGCCTGCGCGCAAAAACAAGAATGAATGTGCCGACATAAATCGCCAGCGGCAAAATCCATAGCATCGGCACCGCGGCGATATCCATGGTCATGAAAGTGGTGACGCCCAGCATCAGCGAAGACGGGATGAAGGCAAGCGTCAGCCAGAGAAAACGCTGTTTCCATGTCACGCCGCCTGACGATACGGCAATACGCGCGGGCATAGCCGCAGGCGCGCCCTTCCAGATCATCAATGCCGAAAGCCCGGTCAGCGCGATCAGGACGAAATAGCCAAGCATCCATATGTGCGCCTGTCCGGAGAGCGGCAGCAGCGGTTCAATGAGAACCGGGTAGAGAAGCAGCGACGTCATCGAGCCGAGATTGCTCGCGCCATACAGGAAATAGGGATTGCCGGAATCCTTGTCGCCGCTTGCCGCGAACCAGCGCTGAAGCATCGGCGCCGAGGCCGCGAGAACAAAGAACGGCCCGCCGACCGTCGTGAGCATCAGGCCGAGCTGCCAGAGCGTCGGGTCGCCCTCGGGCGGTTCGGCGCCAACCGGAATGACAATCGGCAAAACAATCGTGAACAGAACCAGCAAACCAAGCTGCACTATCGCCTGCAGCCGGATGCCGAGATATTTCGTCGTCCCGTGCGCATAGGCATAACCGCCCAGCAGCATCACCTGGAAAAACAGCATGCAGGTATTCCAGACCTGCGGCGTGCCGCCGAGATAGGGCAGCACCATTTTCGAAAACATCGGCTGGACCGAAAACAGCAACGCGGCGCTGAGGAGCAGGGTGAGGGAATAGACGAAAACGAGCGGTGACAGCTTCATGACACGTAAACCATTGGGGAGGACGAACAAATTGACCAAATAAGGGTACTAGAGGCTTGAAGCGCTTTACATAGGAATTCGCTCCGTACCCTCCACTTTTCCCTTGAAAAATAGAGTCTAAAATGACATCTAATTGGTACATTTCTGGTCCTGAATGGAAATGCGATTGATTCTCAACTAGTTATGGCGGGTTTTTGAGTGATAAAGATATCCAAAATGGCCGACTACGCGGTGGTGGTGCTCGCGGCGCTCGCGCGCAGCGATGACGCGCTGATGACCGCTTCCGGCGTTTCGGCGAAAACCGGCCTGCCCGAACCGACCGTGGCCAAGGTCCTGAAGCTTCTTTCGCGCGAAGAATTCCTGGATTCCGTCCGCGGCGCGACCGGCGGATATAAATTATCGCAGCCGCCCGAAAAAATTTCCGTGGCGAAGATCATTACGGCCGTCGACGGGCCGATCTCTCTGACCGCCTGCGTGGATGATACCGACCAGAGCTGCGGCTATAGCAGCCGCTGCGCCGTGAAGGGCAGGTGGAACGGCGTGAACTACGCCGTGCGTGAGGCTTTGGAGAATGTGACTTTGGCTGACATGCTCAACAACTGGCGTCACCCCCGCGAAGGCGGGGGCCCGGATGCCCGCCGGAGTTTATCCCCGCCTGCGAGCGGGGGCGGGCATGACGAGATAGGGGGATTGTCATGAGCTCGATCACCGAAGAGACAATCAAGACGGTCGAAAGTTTAGGTGGAAAATACACTGCCGGCTTCGTCACCGACATTGAATCCGAAAAAGCGCCCAAGGGCCTGTCCGAGGACATCGTCCGTTTCATCTCGAAGAAAAAAGGCGAGCCGGAATGGCTGCTGGAGTGGCGCCTGAAAGCCTACCGCCACTGGCAGAAAATGCCCGAACCCACATGGGCCAAGGTCGATTTCCCGCCCATCGATTACCAGGACGCCTATTATTACGCCGCGCCCAAGAGCGCCAGCGATGGCCCGAAGAGTCTGGAAGACGTCGATCCCAAATTGCTGGAGACGTATGAAAAACTCGGCATTCCGTTGCGCGAGCGCGAAATGCTGGCGGGCGTCGCCGTCGATGTCGTGTTCGACTCCGTTTCCGTCGCCACCACGTTCAAGGCGAAACTGAAAGAGGCGGGCGTGATTTTCTGCTCGATCTCCGAGGCCGTGAAGGAACACCCGGAACTGGTGAAAAAATATCTGGGCTCGGTCGTGCCGTTCGCCGACAACAAGCATGCGTGTTTGAACAGCGCTGTATTCACCGATGGTTCGTTCGTTTACATCCCGCCCGGCGTGCGCTGCCCGATGGAATTGTCGACTTATTTCAGGATCAACGAACTCAACACCGGCCAGTTCGAACGCACGCTGATCATCGCCGACAAGGGCTCGTATGTGTCGTACTTGGAGGGCTGCACCGCGCCGATGCGCGACACGCGTCAACTCCACGCCGCCGTGGTCGAGCTCATCGCCCATGACGACGCGACGATCAAATATTCCACCGTCCAGAACTGGTTCCCCGGCGATGAAAACGGAAAAGGGGGCATTTATAATTTCGTTACCAAGCGCGGCCTGTGCGAAGGAAGAAATTCCAAGATTTCATGGACGCAGGTGGAAACCGGCTCGGCGATCACGTGGAAATACCCGAGTTGCATTCTGAAAGGCGACGGCTCGCAGGGCGAATTCTATTCCGTGGCGATCACGAACGGGCACCAGCAGGCCGACACCGGCACGAAAATGATCCATCTCGGCAAAAACACGCGGAGCCGGATTGTCTCGAAGGGCATCAGCGCCGGGAAATCCGACAACACCTATCGCGGTCTGGTCAAGATTATGCCCAAGGCCGAGAACGCGCGGAACTTCACGCAGTGCGACTCGCTGCTCATCGGCGATAATTGCGGCGCGCACACCGTGCCCTATATCGAGAGCCGGAACAAAACCGCGAATTTGGAGCACGAGGCGACGACGTCGAAAATTTCCGAAGACCAGATGTTCTACTGCACGCAGCGGGGACTCTCGGAAGAAGAAGCGGTGGCGCTGATCGTCAACGGCTTCGCCCGCGAAGTGCTGCAAAACCTCCCCATGGAATTCGCGGTTGAAGCGCAGAAACTTGTCGGGATTTCCCTAGAAGGAAGTGTTGGATGATTTTTCAATATCGTCATTGCGAGCGAAGCGAAGCAATCCAGAAAAAATGGATTGCCGCGTCGGCCTGCGGCCTCCTCGCAATGACGTCCCCTGTCGCAATCCGGGCGCAAGCCGGGATCCATAGGGTCTATGCCAACAACATATGGACCCCGGCTTTCGCCGGGGTGACGCTAGGTATGAAATTTGCCGTCGAGGCGCAGAAGCTGGCTGGGATTTCATTGAAGAGGCCAATTGGATAATTTGCGATGATTTTGTTTGTAAAAGTAATTAATGGCGAGTTTAAGAAAAATGATCAAAATCAATAATCTCCACGCCTCGATCGAAACGGACGAGGGCACGAAGGAAATTCTGAAAGGCATCGATCTTGAGATCGGGGACGGGAAAGTCCACGCCATCATGGGCCCGAACGGCAGCGGTAAATCGACGCTGTCCTATGTTCTCGCCGGCCGCGAGGATTATGAAGTCACCAAGGGCTCCATCGAGCTCGACGGCCAAAATATTCTCGAACTGCCCCCGGAAGAGCGCGCCGCCGCCGGATTGTTCCTCGCCTTCCAGTACCCGGTCGAGATTCCCGGCGTCAACATGAGCACGTTCCTGAAAACCTCCGTCAATGCCGTCAGAAAACAAAGAGGTCAGGAAGAACTCGACGCGCTCGCCATGCTCAAACTCATCCGCGAAAAATCGAAAGAGCTTGGCATCTCCGACGAAATGATGAAGCGCGCGGTCAATGTCGGCTTCTCGGGCGGCGAAAAAAAGCGTAACGAAATTCTCCAGATGGCCATTCTCGAGCCGAAATTCTGCGTCCTCGACGAAACGGATTCCGGCCTCGACATCGACGCGCTGAAAATCGTGGCCGATGGCGTCAACAAGATGCGCGGCGCGAAACGCTCCTTCCTCGTCATCACGCACTATCAAAGATTGCTCGATTACATCAAGCCGGATGTCGTTCACGTCATGGCGGGCGGCAAGATCATCAAGACCGGCGGCCCCGAACTCGCGCTCGAACTCGAGAAAAGCGGTTACGCCGCATTCACAGGAAAAGCAGCATGAAAATAAAAAAGAATTCAAACCCCAGAGTGCACAGAGTTTCACAGAGGATAGAGAATATTTTTTTTATTAATCTCTGTGCCTTCTCTGTGGGCTCTGTGGTGAATATTTTTTGTGGTAGGCTCTTATGAAATTGCAGGCTTTATCTCCGCAAAACCTGCCCACACCAATCCAGGAAGAATGGAAATACACCAACCTGCCGCGTGTCATGCCAGCCGGGCTTTCCGTTCTGCAACCCGAGCCCCGGATTATCCACAGAAACAGGGGACAAAACGGTGGAGAAGCTGTGCAGCTTTTGTGGACAGGCCGGGATGGAACGCTGCAAGCGCCTGTTTTGAAAATCATTTTGGACGAGGGCGCCGAGGCCACAATCATAGAGACGCATGAAGGTAATGGTTCGTACTGGAAAAACATGACGACCGAAATTTCTCTCGGCGCGAATGCGAAACTGAACCACATCCGCATACAAAATGACGCTCCCGAGGCTGTGCACACCAATATGGTGAGGATAACGCTTGAACGCGATGGAACTTATAACGGCTTCGCGCTTAATCTCGGCGGCAAGATGATGCGCCATGAAATCCACGCGGTGCTGAACGGCGCGAATATCGAATGCAGTTTCAACGGCCTGAACCTCGCGCACGGCGAGCAGCATACCGACACCACCATATTAATGGAGCACAAGGCGCCGCATTGCCGCTCGAACCAGTTTTATAGAACGGTGCTGGACGACTCCGCGCGCGGCGTCTTCCAGGGCAAGGTCCATGTCCACAAACCCGCCCAGAAAACCGACGGCTACCAGCTCTCGAACGCGATCCTGCTCTCCGACAGGGCCGAGATGGACACCAAACCCGAACTCGAAATCTATGCCGACGACGTGAAATGTTCGCACGGTGCGACGACCGGGCAGCTCGATGAAGAACCGGTTTTCTACCTCCGCTCGCGCGGCCTGAGCGATGCGCAGGCAAGATTACTCCTCATGGACGCCTTTGTGGATGAAGTGGTGGACAAGATTGAGGATGAATCTGTGAGAGAAATGGTTCAGCAAAAGGCGCAAGGATGGCTGCACAAAGCCCTGTCAAAATAAAAACCGGAATTGAAAAATTCCGCGCCGATTTCCCCGTTCTCAAAACCAGGATGAACGGCCAGAAACTCGCATACCTCGACACGGCCGCCAGCGCCCAGAAACCGCAGGCCGTGATCGATGCCATGAACGCGGTGTACGAGGGCGGCTACGCGAACATACATCGCGGCCTGTACCGTATGTCCACCGACCTCACGGAAAAATTCGAGAACGTACGGGCACGCGTTGCCAAATTTATTGGCGCAACGGAAAAAGAAATTGTCTTCACCCGCAACGCGACCGAAGGTGTCAACCTCGTCGCCATGAGCTGGGGCCACAGGAATTTACGCCCGGGTGACGAAGTGATCCTCACCGAAATGGAGCACCACGCGAACATCGTGCCGTGGCAGATTCTGCGCGATCATATCGGCATCGTCATAAAGACTGTTCCGTTTGATTCAAATGGTGTTCTCGATCTCGAGGCATTCGAAAAACTTTTATCCACAAAGACGAAGCTCGTCGGCCTTGTGCATATCTCGAATGCGCTCGGCACCATCAATCCGGTCAAACAAATCATCAGCATGGTGCGCGGCTACAACAAGGATATCCGCATCCTCGTCGACGGTTCGCAAGGAATTGTCCATGGCGTTGTCAACATGCGCGACCTCGACGCCGATTTCTACGTTTTCACCGGCCACAAATTATATGGCCCCACGGGCATCGGCATTCTCTACGGCAAATTTGATGTGCTGAATGCCATGCCGCCATACCAGGGCGGCGGCGACATGATCGCGCGCGTGAGCTTCGAAAAAACCACGTACAAGGACGCGCCGTACAGGTTCGAGGCCGGTACGCCCGCGATTGCCGAAGTCATCGGGTTAGGCGCCGCTATCGATTACGTCTCCGCCATTGGCATGGACAACATCGCCACGCACGAACAGGACCTTCTCGGCCACGCGACCGAGCAGTTAAAACAGATTAAAGACCTCACCATTCACGGCACCGCGCCGGAGAAGGCCGGCATCCTCAGCTTCACGATGAAGGGCGTTCATCCGTCCGACATCGGCATGGTGCTCGACCAGTGCGGCGTCGCCGTACGCGCCGGGCATCATTGCTGCATGCCGCTGATGGCGAAGTTAGGACTGGATTCCACCGTGCGCGCCTCGCTTGGCTTGTACACGAACAAAGATGATATAATTCAATTGGTGGAGGGGCTGCACAAAGTGCAGAAGCTGTTCGCATGATCAAGATCGATCCCATCGCGGACCAGGACATGGTCAAGCAAGCCGTCGGCGAGGAGGCGTACGATGAATTGTCGGAGCCGCCGAATGTCGACATGCCGCGCGCGCACCCGCTCTGGCCGAAAATCCAGGCGGCCATCCGCGAAATCTACGACCCGGAAATCCCGGTGAATATTTACGAGCTTGGCCTTATTTATAAGGTCACGGTCAAGGAACCGAAAGACGACGGCAAATCGGACGTCGATGTGAAGATGACGCTGACCTCGCCCGGCTGCCCGGTGGCGCAGGAAATGCCTGTCTGGGTGCAGAGCGCGATTTTACCGATCGAGGGCGTCGGCGATGTCGATGTCGAGATCATCTGGGAACCCGCGTGGGACCCGTCGCACATGGCGGAGACCGCGAAAATGCAACTGAATATGTTTTATTAAAAAAATTCACCACGAAGCCACGAAGGACACGAAGTTACACAAATTATTTTTAAATATAAGAGCTTTGTGATTCTTAGTGTCCTTCGTGGCTTCGTGGTAAAATTTAAAAAGGAGAAAAAAATGACTCAACCAATCAATATCACCGACAGCGCAGCGGCGCAGATTGAAAAACTCCTGGGCAAGGCCCCGGCCGGCACGCAGGGCGTACGCCTGAACGTCAAGCCGCGCGGCTGCTCGGGCAACAGCTACCAGATGGAATATATCAAGGCGGGCGAGGACATCGCGGCTGACGAAGCCTTCAAACAGGGCAACGCGACGCTCTACATCCCGAAGCTCCACAGCTGGATGCTCTTCGGCATCACCATCGACTACGCCGAGGATGAAATGGGCAACGCGAAATTCCGTTTCAAAAATCCGAATGAAAAAGGCCGCTGCGGCTGCGGTGAATCGTTCTATGTTCAGGATAAGGAAGATGAAAAGGTTTCTTCTTAATACTTATATAATAGACAATTATTGGAGGATACTAACATGTTAAAAGTTGTTGGTATCGCTGTAGCTTCAACAATTGCCACTATTTTAGTTTTGGCCGTTATAGCTTTTAACGTCTTTTGGTATTATTTGGAACCATTACCCTCAAATAGGATTACCAAGTTACCAGCGTGCGATTCATCGCAGGCTTATCTTCTCGCAAAAACCTATGGGAATAAAAGTATCCATGAAAAACGAGCAGAGCTTACTAATACATTTGGCCATGATCGATTTAATGTAAGTGGTATAATGGATCTTGAATTGATCGAGGTAACTGAAGGTATTGAGTATCGTTCATCTGATGATTTTGTTGCTTGTAGAGGTAAGGCTAATTTTAAAGATGGCAGCACAACAATTGATTATTTTATTAGATTGTTGAGTGACGGCGATGTTTATGTGGAAACTAAGTTTATAGATACAAATTAACACAAATAAAGTTTTTTACGCCGCCAGTTTCTGTTTTGACTCCATCGCCTCAAGCGCCTTGAGCAAAACGCTTTCATCCGCACCATCGACATAGGGCAGGGTGCTTAAAGCGCGTCGCCACTGCTTCGCGCCCGCCAGTTCATGATAAAGCCCGATCATATGCCGCGTGATGGATTTAACCGGCGTGTCGTATAATTTTCTCTGCTCGCGCGCGTAGCTGTGCATTTTCAGGACAATTGTTTCCCTGCTTAAACCCTCACCCGATCCTCGCTTGTCGCTCGGATCACCCTCTCCCTCAGGGAGAGGGAGGCGAGGCAACGCCGAGCGGGGTGAGGGGTTACGGCGGAAAATTTCTTTTTCAATCTGTGTGAGGAACCACGGGTTCTGGTACGCCTCGCGGCCGATCATCGCGCCGTCCAAAAAGTTGTCATTCCGGCGTAAGCCGGAATCGGGTTGGGTTTGGGGCATAAGATTCCCCGATCCCGGCTTTCGCCGGGATGACAATGAAGGAGAGATTGCTTCTTTTATCTGTTCAATCGTCGTCAGTCCGCCATTCAGAATTATCCGCAAGTGTGGGTATTTCTCTTTAATTTTACGCACACGCTCATAATCGAGCGGCGGCACTTCGCGGTTTTCCTTCGGCGACAAACCTTTGAGCCACGCCTTGCGCGCATGGATGACAAAAGTTTTGCACCCTCTATCCGCAATTTCGCCCACAAATTTATCCAGGAATTCAAAACTGTCCTCGTCGTCGATGCCGATCCGGCATTTGACGGTGACGGGAATATCCACGGCCTTCACCATCGCCTCGACGCATTCGGCAACGTGCGAAGGCTCGCGCATCAAACACGCGCCGAAACGCCCCGACTGCACGCGGTCGGACGGGCACCCGCAATTGAGATTGATCTCGTCATAACCCGCATTTTCCCCGGCCTCGGCGCCGAAGGCCAGGTCTGCCGCGTCCGACCCGCCGAGCTGCAGGGCGATCGGGTGCTGGGTCTGATCGAAACGCAGGAAACGGTCCTTGTCGCCGTGTAATATGGCGCCGGTCGTCACCATCTCGGTGTAAAGCTTCACACTCGGCGACAGCAGCCGGTGGAAATACCGGCAATGGCGGTCGGTCCAGTCCATCATCGGCGCGACGGAAATTTCTGGCATGGAAATTGTAGAGGAAGTTGACGCCAAAGGGCTCTTAGAGTCTTGCATGGCCGGTTTTTTAACATACAATGGGTTCGAATGACCAATAAAACCTCGAATATGGCCTTTCTGGCTATTTTGGCCCTTACAGTCGTGATTATGGCGGTTTTCGGCATCTCCTATGCCGCCAGCCCACCTACGGACGCCTTCCGTTCGACGGCCTTCCCGTTGCCCCGGTTCGTGTCCCTGTCCTCGGAGGAGGTCTTCGTGCGCTCGGGCCCGGGCTCCCGCTACCCGGTTAAATATGTATATAGAAAGAAGGGCTTACCGGTCGAAGTTATCCTGGAATATGAAGTCTGGCGCAAAATCCGCGACTTTGAAGGCGAGACCGGCTGGGTCCACCAGTCGCTGATCTCCGGCAAGCGCACCGGCATGGTCAAGGATGGCGAAAAGGTCAATCTGTACCAGAAACCCAAGGAGGGCTCCCGCAAGGCCGCCGTCCTTGAGCCCCGTGTCATTGTCGGCGTCGATAAATGCGGCGATAATGGCTGGTGCGAGGTAAGTGCTGCCGGGTACAAAGGCTGGCTGGAACGCAACCAGATATGGGGCGTTTATGAAAAGGAAAAAATAGAGTAGCTATAAGCGTCATTTTTCCTTTTCCTCCCATTTACGAATCAAAAAATTTCACTTATCCTATGATTCATAAGGCTGATTCGAACCCGGTCTTGATTCTGTCCACTGAGTTTTCCACACTCCCCAAGAACCCCGCATTTTACTGAATCATAATGTTTGCACTGACCAACAAGCCCGACATGGGAGGCCGGTTGTATGCCGGACTCATTCGTCTTGCCACCGATTCCAAGAGGGGCACGGACGCGATGCGCGTCATCCAGCACATGGCCGGGATTTTGGTCGAAACCTATCTCGTTTTCGACGATCCCGATCAATCGATGTATGCCGGCTTCAAGAAGCTCGGCAATCTGCTGGGCTGCCAGCCGGCACAGGGGACATTGAATTCCACGGCGCTGCCGCCCGCCCACATCCTCGACCAGGAAACCGAGCGCGGCCGCCAGGCGGCACGCGAGTTTTTCGAGGAATGGCTGGACTGCTCATTCGAGTTTCATGAACTCATTATGGTCATCCTCCACAATATTATCGTCAGTTGGGAAGATGACGGCCAGCCGCGCGAGGAATCGCTGCGCCTCCTGATCGAATGCGCGGCGCGTTGCATGGCCTTTGAAATATCGGCGCAGGAACTCTGCGATATCGTCATAGAAAAGAAGGTCGCCGAGGAGGGCTGGTCGCTCGGTGATTGCATCGCCGCGCTCGCCGCCGTTTCGGGCCGCCGCCTGGCCTTGTCGCTAAGCTCCGATTGCTGCCAGCTTTTCCGCGGCGCCGACCTGCCTGAAAATCTCGACCTTATTACGAACGTCATGACGCAGGAGGCCGTGCGCCTCGGCGTGCCTGCCGGCTCCGACTGGCGCTTCGGTCTTGCCGCCAACGACATGCCGCTGAACGCCCCGGTCGACCTGATTATGGGCATCGAACCGTTCTGCCAGGGCTTTTTCACCGCCATCCTGATGAAAAACCAGTACGACCAGTCCGTTGCCTGCGCCAAGGCGGCCGGGCGGATGATCGCCGTCGCCTCGGGCGGGGAAGTTCCCGACCTCGAGCCTGCCATCGCCAAGCCCCTGGCCATGATGGCCATCACGGAAACCTATAAATCCGTGTGCATGACCAATATCATGGCTTCCGGCTAAGCTTCGGCTTTGGCCGCTAACGGCTTGCACCAGCGGGGTTTTCCCCCTATAACTCTCTTTCATGACAAACACAGCAGCAAGGCCCGTAATGTCCTTCCAGCCGAAGTCCAGCTATTCCTATGACGACCTGATCGAGTGCGGCCATGGCCGTATTTTCGGACCCGGCAATGCCCGCCTGCCGCTGCCGCCGATGCTGATGTTCGACCGCATCACCAATGTTTCCATCGATGGCGGCGCCCACGGCAAGGGCGTGATCGAGGCTGAATTCGATATCAAGCCCTCGCTCTGGTTCTTCGATTGCCATTTTGAATCCGATCCCGTGATGCCGGGCTGCCTCGGCCTTGATGCGTTGTGGCAGCTCCTCGGCTTTTATCTCGGCTGGACCGGTGCGCCCGGTTCGGGCCGCGCGCTTGGCCTCGGGGAATTGAAACTGACCGGCCAGGTATTACCTGAAGTGAAGCTGGTTAAATATGTCGTCGACCTGAAACGCGTCATCAACCGCAAACTCGTTCTCGGTATCGGCGACGGCAAAATGTATGCCGACGGCAAGCTGATCTACGAAGCCGCCGACCTGAAAGTCGGCCTCTTCGATAACCCGAAAGCTCTCTAATGACAGAACGTTTGCGCCGCGTTGTTATCACTGGGATGGGGATTATCTCCTGCATCGGCAATTCCATTGAGGAAGTTTCGAAATCGCTTAAGGCGGGCAAGTCCGGCATCATCGCCGCGCCCGATTATCACCAGCTCGGTTTCCGCAGCCAGGTCTACGGCAAGCCGCAGATCAATCCCGAAGAGCTGATCGACAAGCGCATGTACCGCTTCATGGGCGACGCGGCGGCCTACGTTCACCTCGCGATGACGCAGGCCATCAAGCATGCTGGCCTCGAGGAAAAAGACGTGAGCAATGAACGCACGGGCATCATCGTTGGCTCCGGCGGTCCTTCCACGAAAGTTCAGGTCGCCGCCGCCGAAACCACACTTACTAAAGGCCCAAAGCGTGTCGGCCCGTTCGCCGTGCCGAAATGCATGAGCTCGACAACCTCGGCCACAGCCGCGACGAACTTCAAGATCAAAGGCGTAAACTATTCGATTTCATCCGCGTGCTCCACATCCGCGCACTGCATCGGCAATGCCGCCGAACAGATTCAGTTTGGCAAGCAGGATGTGATGTTTGCAGGCGGCGGCGAGGATATCGACTGGACATTGTCGGTTCTGTTCGACGCCATGGGGGCTATGTCGTCCAAATATAATGAAACACCGCAGCGCGCTTCCCGTGCCTACGACAAAGACCGTGACGGCTTCGTCATTTCCGGCGGCGGAGGGATTGTGGTGCTTGAAGAACTGGAGCACGCCAAAGCCCGCGGCGCAAAAATCTATGGTGAAATCACCGGCTACGGCGCGACATCAGATGGTGCCGACATGGTCGCCCCGAGCGGTGAAGGCGCCGTGCGCTGCATGCAACAGGCGCTGAAAACCGTTCAGACGCCGATCACCTATATCAACACGCATGGCACATCGACGCCCGTGGGTGATATCACCGAACTGGGCGCCATCCGCGAAGTATTCGGGGAGAAAAAACCCTATATCAGCGCAACCAAATCCATGACCGGTCACAGCCTCGGCGCGACGGGGGTACAGGAAACAATTTATTGCCTGCTGATGATGAACGAAAATTTCGTCGCCCCCAGCATCAACGTCGAGAATATGGACGAGGGTGCGCTCGACATGAACATCGCTACCAAGCGCATCGATAACGTCACGCACCAGACCGTGCTGTCGAATTCCTTCGGCTTCGGCGGCACCAACGCGACGCTCGCCCTTTCACGGTATGAGGGCTAGATGACCGCGCAGCTTATGAAGGGCAAAAAGGGACTGGTAATGGGCGTCGCGAACGACCATTCCATCGCCTGGGGCATGGCCGAGACGCTGCACAAACACGGCGCCGAAATGGCCTTCACCTACCAGGGCGAGGCGTTCGGCAAGCGTGTGAAACCTCTTGTCGCCGATATCGGCTCCAAAATCGTCATCGATTGCGACGTCCAGAAAGAAGAAAGCCTCGACAAGGTTTTTGAAACGCTCAAAAAAGAATGGGGCTCGCTCGATTTCCTCATCCACGCGGTTGCGTATTCGAATAAGGAAGAGCTTCAGGGCCGCTATGTCGACACCACGCTCGATAATTTCCTGCAGACCATGCATATTTCCTGCTATTCCTTCACCTCCGTCATGCGCCGGGCGAAAACGCTGATGAAAGAAGGCGGCAGCGCGGTAACGCTCTCTTACTATGGCGCGGAAAAAGTCATGCCGAGCTACAATGTCATGGGCGTCGCCAAGGCCGCGCTCGAAGCCTCGACGCGTTACCTCGCGGCGGATCTCGGGCCCGATGGAATCCGCGTCAACGCGATTTCCGCCGGGCCGATGCGAACGCTCGCAGGAGCCGTCATCGGCGGCGCGCGGAAAACATTCAAATTCAGCACGCTCGCGTCACCGCTCCGCCGCTCCGTGGAGCTCGAGGAAATCGGCGGCGCGGGGCTTTACCTGCTCTCCGATCTTTCCAGCGCCGTCACCGGCGAAATCCACTATGTCGATTGCGGCTTCAACGCTGTCGGCATGCCCGCGCACGACCAGTTGGACGCGATTGCCAAAAACGGGAATGGATCGTAAATTTTTATCGTCATTCCTGCGAAGGCAGGAATCCATGGAACGACTTGGGATAATAGTCGCTTTTTGAACAAACGGATGAATGGATCCCAGCCTTCGCTGGGATGACGGTGTCTCCCACATTAATGCACCTTCAAAATCGCGTCCGTCAGCACATCCGGCGCGTCGGTGAAAAATCCATCCACGCCCCAGCCCTGTAAAATCCGTGCCCGGTCGGGATCGTTGATTGTGTAGGCGAGAATTGGCTTCTCCAGATCCAGCAATTCATCAATTTGTTCTCGCACGACCTTATTGCCGTTAACGTTGAACGTTGAAACGTCGAGATATTCCGCCAGTTCCCTCCAGTTCTCCGGCCATTCCTCGGGCAATAAAAATCCGCGGTGCCAGTCGCCCGCCATGTCGAGCGCCGTTTCCATCGACACATGCGAAAAGCTGGAAATCAGCAATCGGTCATGGTCGTCCCAGATTTGCGAAAGAATATCGAGCGCCGCTTCCGCCGTTTCCTTTTCACGGCCCGGGCAGGGCTTGATTTCAAGGTTGAGACCGAGCCCGTGCCCGATCACGACTTCGAGCGCCTCCTCGAGCGTGGGGATTTTTATCCCTGCAAATGAATCCGCGAACCAGCTCCCGGCCTCGAGCGCCCGGATTTCATCCAGCGTACATTCAGCCACCGGGCGGTCACCGCCATTCGTGGTGCGCTCCAGCGTGTCGTCGTGAAACAAAATCGGCACCTGGTCCTTCGTCAGCTTGACGTCGAACTCCACCCACTCGACGCCCATATCGGCGGCGGTGTGAATCCCTTCCAGCGTGTTCTCGGGGGCGTATGCCGCCGCGCCGCGGTGGCCGATGATTTTGGAAAATTTTAATGTCATGGCCCGCCTTTATAGTTCGTTTGGTCCGGAGAGCATAGGGGGGTGGGGTGCATCGTTGATAATAAAGGATTTTCTATCAGTTCGTTCCAGCCCCACCGGAAGCGAAGTGTAGACTTGGTGTTGTTTTATGCTCAATTTTCATGTGGTTATTATAGGAATAAATTCTTATATAGACAAGAAGTTTCTGTAGAAATCCCTCACCCTAACCCTCTCCCTTCAGGGAGAGGGGACGACAAAAGAACCGTTTTAATTTTCCTCTTCCTTCAGGGAGAGGAAGGGGCCCGCCGCAGGCGGGAAGGTGAGGGACAGGTTTTCTGCGATAACTTTTAAAACGCCCTCCGTATTCTGAAGCACATCATTGTTCCAGAAACGAATAACCTTGTAGCCCTTACTCTCAAGAAAGCGCGTGCGGTTTTCATCATAAGTTATCGCAGGGCCTTCGTTATGCTGCCCGCCATCGAGTTCGATGACCAGTTTCCGGTCGCGGCATAAAAAATCGACATAATAGGGATAGACAGGGTACTGCCTGTAAAATTTGAAGCCGCCAAGCTGGCGGCTTCGTAAGTGGTTCCAAAGTTTCTTTTCTGCGCCGGTTTGATTACGGCGGAGGCGTCTGGCTGTCGAAGTTAGTGTCATGTCCCTCACCCTAGCCCTCTCCCTAAAGGGAGAGGGAATAAAAAAGCACTTTTAAAGCCCCTCTCCCTTCAGGGAGAGGGAGGGGCCCATGCGAAGCATGGGAAGGTGAGGGATAATCTTAACCCCGGTTCCTGCGCGGGCCGCGATCGCGGTCGCGTCCACGGTCACGGTCGCCGCCTTCGCGGCGGGGGCGCGGCGCGGAAACTTCCTCGGGCGAGGGGAGTTCGCCGATGATCTCGCCGTTCTCTTGGTTGACGCGTTTCATCGACAGTTTCACCTTGCCGCGGTCATCCATGCCGAGCACGACGACTTTCACCTGGTCGCCTTCATTGACGACATCGGTGGTCTGCGCGACGCGGGTGTCGGCGAGTTCGGAGATGTGAACGAGGCCATCCTTCGCGCCCATGAAATTGACGAACGCGCCGAATTCCATGGTTTTCACGACCTTGCCGCTATAGACCTTGCCGGCCTCGGGTTCGTCGGTGATGCCCTTGATCATGTTGACGGCTTTCTCGATGGAATCCGCGTTGATGGCGGCGACTTTGATCGTTCCGTCATCATCGATATCCACTTTCGCGCCGGACACTTCGCAGATTTCGCGAATGACCTTGCCACCAGTGCCGATAACCTCGCGGATTTTATCCGTCGAGATTTTCAGCGTGACGATCTGCGGTGCGAACTTCGAGAGCTCGCCGCGCGCTTCGGTCAGGGCCTTGTTCATTTCGCCGAGAATATGCAGGCGGCCTTGTTTCGCCTGTTCGACGGCGATCTTCATGATTTCCTCGGTGATCGAGGTGATCTTGATGTCCATCTGCAGGGCGGTAATGCCTTGCTCGGTTCCCGCGACCTTGAAGTCCATGTCGCCGAGATGGTCTTCATCGCCGAGAATGTCGGACAGGACGGCGAATTCATTGCCTTCCTTGATGAGGCCCATGGCGATACCGGCCACCGGCGCTTTCAGGGGCGCGCCTGCATCCATCAGGGCGAGGGAGGTGCCGCAGACGGTCGCCATCGAGGAGGAACCGTTCGATTCCGTGATCTCGGAGACCACGCGCATCGTGTAGGGGAAATCCTCTACCGGCGGCAGGAGCGGGTTGATCGCGCGCCATGCCAGCTTGCCGTGACCGATTTCACGGCGGCCCGGTGCGCCCATGCGTCCGGCTTCACCGACCGAGTATGGCGGGAAGTTGTAGTGAAGCATGAAGCGCTGCTTGTATTCGCCTTCCAGCGCGTCGATGATCTGTTCATCCTGGCCGGTGCCGAGCGTGGTGACCACGAGGGCCTGCGTCTCGCCGCGCGTAAATAGCGCGGAGCCGTGCGTACGGGGCAGGACGCCGGTTTCGGCAACGATCGGGCGGACGGTTTTCGTGTCGCGCTGATCGATGCGGCGGCCGGTTTTCAGGATATTGCCGCGAACGACATCGGCCTCGAGTTCCTTGAACTTGCCGACGATCGTGTTGTCGTTGATTTCATCAGACTTGAACTGCTCGATCGCTTTTTTCTTGGCGGCATCGACCGCGTCGCGGCGCTCCGCCTTGTTGACGATTGCATAGGCATCGCGCACTTCCTTCTCGTAATTCGACTTGATGTCGGCAACGAGTTTCTTGATGTGGGCGGGCGCCTCGGGGATGTCCCACGGCTCTTTCGCGCACATTTCAGCAAGATCGATAATGCCGTCGATGACGGGCTGGAACGCTTTCCAGCCGCGCATGACCGCGTCCAGCATGACCTCCTCCGAAAGCTCTTTCGCCTCGGATTCAACCATCAGGACGCCTTCTTTCGTTCCGGCGACAACCAGATCCAGCGAGCTTTCCTTCATTTCCGACATGGTCGGGTTGATGGCGAGCTGGCCGTTGATGAAGCCGACGCGTGCGCCGCCGATCGGGCCCATGAACGGGATGCCCGAGATCGTCAGGGCCGCGGAGCAGCCGACGAGCGCGACCATGTCCGGGTCGTTTTCGAGGTCGTGGGAAACGACCGTAGCGATCACCTGCACTTCGTTGAAGAAATCCTTCGGGAACAGCGGGCGGATCGGGCGGTCGATCAGGCGGGAGGTCAGCGTCTCTTTTTCGGAGGGACGCGCTTCGCGCTTGAAGAAGCCGCCGGGGATTTTACCGGCTGCGTAGGTCTTTTCCTGATAGTGAACGGTAAGGGGGAAGAAATCCTGGCCTTCCTTGACGCTTTTCGCGCCGACGACAGTGCAGAGCACCGTGGTTTCGCCCATCGTCGCCATGACGGCGGCATCGGCCTGGCGGGCGATTTTGCCGGTTTCGAGGATGATGGTCTTACCTGCGAAATCGATTTCTTTTCTGAATAGATTAAACATTCGTTTTATTTCCTTATATGAATTAAACCCCACCCGTACCTTTACGGGAGGTGATTGTATGTTCGGTGGGAGCGGGGAACTGGTTCCGGGCGGACAGTGGAAACCACGAAGCCTATTTTTCAATTAGGGGTGGGTTCAACAGTCAACCGGGAAACAGGGCCATTCCCGCCTCTTTACTGCGCATAGAAATGCCATTATTTATAGCCAAAGTCAAAGGAATCTTTAGGGCAAAAGGCGCTAATATAATGAATTACCTGGTACTTTTAAGACACGGCCAGAGCGAATGGAACCTCGAAAACCGGTTTACGGGCTTCAGGGACGTCGACCTGACGCCGCAAGGGGAAGCCGAGGCCAGGAAAGCCGGCGAAATGATCGGCAAAGCCGGGCTGAAGTTCGATGCGCTTTTCAGTTCGACCCAGACCCGCGCCAACCGCACGGCGCAGATCGCCACCGAAGCGGCCGGGCAGGGCGACCTGTTCAAACAGATGGTCCGGCACGACGATTTGCGCGAGCGCGATTACGGCGACCTGACGGGCCTCAACAAGGACGAAACCAGGCAGAAATACGGCGACGAACAGGTTCATATCTGGCGGCGTTCATACGATGTCGCGCCGCCGGGCGGCGAATGCCTCGGCGATGTCGTCGAGAAACGCGTGCGGCCCTATTACAACAAGAACATCGGGCCGCTTGTTAATAGCGGCAAGAACGTATTGATCGCCGCGCATGGAAATTCATTGCGCGCCGTGCTGATTATTCTCGGCGCCGAAACGCCCGAAACCATCAACGACGCCGAATTCCCGACCGGCGTGCCGCTTGTTTTTGAAATGGATAATGGAAAAATTCTGAAGAGGTATTTTTTAAATGAGTAAGACTGTAAAAATAATATTGCTGGTTCTATTGCTCGCCGTCGGCGCCTTTGTAGCCGACGCCTATCTGTTCATGAGCCATATGAAATCCGAAGCGGCCCGCGTCAAAAACATCAAGGGAGAGGAGCTGGAAAAAGTCTGCCAGACCGCCATGGCCGCGCCCGCCAGCGCTGCGGAAGTCAAAAAATTTCTGGCCCAGCATCAAGCCGCTGCTCCGGGAACGGAATTCGATTTCCCTATCGTCGCCGTCCGGCGTCACCATGTATGGGCTTACAAAATCACCCTGCCTTGCAAGGTGAAAGCCACGGTCACGCCACCGGCGACGGCGCAGCCTTAAGTCTATTTTTGACATAATGTCATACAATATGATATCTTCCCGTATTATCAGGGAGCAAATGTCATGGATTTTTTGCATACATGGATGCGGAAGGCTTTTAATTTTGCTTACAAGCACGGCCTTTACGACAAAAATTTAAGCTTTCAGTTTAGCATTAAAGCTACACCTGAGGGTGAAGCCGAAGCTAAAAAACTTTTTCAAGCTTTAAGAGAAGTCGGTGTTTCTTCATTTTTTAATAGTGGCCAAAATGCAGGCCCAAATGGAGTTCTTTATGAGCCTTATTATGAAGTAAAGGCAGATGGGTTAACGCGGGAACAATATACACGAGTAAAAGATTTTCTAAGGGCAGCTGATAATCTATCGGGTGAAACACCAAACTTTGCAGATCGATTATTAGATAAAGGGCTTTTATTTGGTGCGCAGGCCAAAGGCGGATTAGGACTGGACTCTATCTAACAAAAAACCCGCAACGGTATCTCGAGCCAAGTACAGAATAAAAAACCCCGCCGAAGCGGGGTTTTTAAATTGAGCCGAAAAATTATTCCGGGCTGCCGTCTGTAGCATCATTGATGTCGTCTTTGATGCGCTCGGCAGGCGTGCGGTCTTCAAGCTCACGGGCCGCATCGTCAACGCCTTCATCAAGATTGCTGATGGCGTCACCGATATGTTCGCCGGTACTGCGTTGGTCGGGCTGGTTCAGAACCAGGTAACCCGCAACAACCACGAGGACCACGATAACAAGGCCAATAAGTGTGTTTCTGTTATTCATTACAAACTCCCTTAATCATTAGACTTCCGGGGCACTAACGCCCGAAATCAGGAAAAGTTTCCTGAAATAAAAAACGCCCCCGGCATTAATCCGGAGGCGTTTTTCTGAATTCTGCTTGATTAGCGGCGGATGTTCAGGCGCTCGATCAAGCTCTGGTAGCGGTCGTTGCTCGTGCGCTTCAGGTAGTCGAGAAGCTTGCGGCGCTTGGCGACCATCATCAAAAGACCGCGGCGGCTGTGGACGTCCTTCTGGTGCGTCTGCAGGTGCTCGGACAATGAATTGATGCGGTCGGTGAGAATAGCGACCTGGACGTCGGCCGAGCCGGTGTCGTTCTTGTCGGTCTGGTATTCTTTAATAAGAGCGGATTTACGCTCTGCTGCTGTCTTCGACATCGGGTTCTCCTTTTCTGAGTTATAAGTTGTAAATCTTAAGTGGTAAGTGAAAATTATAATTTCTTATAACTTATTACTTAAAACTGAAGACTTTTACGGGCCTGATTTGCGGTCCTTCGGCTTCCACCAGCGCCACCGGCTTGCTGTTACACAAGGCGAGCGCGGGTTGAGGCGTCCCGTCCAGACCGGCCTGATTAAGGCGCTCAAAGTCGGGGCGGGAGATGAAGGCGATAACCTGCCCGTTTCTCAGTCTGGCTGCTTCATCCTCCCTTACGGCCAACGCCGGGATGTCGTCCAGCGCGGTCTCAAGGGGGAGTAAAACGGCCTCGTTGAGGCGGGCAATATCGTCCAAACCCGCCAGTTTGTCCAGAGAAATAGCCGATTCCAGCGTAAAAGGGCCTACTTTCTCGCGTTTCAGGGCCGTTATATAGCCCAGGCAGCCCATTTCCCGGCCCAGATCCCGGGCCAGCGCCCGGACATAGGTGCCCTTGCCGCAGACCATGCGGAAGGAGGTTTCTTCTAAACCGTCATGCCAGCGAAGGCTGGCATCCATTCCTTCGCCCTTGTGCTGGTGGGATTTTGTGTCCGTGTTTCCCATGGATCCCTGCCTTGGCAGGGATGACGAGTTTATAATTTCCAAACTCTCAATATAAACCCCGCGCTCTTTTAATTCGACCTCTTCACCGTCGCGGGCGAGATCATAGGCGCGAGCGCCGTCGATCTTGATCGCCGAAAATTTCGGCGGGGTCTGCCTGATTTCACCGATATAGCGGGGCAGGACGGATTCAATCTGTTCTTTCGTCGGGCGGGCATCGGACGTTTCGATGATCTTGCCTTCAAGGTCGTCTGTATCGCGCTGCTCGCCCCATTGCACGGTGAAGGAATAGGTTTTCAGGCCGTCCTGAATGTAGGAAATCGTTTTCGTCGCCTCGCCGAGCGCGATGGGGAGAATGCCGGTGGCGAGCGGGTCGAGCGTGCCCGCATGCCCGGCTTTTTGCGCCTTCATCAGCCAGCGCACCTTGGCCATCGCCTGCGTCGAGGTTAAACCCGGGGGTTTATCGAGGTTGATCCAGCCGTCGATTTTGTCGCCTTTGCGCTTGCGGGCCATGGCTAGTCTTTTTGGCCGGAATGAATTTCGCGGAGGATATTTTCGATCTTCTCGGCTTCGTCGAAGGAATTATCGGCGACGAAGCGGATCGTCGGCGTGAAGCGAAGGCCGGCATTGCGCGCGATTTCCTTCTTGAAGACGTTTTTATCCTTGTTCAGCGCAGGCAGGATTTCATCCATGTTCGCGCCGCCGAGCGACATGACATAGGCCGTGGCGTGCTTGAGGTCGGGGCTGATTTTGACTTCCGAAATGCTTAAGTGAGCGTCGATCAGGATTTCCTCGTTGAAATGGCCGCGCTGCATGGTTTCCGCGAGGATGTGGCGAAGCTGTTCGCCCACGCGCAATTGCCTTTGAGATGGCTCTTTTGATTGTTGTTTACTCATAAAAACTCCATCTATCGTCATCCCAGCGCAGGCTGGGATCCATTGTTCAGCATCTGTGATAATGGATGAATGGACCCCTGCCTCCGCAGGGGTGACGGCTTTTTTTTAAGTAACAGTTCTCGCCTCTTCAACGATCTGGTAGCACTCGATCACGTCGCCTTCCTTCAGGTCGTCGTAATCCTGGAACGCCATGCCGCACTCGGTGCCTTCCTTGACTTCCTTGACCTCGTCCTTGAAGCGCTTGAGCGTCTTGAGCGTGCCTTCGTGGATGACGACGTTGTCGCGCAGCAGGCGGACTTTCGCGCCGCGCTTGACCCAGCCTTCCATGACCATGCAGCCCGCGATCTTGCCGACCTTGGTGATGTTGAAGACCTGCTTGACCTGCGCCTGGCCGATATATTCCTCGCGCTTGGTCGGCGAAAGCATGCCGGTCAGGATCGCCTTCACGTCGTCGATGATGTTGTAAATGATGTTGTAATAATTGATCGAAACGCCGTCGCGCTGCGCCATGTCGCGGGCCTGCGTGTTGGCGCGGACGTTGAAGCCGATGATGATGCCGCCCGAAGCGCGGGCGAGCGTGACATCGGATTCCGTGATGCCGCCGACGCCGCTATGCAGCACCTGCACGGCGATGCCCTGGTTTTCATCGACCATTTTCTGCAGCGAGCCGGCAATCGCCTCCACCGAGCCGTGCACGTCGCCCTTGATGACGACGGGCAGGGTGGTTTTCTCGCCTTCCTGCTTGATGAGCAGCAGGTCTTCCATCGTCGCGCGGCCCTTGACGGCTTTCGCGGCCTGCATTTCGCGCTTTTTGCGCTGGCGGTAATCGGCGATCTCGCGCGCCTTGTTTTCGTCGCTGACGACGGTGAATGTGTCGCCCGCGTCCGGCGTGCCGCCGAAACCCAGAACCTCGACCGGCTGGCCGGGCAGGGCTTTGGCGATGTTCTGGCCGCGGTCATCGACGATGGCGCGAACGCGGCCCGACTCTTTACCGGCAACGAAAATATCGCCGACTTTCAGCGTGCCTTTCTGGATAAGGACGGTGGCGACGGAGCCGCGGCCTTTTTCAAGTTTTGACTCCACGATGAAACCGTGCGCTTCCCGGTTTGGATTGGCCTTGAGTTCGAGAACCTCGGCCTGCAGGAGGATGGCTTCCTCGAGCTTGTCCAGATTGGTTTTCTTCTTCGCGGAGACTTCGACCGTCTGCACGTCGCCGCCCATTTCCTCGACCACGACTTCATGCTGGAGAAGGTCGGTACGGACTTTCTGCGGGTCGGCGGAAGGCATGTCGATTTTATTGATAGCGATGATGATCGGCACGTTTGCCGCGCGGGCATGGCTAATCGATTCAATCGTCTGCGGCATGATGCTGTCCTCGGCCGAGACAACGATAACGACGATATCGGTGACGTTCGCGCCGCGTGCGCGCATTTCCGTGAACGCCGCGTGGCCGGGCGTATCGAGGAAGGTGATCTTCGCGCCGGATTTCAGCGTAACCTGGTAAGCGCCGATATGCTGGGTGATGCCGCCGGCTTCGCCAGCCACGACGTCGGTATGACGCAAGGCATCGAGCAACGATGTTTTGCCGTGGTCGACGTGACCCATGATGGTGACGACAGGCGGACGCGGCTGGAGATCAGCCTCGGTATCCTGCGTGCCTTCCATGCCGATCTCGACGTCGGCCTCGGTAACGCGCTTGACCTTGTGGCCGAATTCGCCGGCAATCAATTCCGCAGTGTCGGCGTCGATCGGTTCGTTGATCGTCGCCATGACGCCCATTTTCATCAGCGCCTTGATGACTTCGCCGCCGGGCTCGGCCATGCGGTTGGCGAGTTCGCCGACTGTCAGGATTTCAGGAAGAATGACTTCGCGCAGGATTTTCTGCGCCGGTTCCTGCGGGCCGATCGCGGCAAGACGGGCTTTTTCGCGCGCGCGTTTCTGGGCGGCAAGCGACTTGCCGCGTACGCGTTCGTAATCCTCGTTAAGCGCCTGCGCAACGGTCATGCGCCCGCCGCGCTGATCCGGCGTCATGCGTTTTTGCGGGCGCGCAGGCGGCTTTTTAAAGCGGTCGCGGAAACCGCCACCGCCGCCTTCATCATCCCCGCCGGGACGGCCGCGGTGCGCCGCATCGCCTCCTGGACGTGCAAACCCCGGGGCCGCCTTGCCGCCGCGCTCTTCCTGCTCGATGCGGCGCATTTCTTCGAGCTCGCTCGCGGCGGCATCGAGAGGCGCGGCTTCAGCCTTGCTGATCTCTTCCTTCTTGACGTCTTCGATCGTGCGGCGCTTGGGAAGATTGGTTTTCGGCTTGGAGCCTTCCGCCATGGCGTTCTGAAGCGCGCGGGCGCGGGCGTCGCGCTCCTCGCTCGTCAGGTGCGCATCTTCCTGGGTTTGCTGCTGGTCCTGGGTGGTGGAAGGCCCGCTGCGCTTGCGGCGGACCTCGACGGAAAACCCGCCAGGCGACTGGCCGATATTCGGACGCAACGCGCCGGCATTGCCCTTCAGGCTCAGCGTGCCTTTACCGCCGAGCGTGAGTTTCTTGCCGCCATCTGCCTTGTCTTTTGTTTCCGTCATTAAGTTTCCCAGTTTATCAGTTTTATCAGCCTATTAGTTTTTAAACTAATAAACTACAAAACTATTCAACTATTACGCTCCTATTGTTTCTTCCGCAGGTTTTTCCTCATCGGCAAACCAGTGCGCCCGTGCGTTCATAATGACCACATTGGCGTCCTTTTCAGTGATTTGACCGGCGCCCAGCATTTCAACCAGCTCGTCCGCCGCAAGATCCGCGAGGTCGTCGCGCGTCTTGATGCCGGCTTCGCCGAGCTTGATGATCTGGGTCGGGTTGAGGCCTTCAATCGCAACGAGGTCGTCATTGATGCCGAGTTCCTTGCGTTTTTGTTCGAGCTCTTTCTTCTTCGCGCTCAGGTAATTCTGCGCGCGCGTGACGAGTTCGTTCGAGATTTCTTCCTCGAAGCCCTGAATGCGGTTCAGTTCATCGACCGATGTCTCGGCCAGTTCCTCGACGGTCGCGAAACCTTCGGCAACCAGCAGGTGGGCGATAACGTCGTCAACGTCCAGCGCCTCGATAAAGAGGGCCGAGCGCGTCTTGAGTTCTTCCGCGCGGCGGGCCGATTCCTCGGCTTCCGTCAGGATGTCGATGTCCCAGCCGGTCAAAATGCTGGCGAGGCGAACGTTCTGGCCGCGGCGGCCGATGGCGAGCGAAAGCTGCTCGTCCGGCACGACGACGTCCATGCGTTTCTTGTCTTCATCAAGAACGACTTTGACAACCGTTGCAGGCTGCAGCGCGCTGACGACGAAGGAACCGATATCGTCCGTCCACGGCACGATGTCGATTTTCTCGCCCTGGAGTTCGCCGACGACGGCCTGGACGCGGCTGCCGCGCATACCGACGCAGGCGCCGACCGGGTCGATCGAGCTGTCACGGGATACAACGGCGATTTTCGCGCGTGAACCCGGATCGCGGGCAACCGCTTTAATCGTGATGATGCCATCGTAAATTTCCGGCACTTCCTGCATGAACAGTTTCGCCATGAATTCCGGGTGCGTACGCGACAGGAAAATCTGCGGGCCGCGCTGTTCTTCACGGACTTCGTAAATGATCGCACGAACGCGGTCGCCGTTTTTCAAATGCTCGCGGGGCAGGGTTTCATCGCGGCGGAGCAGGGCTTCCGCACGGCCCTGGATATCGACCGTGGCATTGCCGTATTCGACGCGCTTGATGACGCCGTTGACGATTTCGCCAACCTTGTCCTTGAATTCGCCGTATTGGCGCGAGCGCTCGGCTTCACGCACTTTCTGCATGATAACCTGTTTCGCGGTTTGGGCGGCGATGCGGCCGAAATCCAGCGGCGGCAGGTCGTCGATGATGAACTCGCCCGGCTTGACCGACGAATTGATTTTCTTGGCCTGCGCGGGCGTGAGCTGCGAAACCTCGTTTTCGATGAGAGCGCCGTCTTCCATGACCTGGCGGTAGCGCTTCAGCTCGATCACGCCGGAGCGGCGGTCGATATGCGCGCGGATGTCATGATCGTGGCCGTATTTCGAGCGGCCCGCTTTCTGAATGGCTTCTTCCATCGCGCCGATGACGATTTCACGGTCGATGTTCTTTTCTCTGGCAACGTTGTCAGCGACTTGCAGTAGTTCCATGGCTCACCTTTTTAGTTCATACCTTTCGAAGTTTGTTTAAGCAGTTTGTCGTTTAAAACCAGTTTGGCCTTGTTCAGGTTGTTGAACGGGATTTCCGCTGTGCCCTGATCGGTTTCGATCAGCACCGCGTTTCCGTTGACGCCCTGAAGAACGCCGGTAAATTTTCTTTGCCCCGTCAGCGTCGGCGTATCGCTCTCGAGCTTCGCGTCGAAACCTTTATAGGTTTCAAAATCCTCAAGGCGAACCAGCGGGCGGTCGATACCCGGCGAGCTGACCTCAAGACGGTAGGAGCCGTTGATCGGGTCCTCGACATCCAGCAGCGCCGAAAGCGACTTGCTGAGCTTCGTGCATTCCTCGACGCCGAGATTGCGCGTGGCCGGGTTCTCCGCCAGCACCTGCACATTCATGCCGCCGCCTTCGCCGAGGATTTTGACGGCAACGATCTCCAGCCCCATGTCCTGTGCGGCGGGGCGGGCGATTTCTGCAATCCTGTTCTCAAGCGGCGTCGAGCGCATTTTTCTCACATTGTCACCCCCGCACAGGCGGGGGTCTGGTCTTTTTTGCCGGATGCCCGCCTTCGCGGGCATGACAAATTTATTAATAAATTCAGTCATTTAGGCACGGGTTTTTGCCCGGGCTTTTTTATTAAGCCCATCCATATCGTTCTACAATATTGGGATGATGGGGGTTATATAGGCTTATTCAGGAGCTTTAGCAAGCTTTTTGAAGATTAAAAACGTCTGCCGCCGCCCGGCCTGCTTGCCTTTGAAGGCGTAGCGGGTTTCGATCCATTCGGCGGGCGGGGTCTGCCAGTCTTTGGCTGAATTTGCCGTCCATTCAAAAGACGGGTGGGTCATGCATTGCGTGACCATCCATTCCGCGAGGTCATCGACATCGGTCGCGAGAATTAACCTGCCACCCGGTTTCAGCACGCGCGCGAATTCATCCAGATTGGGCTGCGAGACAATGCGGCGCTTGTGGTGCCGCGTTTTCGGCCATGGGTCGGGGTTGAGAATATAAATTCGCTCGAGCGACGAACTTTTTAATGAACGAACCAAAGGCATTGCATCATCCATCAATACCTTGACATTACCCAAGACGTCATCCCGAGCGGACCCCGGCTTTAAGCCGGGGGAAGTCGAGGGATCTTTCCCTGTAGGATAATGTGAAGATCCCTCGGCTGCGTTCTGCTTTGCAGAACTACACTCGGGATGACGCTTGTCTAGGTCCTTCAGAAAATTCGCCATGCCGTTGACGAACGGCTCCGCGCCGATGAAGCCGACATCGGGAAACCCGTTCTTCAACGCGATCAGATGCTCGCCATTGCCGAAGCCGATCTCGAACCAGAATTCTGTGAATGGCTTTACAAACAGCGACGCCGGATCGAGGTTGCGCGCGCCAGTGAGCTTATCTGCAGGAATAGCAACGACAGGCAGCACGTTTTCAATCGCGTGCAGGCGATCTCTCTTGAGAGGCCGCCCCATGCGGCGGCCCCACAAACGTCGTTTTAAAGATGATTGATCGCCGGGCTTAGCCGAGGATTTTGCGGAGCGGCTCGACAAGGTCCAGCTTCTCCCACGAGAATCCGCCGTCCGGCTCCGGGTCGCGGCCGAAATGGCCGTACGCGGCGGTGCGCGCGTAAATCGGGCGGTTCAGCTTCAGGTGCTCGCGGATACCGCGGGGCGACAGGTCGATCAGCTGGTTGACCGCGTTCACGATCACCGCTTCCGGCGCGTTGCCGGTGCCATGCGTGTTCAGGTACAGCGAAATCGGCTTGGAAATGCCGATTGCGTAGGAAAGCTGGATCGTGCAGGCCTTGGCGTAACCGGCGGCGACGATGTTCTTCGCCAGGTAACGCGCGGCATAGGTGGCCGAGCGGTCGACTTTCGTCGGGTCCTTGCCCGAGAACGCGCCGCCGCCATGCGGGGCCGCGCCGCCGTAAGTGTCGACGATAAGCTTGCGTCCCGTAAGGCCCGCGTCACCAACCGGGCCGCCGATAACGAAACGTCCTGTCGGGTTGACGTAGAATTCATCTTCCTTCGGCATCCAGCCTTCGGGAAGAATATTTTTCACGTACGGACGAACGATTTCCTTGACGTCCGACTGGCTGAGGCCGTCTTTGTGCTGTGTCGAGACGACAACAGCGGCCGCGGCAACAGGGCGGTCGTTCTTATATTGAAGCGTGACCTGCGATTTCGCATCCGGCTCAAGCTCGGGCAGGGCGCCGGAATGGCGCGCTTCTGCGAGAGAGCGCAGGATCGCGTGCGAATAATAAATCGGCGCGGGCATGAAAGCCGGCGTCTCGTCGCAGGCATAACCGAACATGATGCCCTGGTCGCCGGCGCCTTCGTCCTTGTTGCCGGCGGCATCAACGCCCTGCGCGATGTCGGCGGATTGCTTGTGCAGGCGGACGTCGATCTTGACGGTCTTCCAGTTAAAACCCTCCTGCTCGTAACCGATATTGCGGATCGCATCGCGCGCCGCCTGCTCGATCATTGAAGGGGTGATTTCCTTGGCGCTGCGCGCTTCGCCGCCGACCAGGACGAAATCGGTGGTGGCGAAAGTTTCGCAGCCGACGCGCGCGACCGGGTCATGCGCGAGGAAAAGGTCGAGGACGGAATCGGAAATGCGGTCGCAGACTTTGTCAGGGTGTCCTTCGGACACAGACTCGGAAGTGAAGATGAAATCTTTCAGGTCTGCTGACGGCAAAGGAATGGGCTTTTTGGAATCGTTGGCTTTATTCATAAGGTTCTTCCGCTCTCTGGGATGGTTTCGTAAAACAATCCGTGCAGGGTAATGTTTCAGGGAGCAGGATTCAAGAGATTATTCTATTCGGATTCGCCGTCGCCGCCCATGCGGTTTGCCATGGATTTGACGAATTTCAGGATGTCCTTGCGGATTTCAGGGTTGTCGATGCTGTAATAAGCCCGAATGAGATCAAGCGTTTCCTTGTTCTGCATCAGGTCGCCCGCGGCGAATTGCTCCTGGTCGTTGTCAGCCAGGCCATAAGTCGCAGAAGAATAGGCTTTGGCGGCGCTGCCAAGCTGATCGTAGAAATAAGTAACCGGAACTTCGAGGATTTTGCTGAACTGGTACAGGCGGCCGGCGCTGATGCGGTTCATGCCGCGCTCGTATTTCTGGATTTGCTGGAATGTGAGGCCGATCGATTCAGCCAGTTTCTCCTGGCTAAGACCCAGAAGGGAACGGCGTACACGTAAACGTTGTCCGACATGGACGTCAACCGGATCCGGCGTGCCTTTGGTTTTTCTAGCTTGTGAAACCATATAATTTTTTTCTTCCTGATTTTTAGTAAAATCTAATACAGCTTATAGACATATAGTGCGCCTACGACAGTGTGCAACTAACCTCAGGTGTTTTTACCATCTGTTTATTCAACCATACTCTTTATTTCGGCTGATTACTCCGGCGCGGAATTTTTGCGCCGCGTGAGGTATCCGAAAGCGGTAAAAAGAAGCACCATCCCTGTAAAAATAACGTTTTTAATTAAATGATTGTTCCTAAAAATCATATTTTTATCCGGGAGCGCAAGTGTTTTTTCATATTGTTCAAAAAGTGGGGATAGGCCGTGAACCCGGCCCAAAGGATCGATCAGACCGCTCAAACCGGTATTTGCCGCCCGAATCACGGGTATTCCTTCCTCAACCGCCCGGAAAACGGCTTGCGTGAAATGCTGGTGCGGGCCGGCGCTGATGCCATACCAGGCGTCGTTGGTGATATTGACGATGAAATCGGGCGTGTCCGGCCCCGCGACCTTGCCTGAGAAAATAATCTCATAACAGATGACCGGGCTGTATTTCAGGCCGAAGGCCTCGAAGGTTTTAACGCCTGAGCCAAGGATAAAGCCGGTGAATTCCACGACAGGCTTCAGCGGTATCCATTTCTGGAAAGGGATATATTCGCCGAACGGCACGAGATGGTATTTATCGTAGACGTTCGAGATTTTTCCTTCCGCGTCGAACATGACCAGCGAATTGAAATAGGATTTCGTTTCCGCTTCGTGGCGCAGCATGCCTGTCAGCAGCACCGCGCCGCCGGGATAGGATTGAAGCGTGTCGGTTATGTATTGAATCGCCTGCGGGTCTTCGGCGAGCCAGAAGCCCATCGCGGTTTCCGGCCAGACGATGATCGTTTTATTGACCGAATCTTCTTTTGGCTGTGAGAGCGCGATCGATTTCAGGAAATGCTGGCCGGTTTTGGAGCGGTCCCATTTTTCCGACTGGGCGATGTCAGGCTGCACGATATGGATGTCTATATCCGGCACGGTTGCGATCACAGCAGTGTGAATGCGCGTAACGCCGAAAATCACGCAGGCGGCAATGCTGATAACGGCAAATTTGCAGAGAAGGATCTTTTCTTTTTTGAGTGGCGCTTTGAGCAACAAGAATCCCGGCAGCGCAAACCAGAAAATCGTCAGCCAGGTGAGAAAATAGATATTGCCGATGGCGACGGTCTGCACCATCGGCGGCGTGCCGGCCCATGTATAGCCGAACAGGTTCCACGGATAGCCTGTAAACACAAACCCGCGGCCCCACTCGACGAAGGCGATGAAGGCCGTGAAAGAAAGAAAACCGGCGCCGGTTTTAAGATCGGCAAAACGCTTCGCCGCCCACGCGCCGCCCGCGATGAAAAATGCCAGCAGGGACGGGAGGCCCGCGACCGCCAGCGGCCATATCCATGAAAAAGGATTGCCGTCGACCAGCAGTGCGTTCTTGACCCAGAACAGCCCGGTGAAAAAATATCCGAAGGCAAACAGCCAGCCGTAAACGAAGGCGCCGCGCGGCGAACCCGTCCGGTCGATCAGGAGATAAAAAGCCGAAAGACACAGGATTAAAACCGGCCACGCATTGTAAGGCGCCATGCCGAGCGAGCCCAGGGCGCCCAGCGCAAAACACGCCAAAGCGCGCTGCGGTCGGTTGGCTTTTTCAATCACGCTGTGCAGCTGCATTTTTATTCCGGCGCGGGCAGGGAGGGGATGTTGCTGATGCGAAGCAGGTTAATGCGGCGCGGCCCGGCATCCATCACTTCAAACAGCATGCCCGTTTGATGCGTAATGATTTCCCCGCGCGCGGGAATGCGGCCCGCAAGGAAAAATACAAGGCCGCTCAGCGTATCGCTGACGCCTCTTTCCTCATCCGTCAGCACCTGGCCGAAGCGGTTATCGAAGTCCTCGACCGAAAGCCGCGCATCCGCGACCACCGAACCGTCGTCATGTATCACGATCTGCGGCACTTCGTCGACGGCATGTTCATCGTCAATTTCGCCGACGATGGACTCGATCACATTCCCGATGGTGACCAGTCCGTCGATGCCGCCATATTCATCGACCACCAGCGCCATGTGGCGGCTGCTCTGCCGCATTTTTAAAAGCAGATTCAAAATGGTCATGGCGGGCGAAACAATCGGAATATCGGTGATCAGTTTCTTGATATCCGGCTGCTCGCCGCGCGCGACGGCGCCGAGCACATCCTTGACGTGGATGGTCCCGAGCACATCATCCAGCGTATCGCGGTAAACGGGAATGCGGCTGTACTGTTTTTCGGAAAGCAGGGCGAGCAGTTCCTTCGGCGGAGTGTCGGCCTCTATGGCGACGATGTTGGCGCGTGGCACCATGACGTTGATGACCTTGAGCTCGCGCAATTTCAGGATGTTGGAGAGCAGGATGCGCTCGTGGCTGGTGATGAAATCATAGGCCGGGTTCTCGCCCGTTTCATGAATGATGGCCGCCGCGCCGTTTTCAGACTCGGGCTTCTTGAAGCTCTTGATCCATTTAAGGAAAGCACTTTGCTTGGGCGGAGAAAGAGAGTCGGACGGGTTACTGTCGGCGTCGGGCATGGATGTATAATATAAAACCGGCGGGCTATTTCACAATATCTTCGTATGGGTTTTTTATGCCAAGGCTTTCCAGAACCCGGATTTCCAGCGATTCCATTTCCTCGGCCTCGGCGTCATCCTCATGGTCATAGGCCAGCAGGTGCAAAATCCCGTGCACCAGCAGGTGCGTGACATGATCCTCGAATCCCTTGCCCTGCGAATCCGCTTCTTCTTTGACCGTCTCGTAGGCCAGAATGACATCGCCGAGATTGGCTTCCCTGTCCCCGGAGCCGGGGTCCTGCGGGAAGGAAAGAACATTGGTCGGCTTGTCCTTGCCGCGATAGGTCTTGTTCAAATTCCGGATGAAAGCATTGTCGGCGAGAACGATACTGATTTCGGTCGTGCGGCCTGAAAATTCATGGAAGACGAGGTTCTGCGACAGCGCCTCGATCACGCTCTCGGTGATGTCTGAAATATCCGGCCAGTCATCGCACAGAATGTTCGTATCTGTTTCTATTTCCATTTGCGTCATTGCGAGCCTTCTTAGGCGAAGCAATCCAGTTTTGAGCCAAGCATAGCGTTTCTGGATTGCTTCGTCACTTCGTTCCTCGCAATGACAATCATCACTTTTTCTTGTCGTAGGCGTTGACGATCTTGCCGACAAGCGGGTGGCGGATGACGTCTTCCTTGGTGAAGTGAACGAATTTGATCTCGTCGACATTCTCGAGAATTTCAACCGCGTCGCGCAGGCCCGATTTGATGCCGACAGGCAGGTCGGTCTGCGTCAGGTCGCCGGTGATGACCATGCGCGAGGATTCGCCCATCCGCGTCAGAAACATTTTCATCTGCGTGGCGGTCGTGTTCTGCGCTTCGTCAAGGATAACGAAAGCGTTGCTGAGCGTGCGCCCGCGCATAAAGGCCAGCGGCGCGACCTCGATCTCGCCGGTTTCCATTTTCTTCACCAGCATGTCCCACGGCATCATGTCCTGCAGCGCGTCGTAAATCGGGCGCAAATACGGATCGACCTTTTCCTTCATATCGCCAGGCAAAAATCCAAGACGTTCACCAGCCTCGACGGCCGGGCGGCAGAAAATCAGGCGCTCGACTTCGCCCTCTAAAAACATGTTCACCGCGCACGAAACCGCGAGATAGGTTTTACCCGTACCGGCAGGCCCGAGGCCGAAGACCATGGCGTTTTCCTGGATGGTCTTGATATACAGCGCCTGGTTCGGCGAGCGCGGGCCGATCGTTTTCTTCTTGGTCTGAATGGCGAGCTTGTCGTCGTTCATTTCATATCCGCCGTTTTTGCCGTTGCCGTTTTTATTTTCGAGGAAACGCAGGGCGGCGTCGATCTCCGCCGTGCCGACATCCTGGTTTTTATTCAGCATCTCCCAGAGAGAGTTGAGCACTTTTCCGGCCTTTTCAACAGCCGATTTATCGCCGGACAATGTTAATTGATTGCCGCGATCCGAAATCGATATTCCAAGCTTTTTTTCGAGGTGGGCGATATGGGTATTTCGCTCGCCAAAGAGGAGGGGAACCAGGTCGTTATTCCTGAATTCTAGTACTTGGTTTTCAGCCAAATAGGCATCCTTTCATGGTTAAAACCATTATACCCTATCAGGGGTTAAAATGTAATAATTTCCTTGGAAATCAAGCCCTAAGCACGGTTTCATGCTGTTTTATGGCTCCTGTCAGGGACTGGTCGAACCCTTCCGAAATCGCGACTTCGACGATTTCGCCCATCAGGCGCTCATTAGCATTCACATAGACCGACTGGTTATAGGGCGAGCGGCCCTGAAGCTGGCCTGCGCGCTTGCCCTTGCGGTCGAGCAGAACAGGCAACGTTAAACCGGCGCACTTTTTATTAAAGGCCAGTTGCTGTTCAAGGATCAGGGTCTGAAGCCTCGCAAGGCGCTCGGTTGCGATCTTGTCATGCACGAGGTTCTTCATGTTCGCGGCCGGCGTGCCGGGACGCGCGCTGTATTTAAAGGAATAGCAGGACGCAAAACCGACATCGCGCACCAATTGCATCGTCGCTTCATGATCTTCTTCGGTTTCGCCGGGGAAACCGATAATAAAATCCGACGAAAACGCAATGTCAGGCCGCGCTTGTCTCAAACGATCAATAATCCGGCGGTAATCACCGGACGTATGCTTGCGGTTCATGGCTTCGAGGATTTTATCAGAACCTGATTGCACGGGCAGGTGCAGGAACGGCATGAGCTTCTCCACATTGCCATGCGTTTCGATCAGTTCGTCATCCATATCGCGCGGATGCGAGGTGGTATAGCGAATACGCTCCAGCCCGTCCATTTCAGCTAATGTTTTGATCAGGCGGCCAAGACCCCAGACTTTCCCGTCCGGCCCTTCGCCGTGGAAGGCATTGACGTTCTGACCCAGCAGCGTGATTTCCTTCGATCCGCCTTCAACCAGTCTCTTAGCTTCAGCCAATATCTTGCTTACATCACGCGAATATTCAGATCCACGCGTATACGGCACCACGCAGAAGGTACAGAACTTGTCGCAACCTTCCTGGATCGAAAGAAACGCCGATGGACCGGCGCTCTGGTGCTCCTCGGGCAGATAATCGAATTTAGATTCCGCCGGGAAGTCGGTGTTTATAATACGGTTTTTGCCGTACGCGCCCGTGGCCTTGGCGACCATTTCAGGCAGTTCATGATACGTTTGCGGGCCGAACACCATATCGACATAAGGCGCGCGCTCGGCGATGAATTTCCCTTCCGCCTGCGCCACGCAACCCGCGACTGCCATGATCATGCGCCCGCCGTCTTCCTTTTTCCTGTCCTGGTGCTCCCGCAAACGCCCGAGCTCGGAAAACACCTTGTCCGTGGCTTTTTCCCGGATGTGGCAGGTGTTCAGGATGACCATATCCGCGTCTTCCGGCGTATCGACGGCCTTGTAGCCGAGCGGCGCCAAGACATCGGCCATCCGGTTGCTGTCATAGACATTCATCTGGCAGCCCCAGGTCTTGATAAACAGCTTTTTTTGCGCGGGTTTATTCATGGGATTTCCGTAGCAGGTCCGGGCCCGAAAAACAAACATATTGCAGGAAAATGGCCATTATAATATGACATGAGCCTTCGGATTCTGAGGAGCGGTGTATGAAAAGAGTGTTTCTGTTTGTCCTGGCGGGCGTTGTAATGTTGCCCTCATTGGCTTTTGCCGAACTCGAGCTCACTGTTAACCCTTCAAAACAACCCGGCAGAAAATGCTACACCCCCGCCGAGGCCGAGGCCGAGCAGGGAATCCGTATCCATAGCGAACTGATGGTTATCGGCCTGAACTGCAACCACATGGGCAAGCGCCATGGCCAGCCGCTTTATTCCATGTACCGGGAATTCACCGCCAAGTACGGCGATCTGTTCGCCCAGTATGAAACGATATTGATCGATTATTTTAAGACCAATAATGATCCCAAGCCTGTCGCCACCCTGAACACTCTGCGCACCAGCTTCGCTAATAAAATTTCAAATGACGCCGCCAAGGCGAGACCTGACATTTTCTGTTCGCAATACGCGCCCCGCATTTTAAAAGCGGCGGAAATGAGCAAGGAAGATGTGCGCAAATGGGCGGCGACGATCTATCCGTCACACCCTGTTTCCCGTCCGGCCTGCGCCGCCGCGAAATAAAAATTCCTTATCCACAGAAGCCGGATTTTTTCACCGTAACTCCCGAAGAATATTCGGCTTTGTTAATGTGAATAACTTTTCGCTTTTTCTTGAACGCGCGCGCGCGCCGTGGCCTATTCAGGATGTCTCAAAATAATGCGTTCCAACCCGCGCCTGTGCCGCTTCACAGGAAGAAGGAGCTTTTATCTATGTCTGAACTTTCCGCCCTCAAAAAATCTCCCCAGGTCCAGTCCGAAGATCAGACGGTCGATCTGAAAACGGATCTGCGCGCGGAACGTACGAAAGATTTGCGGAAAAAAGCCTCCGGCATCGGCGGCCTGAAAATCACCTCGGTTTCGGCGGCGCCACAGGTCCAATCCCAGCCTCAAGTTCAGACCCAGGCTCAGCCCGCGGCGGTAAAACCGAAAGCGGAAGAAAAAGAGACGTTCGATCTGGATGAAGAATCCGTTCTGGTCCTCAGCCCGGCCTCGCGCGCGCCGACAGCGCGCATCGGCGTTATCATCAAGGCCGTCTATATCGCGGCGGGCGTGCTGACGGCGGCGTGGATTGTTTACTCTCTGGGCTTCATCGCCGTCAGCGGCGCTGCCAGCCCGAACGAGCTCGGTGGCATGCTCGCCGGTATGCTGGCGCCTCCCGCGATGCTCTGGCTGCTGCTCTCCGTCCTGCACCGCCGCGCCGACGTTCACCAATATTCGCAAGCCTTGCGCGCTGAACTGCAATCGTTGTTGTTTCCGTCCGAAGAAACCGGCCGCCTGATCAATAAGGACATCGAGCGCCTTTGCGCGCAGGCCGCCGAAATTTCCTCGGCGTCGAAAACCGTTCTGAAATCGCTCCAGCGTGCCCGTCAGGGTCTGCGCGTCGAGATGCGCGATTTCTCCGGGGTTTCGAAGAAAGCCGAATTCCACATCGACCGCCTCGCTGAATCCCTGAAGGAAAAAGCGGCGAAACTGGGTGCCCTGACCGATGAAATCGAACAGCGCACGGCGCGTATCGATGAGAAGGCGAAAGCGGGTGCCGAGGCCTGGGATCAGGCGACGCTCAATATTCTCGAGCGCGCGGGCGAAATGGAATCCTCGCTCGGCAAGGGCGCGGATAAAATCCTCGGCGCCGCCGATAAAGCGGGCGAGCGCACGAAGGATATCGAATCCAGCCTCAACAAGAGTTACGAGGGTCTCAATGACATCGTCGACCGCGTCGCCGAACGCCTCAAGGGCCTCGGCACGCAGTTTGAAGGCCACACCGAGAACCTGACCAAGGTTGTCGGCAATGTCGGTTCCGAAACCGAGCGCCTTGCCGTCATGATGACGTCCGGCGTTGAAAATCTCGAAGCCGTCACCGACCGCACCATCGACGCCATGAACCGCTCGACCGAAACCATCGGCCAGCACAAGGAAGCGCTCGATCTCGGCGCGCAATCCATCGCCGAGCAGGCGGAGAAAATCGTCGGTTCGATCGATGTCAGCATCAGGAAACTGGATGACGCCGTCGAGGGCGTGGTTCAGAAAACCGGGGATCTCTCGGTCCGCCTTGATGAAAAAACCGTCGCGCTCCACGATGTTATCAAAGGCATCACCAAAGAAGCCGACGGCATCGAGCAGGCGGGCGAACACGCCGCCAACAAGCTCGGCGAAGCCTTGTCCGTCGCCGTTTCGGGCGCGGAATCCATCAACGCGGCCGTCCGCCGCGCGATGGAAACGGTCGAAAAAACCAGTGCGAACGCCAAGGAACAGGCCGAAAGCCTCATGGAAGAGACGCGTGAGAAAGTCACCGAGCTCAACAAGGCGGGCGAAGACAATCTTGAAAACATCAAGAGCATGGTCGAAATGCTCGAGAAACGCCGCGGCAGCATCGCCGAGGTTACAGAGTCGACGCATCTTAATGTCACGAAACTGGCAGCAACGATCGAGGAGCAGAGCGAGAAGCTCAACCTTTCCGCCATCAGCCTGTCCGAACGCGTGGAGCAGGTGCGTGAAACCCTCGAAGCGCCCGTCAAGGAACTCCAGACCGCTGTGCGTCAGGCCGACGAGCGCCATGAGGCGATTGAAACCATCCTCACGCGCCGCGTCGCCGAACTGAACGACGCGAGCGAGAAAGCCTCGGCCAGCGCCGAGAATATCCGCACCATCCTGCGCGTCCAGGCGCAGGAAATCTCGACCCTGTCAGGTCAAGTTGCGGGTCATGCGCGCACGATCAATGAACAGATGACGCTGCAAAAAGATGCGCTCTCCGGCCAGGTTTCGGAATGCATGCAAAGCGTTGAGGAGATCGCCAAATCCCTGGGCGTTCAGGCCAAAAACCTGCACGAGGTTTCAGGCCAGTCGAAAGAGGATGTTTCCACGCTGCGCGACGAGATTTCCACGCGCTGCCAAGAAATTTCCGAATTCACGACGAAAGCGTTTACGCAACTCGTCGAGATCGATGAATCGCTTAACGACAAAATCCTGCTGCTCCGCCAGCAGGCCGACACCGCGGCGGATTCCATCCTCAAGGTCTGCGAAAGCCTCGTCGAAACCGCGCAGGACATGGAGCCAGTGTGCGAGAAGGCGCTGCAGGGTGCGGAATCAGTCAATACACGCTTCGAGGCGCTGAAGGCCGGGTTCGACGTCACCGCCACCAGCAACCTTTCCAAGCTCCAGCAGATCGGCAACGTCTTCGACGAACGCCTGCAATCGCTCAAATCAGGCTCCGACGATGCCTCGCGCCTCCTGCGCGCATCGAGCGAAGACCTCCGCGAGCGCGTCGCCGACATCGAGAACGCCTCGAACTCCGCCAGCGACAAGATGCGCGAAATTGCGCAATCCATCGAGGGCCAGTCTTCGGACATCCACCTTCTCACCGACCAGGCCCTGCTCAAGGTCGAGGCGATCCAGAAAGCCATCAACGAGCAGTTCCAGGAATTCTCGGCCTCCGTCGGGCAGGCCGTGGCGCAGCTCAAGGAGGCGGGCGATGAATTCGTCGCGAATTCCCGCGCCGTGCACGGCGAGGCCGAAAAAGCCCGCGAAAGCTTTGAACTTGCCGGCGAACAGGTTCGAGAGGAAACACGCGCCCTTGCCGAACAGGCCGAAGACGTCACAACCCGCGCCGAAACCATGGCGGGCCGCGTCCGCAGGGAAGCGGAAGAACTGCTGGAGCGGGCAACCGACAGCCTCTCCGAACTCAGGAAAGCAGGCGACACGTTCGCCATCCGCGCGCACGAAGTCGGCGAGCAGATGAAAGCCTCGCAGCAGACGACGGAAAGCTACAGCCGCGACCTCAAGGCGCAGGCGACTGCCGTGGCCGATCTCACATCCCGTTCCGCGCAGGAACTCGGCCAGGTCGTTTCCGGCCTCACCTCGAAAATGGACGATGTCGGCAAATCGGCGACCAACGTCATCAAGCAGGTCGAGAAAGCCGGCGACCGTCTCTCGACGGAATCCGAGCGCCTCGTGCATGTCTCGAGCGCCGCGCTCGAAGCCGCGAAAGACGCCGCCGTCACCTTTGGCCGCCAGTCGGAATCGCTGTTCAAGGCGTCGCAGGATGCCGCGCAGTTCGTCCTCGACATCGAGAGATCGACCACGAAATCCCAGCGCGATGCCTTCCTTACCTCGGCGAAATTCATCGTCGAGAGCCTGTATTCGCTCTCGGTCGATGTCTCGCGCCTCATGGACGGCGACATCTCCGAGAAGAACTGGAAGGCGTTCCAGAAGGGCGACGTTTCCGCCTTCACGCGCCGCCTTGTCGCCCTCGGCGACGAATGGCCGGTCGACAGGGCCCGCGAGAAATTCGGCAAGGATTCCGAGTTCCGCACTTTCGTCCAGCGCTACCTGCGCCAGTTCGAGGAAATGTTCGACCAGGCCGTCGATACGGACCACGGGGCGCTGCTCAGCACCACCATCGGCTCCAGCGAAGTGGCAAGGCTGTACCAGTTCCTCTGCCAGGTCGCAGGCCGCGATTCCCGCCTCGGCCGGGAAACCCAGAAGGCAGCGTAAATATCCTCTCCCTTCAGGGAGAGGGAGGGCCCCGCGCCGGAGGCGTGGGAGGGTGAGGGAATGTTCCGGTCTACGGTAATCCCTCACCAAGATTTTCTAAGCCTCACTTCGTTCGGTTAAGAAAATCTATCCTCTCCCTGAAGGGAGAGGAAGAAATGGGATTGATTCTAAAGGCAAAAACCATAATAATGACCCCAGTTTAGCGTCTACTTCTTAGGGCTTTCATGAGCGCCATTATCAAAACCAAATTCTGCCAAGGTATTTCCGACATATCCGACAGCTATATGGGCTTCATTATCGACCAGTGGGGCGTGCTCCATGACGGCGAGCGCCCTTATCCCGGCGTGCTGGATTGCCTGAAAGAGCTTAAAAATCGCAACAAGCACATTATTATCCTTTCGAATTCGGGCAAACGCTCCGAACAGAACATGGAACGCCTGAAGAAAATCGGCATCGGGCCCAGCCTGTATGACGAACTGATCACCTCCGGCGAACTGGCCTGGCAGGGCATGAAAAATCAGGATGACGGCTTCTTCAAAGGCCTCGGCAAGAAGGTTTACATCATCAGCCGCGGCGGCGACCGCTCCATCGTCGACGGTCTCGACCTCGAAGTCGTCGACGACATTAAAAAAGCAACCTTCCTTGTCATCAGCGGCGCCGACTCGCCGGAAACGACCCTCGAGGATTACGAGCCGGTCCTGAAAGAGGCCGCCCGCAAGCAGATCAAGGCGCTGTGCGCGAACCCCGACAGTTTAGGGGTCATGGGCAACCAGAACATCATGGGTCCCGGCACGCTCGCGCGCCGCTATCAGGATTTCGGCGGCGTCGTGCACTACATGGGCAAACCGCACCAGCCGATCTTCCAGCATTGCATCCGCCTGCTGCAGGCCAAGGAAATCTATCCCGGCCAGACGATCGTCATCGGCGATACGATGGCACACGACATTCTCGGCGGCAATCTCGTGAATATCGACACATGCCTGGTGAAATGCGGCCTGCACGCGCCGACATTCGTCAACGCCGCGACGCCCGGGCAGGTGAACAGGGCGCTGACGCTCCTCGTCAACCAGTACAACAGCGTCCGTCCAAAATATCTGGTCGAAACCTTGAAATGGGGACGCGCGCTTCCCGACCGCAAGCACAAGAAACGCGCAGTAAAGAAGTAATCATCACTGTTGTCATCCCCGAGGCCACGCGAAGCGTGGCTTAACATCGGGGATCCACAATGTGCGGCGCGAATGCGCCGCTCTCTATTTATGCCAGACCCCCGCCTTCGCGGGGGTGACAAGGAGGGGTTATTTCTTTTTGCCGCCGTCCGTATCGCGCGGCAGGAACAGCCGCATCGCTTCGCGGATCGTCGGGATATTGCGCTCGCAGACCTCGTCGCCGAGTGCAATCAACTCTTTGGCGCGCTCGAATTCCAGCAGCCCGATATGACCGATCAGCGGCTTGATGTGAATATCCGGCGGGTCGGCGGCGAGACGCGAACGCGTCATGCGGTCCTGCATGATTCCGAGCGATGAAATCATGACGCCGAACAGGCTCGGGCTGTTATGCTCGCGCCGGAACAGGCGGCGCGTCAGGCTCGAATTGATTTTCTGCTGCTCTTCCGGCGGCACGTCCTGGTCGCTGAACGGGTCGAAACCGGCGACAGTCTGGAATTTCTGGCCGGGCTTGGCGGCCTTACCGATGATATCCGCGTGCAGGTCAACGCCGATCGTCATGCGCGCGCCGAGCGCCTGGCACGCCGCGACAGGAACCGGGTTCACGAGCGCGCCATCCACCAGCAGACGCCCGTTTCTTTCAACCGGCGGAAACACGCCGGGCAGGGCGAACGACGCCGTCATCGCCTTCATGAGCTCGCCGCGCCGGATCCAGACTTCGTGACCCGTCTTGAGGTCGGCCGCCACCGTCACGAACGGGATCGGCAAATCTTCCATCATCGTATCTTTAAAATGCTCGAGCAGAAGATTGTTCAGGCGCGATCCACCGATCATCCCCGCGCTGCGCACGCGGATGTCCAGGTAAGACAAAATTTTGAGGCGGTTGAGCGACAGGGCCCAGTCTTCGAGCACCTGCAGCTTGCCGACCAGGTAGGCGGCACCGACGACAGAGCCGATGGATGTCCCGGCAAGAATGGCCGGCTTGATGCCGTGGCGGTCGAGGCATTTCAGAACCCCGATATGGGCGAAACCGCGGGCCATGCCGCCGCCAAGGGCCAGGCCAATACCCGGATTCGGTGCCGTTCCCAGCTCCAGAACCCCTTTTTCACCACCACCGTTAACCACTGATTATCCTGTTGAAACTTGCAGATTTCCCTATACTCAGTATAACACAGGAACGATGCCCAGAGATATGACTATAGCTGCTGCAGCGCCAAAGAATTCCAGCTTTAACCTTATGAAAAGGTTACTAAAAACTTATATGAGCCCTTATATGGGTTCATGGGGGGCCGGGCTGTTTTTCATGCTGCTGGAGGCCCTGATGACGGCCGCTTTGGCGCAGCTTATGCAACCCTTGATGGACAGAGTCCTGGGGGGTAAGGAAACCGGCCTGATCGTGCCGTTCGGCTTCGTTATCCTGGCCGTTTTCACCATCCGCGGCCTGTCGAGCTATATGCACAGCATCATCATGAACAAGGTCGGCCAGCGCATCGTCGGCGATCTCCAGAAAGACCTGTTTTCGCATTTCATGAGCCTCGACCTCGCGTTTTTCCACGCCAACCCGAGCGGCCAGCTGATTTCGCGCGTGGTCAACGATGTCAGCATCATGCGCATGGCGGTCTCGGAAACCACCGCCGCGTTCGGCAAAAGTCTCCTGACGCTGTTCTTCCTGATTATCGTCATGATCGTTCAGGACTGGAAACTCTCGCTCGTCGCGCTCGCGATTTTTCCGTTCGCGACTTTGTTCGTCGCCAATATCGGCCGCAAAATCCGCAAGGTTTCAAAAAGCATCCAGGGCGAAACCGCCGTGCTCTCCGACCGGCTCTCGCAGATATTCCAGGGCATCCGGCAGGTCAAGGCCTACGGCGCCGAAGCGCATGAAGGCGCGCGGGCAGGCGGCGCCATCGACAAGGTGCGCAACCTGATGATCAAGTCGGTGCGCATCGGCAACCTCGCGACGCCGGTGAACGAAGTGCTGATCGGCTCGGTCATCTGCGGCCTCGTGATTTACGGCGGCTACCGCATCGCCGACAGCACCATGAGCCTCGGCCAGCTTGTCGCGTTCCTGACCGCGTTCACGCTCGCTTATGAGCCGATGAAGAAACTGGCACGCCTCAACAACTCGATCCAGATGGGCATCGGCGCCGCCGACCGCGTCTTCGAAATGATGGACATGAAACCGACGATCGTTGAAAAACCGGGCGCGGGGGATCTCGGCGCGGCCAGCGCGGAAATAAAATTCGACAATGTTTCGTTCCTCTATGACCAGAAAGAACACCGCGCGCTCGACGGTATTTCATTCACGGCCCGCCCGGGAAAGGTGACGGCGCTTGTCGGCCCTTCCGGTGGCGGCAAAAGCACGATCATCAATCTCATCCCGCGTTTCTACGATCCGCAGTCAGGCACCGTTTCCATCAATAATAACGATCTGCGCGATATAACCATTAAATCCCTGCGCAAGCACATCGCGCTTGTCTCGCAGGACATCACGATTTTCGACGACACGGTCGAAGCCAACATCGCCTATGGCGCGCCGGAAGCAAGCGAAGATGACGTGCGCCGCGCCGCCAGAGCCGCCGCCGCCGATGGATTTATCAGCGAACTTGAATACGGTTATAAAACCCGCCTCGGCGAGGACGGCGTCATGCTTTCCGGCGGCCAGAGACAGCGCATCGCCATCGCCCGAGCGATCCTCCGCAACGCGCCGGTCCTGCTGCTGGACGAGGCCACATCCGCGCTCGACAATGAATCGGAAAAAGCCGTGCAGGCCGCGCTGCAGGAACTGGAAAAAGGCCGCACCACCATTGTCATCGCGCACCGCCTCTCGACCGTCCAGACCGCCGACCAGATCATCGTCCTCGACAAGGGCAAGATCATCGAGCAGGGCCGTCATGACGAACTCATGAAAAATAACGGCCTTTACGCCCGCATGTACAAAACCGGCCTCAGAGAATAAGCACGCGAATGACCCGGAAAAGAATGATCAATTTTCTAATCATCGCGCTTCTCGTTTATCTCGGCTCGCTCGCTTATCTTTATTTCAATCAACGCAACATGATTTATTTTCCTGACACTTCGCGGCCCGCGACAGTGAACGGCGTGCAGGACGCAAAAGTTACAACGACGGATAATCTGACATTGTGGGGCTGGTTTCTGCCGTCGCAGGGCGATAAGCCCATTGTCGTTTTCTTTCACGGCAACGCGGGCAATTATTCCCACCGGATCGGTAAAGCCTTCGCCATTCATGAAGAAGGATACGGCGTCGTTCTTGCCGAATATCGCGGTTACGGCGGCAACCCCGGCAGACCAGACAAGGAAGGTCTCCTGAAGGACGGCCGTGTCTGGATGGAATTCGCGCTGGCCCAGAATCGCCCGGTCGTTATTTACGGGGAATCGATCGGCTCGGCCATTGCCACCGCTATGGCCGCCGAAAACGACTCGGCGGGGCTGATACTCGAAGCGCCCTTCGACTCATTGGCGGCTGTTGCCCAGTCAATATACCGGATCGTGCCCGTGGGCCTGCTGCTCAAGGATAAATATGACAGCGCCACGCTTATAAAAGACGTCAAAGCGCCAAAGCTTTTTATCCACGGCGAGAAAGACCGCACTGTACCCATCGGTTTCGGCCGGGCGCTTTTTGACGCGGCCGGAGAACCCAAAAGCTTCATTTCAATAGATTCGGCGGGACATAACGACCTCTACGACCATGGGGCGGCATTGCATGTTTTGAAGTTTTTGAGCACAATAGAGGGCGATAAAAAGGATTAACCATGCCCAGCCATGCCGCCATGAACGACAAGTTTCTCACCGCTTCGCCCGGTGACAACGTCGAGGACACGCTCAAGGCGATGAAAAAGGCCAAGGCCGACATCGTGCCGGTCGTCGACGACAAGGGCGCGGTGATGGGAGTTTTCACCATCGACCTGGTTCTTGAGAATTTGCTGCCGGTTTCAGTCGCTATGAGCGATGGCGTCCAGCTCGATATCCAGATTGGCGCCGCGCCCGGCATCGCCAAGCGCCTGAAAAAAATTCTGCCCCTGAGCGTCGGCGATTTGATGAACCGGAAATTCGATGCTGTGTATCCTGAAACCCCGCTCTGGGAGACCGTCAACCAGATCGTCATGAGCAACAGGCCGGTTATCGTGGTTGAGCCGAAATCGGGCAAGGCGCTCGGCATCATCGACAGCGCATCGGCCCTTGAGGAACTCAACAGGATGAAGGATTCAGACAGATGAGAAATTTTTTACGCGCATTCATGATTATGGCGGCTGTCGCCGCGCTTTCCCCGGCGTCCGCTTTCGCCAACGATGCCAAAAGCGAGGCGGTCGAAGTCCAGTATCTGCCGCGCGATGTCATCACCATCGAAACTAGGGCCGGACAGGATTATATATTCGAAGTCGAAATGGCGACCGAAAGCGCCGATCAGGCCCGCGGCCTGATGTACCGCTCCAGCCTGAATAACGATTCCGGCATGCTGTTTTTATTCGGCGGCGAAAGCCAGCGGACCTTCTGGATGAAGAACACGCTCATCCCTCTGGATATGATCTTTATCGCCAGGGACGGGACCATCAATCACATCCATCATAACGCCAAACCCCAGGACGAAACCCGCATCACATCCGACACCGAAGCCATGGCTGTGCTCGAGATCAATGGCGGCCTGGCGGGCACGCTGAACATTAATGAAGGCGACAAGGTGCTCCACCCGGCCTTTCGTAATGTCCTTGCCCCGGAATAATTAATTGTCATTGCGAGGAGGCCTCATTCTTTTTTGGGGCCGACGTGGCAATCCAGACTCTGGATTGCTTCGCTGCGCTCGCAATGACGGGGAAATGGTCGGAGTGGAGGGATTCGAACCCCCGGCCCTCTGCTCCCAAAGCAGATGCGCTACCAGACTGCGCTACACTCCGTAGGGAGCTTTATAGACAATCTGCCTCCAGGTAACAAGTTATGTTATTGCAATTAATTAGGCCGCTTTACGCAGGAGTTGCGTATAGCCTTCTTCGCCCAGCGCGTTCATCAGAATCTGGAGCAGGCCTTCATACTTGTTATTGTCCCGGCCCTTGCGGGTGTCGTAGAGGATACGGTCTTCGTAACCGGAAATCCACAGTGCTTCCGGGTTGCGCTTGGCGATGATGACATCGGCCTGCGTTTCCGCCTCGAACGGCGAACGGTGGATGCGGAAGATAATCAGCCCTTCGCCGAACAGTTCATTGAGCATCAACTGCATGACGCCGGGCATCGCCTGGTCCTCGGTGATCTTGATCGGGTCGAGGACGGAAACGACTTCCATCTTGCCCCATTCGGTCGACAGAGAGAAACGCGAGCGCGATGTGTCGGACAAGCCCTTCATCGCGTCGGTGTGAATGCGCCATGCTTTTTCAACCGGAACCGAGAAGGCCTTGTGGCCCTGGATGTCGCGGCCCTGGAACAGATATTTCGGCTTGATGCCCATGCGGCGCGATTCTTCATGGAGAATGCGCAGCGATTCAACATCGTCGTTGACCTTGGAAATGATCGGCGTCTGCGTCTCGATCGAAACATAAGGCAGCGAGAGCATGCGCTCGACCGCTTCCTTGCTTTTCGGCATCCACTGATAGCCGGGACCGTTTTCATTCGGAATATATTTGCCGTCTGCACCCCGCATCAGGAATTCATCCGGGTGGCTGAGATGCGAGACGATATTGATGTGCATGTGCGGGAATTGCTCGTGAATGAGCCTGAACGTTTCCGCCAGCGATTCATCGAGGCGCTCGGGGCGGAACGCCAGTTCCTTCGAGCCGATGCGCAAGAGATTCACTTTCGCCTGGCCTGCCGCGAACATATAGCGGTAAAGCAGGGCATTGTTCAGCACCAGCGGGTCGCCGCCGGAAAGCAGCAATTCACGCACCGGGTAACGCCGGTCGCCCGTTGCCGGGTCGATGCCGCCGTTTTTCTCCAGCGTCGTATTGTAATTCAGGATGTAATCGCGAAGTTCTTCCGGTTTCACGCTCGCCTTGCCCGTGTCCTTGTTGAACAAATCAAGGCGGTAGCAGTAGCGGCAGTGCGCCGAGCAGACCTGGGACGCATAACCGAGAACGATTTCATCGTATTTATGCAGAAGTTTTCCGTGATAGCCGTTGTCGGTCGGCGTATAATTCATCTGGTTCGACGGGTCTTTCGCGCCGTCCAAGCTCAGCGTTTCATTCAGGCGCGGCAGGATCAGCGCGCCGACGGATTTGCTGGGCGGCATCGCGGGCACGAGTACATTGCCGTCCATGTCGCAAAGCTCTTCGCCCATTACCAAAGCCTGGTAATGCGGGTTGGTGCCGAACATCATGCGCTTGTCGACGCCGGCCTTCTGCATGTCGGCATATTCTTCTTCGCCGTGAATTTCGGTGAGCAGGGCGCGCACGCGTTCATGCGTAAAACGTCCGCGCAAAGGACGAACAGGTTTCATGTTCGATTTGGGGACGCGGGGGTCGGTGTGGATTTCGCCACCTTCTACTATCATCGCTAACTTTCTTTTTGAAATCAGATCGAGCTATGCAACGCAGGAATAAGTGTCGACGATGATGTAAAATTTTTTTGAAGTCAATTCGACTTGGGAAAATCGATTTTTTATTGCTCTCTATTTCGCATCTGCAATATTTTTTGTGCAATTGCGAAGTAAAAAACATTTTTTTGCAGAGCAAAAAATTTTTAGTCGCGCCGATATTGAACATCTTTGCTATCGCCTCTGTTCCTGCTAGGTTATTTCAGGCGAAAGGAAACAGAAATGGACGCCAGGATATACAAACCGAGCAAGACAGCCATGCAGTCAGGTCATGGCAACACCGAGAACTGGGTGCTCGAATATGAGTCGAAATCGAATCGCGATCCGGAACCGCTGATGGGCTGGACGACCGGCGATACGCTCGGGCAGGTCTGCCTGGAATTCAAGACGCTGGACGAGGCGCAGGACTACGCCAAACGTAAGGGTCTATCCGTTACTGTCCAGCCGGCGCAGGGCCGCAAGCTCAAGCCGCGCAATTATGTCGATAATTTCGTTTACCGCGCCGAAGACGAAGCGTAATAGAATATCCCCAAGACTCCGTAGCTCAACGGATAGAGCACCTGCCTTCTAAGCAGGGGGTTGCAGGTTCAAGTCCTGCCGGGGTCGCCATCCTGCTTCGTTCGCGAAGCGAACTACGCAGGATGCCCTGCGAAGCTTTAGCGAAGCAGGGCCATCGCTTTCATATCAGTTCGTTTGGCTTGTTTCGGGGGTAGGGGCCGCCTTTGGCGCTTATTCCTTGGAAAACAGAGAATATGGCCCAAAAAAAAGGTCCGGAGACCTTGCGATGCTCCGGACAAACGGCGGTAATAGAGGGTGTGTACATTCTTTATATGTCACTTCCGAACCCATTGCAAGAAAAAAGCCGCGGATTTAGCTAAAATTTTATCAAAACCGAACCTATTTGTAATCAATAGCCCTGTTTTAAGTATAATCGATAAATAACCATGTAATAATATAACATTTAAAGTACTTATGGTTATTTATTACACCTGAAAACAGTCAAAAATCCGACTTTTTTTAAGATAATTACTTAAATTCCTGATATTTTGACTTATATTTCTTCTTGTTTATTTAATCAGGAAGGGTGAATATCTCGACCGGTTCTTCCCGCCCGCGGATCTCGACCGGGCCCAGCGACTTGGTTCTTTTCTGCAATTGCTTGCTCATATACTGGCGCACGTTGCGGGAGAGGAGAATTCGGGTGCCCATATCCTTGTTGAGCTGCTCGATTCTCGAAGCCGTATTCACCACATCCCCGTAAACGCCCAAAAACAGCTTCTCCTCGCCGATCTGGCTGATAACCACGTTGCCGGCATGAACGCCCATGCGGAAGTTGGGAACAATACCGTAATCGTCCTCGTAATAGGCACGGCGGGTTTCCAACCGCTCGACCAGCGTGTCGTAGGCGCGCGCAACCCTGTCGCCCTGGAAGAGGGGCCAGAGCACCATCAGCCCGTCACCCGTGTAATTGACGATATCGCCGCCATTGATCCTGCAGGAATGGCAGGCATCGAAAATGAAATTCGCGATCAGCTCCATGCTTTTCTTGGGCGTCAGCCTTTCCGCCGCGCTCGAGGAGCCGACCATGTCGAAAAACACGACGATGCGCTTTTTCTCCTCGGGCCGGTGATAGGTGCCGAGCAGGAAATAAAACACGTGCTGCTCGCCGATCATGTCGACGATTTTAAGAATGCTGATCGTCAGCGTCGGGATGCCGATCGCGATCGCCAGGCATTGCTGAAGTAACGGTGTATGCAGCCCCGCGACCCACGCCTGGCCGAAATAGATAAAGCCCGTTAACGCGCACGAGCCAGCAACCGCAAGCGCCATAAAGGTGAAATAATAGACGAGCTGCCCCGTGGGATGGAGCTGGCGGATGCTGTAGCCGAGCATGCTGCGGCGTATCTCGAAATAGACGAGCCAGAAAAGCGAATAGAGCGCCCAGAACGTCATCGGGATTTTCATGTCCCCCATGAAAGTGATGTTCTTGAGCCCCGCCATGTAGCTGACGACAATCAGGAGGAAAAAGAAGATCAGCAAATGCTTGGCGTAAGCGAACAGCGCGAGGCCGCCTATGATGACCGTTTCGCCCCAATAGACATACCAAGTGTATTGCCACGGCCACATGCCCTTATACGCAAGCGCCCACGCCGCGATGTTGAACGCGGTCAGGAAAATCAGGCAGAGAATAATATTGGCTGTGCTGGCTTTCATCGGGACATGTAAAGGAACGCCGGGATTCGGCTTTCATTAGCATATTATATATGGTGGGCGGTGGCTATAGCAGGAGATGCGTATCAAATTTTAGAAAACGCTGAAAAATAATGATAGCCAGGTTTCACAGGGCGCACGCTGTGCAAATCGGATTCCCGGCATGCATGGCTGTGCATATTATTTTTCATGTAAAGAACGGTTGCCTTTCGGCCATCGATTAAGATCAGTTTGGGGTCTTTTAATTCCACGGCATTGATGGTCGCGCCAGTCTTCCTGGCTATGCCTTCAAAATGGCCGCCGGGACCATCGATAAATACCAGGTCGAAAGTTTCATCGAAATTAATATCATATTTTAGCTGGGGGGGGTAGTGTCAGCAAATCCAATGGCTTTGGCAAAAACTATTTTTACATTGTCATTGCCTGCAAGAAACGTTCGGGCTTTCTCGGCCCAGCTTTCATCGCTTTCGACGCTGATGACTTCTGCTCCATGTTTGGCAGCATAATCTGCAAAAATCATGGTGGAAGATCCGCTGCCAAATTCGAGAATTTTTTTAGGTTTTTCCTTCTCCAGAATTTGGATGAGTGTCCAAAGCTTGTA
>CAADGI010000024.1 GCA_900696495.1 uncultured Alphaproteobacteria bacterium
AAATGGTGGAAGGGACAGGATTCGAACCTGTGTAGACTAAAAGTCGGCAGATTTACAGTCTGCTGCCATTAACCACTCGGCCACCCTTCCATACCGGGATTTAAGGCCTTAATTTCGCTTGCAGAAAAAAGCCTTTCCGCTTTCCTGTCAAGTATGTAAATGTTCCAGACCATGAAACACCGGCAGCACCATAGCAATAAACCGCGCCAGAACAAAGGCTTTGATCCAAAAAGGGAGCAAAACCGCGACTGGCGCCGCAATGACGGTCCTGAACAGCCCAAAGGTCCGCGCGCCTCTTTATATGGCTTCCATGCCGTCCGCGAGGCCTGGTTGAACCCGGAGCGCAAAATCCACGCCCTTTATATCAACGACCAGAGCGTCAAAGGGTTCGAGCCGGTTCTGCACGAAGCCCGCGAAAAAGGCCTGCGCCGCCCGCAACCTGTTCATGTCGACAAGGGCAAGATCGAACAGCTGGTGCCCAAAGGCGCGGTTCACCAAGGCCTTGCCCTCGCCTGCGCGCCGCTCGAGGAAATATTCCTGCAGGACATGATCATCAAGGCCGAAAGCCAGCCAAATAGCACATTATTGATCCTCGACCAGGTGACCGACCCGCATAATGTCGGCGCGATCATGCGCTCGGCCAGCGCGTTCGGCGCGGCGGGACTGATCATGCAGAAGAAGCATGCGCCCGAGATCGACGGGGTGCTGGCGAAATCGGCCTGCGGCGCGGTGGAGCATCTGCCGGTTGTCTACGAGACGAATTTGAGCCGCGCCATCGAGCAACTCAAAGAAGGCGGGTTTTTCATTTTCGGGTTTTCCGAGCACGCGGTGAAAACCATCCGCGACATCAAGCCCGGCGGCAAGATGGCGCTGGTGCTGGGCTCCGAGGGGGACGGGATTCGCAGGCTCGTGAAAGAACATTGCGACGAGCTTCTGAAGCTTCCTACCGAAGGGCCGATTCAAAGCCTCAATGTTTCCAACGCCGCCGCCGTCGCGCTTTATGCGCTGGCGCCAAAGAAATAGACGCAGGGCTGGACTCTCACCTGTTCCTGTTCCACCTTATCGGACATGGCAGAATCAAAAGACGGAGAATTATACCTCGTCGACGGCTCGGGATTTATTTTCCGCGCCTATTACGCCATGGCCTATGGCGGCAAGCCGATGACGAACCCCGACGGCGTTCCTGTAGGCGCTGTGTTCGGATTCACCAACATGTTGCTGAAAATGCTGCGCGATTACAATGCGCCGTATATGGCCGTGATTTTCGACGCCGCGCGGAAAAATTTCCGCAACGATATTTACGCCGACTACAAGGCCAACCGCGACGAAACGCCGGAAGATCTGATCCCGCAATTTCCGCTGATCCGCGATGCGGTCTGCGCGTTCGACATTCCCTGCATGGAGCAGGAAGGATATGAGGCGGATGATTTGATTGCCACCTATACGCGCATGGCGAAGGCGGCCGGGAAAAATGTCGTAATCGTTTCTTCCGACAAAGACCTGATGCAGCTCGTCAGCGAAAATGTGCGCATGCTCGATCCGATGAAAGGCGAATTTATCGGCATCGAGCAGGTGAAGGAGAAGTTCGGTGTTACGCCGGACAAGGTCGGCGATGTTCTCGCGCTGGCGGGTGATACCTCTGATAATGTGCCGGGCGTGCCGGGCATCGGCGTCAAAACCGCGGCGCAGCTGATCAATGAGTTCGGCGATTTAGAGACATTGCTCGCGCGCGCAAGCGAGATCAAACAGCAGAAACGGCGCGAAACGATTCAAAGCAACATCGAAAGCGCGAAGATTTCGAAAAAACTGGTGGCGCTGGATGCGAACGCGCCGGTGCCGTTGCCCCTGGAAGAATTAAAAACGCACAATCCTGACAAGCCGGCACTGATTGAGTTCCTGAAGAAGCACGGATTCAATTCAATCCTCAAGCGGCTTAGCGTTGCCGATGCGCAAGCGCCGGTCAAAGCCGAAACACATGCAGTTACTATTGTCGAGGAAAAGCACCCGCCTGTTGTTGCCGACCAGTACATAATGATCAACGACGAAAAAATCCTGAAAGAATGGATTGCCGAAGCTTATGAGACCGGTTTCTTCGCCTTCGATACCGAGACAACAGCGCTGACGCCAGCGAAGGCGGAACTGGTCGGCATTTCGATTGCGGCCAAGCCCGGCAAGGCAGCCTATATCCCGCTTGGCCATACGCAGAAGATGGATTTACTCGGCGAAAGCAAGGATTTAGTTCCGCAATTGCCGAAGAAAAAAGTCATCGACCTGCTCAAACCCCTTCTTGAAGATGAAAGCGTTCTCAAGATCGCGCATAATGCCAAATATGACTGGCAGATGTTCGCGAAGGAAGGCGTCGATGTCGCGCCGATCGACGACACGATGCTGATTTCCTACGTTCTGGATGGCACCGCGCACCCGCACGGGATGGATTTCCTGTCGGAGCGATTATTGGCTCATAAGCCCATCCCCTATGAAGAGGTCGCGGGCAAGGGCAAGAACCAGGTCACGTTCGACAAGGTGCCGATCGAGAAGGCGACGCTCTATGCCGCCGAGGATGCCGACGTGACGTTGCGCCTGCATAAAATTCTGAAGCCGCGTTTAGCGCGCGAGAAAATGGTCAGTGTTTATGAAGATATCGAGCGCCCGCTTATCAGCGTGATCGGGCGCATGGAGCTCGACGGCATACGCGTCGACCCGCAAATTTTAAAAAGCATGAGCAATGATTTCGGCAAGAAGCTCATCGAGCTTGAGACTGAAATTCACAAGCTCGCGGGTACGCAGTTCAATATTTCCTCGCCGAAGCAGGTCGGGGAAATCCTGTTCAAGAATATGGGCCTGCAGGGCGGCAAGAAAACCAGCAAGGGCGATTATTCGACTTCGGTCGACGTTCTCGAGAAGCTCGCCTATGAAGGCCACGAGATCGTCAAAAAAATCCTCGAGCACCGCCAGCTTTCGAAACTGAAATCGACTTATACGGATGCGTTGCAGGAGGAAATCAACCCCAAGACAGGCCGCGTGCATACGTCATTCGCCATGGCGCACACGAACACAGGCCGCCTCGCTTCCTCCGAGCCGAACCTGCAGAACATCCCGATCCGCACCGAGGAAGGACGCAAGATCCGCGAGGCGTTCGTGCCTGCAGAAGGTCACGTTCTTCTTTCCGTCGATTACTCGCAGGTGGAACTCCGTCTCGCCGCGGCGCTGGCGGGTGTCGAGGCGCTGAAAGACGCTTTCATCAAAAAGCAGGACATCCACGCGATCACGGCAAGCCAGGTTTTCGGCGTGCCGCTGAAGGACATCACGCCGGATATCCGCCGCAACGCCAAGGCGGTGAATTTCGGAATCATCTACGGCATTTCGGGCTGGGGTCTTGCGAAGCAGCTCGGCGTCAGCAACAGCGAAGCCAGCAACTTCATCAGCAAATATCTCGCGCGCTTCCCGGAGCTCGAGGATTACATGCAATCCAAAAAGGACGAGGCGCGGGCGTATGGTTTCGTCAAAACGCTCTATGGCCGCAAATGCGTAATCTACGGGATCAAGGACCCGGCAACGCGCGGCGGGGCCGAGCGGCAGGCGATCAACGCGCCGCTGCAGGGCACAGCGGCGGATATCATGAAAATCGCCATGGCGCGGATGGGCAAGGCGCTGGCGAATGAGAATTTAAAAGCCAAGATGCTGCTGCAGGTGCATGATGAATTAGTTTTCGAGGTTCCCGAGAAGGAACTGGAGAAAACCAAGGCCACCGTGAAGGCCGTGATGGAAGGCGTCGCCGATATCGGCGTGCCGCTGGAAGCTGAAACCGGCGCCGGCCCGAGCTGGGCCAAGGCGCACTAAATTATCCTTGATTTCCCGGGCTTAACCCCTGTATAACCCCCTCAATCTCATAGATGGCTTGGCTTATGGATTACTTTGGCTGCCTCGGTCATCACCTGCTAACCCTTTGAAAAAGGAGGATAAAATGCCGAAGATGAAAACCGTGAGCGGTGCCAAGAAGCGATTCAAGGTCACTGCCAAAGGCCGGGTCAAGTTCAAGCAAGCGAAAGCCCGCCACATGCAAATGAATAAACCCAAGAAGATGAAGCGCAAGGCGCGCGGGACCGATGTCATGATCCCGGGCGATGAGCGTCTGGTCACACGTTATTACCTGCCGAACGACCGCGTGCGCCGCCGCCGCGTCGACTCCCGTAAACTCGAAGCAGCCAAAACTGCTAAAACCAAAGGAGCGAAATAATGGCACGCGTAAAAACAGGACCGAAGCGCAAGAACAAGCACAAGAAAATCCTTAAAGGCGCGAAAGGCCATTACGGCCGCCGCAAGAATACGATCCGCATTGGCCGCCAGTCGGCTGAGAAAGCGGGTCAGTATGCTTACATCCACCGCCGCATGAAGAAGCGCGATTTCCGATCCTTATGGATCCAGCGCATCAACGCGGCAGCCCGCATGCACGGCCTGACCTACTCGCAGTTCATGGGCGGTCTGAAAAAGACCGGCCTGCAGCTCGACCGCAAGGCGCTCGCCGCGATTGCCTTTGACGACGAAAAGGCCTTTGAAGCGATCGTGAAAATGGTCGCCGAGGAGGTTAAAAAACCCGGCAAGAAGGCTGCTTAATTCTCATTCGTCATCCCGGACAAGCGGCGAAGCCGCGCGATCCGGGATCCATACTCATTATACGTTCATTCCTATGGATCCCGGCTTTCGCCGGGATGACGTTGTTATTTATATTTCTTCCTGTTAAAACACTGAAACCATGATAGATATCGCTTCATTAAAGGCTGAACTGGCCTCGCAGATTTCCACCGCGCATGACCTTAAGAGTCTGGATGACCTGCGTGTCTCCGCGCTCGGCAAGAAGGGCAAGATCACCGGCCTGATGTCGGCACTCGGCCAGATGGACCCCGAGGAGCGCAAGGCGAAGGGCCAGGCGCTGAATGAGCTTAAGAATGAAATCGCCGCGCTGATCGCAAAACAGGAATCCGCGCTGAAGCGCCAGGAGATGGATGGGCGTCTGGCGAATGAGACAATCGACATCACGCTCTCCCCGCGCCCCGAACGCAAGGGCCGCATCCACCCGATCTCGCAGACGATCGACGAGCTGGTGACGATTTTCGGTTCTATGGGATTTACGGTTGCGGAAGGGCCTGACATCGAGGATGACTGGCACAATTTCACGGCGCTGAATTTTCCGCCCGGCCACCCGGCGCGCGAAATGCAGGATACGTTCTTCCTGCCCGACGATACATCGGAAAAAGGCGAGCGCGCGAAAAAAGTTTTGCGCACGCATACTTCGCCCGTCCAGATCCGCTATATGAGCGCCAACAAGCCGCCGATCAAGATCGTCTGCTTCGGCCGCACATACCGCAGCGACTATGACATGACGCACACGCCGATGTTCCACCAGATGGAATGCCTCTATATCGGCAAGGATGTGAATATGGGTCACCTGAAAGGCTGCCTCACTGATTTCGTGCAGGCGTTTTTCGGCATTGATGATCTGCCCGTGCGTTTCCGCCCGAGCTTTTTCCCGTTCACGGAGCCGAGCGCCGAAGTCGATATCGGCTATATCAAGAAGGGTGATGGCATTCAATTAGGCAAGGCGAAAGACAGCGAGGAGCAGCGTTGGCTGGAAATTCTCGGCTCCGGTATGGTGCACCCGAACGTGCTGAAGAACTGCGGCATAGACCCGGAGGAATACCAGGGCTTCGCGTTCGGCATGGGCCTCGAGCGCGCGACGATGCTGAAATACGGCATCCCGGATTTACGGACATTCTTTGAAAGCGACGTGCGCTGGCTGGAGCATTACGGCTTCGATCCGCTGAACCGCCCCAACACGGCGACGAAAGGATAAAAAGCTTAACGCGAAGGAACGAAGTTACGAAGTTTTAAATTATAAAATTTTTCCTTCGCCTCTTTGTTACTTCGCGTAAAAAATAAACTGGAAAATAAAAAATGAAATTTACTTTAAGTTGGTTAAAAAGACACCTGGATACGAGCGCAAGCCTAGAAGAGATTTGCGCGAAGCTGACGGCGATCGGCCTCGAGGTTGAAGCTGTCGAGGACAAGGCGAAGCTCTACGCGCCGTTCAAGGTCGCCTATGTCGAGAGCGCCGAGAAGCACCCGGATGCCGACAAGCTGAAACTCTGCAAGGTCAAAACCGAAAAGGGAATTATCCAGGTCGTGTGCGGCGCACCGAATGCGCACACGGGCATGAAAGGCATTTTCGCGCCGGAAGGTTCGGTCATCCCGAACACGGGCGACGTGCTCAAAAAAGGCATGATCCGCGGCGTGGAGTCGCAGGGGATGCTGGTCTCCGAGCGCGAGATGAATTTGTCCGACGAGCACAAAGGCATTATCGAGGTCGATGACAAGTTTGCCATCGGCACGCCGCTCGCGGAAGTGCTTGGCCTCAACGACGCGACAATTGAAATCAACCTGACGCCGAACCGGATTGACGCTGCCGGTGTTCGCGGCATTGCGCGCGACCTTGCCGCTGCGGGGCTTGGAAACCTGAAGCCGCTGGATGACAAGCCGGTGAAAGCCGCGGGAAAATCGCCGATCGCGGTCTCGATCGAAGACAAGGACGGATGCCCGCTGTTTTTGGGCCGTTATATTTCCGACGTCAAAAACGGTCCCTCGCCGCAATGGATGCAGGATCTGCTGAAATCGGTGGGCCTGCGTCCCATTTCCGCGCTGGTCGATATCACGAATTTCATGAGCCTGGATGCCTGCCGTCCGCTGCACGTGTTCGATGCCGACAAGATCAAGGGCAACATCAAGGTTCGCCAGACGAAGAAGGGCGAAACGCTTGAGGGTCTCAACGATAAAACCTATACGTTGCAGGATGGCGCGGTCGGTATTTGCGATGACAGCGGCGTTACGGCGCTCGGCGGGATTGTCGGCGGCGTGCCGACGGGCTGCACGGAAGAGACCGTCAATGTTTTCGTCGAGGCGGCCTATTTCAACCCGGTGCGCATTTCACGCACGGGCCGCGACATGCAGATCGACAGCGATGCGAGATACAGATTTGAACGCGGTGTCGACCCGGAATTCACTGTCGCGGGCATGGAAATTGCGACGAAGCTTATCCTTGAAATCTGCGGCGGTCGCGCCAGCGAAGTCGTCACCGCGGGCGCGATGCCGAAATGGCAACGCAGCATCGATTACGACCCGTCATGGTTCGCGAGCTATATCGGCGCGGATGTCGCACCCGACGTGCAGAAGAAAATCCTCGAAACGCTCGGCTTTGAAATTTCAGGCGGCAAGACGTGGCAAATCCAGCCGCCGTCCTGGCGCAGCGACGTCGAGGCCAAGCAGGATATTGCCGAGGAAATCATCCGCATTCACGGCTTCGAGCATATTCCTTCGCTTTCGGTGCGCAGCGAAGCGCCGGTGGCCGACGCAGCCGAAACGCAGACGCTTTCGCGCGTGCGCAGGGCACGGAATGCACTGGCCGCGCGCGGGCTGGATGAATGCGTGACGTGGTCGTTCATGGGCCGCGAGCAGGCATTGGCGTTCAATGATAATAAATCGCTTGAGGCTTTGACGCTGAAAAACCCGATCAGTTCGGATCTCGACGTCATGCGCCCGAGCATCCTGCCGAACCTGATCGCCGCCGCCGGATATAACCACGACCGCGGGCAGAGCGATGTGGCGCTTTGTGAAGTCGGCCCCGCTTTTAAATCGGTAAAACCGGAAGGACAGGCGATTGTCGCCGCCGGAATTCGCGCCGGGAATGATTCCGCGCGGCACTGGGCTGGCCCGGTGCGCGGCACGGACGCCTATGACGCCAAGGCCGATGCGTTCGCGGCGCTTGAGGCCTGCGGCGCGCCGTCGACATCCGCGCAGATCACGCGCGATGCGCCAAGCTATTATCACCCCGGCCGCTCGGGCGTGCTACGTTTGGGGCCGAACGTGCTCGCCTATTTCGGCGAAATTCACCCGGCGATCCTTGATGAAATGGGCATCAAAACATCCGTCTCCGGTTTTGAAGTGTTCCTGCAGAACATCCCGGAGTCGAAGAAAAAAGGCACGGAAAAATCCCTGCTGAAAATCGAGCCATTGCAGGCCGTCAGCCGCGATTTCGCATTCATGGTCGATGCGAAGGTGAATGCCGAGGATATCGTCAAGGCCGCGAAGTCTGCCGACAAAAATCTAATCACTGACGCGTATATTTTCGACGTGTACACCGGCAAGGGCGTCGAGCCCGGCAAGAAATCGGTGGCGTTCGCAGTGACGATCCAGCCGCGGGAGAAATCGCTGACCGACGCCGAGCTGGAAGAAATCTCCAGGAAAATCGTCGGCGCAGTTATCGCCAAAACCGGCGGAACGCTGCGCTCCTAAGCCGGGCAAAGCAATAAAGATTCAAACGGACAGCTCAGTTTCTTGCGCCCGTTCAGCCCGTCCAGCTCGACAATGCAAAGACCGGCCGCGACTTTCGCGCCCGCCTGCTCCACCAGTTTCACCGCCGCGCCCATCGTTCCGCCGGTCGCTAGCAGATCGTCGACAATCACGACGTTGGAATTTTTCTTCAGCAGGTCCGGCTGGATTTCGATTTCATCCTCGCCGTATTCGAGCGTGTATTTATAACCGAGCGTCTGGCCGGGCAGCTTGCCTTTTTTGCGGATCATGCCGAAACCGCAACCAAGTTCGAGCGCGAGCGGCGCGGCGACCAGGAACCCGCGCGCCTCGATGCCCATCAGAACATCCGGCTTGTAGGGACCGATTTTTGCTTTTAGTTGCTGAATTGTTTCCTTCCAAGCCGCCGGGTGGGCGAGCAATGTCGCGATGTCGTAAAAATTGATGCCCGGCTTGGGAAAGCCTGGAACGATGCGGATATGGTCCTGAATATTCATTAAAGAGCGCCTATAAATTGTTTTTATGCGGCTCATTTTATTGATATAGAGTGGGGGAAGCAACAACCCGGCATTACCTGTTCCCGTATGTTTAAAAGGCGTAAACCTCTCACCCTCCTTCAGCACGCGCGTGAATTATTCTGGCCGACGATGGGCTGGCGGCGGGCATTCCGATACGTGCATCTGCGCGTGGCAAGGATGTCAGACAGCACGCATCGCATCGCGGCCGGGTTCGCCGTCGGCGCATCGGTTGCCTTTACGCCTATTATCGGCACGCATTTCATACAGGCGGCGCTGGTGGCGTGGATATTCCGGCTCAACCTGCTTGCCGCTTTGATCGGCACGTGGGTAGCCAACCCATGGACGATTCCCTTCATGTGGTGGGGATCGATCAAGCTCGGCGCGTTCCTGTTCAGTTTCCTCGGCGTGCAGGCCAAAACGGAATTGCCGCATGACATGGATTTTCATGTTTTCTGGGATCTCCTGACCCACCACCCTGTGAGCATCCTCCTGCCCTGGCTGACGGGCGGGTACCTGATGGCCTTGCTGGTTTTCCCGCTTTCATATTATGTATTCTACAAACTCGTGCACGGCACGAAACTGGCGAGGAAGAAGGTCCAGATCCATAACGTGCACAAGGTGGCCAGGGAAGTAACGGGACAGACCAGATGATTATCGGCACGGGCAGCGACCTGATCGACATCCGCCGGATCGAAAAGACGCTCGAGCGCTTTGGCGAGCGTTTCATCCTGCGCTATTTTACGGAAACAGAAATCCAGAAGGCCGAACGCCGTCGTCCGGGCGGCACGCATATCGCCACCTATGCCAAGCGCTTTGCCGCCAAGGAAGCCTGCTCGAAGGCTTTGGGTACGGGTTTTAACCAGGGCGTCTACATGAAAGATATCGGCGTGGTAAACACGCCTGCCGGCAAGCCCACCCTCGCCCTCACGGGCGGCGCAAAAAAACGGCTGGAGGCCATGGTGCCCAAGGGCATGAAACCGGTCATCCATGTCACGATCACCGACGAGGCGCCGATGGCCCATGTGCTGGTCATCATCGAGGCCATCGATGCTTAATAGTCTGGCTATTGCCGGTTCTTTCATGATAATCCTTTGCCCATGACGGAAAAGCTTGAAAACACAGACGGGAAACTGGATGAAAAGCCGCGTTCTCCGCCGCTCAACGCGCGCGAGGAACTGGGCGAATTTTTCCGCACGGCGGTAATCGCCGTTATTCTCGCGCTGCTGATCCGCAGCTTTCTTTACGAGCCTTTCAACATTCCTTCCGGTTCGATGAAACCAACTTTGGAAATCGGCGATTATCTTTTCGTGAATAAACCTGCCTATGGCTACAGCCGCTATTCCTTCCCATTCGGCATTGTTCCGATTTCAGGGCGCATCTGGGCCGCCGAGCCGAAGCGCGGCGATGTGATCGTTTTCAAATTGCCTTCAAACACGCATGTCGATTACATCAAGCGGGTGATCGGTTTGCCGGGCGACAAAATCCAGGTGCGCAGCGGCCGTCTCTACATTAATGACGAGTTGGTGCCGCGCGAACCGGTCGGCATGGTGAAGGATGAAGAATTTCCGGGCGGCCCCACGATAGCGATGGTTGAATATCTCGAGACACTGCCCGGTGGAGTCATTCACCGCATTTACGAAGAGAGCGACGACGAAATTCTGGACGACACCGAAATCTATGAAGTGCCGGAAGGCCATTATTTCATGATGGGTGACAACCGCGATAATTCACAGGATAGCCGCGTTACTGGCCTCGTTGGTTTTGTACCGCTGGAGAATATCGTCGGCGAAGCAGATTTCATTTTCTTCTCGACCAACGGATACGCAAAAATATTCGAGTTCTGGAAGTGGCCATGGACAATGCGTTATGAACGATTCTTCAAGTCTATCGAGCCTGTGCGCCCGGAAGGAAAAGGCGATGCCGAAAACGCCTCCTGATTTTTCCGCGCTGGAAAAGGCGATCGGCTATTCATTCAAGAACAAGTCACTGGCCGCAGACGCCCTGACCCATTCCAGCATGGGCGAGAAAAACAATGAACGGCTGGAGTTCCTGGGTGACCGCGTGCTGGCGCTCATAGTGGCCGAAACCATTTTGCAAAAACACTCAAGCGAAAAAGAAGGCGACCTTGCCAAGCGCCTGGCCGTCCTGGTGCAGGGCGAAGTCATTGCTGAAATCGCCTCTGAAATAAAACTCGGCGATCATATCGTCATTTCATCAGGTGAGCGCAATGCCGGAGCCGCCGAAAGCGAGAATATCCTATCGGATGCACTCGAAGCCTTGCTCGGCGCGGTTTATCTGGATGGCGGGCTTAAACCTTGCCAGGTGTTGATTGAAAAGCTCTGGAATACGCGTTTCGAAAACATGAAAACACCGCCGCAGCACCCCAAAGCCCGCGTGCAGGAATGGGCGCAGGGACGCGGTTTACCGCTGCCTGCCTATAAAATCGTGGACCGCACAGGACCAGACCATGCACCTGTTTTCAGTATCGAGTTGAGTGTCGAAGGTTTCGATCCCGTCATCGGCAAGGGCCGTTCACGCCCGGCAGCTGAAAAAGATGCCGCTATCTTTTTTCTTGCAAGAGAAGATTCATGAACGAGTCCATGAATAATGCTACGCACTGCGGCTTCGCCTGCATTCTCGGTTTGCCTAACGCGGGCAAGTCAACTCTTGTCAATGCATTAGTCGGATCGAAAGTTTCTATCGTCTCGCGTAAATCGCAAACCACGCGCAGCCGCGTTCTTGGAATTTTGATGCAGGGCGATACGCAAATTGTTCTCGCCGACACCCCGGGAATTTTCGCACCAAAAAAAATCATGGAGAAGGCCATGGTGCAGGCAGCGTGGGATGCGCTGGATGGCGCCGACGTAATTGTGCATCTTGTCGATGCCTCATCTAAAAACGTCATTGAAGAAAACGAAATCATTCTTGAAAAAATCAGCGCGGAAAAACCCTGCCTGCTGGTTCTCAACAAGACCGACCGCGTTAACAAGCCGGATTTGTTCGCACTGGCGCAGAGAATGAATGAACGTTTTTCCTACGCCGCGACTTTCATGATCTCGGCACTGACAAAAGACGGCATTTCCGACGTTCTTGACGATATCGCGAAACGCTTGCCAGCCGGGCCTTTCCTGTTCGATCCCGAACAGACAACCGACATGCCGATGCGACTGATCGCGGCGGAAATCACGCGTGAAAAAATATTTGAAAACCTGCACCAGGAACTTCCTTACGCGATATTCATCGAAACCGAGAACTGGGAAAATTTCGACGACGGCAGCGTCAAGATCGATCAGACCGTTTATGTTCAACGCGACAGCCAAAAAGCCATCGTGCTCGGCAAAGGCGGCGATCAGATCAAGCAGATCGGACAATCGTCGCGGCGCGAGCTTGAAGAGATGATGGGGTGCCGCGTGCATCTGAAATTATTTGTCAAAGTGAAAGAAGACTGGCCGGAGCGCACGGAATATCTTCAGCTCATGGGCCTGCAAGCGCCTGTCTGACAAAGTAAAATCAAGGGATGTGGATAAAAAAACAGGCGCAGGAATCATGTCCTTGCGCTGGCTCGATTTGTCCTGATAGGGTACAGGTCTTACGAAGAAATGTGTGTTAGTACCCGGCGTAAAGCCCGGTATTTTTATGGGAGATTTATCATATGAGCTGGACCGACGAACGCGTTGCCCTTTTAAAACGACTTTGGGGAGAGGGTAAAACGGCCGCCGAGATTGCAGGCGAACTGGGCGGGGTTACCCGTAACGCCGTTATCGGCAAAGCCCACCGCCTCAAACTGTCCAACCGCGTTTCTCCCATCCAGCAGAATAAAAAGCCCGTTGCCGTCGCCAAGCCAAGCCCTGAGAAGAAAGTCCGCCAGACGCTGGAACAGGATAACAACCGCACCGGCGTGCCGATGATGGATCTGGGCGCGAATATGTGCCGCTGGCCTCTTGGCGACCCGCGCGATGAGAAATTCAGCTTTTGCGGCGATGGCGCCGTTCCGGGCCTGCCTTATTGCGAAGGCCACTCCAAGGTCGCCTACCAGGCTGCCGGGCGTGCCCGCACCCTTCAGGCTGAAGATTTCGAGGCCCCGGTTAAATCCGAGGAGGTCGATGAGGTTCAGGAGACCAAAACCGCTGCTAAAAAGCGCTAATCAGCTTTAAAATCGCCTGAAAATGACAAAAGCCGCCTTAATGGGCGGCTTTTTTGCTGAAATGAGGGTATTTCTAACGAATGATCTTGATATCAACGGCTTCCCGGCCCTTATCGACCGCTTTCAACGTCACACGAACCCGTTGGCCGGCCTCGAGCTGCTCGATCTGAAGTTTATCGAGAAGAGTTTTATGTATAAACACATCCTTCATGCCGTCGTCAGGGATGATGAAGCCAAACCCCTTCTCGGGTTTGTACCATTTGACGAGGCCGCCCATGGATGATGTGCCGTCCTCGCTTGCGTCCTGAGGCATCAGGTTAACATCCCCGGCCTCGATAACCTCGATGACTTCCTTGACCTGCTTACCCTTGGGGCCGTTAAAAACGCGGCACATCAGCACGGCGCCTTCGCCGATAGCGTTCAGGCCCGCCTGCTGGAGGGTTGTAATATGGATAAAGGCGTCGAAACTCTGGTCCTCCGGAACGACAAAGCCAAAGCCCTTGGTTCCGTTAAACCATTTCAATATCAACTTTACCGGTTCTGACTGTTCCTCAGGAAGAGGAAGGTTTTCAGCGATAGACAAGATGTATTCCTCTGGACGCAGAAAAAGAAATCTGCAGCAAAAAAGAAAATTGCCTATGGATATATTGCATCAATTTTCGCTCTGAATCCAGACCAATTCTGTTTATGATTGTTTATGAATATATAATCCTTCGCTGATAAATTTCATGAGCACCCAAAATCATCCCTGGATAGAAAATTACGATAGCGGCATTGACTGGAATATGAAGCTGGAACCACGCCCGGTTTTCGCGCTCATGGATGACGCCGCGAAAAAATATCCGAACCGCCCCGCTTTCGATTTTCTTGGAAAAAAATATAACTGGAGCGAAATTTCCAGTCTCGTGAACCGCTTCGCCGCCGGGCTGCAACGCATCGGCGTGAAAAAAGGACAGAAGATCGGTTTATTTCTACCGAATTCGCCGTATTTCCTGATCGCCTATTACGGCATTCTCAAGGCCGGGGCAAGCGTCGTGAATTTCAACCCGCTTTACGCCGACCGCGAGCTCAACCATCAGATCGCCGACAGTGAAACCGACATGATGGTGACGGTTGACCTGGCCATGCTGTACGGCAAGATGGAAAAAATGCTCGGCCAGACAAGGCTGCAGAAACTGATTCTTTGCCGCTTTACCGATATCCTGCCGTTTCCGAAAAATATTCTCTTTCCGGTTTTCAAGCGCGGCGAATGCGCGAAAGTTACGCCTTCAGAAAAAATCGCGTGGTTTCATGAGCTCACGGATAACGATGGTACGGTGAAAACTCCGGCGATTGACGCGCAAAACGATATTGCCGTTCTGCAATATACAGGCGGCACGACCGGCGTGCCCAAGGGCGCGATGCTGACGCATTACAACGTTTATGCCAACACGCTGCAGAGCCGCGCATGGTTCCCGGATATCAGGCCGGGAGAGGAGAAAATGCTTGGCGTTTTGCCCTTCTTCCATGTTTTCGCGATGACGGCGGTGATGAATTTCAGCGTCGCGGCTGGCCTTGAGATTATCGCTCTGCCGCGCTTCAATTTGAACGAAGCCCTGAAAACAATTCACAAAAAGAAGCCGCATCTGTTCCCGGCCGTGCCGGCGATCTATAGCGGCATCAATAATCACCCGGACTTAAAAAAATTCAACATCTCCTCGTTACGTTATTGTATCTCAGGCGGCGCTCCGTTGCCTGCCGAAGTCAAAAGAACGTTCGAGCGAATCACGGGCTGCGTGGTTGTCGAAGGATATGGCCTGACGGAATCCTCGCCTGTCGTCTGCGCAAACCCGATCAGAGGCGAAAACAAGGCGGGATCGATCGGCATGCCGCTGCCCGGCACGGTCGTTGAAATTATCAATCCTGCAGACAAAACAACTATCATGCCGGTCGGCGAACGCGGCGAGCTCTGCGTACGCGGACCGCAGGTGATGAAGGGTTATTACAACAAGCCGCTGGAAACATCGGAAGTCCTCAAGGACGGCCGCCTGCATACGGGCGACATCGCGATCATGGATTCGCGCGGCTATGTCTATATCGTCGACCGCATCAAGGATATGATTATCACCAATGGGTATAACGTTTACCCACGCAATGTCGAGGAGGCAATTTACCTGCATCCGTCCGTGGAAGAATGCATCGTCGCGGGATTACCCGATGAACAACGCGGTGAAATCGTCAAGGCATGGATCAAGTTGAAGCCCGATATGGTGCTCAGCGAAGAGGAACTGGTGAAATTCCTTGCCGACAAGATTTCAAAGATGGAAATTCCGAAGCTTATAGAATTTCGTATCAAAGCCCTGCCGAAAACGATGATCGGAAAATTATCGCGTAAAGATATTCTGGCAGAAGAAAAAGAAAAACGCGGTTAGCGGCAATCTAACGGCCCCGGGCACGCTCAACCGCCGTGATGATCGGCGTGGCGCGGAGAGCAGCGATGATGTTGTTCAAGTGCTTGTTATCGTTGACATAGATATCGACAACGAGATCCCAGAAATCCATCGAACGGCCCGTAATTCTCAAATTCAGTATGTTGCCGCCATTCTTGGCGATAACAGTCGAAAATGTCGCCAGCGAACCGGGAATATTCTGAAACGTAACCTTGAGCCGTCCGACATGAGCCTCGGGAGAATCCTTGCCCTCGCCCCATGACACATCGAGCCAGCGCTCCGGCGTGTCGGCGAAACTCTCCAAGGTTTCGCAATCGATGGTGTGAATGGTGACGCCCTTGCCGGTCGTGACGATGCCGACGATGCGGTCGCCCGGCAGCGGGTGACAGCAACGCGCGAAATGCATCGCCATGCCGGGGATGAGGCCCTTGATGGGCATCGGCGCATCCTGCTTGCCGGCTACGCCGCCGCGCACCATCGTCGCCTGGTCCATGTCGGCGGAGGGGCGCTTGACGATCTCGGTTTTGTGGCCCGGGAAAATCGCCTTGAACACCTCGCGCGCGACCAGAAGACCGGAGCCGATCTTGGCGTAGACATCGTCATTTTCGGTCAACTTGAAACGTTCAAGCACGCCGGTAACGGCTTTTTCGGTGAATTCGTAATCTTCCTGGCGGAAAATTTTCTGCAACATCGCCTTGCCGAGCGTCACATATTCATTGCGCTGCTGGTCGCGGATATATTTGCGGATGTGGCTGCGTGCCTTACCGGTGACGACGAAACGCTCCCAGGTGGGCGACGGGTTCTGGGTTTTCGAGGTGATGATTTCAACCTGGTCGCCGTTCGCGAGTCTTGAGTTCAGCGGCGCGATGCGGCTGTTGATTTTCGCGCCCACGCATTTATCACCGATGTCGGAGTGAATGGCATAGGCGAAATCGATGGGCGTTGCGCCATTCGGCAGTTCGATCAAATCACCTTTCGGCGAAAAGACATAGACCTGGTCCTGGAATAATTCGAGCTTGGTGTTTTCCCAGAAATCCTCGGGCCTTTGTTCCTGCTCGAGAATTTCGAGCAATTCGCGCAACCAGCGGTATTTCCGCAGGTCCTGCATCTCGGGTTTTTTGCCGGACTTATACGACCAGTGCGCGGCGACGCCCATGTCAGCCTCGAAATTCATCTCTGCGGTGCGGATCTGGACTTCGATGCGGTGGCGCGAGGGGCCCATGACAGTGGTGTGGATCGAGCGGTAGCCGTTGGGTTTAGGCGTCGAAATGTAATCCTTGAAGCGGCCCGGGATGCTCGGGTATTTGCCGTGAATGACGCCGAGAACCGTATAACAATCCTCAACCTTCTCGACCAGGATGCGGAAAGCCATGATGTCGGAGAGCTGCTCGAACGCGACATTCTTGCGCTGCATTTTTTTCCAGATGGAGTATTTGGTTTTTTCGCGGCCCGAAATATCGGCGGCGATACCGGAATCATCCAGCAGTTTTTGCAGTTCGTCGATAATATTGCGTACGACATCCGTGCCTTCCTCGCGCAGGAAGGACAGGCGGTTGGAAATGGATTTCCGCGCCTCGGGGCTGATGACACCGAAGGCCAGGTCTTCCAGTTCTTCCTTGATCGAGTGCACGCCGACGCGCTCGGCCAGCGGCGCATAAATCTCCAGCGTTTCCAGCGCGATACGGCGGCGTTTTTCCGGGCTCTGGATGGCATCGATCGTGCGCATGTTGTGCAGGCGGTCGGCGAGTTTGACCAGCAGCACGCGGATATCTTCCGACATCGCGAGGAGAAGCTTGCGGAAATTCTCGGCCTGTTTACCTTCAATCGTCTGGCTTTCGATACGTGTCAATTTGCTGACGCCGTTGACAAGGTCGGCGACTTCCTTGCCGAATTTTTTCTTGAGGTCTTCGTAAGTGGCCTTGGTGTCCTCGAGCGTGTCGTGCAGGATGGCCGTGATGATGGTGCCGGGATCCATTTTCATGTCGGCGAGGATGCTGGCGACTTCTATGGGGTGGGTATAATACGGCTCGCCGCTGGCGCGGGTCTGGCCGTCATGCATGGTTTTGGCATATTCGCAGGCGTTTTCGACCGTTTTCAGATCGAAATCGGGATTATAGGCGCTGATGCGACTGACAAGTTCCTGGCCCGGTTGCATGGCTTAATTCTAAGACCTACTTATTAAGATGTTAACAATACCATGAAAAACAAGGAAAAGGGATAAAAGAAGCGCAATAAAAAAGGCCGGAAACCCGGCCTTTAATACCTGAAACCCGGGGTTCCTTATTCCTTGTCGGCGGGCGCGCCGGCGACGTCTTCGAGCGAGGGCTCGGCATCGCCTTCTTCGGCGTCTTCCTCGTCCTCGTCGATTTCCTCATCGCCGTAGATGTCATCGCCTTCGCCGCGGTTGGCGATTTTTTCCCACTCGGCTTCGCCGTCCATGAGGTCGATGGTTTCATCTTCCTCGTATACGACCATGCGCTGGTGGTTGCGGATCAGGTCTTCCTTGAGCGTGTCGAGCGGAACGCTTTCGATGGCGATTTCGCGCAGGGAAACAACCGGGTTCTTGTCGTTGTCGCGGTCGACGGTCAGCGCGGCGCCGGAGCCGATCTTGCGGGCGCGCTGGGCGGCCACCATGACCAGTTCAAAACGGTTCTGGATTTTCTCGATGCAGTCTTCAACGGTAACGCGTGCCATTAGGGAATCCTCTTTAATCGGTCCGAGCCCCGGTTTATAGTGGGTTTCCCTAAGGAAAGCAAGTTCTTCGATGCCCTGCCCAGACCCCGGAAAAGACTGTCCCCTATGCCCCAGACTGGTGGATTTCCGGCTTAAAAACCGGGCCAAATTCCCGGGCGAGTGGAACGCTCCGGTACCTTCTTTTGGCCCCGAAAACGGGAGGCTTTTGATCGTCGGGCTGGCCCCAGGCCTCAAGGGAGCCAATTTCACCGGGCGGCCCTTTACCGCCGATTATGCGGGCGACCTTCTCTACGCCACCTTGCTCAAATTCGGGTTCGCGGAAGGGGTTTACAAGGAGCGGGCCGATGACGGGCTGAAACTCAAAAATTGCCGGATCACGAACGCGGTGCGGTGCGTGCCACCGGAGAACAAGCCGACGCCGGAGGAAATGCGCCAGTGCCTGGGCTTTTTACAAATGGAAATGGCGGCGCTGAAAAATACGAAAGTGATTTTATCGCTCGGGCTGGTTTCGCACAATTCGGTGCTGAAGGCTCTCAACCACAAAATCTCGAAATATAAATTCACGCATGGCGCGGTGCATGATCTCGGCAAGGTCAAGCTGATCGACAGCTATCATTGCTCGCGTTACAACACGAACACGGGGCGTTTGACGACCAGGATGTTCGAAGACATATTCAAAAAAATTACGGGGTTGCTGCGGCAGCCTGCGGGTTGATCTTGCCGCGCTTGACCATCAGCTTGTTCAGCGCATGGATATAGGCGCGGGCGGAAGCGACCAGCGTGTCGGCATCGGTGCCCTGCCCGTTCACGGTCTTGCCGTTTTCCTCGAGGCGCACGGTGACTTCGGCCTGGGCGTCGGTGCCGCCGGTGATGGCGTGGACCTGGTATAGCTTCAGGCGGGCATCCGGATGCGGGATGATGGCGCGGATGGCCTTGAAGATGGCGTCGACCGGGCCGTTGCCCTCGACATTCGCGCATTTCTCCTCGCCGTCGATGCTGAGGCAAAGTTCGGCGGTCTGCGGGCCTTTCGACCCGGCCTGCACCTGCAGTGAAATGAATTTAATATCTTCATGTTCACTGACGACTTCGTCTTCGATCAATGCGATAAGGTCTTCCTCGTAAACATTTTTCTTTTTGTCGGCTAAAACTTTAAAGCGGGCGAAAGCATCGTTCAATGCATTGTCGCCGAGTTCAAAACCAAGCTCTTCCAGTTTTTTCCTGAAGGCGTGGCGACCGGAATGTTTGCCGATGACGAGGTTTGATTTCATCAGGCCGACGGATTCAGGCGTCATGATTTCGTAAGTCCCGGCATGTTTCAGCACGCCGTCCTGGTGGATGCCGCTTTCGTGCGCGAAGGCGTTCGCGCCGACAATCGCTTTATTGGGCTGGACATTGAAGCCGGTGATGGTCGACAGCGCGCGGGAAATCTTCGTGATTTTTGTGGTGTCGATCTTGTTTTCATAGGGCAACTGATCCTTGCGGACGCGCAGCGCCATGACGATTTCCTCGAGACTCGCGTTGCCGGCGCGTTCGCCGATGCCGTTGATCGTGCATTCGATTTGCCTCGCGCCATTTTTAACGCCCGCCAGAGAATTCGCGACGGCTAATCCAAGATCGTTGTGGCAATGCACGGAAATAATCGCCTTGTCGATGTTGGGCACGCGGTCGAACAGCATTTTGATTTGGCTTCCGAATTCATCGGGCACCGCAAAACCGACAGTATCCGGGATGTTGATCGTGGTTGCGCCGGATTTGATCGCAAGCTCGACGCACTGGCAGAGGAAATCGTCCTCGGTGCGGGTCGCGTCCATCGCCGACCATTCGACATCATCGGTGAAGCCGCGGGCAAAACTCACGCTTTCTCTAACCGAATTCAGGACTTCTTCCGGGGGCATCTGCAGTTGATATTGCCTGTGCAGCGGGCTGGTGCCGATGAAAGTATGAATGCGTTTTCTTTTTGCGGGTTTCAATGCCTCGGCGCTTGCTTCTATATCCGCTTTTTTCGCGCGGGACAGACCAGCGATCACTGCGCTCTTCGTAACCTTCGCAATTTCGTTCACGGCCTCGAAATCTCCTGGAGACGCAATCGGAAATCCGGCCTCGATAATATCGACGCCCATTTCATCGAGCAGCTTCGCCATGCGCAGCTTTTCCTCGAGATTCATCGAGCAGCCCGGCGATTGCTCGCCGTCGCGCAAGGTGGTGTCGAAAATCATGACGCGGTTATTGCTCATATCTGCCTTGCCTCGTCGACAAGCATGATCGGAATGCCGTCGCGGATCGGGTAAGCCAGCTTCGCCTGGTCGGAAATGAGCTCCTTCGCCGCGCGGTCATAGCGCAGGGGCGATTTGGTCAGCGGGCAGACCAATACTTCCAGCAATTTCGGGTCGATATCCATAGGGGGGTAGTTTTAAGGGGTTTTGGAATTAATGGCAACTATTGCATTCCCGGCGGGCCTTGACCGCCATTTCCAGCATGGTCATGAAGGCCCCGGCGCGGGTTTTGCAGCAGGGCGCTTCGAGCAGCGCCTGTTTTTCCTTGGAGTCGAACGGGCAGACCATGGCGAGGCAGGTCACGAGCCGTGCATCGGGCGCCTTCTCCACCGCCTGCCAGTCGCATTCCATATCCTGCGATGAAAAATAAGCCTGCAGAAGGCCTTTAAGTTTTTCGCGGTCGAGGTCGAGACAGGGCGAAGGTTCGAGATCATGTTTGTATGATGCCCAGCCCGCACGGACCTGCCTATAAGGCGTGGCCGCTTTCAGTTCCTCGTCGATTTTGAAACGGCTGATGCCTGTCAGGGTGATGAGATAACGGCCATCGCCCGTCTCGCGGAACTCGGTGATCTTCCCGGCGCAGCCGACATCGTATAGCAAAACCCCGTCATCACCCCTGGGCTGGATCATGCCGATCATGCGGTTGCCGCCTAGGGCATCCTCGACCATTTTCAGATAGCGCTTTTCAAAAATGTTAAGGGGAAGATTTCCTGAAGGAAGAAGCAGAACGCCGGGCAACGGGAAAACCGGCAGGGTTCCGGGCAGGGCATCAAAATCCGGCGCGTAAGGGTTCTGTTCCATTTTCACTAAATTAGTCCGTATTTATTAAGAAAAAAGGATCGAGGAAAGCTTTTTCCTGCTTTCGACGGTCAATGGGTCGGCATGACCCATGGCCTCAAAGAACCGCACCAGCTGTTTCCTCGCCGCCTCCTCGTTCCAGTCGCGTTTACGGCGGACGATTTCCAGCAGGTTTGCAATCGCCTCCTCGCGCTTGCCATCGGCGAACTGCGCGGTGGCGAGATCGAAGCGGAGCTGGTGATCGTCCGGCGATGCATCCAGTTTTTTAACAAGCGCATCGAGCGGCGCGGATGGTTTTTGCTGCGCGAGTTCGAGCGCGGTTTTCGCTTCCGCGAAAGCCTGTTGTTTGGAAATTTCCGGCGGCGCGCTGTCGACGAGCTCTTTCGCCTGCTCCAGTTCGCCCGCGGCGATGGTGGCGCGGACGAAACCGACATAGGCCTGGATGTTCTGCGGATCCTGCGCGAGGATGTGCGAATAGATCGCCTGCGCGGTTTGAAAATCACCGTTGGCGATTTCCTGCGCCGCGCCTTTCAGCGCTTCGGGAATATCGATCGCATCCGGCGCATTTGATTTCGCAAGCTGTACGAGTTTATCGACGAACGCCTTGATCTGGCTCTCGGGAACAGCGCCCTGAAATGCATCGACCGGGCGGCCCTGGAAAAATGCGTAGACGGTAGGAATGGACTGGATGCGCAGCGCGGCGGCGAGTTCCTGGTTCTGGTCGATATCTATTTTCGCCATGAGAACCGCGCCGTTCGCGGCATTGACGACTTTCTCAAGGATGGGGCCAAGCTGTTTGCACGGGCCGCACCACGGCGCCCAGAAATCGACGATGACCGGGCGTTCCATCGACGCAGCCAGCACCGTCTGCTCGAAATCGGCAGCAGTCGTGTCGAAAACAAACGCGCCGGCCTGCGGCGCCGGTGCGGGTTGAGGTTGCTCCGCCTTATTTTTTCCAAAAAGCATAATGGTTCCTGTAAATCCGCTTCACTATGTAGGGACCGCGCCGGAAAGATCAAGGATTTTCGGGCTATGGCCTGTATGGGCGAAGAATTTCAGTAAATCCGCTGGCGAGAGGCCAATGGTCTGCGCATTATCCAGCGGGTGATAGCAGACGGTTTCCGCCTTCATCATATAGGCGTCGAGAATGACCGTGACCTTATGCTCGCGGTCGTTGATCGCGGCGAACGGGCAGACCGAGCCCGGCGTGATGCCCAGATGCGTCCAGAGCCGCTCGGGCGAGCCGAACGAAAGCCGCGCTGAGCCTAATAACTTTTCCAGATTTTTCAGATCGACCTTCGTGTCGTTGGCCACAACCACGAGATACATACTCTCTTTTTTATCGCGCAGGAAGAGATTTCGGCAATGAAGGCCGGGGATGGACTCCTTCAAATGCAGCCCTTCCGCGACCGTAAAAATGGGCGGGTGGCTATGCAATTTATAAGCGATGCCCAACGTGTCCAGCAGCGCCAGCAAAGCGGCGGGAGACGTCGGCAACTCCTTGGCCGGTAACGGTTTTAACGATTGTTCCATAGGGGTTTATGGCCCGAAAACGCTGTAAAATCAAGGGTTGCGGCGGTTCCGGCTAAGCCTTTCTTAACCATTTTAACCTATCATTGAAGCGAATTTACGTGTGTGAGGGATTCTTTATATGAGTACCGATAACAATGATAATGGTATCAGCCGTGACGCTTATCACGCGCTGATTGAAGCTGAACACGGCGAAAATTCTTTTTGCCGAAACCGGGAGATGTGCGACCGGCTTAATAATGGCGACGGCGTCAAAAATATTGCGCCCATCCACCCGGTCGATATCATCAGCATTTACCCGCAAGGGGGAATTGTCGGCAAGTTGAATGCGGATCTTGTAAAGGCAAACCCGAATTACAAGCTGGACTTTAACCAGTTGGCTATGGACAATAATACTCCTTCCACGCCGACCACCGGCGGCCCCGGATTTAAACCCAAGGCATAACTATGAATATCGAGCTTGGCATATTGCATGATGGAGGAGTGATGCTGGTCAGCGACCGGCCGCTGCCGCATGTCGTCAAGCGCGTGGAATTTTACCGCGACCAGCGCCTGTTCATGCTGGTTTACGGCGGCGAAGAAGAATCCAACGAGCTCATGCACTATGAAGTGCCGGAGAACATGACTTACCCGGTCGAGAAAAGCCCGAACGTCATTATCTATTCGCTGTTCCCCAACCAGGAGCCCCTCGGCTATACCGTTCCCCTGGTAAAAGTCGGCGAACTCTTCTAAAAACCCTTTAAATATTGCATTACTTTAAGCTTGCATCGGGCGGCGAAACCTCTATATTTTGCGGTCTCACCCAAGGATAAGCGAGTGTAGCTCAGGGGTAGAGCACGACCTTGCCAAGGTCGGGGTCGAGGGTTCGAATCCCTTCACTCGCTCCA
>CAADGI010000025.1 GCA_900696495.1 uncultured Alphaproteobacteria bacterium
TACACGATGACGGTGTATGAAAAGGGCGCGGAAGTCATCCGCATGATGCGCACCCTGCTCGGCCCGGCAACTTACCGGAAGGCGACGGATTTATATTTCAGCCGCCATGATGGCCATGCGGCGACATGCGATGATTTTATAAAATGCATGGAAGATGCGTCAGGCAAGGACCTTTCGCATTTCAAGCTCTGGTATTCACAGGCCGGCACGCCTGAAATTTCATTCAAGGGCAAATACGACGCCAAGGCGCGAAGTTACACGCTGGATTTCACCCAGCACGTGCCGCCGACGCCCGGCCAGGACAAGAAGAAGCCGATGCACATCCCGGTTCTTGTCGGTCTGGTCGGCAGCAATGGCGATGACATGGATTTGTCATCTTCCATGTCTCCCCCGCGCAGGCGGGGGCCTTCCGAAGATCCCCGCTTCCGCGGGGAAAGCACGGTTTTGCTTGAACTGACAAAAGATAAACAATCTTTCACATTTGAAAATGTCCCGTCGGAGCCGGTGCCGTCGGTGCTGCGCGATTTTTCCGCGCCGGTGAAACTGACATCGGATGTCAGCGATAAAAACCTCGCGTTCCTGATGGTGCATGACAGCGACGGGTTCAACCGGTGGGAAGCCGGACAGAATTATGCTTTGCGCACGATCGGCAAAATGCTGAAAGGCAGCGAAGCGCCGGAAGATTTCATCGAGAGTTACGGGGAATTGATCAGGGCCAGGGATTTGGACCCCGCCCTGCTGGCGCGCGCGCTATCTTTGCCTGACATTTCCTTTATCGGCCAGCATAACCGGCCGACCAATCCGCCCGCCATCCATGCCGCGCGGGAGAAACTCTATTCGGCAATTCTCGGCAAATACCGGCAGGAATTGAAGCAGATATACGAGGCCAATACCGAACGCGGCGGGTTTTCGGTGACGCCGGAGGCTATGGGCAAGCGCGCGTTGCAGAATACGGTTCTTGGCATTCTCGCCACCGATCTCGATGCAGAGTCGATTGCGCTGGCAAAAGCCCAGTATGACAAAACCGAAACCATGACGGGCCGCGTCGGCGCGCTGTCGGTGCTGGCGGATTCAAATTCCAGGGAGCGCGATGAAGCGTTCGCGCATTTCTACGGTAAATTTAAAGAGCATTTACTCGTGATCGATAAATGGTTTGCGTTGCAGGCCGCGGCGGTGCGGGCCGATACGGTTGAAGCGCTGAAAAAACTTCGCGGCCACCCAGATTTTAATATCCGCAATCCGAACCGCGTGCGTTCGCTCTATGCCGCTTTCGCGATGAACAACCCGGTGTGTTTTCACACGGCGGATGGCGCGGGATATGATTTCCTGACCGATGCGATTATCGAGCTCAACACGATCAACCCGCAGATTGCCGCGCGTTTACTGACGCCGATGCGCGACTGGAAAAATTATACACAGGATCGGCAGGAAAAAATCAAAGCATCCTTGCAGAAGATACTGGAGCAGCCGAAACTGTCTCCCGATGTCTTCGAAATCGCCGGAAAAAGTCTCAAAGGGTAAACGCGGCCCTGATTTTTCAATTGAAAGATCGGCAGGCGGGCTTGTCTGCGGCCTTGACGAGGTCGGGCGCGCGCCGCTCGCGGGCGCCGTCGTTGCGGCCTGCGTTTTCATTCCCGAAGAGCATCTCAAGAAGAAAATCTGGATGAAGGTCAACGACAGCAAGGCCCTTACGCGTGGCGTGCGCGAGGAACTGGTGGTTGAAATCCGGGAATATTCGAGCTGGGCGATCGGCGAGGCCTGCCCGCGGGAAATTGAAACAATCAATATAGTGCAGGCATCCTTCCTGGCGATGCGCCGGGCTTTTGACGGCATGTGCGGGCAATTCGGCGTTCAACCGGATATGGCGTTGATCGACGGGCATATCCGGCCGAAATTTCCATGCGCGGTCCAGGCGGTCGTTAAAGGCGATGCGCGGAGCGTTTCGATCGCCGCGGCCTCGATCATCGCCAAGGTTCACCGCGACCGGATGCTAACCGAAATGGCGATGACCCACCCGCATTACGGCTGGGAGCGCAATGTCGGCTACCCGACGACGGAACATCTCGAGGCCATCGACCGGCATGGAATTACCGACCATCACCGCAAGACTTTCGCGCCGGTGCGCAATTTTATTGAGTTCGGCAGTGTTCACCGCCAGTTGAGCCTGGCTGTTTAAGACTCCTTGTAATTGATTGACTCCATTTATGGAATCCCGTTTTTAGGGCTTGACCCGGACTCGGTTTTGACTCATGATTCGTTTTTACCTTGAGGAGAAAAGAACGAATGTCGAGTCAAAAATCTAAACAGCTCACAGATTCGATTCTTATTGGCGACTGCGTCAAGATCATGAAATCCCTTCCCGCCAAAAGCGTGGACTGCATTTTCGCCGATCCGCCCTATAATCTTCAGCTTAACGGCAATCTTCACCGCCCGAATAATACGCTCGTCGATGCGGTCGATGATGACTGGGACCAGTTCGAGAGCCTGAAATCATACGATGAATTCACGCGCGAATGGCTTGCCGCCGCGCGCGAAACGCTGAAACCCGACGGTTCGGTCTGGGTGATCGGCAGCTATCACAATATTTTCCGGCTCGGTTATATTTTGCAGGATCTTGGATTCTGGATTCTGAACGATGTGATCTGGCGCAAATCCAACCCGATGCCGAATTTCCGCGGGCGCCGCTTCACCAACGCACATGAAACGCTGATCTGGGCGGCGAAATCGAAAAAGTCGAAATATTTTTTCAATTATGACGCGATGAAATCCTTGAACGAGGATCTGCAGATGCGCAGCGACTGGTATCTGCCGATCTGTACCGGCGCTGAGCGGCTCAAGAATGCCGATGGCGAGAAGGCGCACCCGACGCAAAAACCTGAATCCCTGCTCTACCGCGTGATGATGTCTTCGACGCGCAAGGGCGATACAATTCTGGACCCGTTCTTCGGCACCGGTACGACGGGCGCAGTGGCAAAGCAGCTCGGGCGGCATTATATCGGTATCGAGAGAGAAAAGACCTATGCCGCTTTTGCAAAAGAGCGGATCAAAGAAACCAAAGTGCTTGATGAAAACGTTCTCATAACCCAGCCCAAGCGGGAAAAGCCGCGCATCCCGTTCGGCCAGCTCATCGAGCATGGCTTTATCAAGCCCGGCACGGTGCTGACGGATTCACAGAATAAACACACCGCGAAAGTTCATGCCGACGGCAGCGTCATCGCGCAGAACCGCATCGATCCCCTGCGCGGTTCGATTCACAAGGTTGGCGCGGCGCTGCAAGGCGCCCCTTCCTGCAATGGCTGGACGTTCTGGCATTACAAGGAAAAAGGCAAGACGATTCCGATCGACGCGCTCCGCGAAAGGCTCCGCGCTGAAAAAGGCGTGTAATGGATTCTTCCAATAAAATATTTATCCGCGATCTAAAGCTGAAAATGAATGTGGGCATTCTGCCGCGCGAGCAAGGCAGGAAAACGGCGGTTATCGTCAGTGCCGTGGTTGATCTTGATCCCGCATGCCGTTGGAGCGTCGATAAAATCGAGGAGACGGTTTCCTATGCAGACATCGCCGAGAGCGTAAAGAGAATTTCAGAGCTTCGGCATTTCAACCTGCTGGAGGGTTTTCTCGAAACAATCGCGGCCGAACTGCTGAAAAATCAAAAAATAATTGCTGTCGAATTATCGGCGGAGAAGCCGCGCATCATTAAAGACACCGAACGCGCCGGCGTTAAAATTATAAGAGCCAGATAATTTATTGTTTCGCGGACGCAGGATTGAACGGCGCTGTTTCGTTCGGGTCAGGCGTGATGCCTCCGGGCGCAGTGGGATTAAACTCGGGCGCCTTCACAGGCTGTATCGCTGCGGGATCCGGTTCCTCGATCTCGATTTCCTCGCCTCCCACTTCCAGCTTGTTGCCGGTCGGGCGTTTCTTGGACCTTGATACTTTTTTGCGGTAGTCCTGTGAGTAGAGAAGCAGCTTCTTGTCCTTGTCGGCATAAATCTCGAAACCTTCAAGAACGGCCATGATTTCCGCCATGCGGTAATTGTCGTTGTTCGTGAACTGATCCTTGTACGCGAAAAATTTCACGTGCATGAACAGATACGCGTCGCGGTAACTATAAAGATTTTCCTGGTTCTGTTTGTCCGAACGCAGCTTTTTGAAAATTCTTAGCTTGTCTTCGATAAATGTGCGGGCGAGTTCCTCGGGCACCGGGATGCGTACCAGGTTGATCGGCCGGTTGAATTCAGCGACGATGCCGATGGGATAGCCGTCGATCTGCTGAAGCCTGCCCGATCCGTCATCCTGACAGACGACATCGGCGTAATCCTGCGGGAAGACCTCGATGCGCGCCGTGTCCGCGATTTTGTAATCGCGCAGGACGTCGAAGCTTTCGGTCTGCAGGTCATATTCGCCAAGCAGCAGCATTTGAGCGACTTCAAAGCGTAGCGGGAATTTATTGCTGTTTTCAGCAAGGAACTGGCGGCCGGATTCGCGCACCTTTCTCCATTCGAACTCGTTATAAAAGTAATCCTTCCAGATGTCGCATTCGTTGATTTGCAGGAAGTTGTCGATATTCTTGTCTTCCTTCAAATCCAGCATGCCGAGCGCCCAGTAAAGGCGCGAGAATTTCTGGCGGGTGGGTTTTTCGTAGATATAACGCGCTTCACCCGCTTTGATTTCGGTGCGGATGTTTTCATCTGCCGAGGTGGCATTAACGGCCGAGGGCCCCGCGCATAAAAATATCGCCAGCAGAAAAGCCGGTAATGCCAGTTTCCTGGGCTGTATATTCATGAAAAACCTGTGTTTTTTGAGCATCGCCGTCTGAAGATATATACGTCTCCATTATAAACTTCCTGCGGCTTTACTTCAACTAAGCCTTATTTTGCTTAAGAAACAGACGCACAGCTTTTTTGAAAACCGTTGGAAACCCTGCATTTTCTATGTCTGTAGCCTCTATCCAGGCATAGCCGTCGGGAATTTCGCCTTTGTAACCGGACGTTTTAAGCGCCAGTTCCAGCTCGAAATGGGTAAAAACATGCCGGACCGAGGTTCCGAAGTCCGTGGTTTTAAGATTTTTCAAGGCAAGGGCCGGTCTTTTTCCGGCCTCTTCCCATGAAGAAGTCGGCAGGCCGATCATTCCGCCCAGCAGGCCCTTGGGCGGGCGGCGATGAACAAGCACGTCCCCCTTCCCATTGGTTATCCAGTAGACATGGCCGAATTTTCGTGGACGGGCTTTTTTCTTTTCCTGCAGCGGCAGTTCCGCCGCGATGCCTTTCTTATACGCCATGCAGTTTTGACTAACCGGACAGGCGCCGCAACGCGGCGATTTCGGTATGCAGATCGTCGCGCCGAGATCCATTAGAGCTTGTGCGAGATCGCCGGGGCGCTCGTCATAGTTTTCAAACAAGCCGGCGGCGAGGTTTTTCAGATCTTTCTTGGCGCCAGGAATAGGGTCGGGCCAGGCGAATATTCGCGCCATGATCCGCTCGACATTGCCGTCGACGACGGTTGCGGGCTGATTGAAGGCAATGGCGCGGATGGCGGCGCTGGTGTAATCGCCGATGCCGGGGAGTTTTTTCAGTTCATCCTGCGTGGTGGGAAACGTGCCTTGCATCTGGCCGGAAACGATGACCGCGCATTTATGCAGGTTGCGGGCGCGGGAATAATATCCTAATCCCGCCCATTGGCGCATGACCTCCTGTTCGTTTGCATTGGCTAACGCATGGATGTCCGGCCATTTTTCCGTAAACTTGTTAAAATAAGGCCCGACAGCCGCCACCGTCGTTTGCTGGAGCATGATTTCCGACAGCCAGACCCGGTAAGGGTCCGGTTTTTGATTTTTGGTGTATCTCCATGGCAGAATACGCGCATGCCGGTCATACCAGCCGAGCAGCCGTTCGCGAAATTCCTCCGCGCTTTTCTGTGTAAACTTCTTGCCAAGTTTCGCTTTAGACATTCTACTCGTGTCTCGTCAAAGGATTCACCTATGCGCCCTATTTCAGAAGCCACAGCCAGAGTATCAGGCCAGAGCTTCAGCCGTAAATATGTCTCGCTCGGACGCGTGCTGAGCTGCTGGAAGGAAATCGTCGGCGACAAGCTGGCGAGCAAGGCGCAGCCTGTGAAGATCAATTACCGCAGGCGCGAGAAGGGCGGCAATCCCGTGGCCATTCTCGACATCGCCGCCAGCAGCGCCGATTCCACCCTGCTCCATTACCAGACAGACCTGATCCTCGCGCGCATCAACCAGATTTTCGGCGACCAGTGGGTAACAGCCATCCGGTTCGTCGCCGCGCCTGTTAACGGCAAGCCAAAAGCTAAAAAGACACGAATCCCCTTGACTGAGGATGAAAAAAATCATCTATCCGGTATGTTGGAAACTCTGGCCGACCCGGATATCAAGGCCCGGCTGGAGACCTTGGGTACAGCTATCATGACGGAACAGAAACAATGAAAGTCGCCGCTAACACCATCCGTAAAGGCAATGTCATCGAATATGAAGGCAAGCTCTGGCTTGTCGTGAAGAACGAGCTTCTCTCGCCGGGCAAGGGCGCAGCGGTCGCGCAGATCGAAATGCGCGATGTCCGCTCGGGCATCAAAAACAACGTCCGTTTCCGTACGCAAGAGATTTTGGAGAAAGTCACGCTCGAGCAGGACGATTACCAGTACCTTTATCCCGACGCCGACGGGTATGTATTCATGAACGCGAAGACCTACGACCAGGTTACGATCGCCAAGGATATCGTCGGCGACCCGGCGCAGTTCCTGCAGGAAGGGATGGTCTGCGAGATCGAAACGTATGAGGGCACGCCCCTGTCCGTTACGCTTCCCAAAACGGTCGTGCTGGCGGTTGTTGAGGCTGACGCCGTTATCAAAGGCCAGACCGCAACGACATCCTACAAGCCGGCAATTCTTGAGAACGGATCGAAGGTCATGGTACCGCCTTTTATCGGCGCCGGCACGCGCATCATCGTCAAAACCGAAGACGGAAGCTACGTCGAGCGCGCGAAAGACTAATTCTCATGGCCCTTTCCTCTCCCGATCTCAACGTGATGGTGAAGGCGGCCGAAAAAGCCGCCCGTTCGCTTAACCGCGATTTCGGAGAAGTCGAGCAACTCCAGGTTTCCCGCAAAGGCCCGGCCGATTTCGTCAGCGCCGCCGACAAGCGCGCCGAGAAAGTTATTTTCGACGAACTGAAATATGCGCGGCCGACTTACGGTTTCCTGATGGAGGAAGGCGGTGAAGTCAAAGGCACGGCCGATGCGCGCTTTATCATCGATCCGCTTGACGGCACGACCAACTTCCTGCACGGCATTCCGCAATGGGCGATCTCAATCGCTCTTGAAGAGAAGGGGGAAGTAACGGTTGGCGTTGTTTACGATCCTGTAAAAGACGAATTGTTTCAGGCTGTCAAAGGCCAGGGCGCATTCCTGCGCCGCAAGCGCCTGCGTGTTTCCGGTCGCGGCAACATGGATATGGCGATTGTGGCCACCGGCGCGCCGCGCCGCGCGTTGAACAATCAGGAGCAATTTTTTAAAGAGCAACGCGCCGTCTGGGATACGGGCGCTTCGCTTCGCCGTCTCGGCGCTGCCGCTCTCGATCTCGTTTACGTCGCGGCGGGTCGTTATGAAGGATTCTGGGAGCGTAATCTCAATCCATGGGACGTTGCGGCCGGGTTGCTGATCGTAAAAGAAGCCGGCGGTTTTGCCTGCGATATCGACAGCGACAAGAATGACCCGTTCCAGACCGGCAATGTCCTCGCCGGGAACGAAGATGTTTTTTCCACTCTCAAAAAAGTGCTAAGACCTTAGCAGCATGATTTTCAAACGGACCTGCGCCTTGCTGTCACTTATGGCGGTGATGCTCGCCTGCCCCGTGCAGGCCGAAGAGCTTGAGCCGTTTAACGATTACACGCCTCCCCCGCTTTTGTTCGGCAGGCAATATCTGCGAAAGGCTCCTGAAGAGGACAAAAAGTCCGGATTTCTTACGGCGATCGAGCCTGAAGAAGAAAAGCCGAAAGCGGCTTCTTCCGTTGTTAAAAAACCCGCGCCGCCTGAAAAACCCAAGAGCACGGTAAAAAAGAAATCTCAAATAGCGACGCCCAAAGCGCCTGCTAAAAAAGCGCCTATCAGGCCGGTCGGGAAAGCAACGCTGGCCGAGGGGCAGCTTGTAAAACCCGATGCGAGGGACATTCTGGCCAGTATCGAAGGCGTCAAACCGCCTCAGGGCGACGGCAAGGGTAAGGTTTCATTGTCCTACCTGCCGGGAGAAACAACTTTAACTGTAAATATGAAAAATATTCTCCTGACGAATTCCCTTCCCGCGCTGAGAAAGCAAAAGAATTCACGCATTGAAATTCATGCCTATGCGGTTCCGGGCAAGGCTGGGACGGTTGCCGCAAAACGGGTTTCTCTTGCCCGGGCGCTTGAAACGCGGGATTTCCTGATCGCGGCGGGGGTCGATGCGGCCCGAATCAACATCATGCCGCTAGGCGATGCGGGAGAAAATGCAGGAGCTGACCGTGTCGATGTCCTTGTCACCGGGAAATCCAATTAAATTCATGGATATTCCGGTGGGTATTCAAGGTTTTTCCGGCGTAATTGATTGACAAACCGGGGCCTTATGTGGATTTTAAACGCTGGAATTTTCCCATATTGAGGCCTTGCTGTCCCGAAAGGGCAAGGGGCGTTTATTCGAGAGGACAAAACCATGGCTGACAATAATACAAACCCCTCCGGCAAGAAGCCCCCCATCGCGCTTTTTATAGCCATAGCCGCAGCGATTTTGCTCGCTATCGGCGTCGTCCAGTTTATTTCTCAAAACAAAGAAACCGCCCTCAAGGTTGAGGGCATAACCGAACAGCCTGCAGAAGTGGCTGAGACCCCAACGGAAGAGACGACGGCTGCCGCCCCCGTTACTATTGATGTTAATGCCGCGCTCAGCGACCGCATCCTTGGCAATTCAAGCGCCCCGGTCAAAATCAGCGAGCATGCTTCCTTTACCTGCGGTCACTGCGGCGATTTCCACCGTGAAACTTTTGCGCAACTGAAAAAAGAATATATCGATACGGGCAAGGCTTATCTCGTGTTCTCGGATTTCCCTCTTAACGCTCCGGCCGTCCAGGCATCCATGGTTGCGCGCTGCCTGCCGCAGGATAAATATTTCGACTTCGTTTCCCTGCTTTTTGAAAAGCAGCAGGACTGGGCTTATAACCCGAATTATCTCGACTACCTGCAGGCGGAAGCAGGCAAGGCCGGTCTCGACAAGGATCATTTCCAGGCCTGCATCCAGAACAAGGAATTGCAGGAAGGCATCGTCAACCGGATGAAGGGCGTGCAGGCGCAGTGGAACATTAACTCCACGCCGAGCTTCGTCATCAACAACCGCAACACGATCAGCGGCGCGATACCTTTCGAGGAATTCAAAAAGATTTTGGATGCTGAACTCGCTGGCCAGAAATCAGAAACTCCCGCCCCTGCCGCTGCCGAGCCGACTGCAACCGAAACGCCGGCCGGCGCCGAGGATGAAGCGACGCCCGAGCCCGATGAAGCGCCCGCCGCCGAAGAAACGGCAGCGCCTGTAGAAGAAACCCCCGCGGCTACAACGCCTGCGGCGCCTACCACCGGATCGGAAGGAAGCGGCGCTACACCAGCCGAATAAACGATGATCCAATTCAGCCGACTGCGTATTAACGGATTTAAATCCTTCGTCGACCGTACCGAACTTGATATCGGCCCGGGCCTTACCGGCGTTGTCGGTCCGAACGGCTGCGGCAAGTCGAACCTTGTCGAGGCGTTGCGCTGGGTGATGGGTGAAAACTCGGCCAAGCGCATGCGCGGCGGAGAAGGCGGCATGGAAGATGTGATCTTCAACGGCACGGCGCAACGCTCCGCCCGCGATCTTGCGGAAGTATCCCTGCTCCTGAACAACGGTTCGCGCTCCGCCCCGGCGGCTTATAACGGCGCGGATGAAATTGAAGTCTCGCGCAAGATCGAACGCGATCATGGCTCGACTTATAAAATCAACGGCAAGACGGTTCGCGCGCGCGACGTTCATATGCTGTTCGCCGATACGGTCACAGGCGCGAATTCGCCTGCCATGGTTTCACAGGGCCGCGTCGCGCAGATCATCAATTCGAAGCCGGTCGACCGCCGCCTGATCCTCGAAGAATCCGCCGGGATTTCCGGCCTCTATGCCCGCCGTCACGAGGCGGAATTGCGCCTGCGCGCGGCTGATGCCAATTTGCAGCGCCTGCAGGATATTCTGGGCAGCATGGAATCCCGCCTGAACGACCTGAAGCGCCAGCAGCGCCAGGCGACGCGTTACAGAAACGTCAATGCGCAGATCCGCCAGCTCGAAATCATGGTCGCGTGGCTCGACTGGAAGAGCCTCGATGAGCGCATCCAGGCCTGCCGCAAAACATTTGAGGAAGCTGAAAGCGCCGTGGCGGAGAAACTCGCCACCGTTACGCAGTTGACCAAAACGCAGAATACGCAGGCTGAAGACCTTCCTGCCCTGCGTCAGGCCGAAGCGGAAGTCGCCGCGAAATTGCAGACTGTCAAAATCGCCCTGCAGCGGATCGAGGATGAGAGCGAGCGCCATGAAAAAGCGCTGAACGATACCGAAGAGCAAATCCGCCAGAGCCTGATCGACCATGAACATGAAACCCAGAGCCTCGAGGAAAGCACGAGCATTTTCGAGCGGCTTGAGACCGAGCATGCCGCCATCGTCGCCGAGCAGGAAAGAGATTCCGGCAAGCTCGAGCAGAAAGAAGCGATCAAGAACGATCTCGAGCAGAAGGTCCGCGCCCTTGAGGAGCAATATACGGCAATGATGCAAAGCGCCGCCGAAGGCCGCGCGCTTAAACAATCACTGGAACAGCAGATCGCCCAGAACACCACGCGCATTGAATCCGTTAATGCCCGCAAGGACAAGGCGACGACTGATCTCGAACAATTCAAGGCAAGCCGCGGCGATGACACCGCCGCAAAGGAAATCCAAGGCCGAATCGATGAGCTGGAGAACAGCTCGAAAAAGCTGAATGAAGAAATCGAGGCCGCCCGCGCCCGTATCACGGAATTGCAGCGCGAAGTCAATGAAGCGCGCGGCAACCTGACCCGCGCCGAAAGCGAAAGCTCGGAATTCCGCGCCGAGAGCGCGATGCTCGAAAACCTGCTGCGCGGCGACGATAACGGCAAATACAAGCCGGTTCTCGATCAACTGAACGCCGATTCCGGTTTTGAAAAGGCGATTTCGCGCGCTCTGGGCGATGCGCTTCTGGCCTCGCTTGAATCAAGCGCCCCGGCCCGCTGGGTGACGCGCACCGGCCTTCGCAACCTGCCGAGCCTGCCGTTCGGCGTTTCGCCGCTGCTGCCTTCGGTTAATGCGCCGATCGAACTGCACCCTGCCCTCAGCCAGATCGGCCTCGTGCGCGATGAAGAAGAAGGCACCCGCCTGAAAGATTCACTGGAGCCCGGACAGGCGCTTGTCTCCAAGGACGGCTTCTACTGGCGCTGGGACGGTTATTTTGTGCAGGCGCAGGCCTCCGACCGTAACGCGGTTCATCTCGAGCAGAAAAACCGTTTCCGCGACCTGCAGAAGCGCCGCCCGGAAATTGAAGAAGCGCTCAAGGAAGCAACCGAAGCTCTCAAAAAATCTGAAACCGTTCTGGCCGAGCAAGAAAGCGCTCGCCGCGAAGGCGAGACAAACCTGCGAAAGACCGAGCAGGAACTGAATGCCGCGCGTCATGAACTGGTGAAGAGCCGCGAGGCGCAGGTTCGCGCCGAGAGCGAAATCGCCCGTCTTGCCGAGATCATCCGCCTGTCCGAGGAAGACATAGCGACTTTGAGCGAGGTCATTAAATGGGATCAGGAGCGCCTCGCCGCCTGCGAAAAAGCCGCGAGCGAGCGCAAGGAAGAGGAAACAGACAAAATCCGCAGGGCTTTGCTCGAGGCGCGTGAAACCTATCAGTCCGCTGTCAGCGCATTCGATATGTTCCAGCAACAGCAGAACAGCCGCAATGCCCGCCTGCATGCCATTGCCGACGAGCGCGTCAATACCCAGAACCGCCTGATCCGTTCGCGTGAGCGCCTGAAGAACCTCGAAGAGCGTCAGGGAACGCTTGCCGAAAAACTCGAAGCGCTGAAGCGCCAGCCCAAGGATTTTAACGAGGACAAGGAGAAACTCCTTGGCCGTATTTCCGAGATCGAGGCCGAGCGCGCGGAAGCTGCTGATCGTCTTGCCGCCGTCGATAATGAAGTCACCGAAACGGGCAAGGCATTGAAGCAGGCCGAAGCCGCGCTGTCCGAGGCGCGTGAATCCCGTGTCCATGCACAGGCCACGCTCGCCGCGCTCACCGAGCAGCAGGGCAGCGTCAACCAGCATATTCAGGAGCAGTTCGAGGTTCCGGCCGCCGAGCTTGCTGAACATACCGCCGTCGAGATGAACGAGTCGGTCGAAAATCTTGAGTCCTTACGTGCGAAAAAAGAAAAACTGATCCGCGAGCGTGAGAATATCGGTGCGGTGAACCTGCGTGCGGATGAAGAATATGAAGCGCTTGAAAAAGAAGTCGGCGCGATCCTGAAAGACCGTGACGACCTATTACAAGCGATCGAGGAACTGCGCGGCGCCATTAACAAAATCAATGCGGAGGCGCGCGACCGCCTGAAAGCGGCCTTCGATCACGTCAATACGCATTTCCAGCGCCTGTTTACGCAGCTCTTTGGCGGCGGCAAGGCGCACCTCGCGCTGATCGACGCCGACGATCCGCTGGGTGCGGGTCTCGAAATTTATGCCCAGCCGCCGGGCAAGACGCTGCAATCGCTCTCCCTGCTCTCGGGCGGCGAGCAGGCGCTTGCGTCCATTTCCCTCATTTTCGCGATGTTCCTCACGAACCCCTCGCCGATCTGCGTGCTCGACGAGATCGACGCGCCGCTGGACGACGCGAACGTCGACCGCGTCTGCAACCTGCTCGAGGAGATTGCAGCCCGCGGCGAAACCCGTTTCCTGGTCATCACGCACCACCGTATGACCATGGCCCGCATGAACCGCCTGTATGGCGTGACCATGGCCGAGCGCGGGGTTTCGCAATTGGTCTCGGTTGATTTGCAACAATCGTTTGAATTCCTGGAAGCGGCTTAATTTTATTCGCAACTCCGGCGAAAGCCGGGGCCCATCGGTTGGAAAGCCGATATTTTATGGGCCCTGTCTTGCGACGGGGTTACGTCACTGTTAAAGGCTTTGGCATGAATGAAGATATCCAGAACCTGGACAGGAAGCTTAAAGAGGCTTCTAAAAGCCATGAAATTGCAGATAAACGAAACGCCGAGAATGTCAGCGTCGGCATGAAGGCGGGGACCGAACTGGTCGGCTGCGTCATTGTCGGGGCGGCGCTGGGCTGGGGGGTGGATACATGGCTCGGGATCAAGCCTTTCGGCCTTATTTCCATGCTTTTACTGGGCGTTACGGCGGGGTTCGTCAATGTGTGGCGGATAACGCAGAATATGGGCTCAAATGTCGGATATTCGCAGTTGCATCGGGGGGAAAAACCCGCTAAAAACCCCGCAGATCAAGGAGAATCAGAGTAAATGGCCGACCCGATCCACCAGTTTATCATCGAGCCGATCGTGCCCCTGCAAGTGGCAGGCATTGATATTTCCTATACGAATTCCTCGCTTTGGATGACCATTTCCGTACTGGTTTCCGTTACGTTCATGACCCTTGCGACATGGAAAAAAGCCATGGTGCCGGGCCGCGTCCAGATGGCCGCCGAAATGATGTACGGCTTCATCGCCAACATGATCCGCGAGAATATCGGCACGCGGGGCATGGAATATTTCCCGCTGGTGTTCACTATCTTCATGATCGTGTTCATCGGCAATATGCTCGGCATGATCCCGTGGTCGTTCACCTACACAAGCCATCTGATTGTTACCGCCGCCCTCGCGCTTATGATCTTCTTCATGGTCGTGATTATCGGCATTGTCCGTCACGGCGCGCATTTCTTCCATCTGTTCCTGCCGCCCGGCGTTCCGGCGTGGCTGCTGCCGCTGATTATTCCGATCGAGATCGTTTCGTTCCTCGCGCGTCCGATCACGCTTTCCGTTCGTCTTTTCGCCAACATGATGGCGGGGCACCTCGTGCTCAAAGTTTTCGCGGGCTTCAGCGTTGCCATGCTGGCGGCGTTCGGAACAGCTGGCCTGTTTATGGGTATCGTGCCGACGCTGTTCAACGTCGCGCTGATTACGTTCGAATTTCTGATCGCCTTCCTGCAGGCCTATGTCTTTACGATCCTGACCTGCATTTACCTGAAGGACACGATCGAAATAGGTCACTAAACTTTAACTACTGAAATCAACCACTGAGAAAGGAACTAAAACATGGAACTCGAAGCTGCAAAACTGATCGCCTCTGCACTGGCGCTTATCCCGATCGCGGGCGTTGGCGTTGGCCTTGGCCTGATCTTCTCGTCCTACAACGAAGCTGTAGGCCGCAACCCGACCGCGCTGGAACTGCTGGAGAAGAAATTCTTCCTGACCTTCGCGCTGACGGAAGCCCTCGCGATTTTCGCGCTGGTTATCTCGCTCGTCATCCTGTTCGGTTAATAATGCAAGCCGTGATCCGTCATAGCCTGCTCTGGGCTGCATGTCTCCTCCTCGTGCGCGTTCCCGCCGCGATGGCTGATCGTGCGCCCGTGCATGGCGACGCGGATCCGGAGGCGGCGCACAGCGCCGCCGTTGATGCCGCCCATGCCGATGCCGCGCACGGTGCTGCCGATGCAGCCCATGGCGGCGGCGGTGTAGGCCTGCCGCAATTCGACCCGTCTTCCTTCGCAAGCCAGGTTTTCTGGTTGGCGATCATGTTCGTCGTTCTTTACGTCTTCTTCTCGAAGAAGGCCCTGCCCGATCTCGGCGCGGTGATGAAGAAGCGCGACGTTCATATTCGCGGGGCGCTTGAATCCGCCAAGCGTCAGAAGGAAGTCGCCGAAGGTCTGCAGGCCGAGTATGAGCGTGACATCGAGAATGCCCGTTTAGAGGCCACCGGCGCCTTTACGGCAGCCGAGAAGACCATCAAGGAAAAGGCGGATGCCGGCTACCGCGCCTTCCAGGAAAACGCGGCGAAGCAGATCGCGAAGACCGAAGCCGAGATCGAGAAGGCGAAGACCGCGGCCATGGAAGACATGCATTCCCTCGCCGCCGAGATCGCCAGCAAGGCCGCCGAGAAAATCATCGGTGTCGAGACCGACCTCGACCAGGCGAAAACCCTGGTGCGTTCACTGAAAGCGAAGGCGGCCTAAGATGGAAATCCTGCACGATACACATGTCTGGTTCGCGATTTCGTTCGGCATTTTCCTGCTGGTGGCGTTTATTTTCGGCCGCAAGGCCATGCTCGGCAAGCTGGATAACCGCATTGCGGAAATCCGGAATGAAATCCAGACCGCCGACGCGCTGAATGCCGAGGCGAAGCAATTGCTCGTCCAGTACCAGATGCGCCATGAAGAAGCCGTGCGCGATGCCGCCAAGATCAAGGCGGAAGCCGAAAAAGACGCCGAGAAAATCCGCGCCAAGGCCGAGGCTGATTTCCAGGAGTCCATGGAGCGCCGTGAAAAGCAGCTCGAAGAGCGCCTCTCCCGCATGAAGCAATCGGCCATCGCCGAAATCCAGCAATATGCCGCGGATCTCGCCGCCGCTGCGACAGCAGAAATCATCGCCAAGAAGCTCGACAAGAAGCTCAATGAAAAGCTCGTCGACCGCGCGATCGACAACATAGACGAGAACCTCCACTAAGGACCGGTCATGGGCGCAACGCAAACAGCCGCAACCGCCCAGCAGATCGTCAACGAACTCGGCCGCAAGGCGCGGGCGGCGGCTTCGGTTATTTCCCAGACATCAGAAAAAGAAATTAATGCCGTGCTTGATTCAATCGCCGCCAAGCTGCGCGCGAATGTTAAGCCCATTCTTGAAGCTAACGAAAAAGACCTCGCTGCCGGACGCCAGAAAGGCCTGTCGCCTGCGCTGATTGACCGCCTGAAACTGAACGCCGAACGTATTGAAGGCATGGCAAAGGGGCTTGAGGTCGTGCGCGCCCTGCCCGACCCCGTTGGCCGCATTCTTTGGGAAACCACGCGGCCCAACGGCATGAATATTCAACGCGTATCGGTTCCCATCGGTGTGCTCGGGATGATTTATGAATCGCGCCCGAATGTGACGATCGACGCGGCGGCGCTTTGCCTGAAATCGCGCAATGCCGTCATCCTGCGCGGCGGTTCCGAAAGCCTGCATAGTTCGTTGGCGCTGCATAAACTGATCCAGGAAGCTTTGAACGAAAACAATATCCCCGTGGATGCTGCCGCCATGGTGCCGACCGCAGACCGTGATGCCGTCGGCGCGATGCTGGCTGCGTCTGACCTGATCGATGTCATGATCCCGCGCGGCGGCAAGAGCCTCGTTGAGCGCGTGCAGAACGAGGCGAAGATGCCGGTGTTCAGTCACCTTGAGGGCATCTGCCACATTTATATCCACCCCACGGCGAAGGCGGAAATCGCGAAAAGCGTTACGTTCAACGCCAAAATGCGGCGCACCGGCATCTGCGGCGCGATGGAGACGCTGCTGCTGGATAAAGATTTAGACCAGAAAATCGCCAAGGATGTTGTGGTGCAGCTGCTGGATTCCGGCTGCTCGATCGTCGGCGATAAAATGGCGCGGGCTCTTGATTCAAGAATTGGCGAGGCGACGACGAAAGACTGGACCACGGAATATCTCGACGCGAAGCTCAGCGTCGCCGTTGTCAGCGGCGTCAAAGAAGCCGTGAACCATATCAACACTTACGGTTCGCATCACACCGACAGCATCCTCACCGAAGACAAAGGTGCTGCCGATTACTTCCTGAAAAATGTCGACAGCGGCATCGTCATGCATAACGCCTCGACCCAGTTTGCGGATGGCGGCGAGTTCGGCATGGGCGCGGAAATCGGTATTGCAACGGGCAAAATGCACGCCCGTGGGCCCGTGGCGCTGGAGCAGCTTTGCACGTATAAGTATCTTATTCACGGAACCGGGCAAACACGCCCTTAGGTGTCATCCCGGCGGAAGCCGGGATCGGGTAAGTAATTGGCAACCAGATTCCGGCTTTCGCCGGAATGACAAGGTAGGACATGACGATCTTTACCCTTCCACATACCCTTGATAGCGCCCGTTGGAGCGGCATGCGGGTCGGCCTGCTCGGCGGCTCGTTCAATCCGCCGCATGAAGGCCATGTTCATATCAGCCTTGCGGCGCTCAATGGACTGGAGCTGGACGCTATCTGGTGGCTGGTTACGCCGCAGAACCCGATCAAGACCGAGAAGCCGATGGATCTGGCCGAGCGCGTGCGCCTGTCGGAGGAAATTACCGCGCCGCATCCGAAAATACTTGTGACCGATATCGAGAAGGATCTCGGCACAACAATCACCTATGACACGATCAAAAAACTGAAACCGCATTTTCCCAAGACGGACTTTGTCTGGGTCAGCGGCATGGACAATGCGCTCAATCTTCATAAGTGGAACCGTTGGAAAGACCTGCTGGATGAAATCTGTATGGTACATTTAACGCGTGCACCGGCCAGTTCCCTCATCCAGACCTGCCCCCTGCTGTTGCTGGAAACCCAGAAACACGTGGTAATCGATAAAGGCGGGCGGCTACCGCTCGAGCCACGCACCACCTATTGGATGCTGCAGAAGAAGATCGTCGATATCTCCTCGACGCAGATTCGCGAAAAACAGGGCAAAAACGGCGGGGGGTAAGGGTTTCCAAGGGGTAAGGTGCTGGAATCCCTTGGTTTCTGCCGTTTGCCAAGGGCCGGTAAACGCCCTATAATATATATATGAGGTTTGATAACACTCAGATGGAAAGCAGAGGGACCGCGATTTGACCGGAGGCCTCCGTTTTCATGAAAACCTAACCGAAGTGAAGCAGGCGCTGCGCCCCTATGGGCTCGGCGTTTTTTGTTTTTAACCTGAAAGGAGCCATAAGCCATTCTGACCTATGAAACGCGCGGGCAACCAGGCCCGGATGACATTAAAAGCCTTGTCGAGAAGTCCCTGGACGCAGACAAGGCCCTGAACATCACAACCATCGACCTGAGCGGCCAGTCGCCTTTAGCCGACTACATGATTATTGCCTCAGGCACCTCCTCCCGGCATGTGGGAGCCCTAGCCCAGAAATTGAGAGACAAGCTCGAAGGCCGCGGTGTGCAGAACATCCGGATCGAAGGCCTTGCGACCTCGGACTGGGTGGTTTTGGATGCGGGCGACGTGATTGTGCATATCTTCAGGCCCGAAGTGCGGTCCTTTTATAACATCGAGAAGATGTGGGGTCCGTATGCAGGGTTTGATGTCGTAGGACAGCAAATACCGGCTTAAAAAGCTTCTATTTCCCGGTTTCCCGGGCTGGACGAGCCGCCTTTTATCGCGGATATTCGTCTTATGATGAAAATCGACGTCATTGCTGTCGGGCGACTGAAAAAAGGCCCCTATTACGAGCTTTGCGAGGAATACCAGAAGCGCACCCGCTGGTCGGTGACGTTGCATGAAGTCGAGAGTAAATACACCGAAGCGGCGCATATCCAGGGCGACGAAGCGCGGAAGATCAAGGAATATATCAAGGATGATGCCTTCGTTATCGTGATGGACGAACGCGGTGATGGGCTGCGCAGCCTTGATTTCGCGAAGACGTTGGAGAAACTCCAGAATAACGGCGAGAATTATATCCAGTTCATTATCGGCGGCGCGGACGGGTTGACGGATGATGTCCGGGGCCGCGCCAATCTTCTCCTCAGCTTCGGGCAGCAGACATGGCCGCACATGCTTGCGCGCGTCATGCTTTTCGAGCAGATTTACAGGGCACAACAAATTCTCGCGGGTCATCCGTATCACAGGGAATGAAACACGAAACGTCATTGCGAGCGAAGCGAAGCAATCCACGGGTTATGAAACCGTTTCTGGATTGCTTCGTCGCTATGTTCCTCGCAATGACGATGACTTTGCCTGCGCATGCTGAACCTTCTCTGGCCCAGAAACTGAAACAGCATGAAAAAAAGACGGCAACGCTCGAGCAGGAAGTAAAGAAGATCGAGAAGGAATTATCCGGCACGCGCAGTGAGCTCGTGTCTATTAGTAAATCCATTCAGGCCAATGAAAGATCGCTGCAGGATCTGGAAGGCCGCATCGAAAAGCTTGAAAAAGAAAAAGCCGAAATAAAAACCTCGCTGCAGAATGACCGTAAATCCATGGCCGACCTTATTCTTGCGCTGGAGCGTATCCGCCGTGTTCCGCCCGAGGCGATGATCGCGCGGCCGGATGCGCCTTTCCGCACGGCGCAGAGCGCGTTGCTGATGGGCGACATTATTCCCTCGCTTCATAAAAAAGCGGAGGCGCTGAAAGAAAACCTGAAAAATCTCGATGAAATCACTGCCGACCTGGAGGAAAAACGCGAGCGTGAGCAGAAGGAGGCGGCAACGCTTGCAGGTGAGCAGAAAAAGCTCGCCGGGCTTGTTGATAAACGCGAAAAGCTTTTCGCCGATACGCATGCCGATCTTGAGACTGAAAAGGCGAATGTTAAAAAAATCTCGCAGCAGGCGCAAAACCTTGCCGATCTTGTCAACCGCCTCGACCGTGATCGCACGGCACGTAAGCCCGAGAAAAAAGTCGTCAGTGTTCCATCCGGCAGTGCGCGCCTTCCCATTTCAGGCATTATCCGCACCCGTTACGACGAGCCGGACAGTTTCGGCGCGCCGAGCAAGGGCGTTTCCATCGAGGGCCGCGCGGGGGCGCTGGTTGTGGCCCCTATGGGCGGGGTCGTCCGCTTCGCCGGGCATTTCCGAAACTATGGGAATATTGTCATCCTTGAACATGAAAAAGGCTTCCACAGCCTTGTTGCAGGATTAGAAAAAATTGATACAGTGGTGGGCCAAAGCGTGTCAGCGGGCGAACCTCTCGGGCTTCTGCACCGGGCCGATAATCCCGGAGAGAAGCCTGCTTTATATTACGAGCTCCGGCTCAACGGGCGGCCTGTCAATCCTGCAACGAAATTTGCCGATCTTGGTTAACAAAGGACATTAACTTTATGCGCTATCTACTTCCCCTGTTTGGTTTTTATGCTGTTGTAGCCCTCTCAGTACCCGCCATGGCAGCGGATGAAGGGCGAACAGCCGGGAAGTCCGAAGAAAATACCTATAGCGAGACCTATCGCCAGCTAAACCTTTTTGGCGACGTGTTCGAGCGTGTGCGCAGCCAGTATGTCGAGCCGGTTGACGACAAGACGCTGGTGGAGAGCGCGATCAACGGCATGCTCACCAGCCTCGATCCGCATTCCGGTTATCTGAATGAAGACAGCTTCACCGAGATGCAGGTGAACACCAAGGGCGAATTCGGCGGTCTCGGCATCGAGGTCACGATGGAAAACGGTTTTGTTAAGGTTGTTTCGCCGATCGATGACACGCCTGCTTTTCGCGCCGGCATCCAGGCCGGGGATTACATTGTCGAGATCGACGGTGAAACGGTTATGGGGCTCAGCCTTGCCGATGCCGTCGATAAAATGCGCGGCAAGGTCGGGAGCCCGATCAAGCTAATCATCCGCCGCGAGGGCAATCCCGATCCGCTGCCGTTCGAACTCACGCGCGATATCATCAAAATTCAATCGGTGCGTTACCACACCGAAGGCAATGCCGGTTATATCCGCATCACGACCTTCAACCAGAACACGCAGCCCGGCCTCGACAAGGCGATTGCCGAGATCAAAAAAAAGCTCGGTACCAATTTAATCGGTTATGTGCTGGATATGCGGAACAACCCGGGCGGCCTGCTCGACCAGGCGATTTCGGTTTCGGATACATTTCTTGACCGTGGTGAGATTGTCTCCACGCGCGGTCGTCATGAAAGCGACACCAAGCGCGACAACGCGACACCCGGCGATGCCGCAGACGGCTTGCCTATCGTCGTTCTGATCAATGGCGGCTCGGCTTCGGGCTCTGAAATCGTCGCCGGTGCGTTGCAGGATCACAAGCGCGCCATTCTTCTCGGGACGAAATCTTTCGGCAAGGGATCGGTGCAAACCGTCATTCCCCTGCCCGGTCACGGCGCGATGCGTTTGACGACGGCTCGTTATTACACGCCTTCGGGACGCTCGATCCAGGCGAAAGGCATCGAGCCTGACATCATGGTCGAACCCGCAAAAATCGAAGCGGTCAAAATGACAGGCATCAGCGAGGCTGACCTGCGCGGCGCGCTGGAAAATCCTGACAAGGAAAAGGACAAAGCCAAAGAAGAAGCCGCCAAATCGGAAAAAGAAAAGGCGAAGGAAGAAACCCCGCCGAAAACCGGCGCAGCTCCAGTTGAGGGTGAGGAAGGCGTGCAAGATTACCAGTTGATGCGCGCGCTTGACCTGCTGAACGGCCTCTCGCTTTATAAAAGCGGGCTGAAGGCAAACGAATAAGGAGCGGGCGGGCCGTGGATACGACACGTAACGGCAGCTTTATCACCGGTCTCCTTCAAGGCCTTGTTGTCGTTTTCTTTATTTATGTCGTGATTTTTACGGTCACAATCGTTAAAAGCCGCAGCCCGTCTGAAAGCGTAACGCCCCTGGCCACGGCCACGGCGCAAATTGTCCGCATGAATCCGCAGCCGCATGTTGAAGCCGTTGTGACGCCGCATCTGGAACCGCAGGACCAAACGCCCGCGCCTGTGCATGCAGAACCCGCTCCACAGCATGCGCCCGACCCGGTAGTTGAACATCCGGCGGAGGAAACGCATGTGCCAGTACCCGCGCACGGCTCTTCCGATCTCATTGAAGTCACGCCGCAGGGACCGCTTCCCAAACGTTCCTCAAGCGGACAGACAGCTTTTGAGGCTTACAAGAAGCCTTATGCGCCGGATGGAAATCCGGTTATTGCCCTCGCGGTGCTGGATTACGGCATGTCAGCGACGGACTCCAAAGAAGCGCTTAAAAAACTGCCCGGCGAGGTGTCGCTTATTCTCAATCCCTATGCGCAGACGCAGGATACGTGGAAGAGCCTGGCCGGCGCCGAAGGCCATGAATTCTGGGTTCTTATGCCGGTTGAAAACCAGGATTATCCTACTGTTGCCGATCCAGGCCCGCAGGCCCTGCTTGCGCATTCCGATTTTAAATATAATCAGGAAAAGTTTTTATGGGCGCTTTCGCGCACGTCGGGTTATGCGGGGATCGCGGCCTATACGGACACAGCGTTCCTGAATGCGCAGTCGGCGCTGAAAAGCTTGTGGAACGAAGGATATGACCGCGGTATTGGCTATCTCGAGATCAATCCCGCCGGGCTGGAAGGTGTTGAAATGAACGCCATTGAAAAGAAGGCGCCTTATGTCCGCAACCACTCCATTTATGAGGAAGGCGTGCAATCGCCCGAGGCATGGCTGAAGGCGCTTGAGCTCGAAGCCAGCAATAACGGTTACACGGTCGGCATCATCAAGCGTCCCTATCCGAAAGTTGTTGATGTGGTTGCCGCGTGGTCGGCGACGCTGAAGGAGCGCGGCTATTCCCTCGCCCCGGTTTCCGCGCTGGCGCAGGCGAATAAAGATGAGCCTGAACAAACACCATCCCCCGCGTCCGAGGCTGCTGAAGAACATCATGCGCCCGCACCGTCACACTGAGCTATACCGGCCCTGCGTCGGCGTCGCGTTGTTCAACACCCGCGGCGAGGTTTTTGTCGGCGAGCGCATCGACACGCCGGGCGCGTGGCAGATGCCGCAGGGCGGGATCGATGGTGATGAAACAATCGAACAGGCCGCTTTCCGCGAGCTTTATGAAGAAGTGGGCAGCAACAACGCCCAGATCATCCGCGTGGCCGACAGGAAAATCCGCTACGACCTGCCCGACGACATGCGCGAGCGGTTATGGGGCGGAATGTACAAGGGACAGGAACAAACCTGGGTGGCGGCGCGGTTCCTCGGCGCGGATTCCGACATCAATATCAAAAATCATGACCCGGCGGAATTCAGCAGATGGAAATGGATCGCGTTGGATCAGACGATCGAACTGATCGTGCCTTTCAAGCGCGACACCTATAAGCAGGTGATCGCGCTTTTCAAAGATATCGTTTAGTTCGCGTTCAGCGGCGACCAGGCCGGGTCGGAACCGTCCTGCGGCGTGCCGAGCTTGCGCTCGTTATAGCCCGTGATGTCGATTGTATAAACACGCGCCGAACGTGCCGATCCGCTGCCGGGGCTTTCCTTGAAGTATGTCAGGACGCGGCCGTTGGGCGACCAGCTTGGGCCTTCTACGTGATAGGCATTGGTGATCAGACGCTCGCCGGAACCATCCGGACGGATGACGCCGATATAGAACTGGCCCTGGTACTGGCGCGTGAAGGCGATCAAATCCCCGCGCGGCGACCAGACAGGGTTGCCGTAGCGGCCCTTGTCGAAGGTGATGCGCTGCACGTTGCTGCCGTCGGCGTTCATCGTGTAGATCTGCTGCGAACCGCCGCGATCGGATTCAAACGCGATGCGCGTGCCGTCGGGCGAATAGGACGGCGCCGTATCGATGCCTGGATTTTCCGTCAGGCGCTTTTTCGTGCGGCTGCCCAGATCGAGGGCGTAAACATCGGTGTTGCCGCTCTGCGCGAGGCTCATGACGACCTTGTTGCCGTCGGGTGAAAAGCGCGGGGCGAAAGTCATGCCGGGGAAATCGCCGAGAACCTGTCTGCGGCCGGAAGCGAGATCGTAGAGATAAACACGCGGCGCGCGGCCCTCGTACGACATATAGGCCACCTGCTGGCGCGTCGGCGAGAAACGCGGCGTCAGGACGAGGCTTCCGCCGTCGGTTAAGTATTTATGGTTCGCGCCATCCTGATCCATGATCGCGAGGCGCTTGACGCGCTTGGTCGCCGGGCCGGATTCCGAAACGTAAACGATGCGGCTGTCGAAATAGCCCTCTTCGCCGGTCAGGCGCTTGTAGATTTCGTCGGAAATAATATGCGCGATGCGGCGCCAGTTCTGCTGGGTCGTCGTATAGGCCATCCCGATCAGCTGCTTCTGGTTATAGACATCCCAGAGGCGGAATTCGACGCGCGCCTTGCCGTCAGACTGAGATGTTACGGTGCCGGTGACAAGCGCCTGCGTATTCGTGGCACGCCATTCGGCGAAACGTACGCCGTCGCGCTGGATTGAGGCCGTATCCTGCACGAACGCCGCTGGATTTACCGGTTTAAAAAGGCCGGAGCCCGAGAGATTGTTGGAAATGACTTTCGGCATTTCTGAAGCCAGATTGGCGTCAGGGCCGCTGCCGGAAAATTGCGTAATGGCGATCGGCATGGGCTCGATCGTGCCGCGCGTGACGTCGACGCGAAGTTCCCCTTGCGCCTGCGCGGCAACTGGAATCAGGACCAGAACAAACAGCAGGACGGGCAGGATTCTTTTCATATCAAATACTCTCTTGCGTTGCAGATTCGGTTTTATAGCATATCACTCGGGTCGAAGTTAATAACGGTGTTCTTCCATGTGTTGTATTTGTCCGGAGGCACGGCGAGCGGCGTGCAGCGCGGATTGCGCAGGGCACGCAAAGCGGCATCAGCCGCAGCCCTGAAAGCGTTGTCACGATTATAACGGCCCATATCGACTACGGCGGCGTGTTGAACGGTTCTATCCCTGTTTATCTGAACGCGGACTGCAACTATTAGTTCCTCTGCGTACTTGCCGCCGGCGGAAGCACCTAGGTTCCAGCAGCCCTGGAGCTGGTGTCTCAGCGCATCCATCTCGCTCATGGTCAGGCGATCGGACAGTTGGGCGATGGCGCTGTCGAGGGATGAGTTTTCCGCCGTCTCGACGGATTGAACGGGTTGTTCCTCCTTCACATCGGGCGTGAGGTTTTTCAGCAGGCTGTCGAAATCCTGCTGCTCTTTTTTCTTTTCGGTTTTTGTCACTTCCGGCTTGGGCTTCGGTTTTTCCTTTGGCTTGGGCTCTTCTTTTTTCTTTTCAGGTTTCGGGGGCGCCAATTGTTCAACGGGCGGCGCTTTCACCTCCTCCTTGATTTCGGGAGGCTTAGGCTTTTCGATTTCAGGCGGCGTTTCCTCGGCTATTTTCGGCGGCGAGGGTTTTTCCTGCACGGGCGGCGGCAGTTCTTTTTTTTCTTCCTTGGGCTTTACGGGCGCGGCGACGCGGTTGGTTTGTGTAAGTTCGTCCACGGGCACGATTTCAATACTGATCGGCTGTGACAATATTTCATGGTCCCGCGCGATAAACGGAATGCCAAAAGCGGTTACGACAAAGAGGATAATATGCAGGATGGCCGATGTGACGACCGGGGCCTTCATCGAGGAATCGAGACCGAGGAAATCGTCGCCAATCATCGTCCGGTTGATCATGGGATCACCTCGACTTGGCCTCGGAAATAAGCGCTACCTTCGTAAACCCTGCGCCGCTGACCGCGCCCAGCAATTCCATGATGCCACCATATTCCAGGCTCTGGTCGCCGCGGATGTAGATGCGGCGGTCGGTCTGGCCTTCGGTCATGGCGGAAAGCAGGCCGATCAGCTTCGCGCGCTCGACGGCGGTCTCACCGATGAATATTTTTCCATCTTTATCGAGCGTGATTTCGATGGGCTTGTTTTCTTCGTCGGTGATGGGTTTTGCATCCGAATTCGGCAGATCGATCGGCACGCCGGCGGTCAGCAGCGGCGCGGCGACCATGAAGACGATGAGCAGCACGAGCATGACGTCAACGAGCGGCGTGACGTTTATTTCCGCCATGGGCCTGTAGGTTCCGCCGGAACGGCCCCGTCTTGCCCTTGTCTTGCCGCCGCCGAACGATGCGCCCATGATCTATGCAACCTTCCTTGGGCCCGATGAGCCCGAGCCGCCGTTGCGGTCCTGGCTGTCGAGATGACGCGAGAGGATTGCCGAGAATTCGTCGGTGAACGCGTCCAGCCTGCTGGCGTAGCGGTTCAGCCCGGTCGAAAACACGTTGTAGGAAATCGAGGCCGGGATAGCGGCGACGAGACCAAGCGCGGTTGCAAAAAGCGCCTCGGCGATGCCGGGCGCGACGACGGCGAGCGAGGTGTTGTTTGTCGCGGCAATCGCCGAGAAGGAATTCATGATCCCCCAGACGGTGCCGAACAGGCCGATGAACGGCGCAGTGGAGCCGACGCTGGCGAGGAAGGTCATGCCGCGCTCGAGCGCGTTCATTTCACGGCCGATGGTGACGGCCATGGCGCGTTCGACGCGCTGACGCAGGGACGCCTGCATGCTTTCCTTCGACGGGATGCCCGCCGAAATTCCCGCCTGCCATTCTTCCATGCCTGCGGCGAAAGTGGAAAGCAGCGGGTCCTGCTTGCTGTTTTTCACGCGGGAATAAATTTTATCGAGCGGCTCGCCCGACCAGAATGAATCTTCGAAAATATTCGCCTTGCGGTTCAGTTTTTTCAGCGTGCTGCGCTTGGACAGGATGATCGCCCAGCTCCAGACCGAGGCAAGAACCAGGATAATCATAACGACCTTGACGATCATGTCGGCCTGCATGAACAGGCCCATCATGGTCATATCGTGGGAGTAACTCCCGAGGTCAACGCCATCTACGGCCGCGACGGGTGCTGCTTCAGTTGCCATGTCTATTTGCTTTCCTTGAGATATTTCTGAAAACCGCCACGCAGGCCCTCAGGGATACGCACGGGTTTCATCGACCCTGCGTCGATGGAGACAATTGTGACGTCCGCTGTAAAAATCAGGTCTGAATTACGGTAAATTGATTGTTTCATCACGAGACTGGTGTTTTTGATTTGAGTTACAATGGTTTGCAGTTCAAGCAAGTCGTCGAGAACCGCCGGTTTGAGGTAATCGGCATTGATATGACGAACGACGAATAAAATCCCTTGGTTCTCATGTAATGATTTATTCTCAAAACCCATAAAACGCAAGAGTTCCGTGCGTCCCCGTTCGGCGAAATTGATGAAGTTGGAGTGATAAACGACGCCCCCTGCATCCGTGTCCTCGTAGTAAACGCGTATGGGTAATTTGTGTTCCATTATTTGTCTTCGGAAAGCAGGTCGATCTGTGGGTTGTTTTTAGGTTTGAGGCCAAGATATTCGAAGCCTTTTCTGGATAAAACGCGCCCGCGCGGGGTGCGCTGGACCAGTCCTTGTTGGATCAGGTACGGCTCGATCACATCCTCGACCATGTCGCGCTGTTCGGAGAGGAAGGCGGCGAGGGTTTCGATTCCCACTGGTCCGCCGCCGTAATTCTCGGCGATGCAGGAGAGGTAGCGGCGGTCCATGGTGTCGAGACCGCTGGAATCGACATCCAGTTTTCTGAGCGCCTCGTCGACATCCTTGCGGTCGATTTTATTGCCTTCCGCGAAATCGCGGACGCGGCGCGTAAGGCGTCCCGCTATGCGCGGCGTTCCCCGCGCCCGGCGGGCGATTTCCGATGCACCGTCGGCGGTGAGATTCATATCAAGAAGATTTGCCGTGCGCGCGACGATTTTCGTGAGTTCGTCGGCGGTATAAAATTCAAGGCGCATGGGAATGCCGAAGCGGTCGCGCAACGGGTTGGTTAGCAGGCCGCTCCGTGTCGTCGCGCCGATGAGGGTGAACGGCACTAGGTCAATTTGCACCGAACGCGCGGCAGGCCCATCGCCGATGATAAGGTCGAGCTTTCGGTCTTCCATCGCCGGGTAAAGAATTTCCTCGATGGCGGGATTCAGCCTGTGGATTTCATCGATGAACAGAACATCGTTGGGTTCAAGATTGGTGAGCAACGCGGCGAGGTCGCCCGCCTTGGCAATTACCGGACCGCTTGTTGCACGGAAACCGACGCCAAGTTCTTTCGCTATAATCTGCGCGAGCGTGGTTTTGCCGAGGCCTGGCGGGCCGAACAGCAGGACGTGGTCCATCGCATCGCGCCGGGACTTGGCCGCTTTCACGAATACTTTCAGATTTTCGCAAAGCTGTTTTTGCCCGACGAAATCAGAGAATGACAGCGGGCGCAGCGCGATCTCCTGCCCGCCTTCGAATTCCTGCTTCACCGATTCGAGCTGCGCGTTCTTGATCATGCGCTTAGCTCCTTCAGCGCCATGCGGATAATGATCTGTAGATTTTCTTTATCGTTGTCGTTGGCTTTCGTCCGCGCCTGCATGACAGCGCTGTAGGCGTCGGAGCGGCTATAGCCGAGATTGATAAGCGCAGAGACGGCGTCATGGTCGATACTCTTGGGTTCGTTCGCGATGTCCCTGTACTTCACGCCTTTCGTGGACGCGGCGATTTCGACTTGCTCGGCCTTGTCCTTCAGTTCGGTCAGAATGCGCACACCGAGTTTGGGCCCGACGCCGTCGGCGGACGTGATGGCCGCTTTGTCTTGCGAGGCGATGATGACTCCCAAACGCTCAGCCGGGCACGCTGTTAAGATCGAGAGCGCGACTTTTGCGCCGACACCCTGCACGCTCGTTAACAGGCGAAACCATTTCTGTTCGTTCGCGTCGGCGAAGCCGTAGAGATGGATATGGTCCTCGCGCACATGCGTGTCGATCAGCAGTGTCGCCGGATCGCCGGGCTGGCCGATGCGGCCCAATGTGCAGCGGCTGGCGAACACGACATAGCCGACACCGTTCACGTCCAAAATCGCGTGATTGTCTGCAAAAGAGTCGATGATGCCGCTTAATTTTCCGATCATAAATTTACTCCAACACTGTCACCCCCGCGTAGGCGGGGGTCTGGTCTTCATGCCGGATGCCCGCCTTCGCGGGCATGACAATTTTAGTATAAGTTTTTCTATGATGCGCATGACAAATCGCGACCGCAAGGGCGTCGGCTTCGTCCTCGCTGATTCTGCCACAGGCAGGCAGCAGCCGCTGGATCATCATACCAACCTGCTGTTTTTCGGCGTGGCCGGTGCCGACGATGGATTTCTTGACCTTGTTGGCGGCGTATTCCGCCGTTTCCAGCCCATACAGCGCCGGGACACTAAGCGCCACACCTCGCGCCTGCCCCAGTTTGAGGGCCGAGGCGGCGTTCTTGTTGACGAAGGTTTCCTCGACGGCGGCAGCTTCGGGCCTGTGGGCCTCGATAATCTTTGTCAGTTCGCGGTGAATTACGGCGAGGCGCACGGCCAGAGAGGTTTCGGGATCGGTCTTGAGCAGTCCGCTGATGCGGTATTGCAGCGCGTTGCCCCGGCTGAGGACAATGCCCCAGCCGGTCTTTTGCAGGCCCGGATCGATACCGAGAATAAGCATGTTTCTATTATGTTAAAAAGAACAGGAACAATTCAGGAACAGTATAGGGGAACAGAAGGGAAATGCAAAGCGGGAATTAGCCCGCCGCCATCAGCTTCTGTATGACCTGTTCGCTGACCTCGACATTGGCGGTGACGTTCTGAACATCGTCGTTTTCTTCAAGCGCCTCGATCAGCTCCAGCACATCGCCCGCCTGCTCCTCGTTCACGGGCGCCATGACGTTGGGTTTCCAGGCGAGGCCTGATTTTTCCGGCTCGCCGAATTTGGCAACAAGCGCCGAGCGCACGGCGGCGAAATCATCGGGCGTGGTGGTGATTTCATGGCTCTCGCCGGATTCAACATTTGACGCGCCTGCTTCGAGCGCGGCTTCGAACATCGCATCCGCACCCGCGACTGACGCAGGATAGATAATTTCGCCAACACGGTCGAACATGAATGAAACGGAATTGGTTTCGCCGAGATTGCCGCCCTGCTTCGCAAAGATTGATCGAACCTCGCCCGCAGTACGGTTTTTATTGTCGGTCAGCGCATCGACGATGATTGCGACGCCGCCCGGTCCGTAGCCCTCATAACGCATTTCGACGTAATTGCTGAGGTCGTTGCCGCCGACACCTTTCTGAATGGCCTTCTCGATATTGTCGCGCGGCATGCTCTGAGCCTTCGCGTTCGCAACGGCCAATCGTAAACGCGCATTCATATTCGGATCGCCCCCGCCCATTTTCGCGGCCACGGTGATTTCACGCCCCAGCTTGGAAAAAAGCTGCGCCCGTTTGCGGTCCTGCGCGCCCTTGCGGTGCTGGATGTTCTTGAATTTGGAATGGCCGGCCATCTGACAATCCTTAACAGGGTTATATTAGTAAATTCTTTGATAGCTAAAAGGGTCTGATTTTTTAGCGAATCCTGTGCTAAAATACAAGAAAGGTTGCTTGATTCATGTCTTATCAATTTCAGAACATTACCGTGCTGATCGTCGAGGATAACCAGCCCATGCTTGATCTGGCGAAGGCCCTGATGACGGCGTTCGGCGTGAAAAACGTCCTCGGCGCCAAGCACGGCGAGGAAGGCTTCAAGAAATTCTGCGAGCACAATCCTGACATCATCATCGCCGACTGGATGATGAAACCGATGGACGGGATCACGCTCGCGCACCGTATCCGCAACGACCCCGCCTCGCCGAATAAATTCGTGCCGTTTGTTTTGATGACAGGCTTCAGTGAAAAGCGCCGCGTCATGCAGGCGCGCGATGCGGGCGTTACCGAATTTTTAGTGAAGCCATTTACGGCGCGTGATCTCTACCGCCGCCTCTACCAGATTATCGAGCGGCCGCGCCAGTTCGTGCGCTCGGAGGATTTCTTCGGTCCCGACCGCCGCCGCAAAGGTTCGGCCGGTTACCAGGGCCAGCTCCGCCGCGATACGGATGTGCAACCCGAAGATTACTATGTCAGCGTCGATACGCCGGATAAAAGATCATGACCGACAAACAACATTTCAGCCAGAAGCCGCGGCGCAAGGCAGAGTTCATCAAGCCGCCCAACATGCTGAAGACCAAGGTCGGCTCCGGCGGGCTTAGCGATGATATTCTGAACAAGGCGGAAGACCTGCTTGAGAACAACACGGTCGATTTCCAGCCGCTGGCGGAGATGTATCTTGCGGGCCTTATGAAAGGCATCGAGCTTGCCAAGGAGGCCGACCCCGAAGACGATCAGGAATACCTGATCTCGCGCATGCTTTATCCGGGCATGCAGCTCAAGGCCAATGGCGGCATGTTTCATTACCCGCTCGTCACGCGCATCGCAGACAAACTCATCCAATTCCTGGAAGTCATCGAGACCGTCGATATCGAGGTGGTTGAAATCGTCATGGCGTTTCATACCACGATCCGCGCGGTCGTCATGGGCCGTGTCTCAGGCGATGGCGGCAAGCATGGCGCGGAACTGATGCGCGCGCTGAACGAAGCCTGCATCCGGTACTTCGACAAGTACCAGGGCAAATCGTATTAAATTTTCGGAATATGTTCGGAAATAACAGCGCCGACGCGCACGGGCTCGATGCGTTCGGTATGCCCGGTTTTGTCGTTTGTGACGATGTAAACCCCGCACATTGCGCCTTTCCCGGAAGCTGGGCGCATGCGTTCGCCCGCGAATTTTTTCACGAAACGGTGGATGGCGATTTCCTTTTCGACGCCGATGACGCTGTTGTAATCGCCGGTCATGCCTGCATCGCTCATATAGGCCGTTCCGCCCGGCATGATGTGCGCGTCCGCCGTCGGGACGTGCGTATGGGTGCCGACGAGGCCTGAAATTTTCCCGTCCAGATAATGCGCGAGCGATAATTTTTCGCTGGTCGCCTCGGCGTGGAAATCCACGAAGATCGCGTGTGTCGACTTTCCCATTTTTTCTTTTTCGACGAGATCCTTCACGATGCGGAACGGGTCGTCGAGCGAATCCATGAACAGGCGGCCCATGGCATTAATGACCGTGATGACCCGCCCGTCATCGAGTTCATGCCTTGTCATTCCCAGTCCCGGCGTGCCGTCCGGAAAATTCGCAGGCCGCAGAAGTTTCTGATCCTTGTCGATATAGGGAATGATTTCGCGCTGGTCCCAGACATGGTTACCGGTGGTGATGACATCGACGCCCCAGCTATAGAATTCCTCGCAGATTTTCGGCGTGATGCCGGCGCCGCTGGCGGCATTCTCGCCATTGACGATAACGACGTCCGGCCCCAGTTTTTTTTTGATCTGCGGCAAATGTTCCTGAAGCGCCTCGCGCCCCGAACGGCCCATGACATCGCCGATGAATAAAATTTTCAAAATACTCTCCTTACGGATTAAAGCCTTGCGCGCCCTGCGGCGTGATCACCCAGTCCAGCTTCTGATCGTGATCCTCGACCGGCAGGTTGAACAGGCACGCCTGCTGGCCGTACGCCAGACCGACCGCGACGATCTTTTTCCTAGCACGCAGGGAAGCCAATGTCGCGTCATAATGGCCACCCCCCTGACCTAATCTATAACCCCTGCGGTCGAAAGCCAGCAAAGGCACGACGACAATATCGGGGTCCAGCCACTCGGTTTTATCGTTCACGACAGGTTCCATCACCTCGTAATCGGTTTCGCGCAGCTTCATATCCTCCTGCCATCGGACGAAGCCGAGGACTTTACCTTCTTTTTTCATGACCGGCAGGGCGCAGGTAAAGCCTTCTTCCAGAAGCTTCTCAATCAGGGGGCGCGAATCGAATTCCCGCCCGAAAGGCCAGTAAGCGGCGATCACCTGTCCTTTTTCGGGTTTTATGGTGCTGAAAAAATGACCGCTGGCCTCGAGCGGGTCCTCGGCGCGGACATCCATCCGGGCCCGGTGGCGGCGCGCCTCTACTCTCAGGGTGCTTTTGTCTGATTCATCCATAAGGGGAATATACGGGGAAAAAGGTAAGGGCGCCACGCTGGCCGTTTACGTTCAAATCCGCGTGTGACCCAGTTAAACCAGGTGGGCGCCATATACCCAAAAGCTTGCGGCTTAAGGACAGGGACAGCTCCCTTGCGAAATTTATCGGTCTCCGGGAATATGTTGTATCACGCACCCCGCAGCAAACCCTTCCGGGGAATATAGGGTGTTTGCCAGTAATTATCAAATTCCTCAGAATCGTCATCGCGAGCCGCCTGAAAGGCGGCGTGGCGATCCATTTTTTTGGTATATTAGCTCTGGATTGCTTCGCTTCGCTCGCAATGACGGGGAAATCAGGCCTTGGCGATGCGCCCGGCGATGAGGTCGATGCGCTCGGCGAGGTGGTCGATGGCGCGGGTAATCAAGACTTCGTCCTCACGGTCGCCCTCCTTTTCGCGGAGCTGGCTGTTGACGTCGCGCATGTCCTCGCGCAGGTCGTAAATCTCGTCAGCCATCATTAATGCAGTCAAAACAAGCAAATGCGCGTCGTTGCTCGCAGCGCCGGCGCGGCCGATTTCCTTCATGCGCTGGTCGACATAGTATCCGAGGTCCTTGAGGCGTTTTTCCTGGCCGTCGTCGCAGGCGATGCCGTAGTTGCGTCCGTTGATGCTTAAGTTTACCTCGGCCATGGGATCACTCTTTCAATATTTCTTCGACTTGTTCGATTGCCTGGTCCAGCCGCTTGGCGAACAGCGCGCCCTGGATGGCGTGACCGTTACCGTTGGCTCCGTTTTTCTTGAGCGGCGCGCCGAACATATCGCGCTGCTGGCCTGCCATGGCTGTTTCGAGTTGAACAGCGGATGATTCTAGTTTTCCAACCGACTTTTCGAGTTTCGCGAGGGCCTGTCTGACAGATGACACGGGTAACCTTCTTTGCTCATGTTTGAACTGGATTTGGGAACGGTATCAGGACAAGTTTCAGCCGGTCAAGACTGATGATTATTTTTATAAATTGGACCACAGAAATCTTGACCTGTCAGGCGCATAGCTGCATTGTACGGGCAATTGTTTTTCAATATGGTGTTGAGAGTAAATGACAAAACCGCAGGCGCGACCGAATCCAGTGGCTGATGCCCAGACAAATCTGAGACCCATGGCGAATGCCATCCGCGCGCTGACTATGGACGCGGTGGCGAAAGCGAAATCCGGCCATACCGGTATGCCGATGGGAATGGCCGACGCGGCGACCGTTCTCTATTCCAAATTTCTGAAGTTCGATCCGAAGCATCCCGAGTGGGCCGACCGCGACCGTTTCGTTCTCTCCGCCGGTCACGGTTCAATGCTGCTTTACGCGCTCAATTATCTTACCGGTTACGACGCGATCACGCTCGACCAGATCAAGAATTTCCGCCAGCTTGGCGCGATCACCGCGGGCCACCCGGAAGTCGAACATCATGCGGGTATTGAAACCACCACGGGGCCGCTGGGACAGGGTATTTCCACGGCTGTGGGCATGGCTCTCGCCGAGCGCCTGTTAAACGCCCGTTTCGGCGATGATCTCGTCAATCACTATACTTATGTGATTGCCAGCGACGGCGACCTGCAGGAGGGCGTCAGTCACGAGGCATGCTCCCTCGCCGGTCACCTTGGTCTCGGCAGGCTGATCGTTCTTTATGACGACAATGAAATTTCCATCGACGGGCCGACTTCGCTGTCTTTCTCCGAAAATATTCCGCAGCGTTTCGAGTCTTACGGCTGGGATGTTTTCAGTGTCGACGGTCATGAGCTTGATGAAATCGAATCCGCGATCGCGAAAGCGAAGGCTTCGAACAAACCGACCATCATCTGCTGCAAGACGCGCATCGGGTTCGGACTGCCGACACAGGAAGGCACTTCCACCGCGCACGGCGCTATTACTGACGCCAAAGAGATTGAAGGCACGCGCAAGAATCTCGACTGGCCGCATGAACCTTTTGTCATTCCGGATCATATTCTCAAGTCATGGCGCGGCGTCGGCGAACAGGGCCGTGAAAGCCACAATGAATGGGAAGCGCGCCTTGTTAAGTCCAAGCAGAAGGATGAATTCCTCGCGGCGCAGGCCGGCGATGTTTCAAAAACCATCGCGCCGCTGATCGCGGAAGTGAAAACCAAGTTTGCGTCTGAAAAGCCGAAGCTGGCGACGCGCCAGGCGTCCGGTGTCGTGCTTGAGGCGCTGGTTCCCAAGGTCCCGGCGATGATCGGCGGTTCGGCCGACCTGACCGGCTCCGTGAACACCAAGATCAAGAGCTCTACGGTCGTCGAGGCCGACAAATATAAAGGCCAGTACGTTTATTACGGCGTGCGCGAGCACGGCATGGCCGCCGTCATGAACGGCATGGCGCTGCATGGCGGGATTATTCCCTATGCGGGAACGTTCCTTGTGTTCACCGATTACTGCCGCCCGGCCATTCGTCTCTCGGCGCTTATGAAGCAGCGCGTCGTCTATGTCATGACGCACGATTCCATCGGCCTTGGCGAAGATGGCCCGACCCACCAGCCGATCGAGCATGTCGCCTCGTTCCGCGCGATGCCGAATATCAATGTCTTCCGCCCGTGCGATGGCATCGAAACCGCCGAGGCGTGGGAGCTTGCGCTCGGCAATCAAAAAGGGCCGAGTATCCTCGCCCTCACCCGCCAGGGACTGCCGACCATCAATGAAGGCCGGAAAGAAAACCTGACCGCGCGCGGCGCCTATGTCCTGAAAGAAAACGGCAAGGACCCGCGCGTGACGATCTTTGCTTCCGGTTCCGAAGTTGAAATTGCCCTCAAAGCCTATGAACAATTGACGATGGAGGGTTTCAGCACCCGCCTCGTCTCCGTGCCCTGCATGGAGCTGCTCTGCGCGCAGGATGACGTCTATATTGACTCCCTGCTCGGCAATAATAGCTTAAAGGTGGCGGTCGAGGCCGGGGTTCGCCAGGGATGGGACTGTATTCTGGGTCCTGACGGTGTATTTATCGGCATGGATTCGTTCGGGGCCTCTGCTCCGTATGAAAAACTCTATCAACATTTCGGCATCACGGCGGAGGCCGTCGTCAAGGCCGTGAAGGAAAAACTCTGATGGTATTAAGGGTCGGCATTAATGGTTTCGGGCGCATCGGACGCCTTTCGGCGCGGGCGATTTACGAGTTGAAGCGCCGCGGCGAAATCGAAATCGCCGCCATCAACGATCCGGGCGTCAATAACGTTCACCTGCTGAAATATGATTCCGTTCATGGCCGCGCGCCGATGCATATCGTCCGCGACAGCGCCGACCTGATGCATATCGCCGACGATGAAATTCCCCGCTACCGCACGCGCGAGCCGGGAGAGATTCCATGGGGCAAACATAATGTCGACATCGTTTTCGAATGCACGGGAAAATTCACGGATAAAGAAGGCGCATCGAAGCACTTGAAAGCAGGCGCCAAAAAAGTTCTGGTTTCGGCACCCTGCAAGAGCGAAGACCTCACCGTTGTTTACGGCGTCAACCATTCGAAGCTCAAGGCCGAAGACAAAATAGTTTCCAACGCGTCCTGCACGACGAACTGCCTCGGTCCTGTCGCGTATGTTCTCAACAAGGCCATCGGCATCGAGCATGGTTTCATGACCACGATCCATTCCTACACCGGCGACCAGGTCACGGTGGATGCGTCGCACAAGGATCCCTATCGCGCCCGCGCCGCGGCGCTGAATCTTATTCCGACCTCAACGGGCGCCGCGAAGGCGATCGGCAAGGTTCTGCCTGAACTGGATGGAAAGCTGGACGGCGTTTCGATCCGCGTGCCGACCCCGAATGTCTCGCTCGTGGATTTCAAATTCACGGCGAAGCGCAAGACAACCGTCGAGGAAATTAACGAGGCAATGAAAAAAGCAGCTTCGGGCGAGCTGAAAAATGTGCTCGCGGTTTACGACGAGCCGCTCGTTTCATCCGATTTCAATCATGACCCGCACTCGGCGCTTTTCGGACTTGATGGCACGAAAGTCATCGACGGCACTTTCGTCCGCGTCATGGCTTGGTACGACAATGAATGGGGTTTTTCTTGCCGCATGCTCGATACAGCGATGGCCATGCACAAGGCGGGCTATAAATAATATTTGACTCATATACGGAAGCGGGAGCATATTTTTTCCTTCTCCGTGGCAAAGCCGGTCTGGCAGCTTAACCGCTTCCAGGCCGGCTTTATTTTTGGCCTGAATCAGGCACTTACAGGTCATTTCCACAGGCCTGAATTCTATATTTCTTGCACGAAAAGCCACTTTTTTAGTATCATGCACTCATGGTCACAAATTTGGCTAAGAAGGCGATGACGACGACAGATCAGAAGATCTGCACCATCATCGACCACCTTGTAGAAGCCCTCGGCAACGAGCCCTCGTCCTCGCTCCGCAGAACCCTGATTCTCGCCGATATCGATCAATATCCCGGTACGACCCAGACGGGCATCATGGAGCGCCTCGGCATCCATAAATCGGCCCTGACCCGCGAGATTGAATGGCTCTTTAATTACGGCTGCATCATGCGCCAGGAAAACCCGCTTGATGCCCGCGCCGTCAAGCTCCAGACCTGCGGTTATTCGAAGAAGGGCCTTGATGACGCCCTCACCTATTTCGACGGCAGCCACGACGCGTTGAAGCGCTTCATCGAGAAATTCATCCGCGCCATGAAGATGGAAAAACCCACCCTGCGCGATGCGAAGATCATCGCCGTTCTTGAAGAAACGAAAGGCGCGACGAAACAGCAGGTTCTCGACCGGCTTTACGAGGGGGCGGCCTCGACTGAAAACCGCGCGTTCAATGATCTGATTAAAGAAGGACTGGTAAAAGATGTTCGCGAGTAATGTCGATCTCAGCTCTGTTCGCAGCGCCATTGAAAATCCGCATGGCGCCGAGATCGTCGCGTTCCCCGATCTGCATGGAAGCTTCGTGGTCTCTGCGGCCCCTTCGGCCCGCCCGGTTCACGGCCTACGCCTCGGCCTTTAATTTCTTGATTTTCCAGTTGCTATAACTCCCCTCATTGGCTATTTTCCAGAGCACAGCCAACAAGGGAGCGTAACTATGGGTATTTCGATCAAAGATCAACAACATCAAAGAATTATCGGTAAAGGTTTTATCGCCGCGCTCGACCAAAGCGGCGGCTCCACTCCTGCGGTGCTTACCAAGTATGGAATTGATCCAAGCGTTTACACTAACGCAGGAGTAATCAATCAACCCAAGATGCACGGACTTGTGCATGAATTCCGCAGCCGCATGATTACCTCCAAACCTTTTAAAACTGGACAGATGAAGGGTGCCATTCTGTTTCAAACAACAATGGACAGCGAGGTTAAGGGCCAACCGACGGGGGATTATCTTTGGAATAATTGTAGCATCGTTCCCTTTGTAAAAATTGATAAGGGTCTTGCCGATGTAAAAAACGGCGTACAATTGCTGAAGCCTATGCCGGATCTTAAAGGTGATCTCGCTCGGGCCGTTGCTGCAAGGATGTTTGGCACCAAGATGCGTTCGGTTATTCTGGAAGACTCAGATTTAGGAGTCTCCGCTGTCGTAGATCAACAGCTTGATGTTGCACTGGTGATTTCAGATGCCGGTCTTGTAGCCATTGTTGAACCGGAAGTAAGTAAAGACATGCCTCCGCATATTAAAGCCGAGTGCGACAGACGTGTTATGTACAAACTTTTAGAAGGTGTTGAAAGAATTCCCGACGGAAAACAGATTATTGTGAAACTTAATCCGCCGGAAGAACCGGAACTTTTCCGTCCGTTAACACAGCATCCGAAAATTTTGAGGGTCGTTTTCATGTCGGGCGGTTATTCGCTAGATGAATCCTGCCGCCGTTTGTCTCTGAATACTGACGTTGACGCCAGCTACTCAAGGGTACTCACCGACGGCCTGACTATTTCGCAGAGCGATAAGGAATTCAACGCCATATTGCAGGATACCGTAGATAAGGTTTATGCGGCCTCTGTGAGCCCAACCATCCGCTACACTCTCTAATTTTTAAGGTTGTTAAAATCTCCCTGATTGGCTAATTTCAAGCCTTAATCAGGGAGATTTTTGTATGGCCGCAAGAGACGAGCAACTCAGGAAAATTGCCGCTGGCAAAGGTTTTATCGCCGCGCTCGACCAGAGCGGCGGCTCGACGCCCAAGGCCCTCGCCCAGTACGGCGTCCCTGAAAGCGCCTATAACGGCGAAGCCGAGATGTTCAAAAAGGTTCACGAGATGCGCGCGCGCATCATTACCGCGCCCGCCTTCAACGGCGAGAAAATCATCGGCGCGATCCTATTCGAAAAGACCATGGACGATTCCATCAAGGGCAAGCCGACGGCGCAGTATCTCTGGGAAGAGCTGAACGTCGTTCCATTCCTGAAAATCGATCAAGGATTGGCTGATGAAAATGATGGCGTGCAGCTGATGAAGCCGATGCCGAAACTGGATGGCTTGCTGGCCCGCGCGCGCGATGCCGGGATATTCGGCACCAAGATGCGTTCGGTCGTGAACAAGGCGTCTCAAAGCGGTATCGCGGCTGTGGTGAAGCAGCAATTCGAAGTCGCGAAACAAATCCTGGGTTATGGCCTCGTTCCAATTATCGAACCCGAAGTGAATATCAAGGCGGGCGACAAGGCCGAGTGCGAAAAGATACTTAAGGCCGAGATTTTAAAGAACCTCAACGCCATGCCCGAGGGCCAGCAGGTTATTTTCAAGCTGACGCTGCCCGAGGAAGCGAATTTCTACAGCGATCTCATCAATCACAAGAAGACGCTGAAAGTCGTGGCGCTGTCGGGCGGTTATTCGCTGGATGAAGCGTGCAAGCGCCTGTCCGAGAACGAGGGCATCATCGCCAGCTTCAGCCGCGCGCTCAGCAACGATTTGAAATTTGCGCAAAGCGATGTCGAATTCAACACGGCGCTGCAAAAGGCGATTGATAAGATCTATGCCGCGTCCGTCGACGGCTCCTGCAAGGCCTGCGCGGCTTAAGGTTTACCCGCCCACAAAACTTTATCGATATCATCCGCGCCGCTGGCGAGCATGGCAAGGCGGTCGACGCCAAGCGCATTGCCGCCGGATTCAGGCAGGCCGTATTCAAGCGCCTTCAGAAAATCCTCATCGAACGGGTAACGGTAGCCGTATAGTTTTTCCTTGAGATCGATTTCCTCGTGGAATCTTTTGCGCTGTTCGACGGGATCGACCAGTTCGCCGAACGCATTGCATAGCTCGACGCCGCAGACATACATTTCAAACCGCTCGGCGAAGCGCGGGTCTTCGGGTTTTCTGCGAGCCAGTGAGGCCATACTCACCGGGTAGTCGTAAATAATCGCCGGCGCGCCAACGCCGAGGTTCGGCTCGATCTTTTCGGCCATGACCCGGAAAAACAGATCGTCCCAGCGGTCGCCCTCCGCCACCCTGATTCCCTTGGCCTTGACGGCGGCGGAAAAGGCGGCGGTGTCGTCGAGATAGTCCGCAAGCCTTATTTCCGAATATTTCTCAAAAGCCTCTAATACTGAAATAATATTCCAGTTTAAGAACGGGTCGGACAGCATTCCTCTAAAACTGTATTGTTTTATTTCAAGCGCCCCGGCGACCGAGCGCAGCAGGCCGGTGCAGTCATCCATGATGTCGCGGTAGCCTGCGTGCGCCCGGTACCATTCCAGCATCGTGAATTCCGGGCTGTGAAGCCTGCTGCCCTCGCCGTTCCGGAAGACATGGCAGAGCTGGTAGATCTTCGGCAACCCCGCGACCATGAGCTTTTTCATGGCGAATTCGGGGCTGGTATGGAGGTACATGTCCCGTTCATGGGTCAGGTCGGGCTTGAGGATTTCGGTCTTGAAACCATGAATATGGGTATCCATCACGGGGCAGACCTGCAGGATGGGGGTTTCGACCTCCTGGAAGCCCTGCCCGTCAAAAAACGCCCTTGTGGCCCTTAAAACCCTGGTCCGGGCGGCCAGATAAGGTTTTTTTTCCTCGAATTTATGGGGGTGCCACCACATGCCGGTCCTTATAAATTGCTTGCAATCCCGCCTTATTAACGCTAAAAAGCGCCGTTATTCAATAAGGAAGAGCGTCATGAAAGCTGAAGGCCACCCCGATTACCACACCATCACCGTCAAAATGACGGACGGCACGACCTACCAGACCCGTAGCACCTACGGCAAGGAAGGCGATGTTCTCAGCCTCGACATCGACCCGCTGACCCACCCGGCCTGGCAAGGCGGCACCGGCAAGATCCTTGAAAAAGGCGCCCTGTCGAAGTTCGAAAAGCGCTTCGCCAATTTCGGCAACCTGTCGAGCGGCGGCGGCAAAAAGGACGAAGGCAAGAAGTAAGCTTAACAAGCTTCGAACAAACGCCCGGCTATCCGGGCGTTTTTTATGTCTGGACCCCGCACCCTGCACCTATTACGCTTAAGACATGACACAGACCCGCGAATATAAAGTCATCCTCTACCGCGAAGGCATGCTCGGCTCGCTGTTCCTCGGCAGTTCGAAAGTCGACCCCGAGCGCTTTTCCGATTTCCTGAACCGCAACGCGGCGCAGGGCTGGCGGGTGGTCACGATGGAAAAGGAATTCCGCCGGATGCTGCTGTTCTTCCAGCGCGAGGCGTTTTTGGTCGTCCTTGAAAGGGAGAAAGCCTGATGCAACGTTCGCTTTTGCTTGTTCTTATCGGCCTTGTGATCGCGGGCGCGGCGCTTATCATTCTCACGATCTGGGGTGTCGATCTCGGCGCGGCGCTGTTCAAGATTTTAGCCACCATCGGCGTGCTGATCCTGCTGGTCGGATTCCTGATGGTCGTCAAAATGGATTTCGGCGAGCACAAGCGCCTCAAGGACCAGGATTATCTCGATTAATTCCTAGACGGCTTCGAGCTGCTTCAGCGCCTGGCTGAATTTGCGGTGGGTGGATTCCGCCGTTTCCTTGCGCTGCTTGTGCTCGGCAATGATTTCCTCGGGCGCGTTGGAAACGAATTGCTCGTTGCCGAGTTTCTGATCGACCTTCTCGATATCCTGCTCAAGTTTTTTCAACTCCTTGCGCAGGCGCTCGCGCTCCTTGTCGAGGTCGATGATATCGGCAATGGGCAATGCCAGCGTCGCTTCGTTCAGAACCGTCTGGATGGAGCCTTTCGGAATGTTGGCCGAAAATTCTATGTTCTCGATCCGCGCCATGCGTTTCAGGATTTCTTCATAAGCCGCAAATCGTTTCTTTGTCGTTTCGGACGCATCCTTGACCACGAGGTTGATCATCGCCTTGGGCGGCACGTTCATGTCGGCGCGAACGCTGCGAATATCCGAGATGCAGCGGATCATCCAGCCGATTTCTTCCGCCGCTTCAGGATTTTTCAGGCTGGCCGGGTATTCGGGCCATTTCGCGGAAATCAGGAGATCGTTTTTATCGCGTCTGGCGATTTCGGCATACAGTTCCTCGGTGATGAAGGGCATCAGCGGATTCAGAACGGTTAAAATCTGGTCGAGAATCCAGCCGGTCGTCTGCTGGATTTCTGTTTTTACTTTTTCGTCGCCCGACGCGAGAACGGGCTTGGTAAATTCAAGGTACCAGTCGCAGAACGTGCCCCAGACGAACTGGTAAATCGCCGCCGCGGCCTCGTTGAATTTATAGTCCTCGATCGCCATCTCGATCGCCTGCTTGGTTTCAAGCATCGAATGGATGATCCATTTGTTCGGATTATATCCAACCGATTCCGGCTTGAACCCGGCCACAGGCAAGCAGCCATTCATCTCGCAATAGCGCGTCGCATTCCAGAGCTTGGTTGCGAAATTGCGGTAGCCCTCGACGCGGTCTTCGGAGAGGCGGATATCGCGTCCCTGCGCGGCCATGGCGGTCATCGTGAAACGTAAAGCATCCGCCCCGAATTTCTCGGTCAGCTCCAGCGGGTCCATGACGTTACCCTTGGACTTCGACATTTTCTGACCCTTGGCGTCGCGGACGAGCGCGTGCATGTAGACATCTTTAAAGGGCACCTCGCCCATGAAATGGATGCCGAACATCATCATCCGCGCGACCCAGTAGAAAATAATGTCGAAGCCGGTGACGAGCACATCGCCCGGATAATACCTGCCCATCGTTTTCATCGCGTTTTCATCGGGCCAGCCGAGGGTCGAAAACGGCCACAGCGCCGAGGAGAACCATGTGTCGAGAACGTCCTCGTCGCGTTTTAGTTTTACTTTCTCGCCGTAATGTTTATCGGCCTGCGCCTGCGCGCCTTTTTCGTCTTCATCGACGAACACGCTGCCGTCAGGCCCGTACCATGCCGGGATCTGGTGACCCCACCAAAGCTGACGGGAAATGCACCAGGGCTGGATGTTCTTCATCCATTCGAAATAGGTGTTTTCCCAACTCCTGGGCACGAATTTTGTTTTGCCGTCCTGCACGGCCTTGATCGCCGGTTTCGCGAGCGTCGCGGCATCGCAATACCATTGATCGGTTAAGTAAGGTTCAATCACTTCGCCGGAGCGGTCGCCGTAGGGCACCGCATGCTTGATATCCTCGACCTGCGCCAGCAGTTCCATTGCCTCAAGCTCGGCGAGGATTTTCTTGCGCGCGGCGAAACGCTCCATGCCCTGATAGGCTTCCGGCGCATTTTCATTGAGGTGCGCGTTGATGTCGAAAATATTGATCATCGGCAGTTTGTGGCGCTTGCCGACTTCGAAGTCGTTGAAGTCATGCGCGGGCGTGATCTTCACGGCACCGCTGCCTTTCTCGGGATCGGAATATTCATCGGCGATGATGGGGATCAACCGTCCCGTCAGCGGCAGTGAAACGAACTTGCCGACGAGATGTTTGTAACGCTCATCATCGGGGTGAACGGCTACGGCCGTGTCGCCGAGCATGGTTTCGGGGCGCGTGGTCGCGACCGTGATGAATTCCTCCGTCGCGCCCTCGACCGGGTAACGGATATGCCACATATGGCCTTTCTTTTCCTTCTGCTCGACTTCGAGATCGGAAATGGCGGTGTGGAGTTTCGGGTCCCAGTTCACGAGGCGCTTGTCGCGGTAGATCAGTTTTTCGCGGTAGAGCTGGACGAAGGCTTTTAGGACGGCTTTCGACAGTCCCTCGTCCATCGTGAAGCGTTCGCGCTTCCAGTCTGGTGTCGCGCCGAGCTTACGGAGTTGCGCGACGATGGTGCCGCCGGATTCCGCTTTCCACGCCCAGACGCGCTCGAGGAATTTTTCGCGGCCCATCTTGCGACGGTTGATGCCTTCCTTATCCAGCAGCCGCTCGACCACCATCTGCGTTGCGATGCCGGCATGGTCGGTGCCGGGCTGCCAGAGCGCGTCGCGTCCCTTCATCCGGTAATAACGGGTCAGAATATCCTGCAGCGTCATGTTAAGCGCATGGCCCATATGCAGGCTGCCCGTGACGTTGGGCGGCGGCATCATAACCGTGAAAGGTTTCGCCTTGCTGGCAGGGTCACAGGCGAACGCACCCGAGGCTTCCCAGCGGGTGTAATGCTTGTCTTCAATGGCCTGAGGATTGAAATTCTTATCTAACATAATTCCGACCTGTCATCCCGGCGGAAGCCGGGATCCGGTTGCCAAACTGGTTACTCGATACCGGCTTGCGCCGGTATGACAATAAGGGCCGAAATATAAGGGTTTTCAACAATAAAGCAAGATTTAAGGCTGCTATTCGTCGCCCAGCACACGCTTGGAAATGCGCTCCATTTCCTTCTGCAGCAGGCGCTCCACCATGCTCGGCAGGTGCTTGTCGAGCCATTGCTTCAACATCGGCCGCAATTCCTCGCGGACCACGTCTTCCACCGTGTGTCCCTCGCCCTTGTCGATCGACGCGCGCTTGGTCAGTTCTGTAAATGCGCCCATGACGGAATCCTCCGCGTTCTTGGTAAGAATTGCACTGAGATCATCGTTCATATCCTTGTTGTTGTCCACCGGCGCGGCGGCTTTGGGCGGCGGCTCGGGTTTCGGCTCCGGTTTGGGTTCGGGCTTCGGCGGCGGGGGTGGAGGTGGTGGCACAGCTGCAGCCGGGGCCGGTTCCGGCTCTGCCAGGGCCTCTTCCAGCTCCTTCATGTCCACGACGATTTCTTCTTCTTTCACAGGCGCTTTTTCAGTCAGCTCGATAACATCGTCAGCCGGCGGCGACGGGGCCTCCTGCGCGGGGGCGCCTTCATCGTCGTCGGAAATGATCTGGCGGATGGAATCCAGAATTTCCTCGATCGAGGGGTCCTGATTGTTATCCTGCTGTTTGGACATGACGTACGGCCTGTTATTCCAATCGAATCAGTTTCGTACATTAGGTGGGGGTTGTCAAAGAGGGGTCAGCCGGGATTGCCTACCCTATCCACATCCATATCGAAATATTGGCGTTCTTTTTTCTGAAGCTTGCCGTCGAGATTGATGGTTTCGCCGCCAAAACCCAGAACATCGGGCGTCAGCAGGCCAAGCGTGGCCAAAAGAGAAAATTGGGCAACTACCTCGTCGCGGCGGGCGCTCACCAATGCTACCTGCGCATCCAGCAACTCCTGGTCGGCGTCGAGGGCATCCAGCACGCTCCGCGCGCCGAATTCTGCCTCCTGCTTGACGCCTTCCTGCGCGATGCGGGCGGCCTCGACCTGCGCCTCGCGCGATTTGATCTGCGCGCGGGCGGCCTGAAGATCCTCCCAACTGCGGATGGCGTCCTCGCGCGAGCGGCGCTTGACGTCGAGAATATCAAGATAACGGCTGTTGGCGACATGTTTTGCCTGCCTGACGCGGGAGCGCACGGCCCCTGCCTCGTACAGCGGAATGCTGGCCTCGATGCCGATATTGCGGTCGGTCCTGTCGTCAGACAAACCGCTCGGCGGATCGTAAGTGCGGTCGATGCCTGCGAACAAGCCAACCTGCGGCAGCAATTCGCCGTAAATTCCATCGACATCATTTTCAGAAGCCTTGTGCGCGCTGATGGCCGAGAGCACGAGCGGGCTGCTCTCTTCCGCCTGCGTCGTCGCGGCGGCGAGGTTATCGGGAACGGTGAGCCTGACATCGGGCGGCGCCAGTTTGCCCGGCGCAACGCCGATTACCTGTTCGAACGTCGCGCGTGATGAATTCAGATTGCCCTGCGCGTCGATCACGTCGGCTTCGGCGCCGGCCAGGCGCGCGTCCGACTGGCTGACGTCTGTTTTGGTCAGTTCGCCAACCTCAAAGCGGTCCTTTGTCGCCTTGAGCTGGCGGCTTTGCAGATCCTGGTTCTGGCGGCGCAGTTCGAGCAGCGCCTCGTCGCGGACCACATCCATATAGGCGACTGCCACGGCTTCGAAAATGTCCTGTTCCTGCGCGCGTAGAAGCTGCGAGCGGGCCTCGATCACGGCGCGGGCCGAGGCCGATTGCGCCATCGTACGTCCGCCACGGTATAAAGGTTGCGTCAACGTGAGGCCTACACCTTTCGATGTGTTGCTTTCATCGCTGTCGCCATCGTCGGAATTATTGTTAGTGACATCGGCATCGGCCGTGACGGTCGGTTTCCAGCCTGCCTGCGCCTGCGGCAGTTCTTCCTGCGTCGCCAGCAGATCGGCGCGGCCGGAATTCAGGGCCGGGTTATTCAGGTAAGCCATCCGTAAAACCTGGCTGAGCGTCAGGGCGTCTGAGACCGGAGCGGCAGGCCTTGCAACCGGCGCCTGAACCTGAGGCGGCTGGCCGTCGAGGCGGTAAATCTCGACATCCTCAGCCGCATAGGCCGGGAGCCCGAGGGCGAAAGCCACGGGGATAATCTTAAACCCAGTTCTCAGGAGATTTTTATATCTATTTGAAATCAGCATGAAATCTCTTTTTGTCCGCATCATCCTAGCAAAACCGGCAAGGCTTTCAAAGAGATGATACGCGAGTAGGTATATATCCCTGTGCGGGCGCGGTTTCAATATGCCGGGCTATTTAAACACAAAGGCAGGCTGCGGGGCGAAGGCCGGAAGATAATCGGCCCCGGCATCAAACAGGGGCCGGGACGAATATTTATTACCCACGCTGTTGATGGTCAGGGTCGCCTGCCCCATGACCGCGCCGGGCTGCTTGACGATGGTCATGAGCCTTCCGCCCGGGGCCAGTTGGGCCGCGATGTTCAGCGGCACTTCGGTGACAGCGCCGTGAATGAATATAATGTCGTATGGACCGCCATTCGCGTAACCGGCGGCCAGCGGGCCGATAGCGGGCGTTATATTCTGGAAACCCAGATGCTGCCAGGCCTGAATTGCGTAATCCAGAAACTGGCGGTCTTCCTCGAGAACCGTAACAAAACCCGCAATTCCGGCCATGATCGCCGCCGGGTAGCCTGTTCCGCCGCCGATATCCAGCACCCTGCTGTTTTTGTCGGGACCGGCCGCCTGCACCAGGCGGGCATGGGTTATGGGTTCGGGAAGATAACGTCCGCCGCCGAGCGGCAGGTCGCCGTCGCCATAGGCGACATTCTGAAGGGGCTTGGGCACAAATGTTTCACGGGGAACATTTCCAAAGGCGGCGAGGATTGCGTCGTCCACGACGCCGGCCGTATGGATCTGGCTGTCCACCATGTTTTTGCGGGATTGGGAAAAATCGGTCATTGGCGGGCTGATATCCGTCTTTGAAATTCACCTGGCACCATGATAAAGGCGAAAAACAGTCAAATCTATTTATTTTTGGCCCTTATTTTGACCTTTATTTCCGGAGGGCGTTTCCTCTATTATCCCGGCGACCCACCCTGAATGGCGCGGTGGCAGAATGGTGATGTAGAGGACTGCAAATCCTCGTATCCGGGTTCGATTCCCGGCCGTGCCTCCA